>NZ_CP046578.1 GCF_013365455.1 Wolbachia endosymbiont of Dirofilaria (Dirofilaria) immitis
ATCCTTTCCCTCAAAGTCCTTTTTTTGCTCAAGTTGCTTCCTATAACAGACAAAATGTTTTCATATTAGATTTATCAAGGAAACTGTTGTCAAATATTTAATAAGCATGTGAATAACACTAAATTAATCTGTGAATTTCATGTTGATATAAGATATTAACAGCTCCTTAACAACTTTTTCACCAGCATATACATAGTTGTACAGCAGTGTGCAACTGAAAAAAAATTTTCACAAAGAGAGATTACTAACAATCTAAACATTCTACTTATGCACATAAATTATAACAGAAAGTCAATAGTATATAAAAGTTATTAACACACTTATTCACAAATTAGGTAAAGAAAATCTTCACCTACCTCTAGGCTAGTAATAAACTATTGAGAAATCTACTATAATATATATATATATATTGTATGAAAGAGATAAATGAGTCTGCTAAATCAATAGTTGATGAAACAATAATAGCAAAGATCATCAAAAGAGGTGAACGATGTGAAAGGATTCCTATTTGGCTAATGCGCCAGGCTGGTAGGTCCCTTCCTGAGTACCGCAGGACAATGAAAGGCGTAAATAACCTAATGAAAGTATGCTATGATACAGATCTGATTGTAGAACTAACATTGCAGCCTATAGCAAGGTTCAATATGGATGCAGCTATAATTTTTTCAGATATTTTAGTGATAGCTGATGTTTTAGGTTGTGATGTAAATTTTATACGTGGTATAGGTCCAATAATAAAGTCTATAGAAAGCTCTGAGGAGTTAAGTAGTTCACATGAAATTGAAACTAGAACTTTGCCCATTCTGAATGCCATAAAGAAGATAAGGGGTAAGTTACCGAAAGAAAAGTCTCTTATAGGATTTGCTGGGGGACCATGGACAGTAGCTTCATATATCGTGGAAGGTGGAAGTAGTAAAGCCTTCTCTAAAGTGTTAAATTTTTGTCCTTTAAACTTAGAGAGAATAATTGAACGAATAACAGAAGCAACAATTATTTACCTGATTAAGCAAATAGAGTCTGGAGTAGATGTTATTCAATTGTTTGATAGTAATGCTGGTATCCTTTCAGAAAAATTATTTGAAAAGTATGTTATTGAACCGACAAGGAAAATTGTCTTAGCAATAAAGAATAAGTTTCCTGCTTTTCCAATAATAGGTTTTCTAAAGTCTGCTGCTGGAAGGTTTTACAAGGATTATTATGAACAGACAAATATATCTGCAATAAGTATAGGTTATGGGATCCCAATAGAATGGGCAAAAGAAAATTTAGGTGTCCCTTTGCAAGGTAATCTCAATCCTAGTCTTTTAGCCTATGATCGAGTAGAGGCAATTAAAGAGGCAAGGTGCATAATGGATTGTTTTAGAGATTTACCTTTTATATTTAATCTTGGGCATGGAGTGCTTCCTGATACTCCGATTGAAAATATTGCTGCATTAGTGAACCTAGTAAAAAACTATTAATACAACAGCAAAATTTCTGGCTTTTTTGCTGAATTGAGTCTATCATTTAGATTTGGTTTCAGTGAGATTATGTTAGAACTTGCGAAGAGAATGTCCCTGATAAAACTATCACCTACAGTTGCTGTAACTGATAAGGTCAACAGGTTGAAAAGTGAAGGGAAAAAGATCTGTATTTTAGCTGCAGGAGAACCAGATTTTGATACTCCAGGTCATGTGAAGAAAGCAGCTATTCAAGCAATGAATGAAGGTAAAACTAAGTATACTGCTGTTGATGGAACGCGTGAACTTAAGGAAGCAATAATTAACAAGTTAAAAAGAGATAATAATCTTGAATATACACTTAGTCAGGTCTGTGTTGGCGCTGGTGCTAAGCAAGTTCTGTTTAACTTATTTATGGCAACAATTAATCCTGGAGATGAAGCTATAATTCCGGCTCCTTGCTGGGTTTCATACGTTGATATGGTGAGCCTTTTTGATGGCTTACCAGTTGTGGTGGAGTGCAAGAAAAACTTTAAATTGACATCAGAGTTATTGAAAAATAAAATAACTAAGAAAACTAAGTGGCTAATTCTTAACTCACCAAACAATCCGGCTGGGGTTGTATATACATATGATGAACTAAGAGAAATAGCACAAATGTTGCTTGAACACCCACACGTGAATGTTGTCACGGATGATATTTATGAGCACATAGTGTATGATGAGAAATTTTTTACTATTGCTCAGGTTGAGCCAAGGCTCTATGACAGAGTTTTTGTAGTTAATGGAGTATCAAAAGCTTATGCAATGACAGGTTGGAGAATAGGTTATGTTGCGGGTAGTAGTGATGTAATAAAAGCTATTTCTATCCTACAATCTCAGAGCACTTCCAATCCAAATTCAATAGCACAGGCTGCGGCGGTTGAAGCATTAAATGGTAGTCATGGGTTTTTGAAGGAAAGAGTAAGAATTTTAAAGAATCGTAGAAATTTTATGGTTAAAAAATTAGGTTCTGTTCCAGGATTATCGATGTTTATTCCACAAGGTGCATTTTATTTGTTTATTTCATGTGAAGGTTTATTAGGTAAGAGCACAAAAAGTGGTAGAATAATAAATAGTGACCTTGACTTTGCTGAATATTTGTTAGAAGATTATCTAGTTGCTGTGATTCCAGGGGTTGCATTTAGTTTAAAAAACTTTATTAGGGTCTCTTATGCAACTTCTCAGGAACAGCTAGAAATTGGTTGTAATAGTATTGTAAAAGCATGTGAGATGCTAAGTTGACTCTCTATTTGCTTTTCGTATCAATAAAACAAGTCTGATAGGGTATATTTAGTGTTTTTGAGCTTGCTTTAGATAAGAGGTGCATAGGCTTCCAGCTCTCTAAAATGTAGTAACGGCTTTATTCTCATTATGCATGTAGTAGCATGCTGTCCTGGTTTACTATTTTATAGATCTTTGTTTTTTATTGTTTGTAATAATGATAAAAGTAATATTTTTTAATGGTCAAGTTAGTTTTAGACGTTTACTTTTCCTCGCCTTGGCAATATTGGATATTATATAAATTTGAAGATTTTTACTAATAAATGATTGAAAGCTTCAATATCTGATGTTTAGCAGAAGCCTAAATGAATTTTTTATTAAACTTTAGATCTTTATCATAGCGTTTTACTTGACTTGCTGTAGGTTTCATTATCTCTTCCACGCTGTTTAAAAGTTCTCTATGTAATATTGTATTTGTTACCTGGTATGTGTGGCAAATGTCTGCTTAATGTATTTTGTTGTATAATTTTGTAGCACATTGCCTATTATGCTCATACTCCTTATCTATTTTTGCTTTAGCATTATGTTATTCTGTATGTAAGAAGATTAGTAGTTGGATAGTTATGGAGGTTTGACTTTGTTAAATTTCAATGAATTGGGAGAATATTTATAAAGATGTTGCTTTTAATGACTAAAACACCTACAATCCTAAATTTTAAACAAGTTTTATGCCACGGAGGAATTTTTTAGTATGGGTGTTGGCATCACTGTTTTATGCATACCAATATGTGTTACGTGTGATTCCAAATATAATTGCGCCCGAGTTAATGACGAAGTTTAATGTAAATGTAGTTGATATTGGTCAATTTAGCGGCTTATACTATGTAGGTTATACATTAGCTCATATACCTGTTGGTCTTTTTCTTGATAGGTCTGGGCTAAAGTTTGTTTTGCCTATATGTACTATTTTGACATTTGTTGGAACGCTGCCACTTATATGTTTTGATAGATGGTATCCTTCAATACTTGGTAGAATAATCGTTGGAATTGGGTCATCTGCTTCAGCAATTGGGATCTTTAAAGTTGCAAGTACGTATTTCTCTCGAGAAAGATCAGCAAGAATGGCCAGTTTATCTATGATAATAGGATTGCTGGGGGCTATTTGTGGCGGATTGCCTCTAGATTTTTTACTTGATAAATTTGGTTGGGATTACGTTATATATGCTTTTTCAGCATTTGGATGTTTGCTCGCTTTGTCGTTATTCTTTATAATACCTAGTAATGATATACAAGAAAATGTAGATGGCAGTATACTTCGAGACTTAAAGACTGTACTTTGTAATAAACACATTGTTTTAATTAGCTTTTTTAGTAGCTTAATGATTGGTCCGTTAGAAGGTTTTGCTGATGGTTGGGCAAGAACATTCTTATGTGAAGTATATAAGGTAACAGAAGATTTAGCATCTTCTCTTTCTTCTTTTATATTTATAGGTTTTGGAGCTGGAGTATTCTTTTTGGCCTTCTTACTAGAAAGATATCCAAGTAGACATTATGAGGTGATTATTACATGTTCTCTTGCAATGCTTGTTAGCTTCATCTTACTTTTTATGCAGTCTGGTGGTTTGTATATTGTGCTTCCTGCACTTCTTATTATTGGCTTTGCATCTGGATATCAGGTAATTACTATTTATAAAGCAATAAGCTATATAACTAATAATTTGGTAGGCTTGGCTACGGCTGTTTCAAACATGATAATTATGATGTTCGGCTATTTTTTTCATATTGGAATTGCAAAAATAGTAAATTTTTATTGGGATAAAACTTTAATACAAGGAAATCCTGTATATGGTCCTGAACTGTTGATAAAGGCAATGTCAGTTATTCCTATATGTCTACTTTTGGCTGTTTTCGGTTTTTTATGGTTAAAGAAATGTTCTTAAGATTACTTGTAGCTAGTATGTATTTTAGTATTATTGAGTTGAATTGGGTTTGATTTATGAGAGGTGTTTCAAAGGGAGTTTTTGATATCAAGAATGATTTAAGGGTTTTTGATAGTAAAGTTTATTGGTCTATAGAGAAAGAATTACGGCGTCAAAGGTCACAGCTGCAATTGATTGCATCAGAAAATTTTACAAGTAGAGCAGTAATGGAAGCACAAGGTTCTTTTCTAACTAATAAATATGCAGAAGGTTATCCAGGTAAAAGATACTACTGTGGCTGTAGATATGTGGACGAAGTTGAAAATCTTGCCATGAAAAGACTTTGTAGGCTATTTGGTGTTAAATTTGCAAATGTTCAACCTCATTCTGGTTCTCAGGCAAATCAAGCAGTGTTTGCTTCACTGCTTGATCCAGGTGATGTAATACTTGGCTTATCATTAAGCTGCGGTGGGCATTTAACTCATGGTGCAGAGCCAAGTCTTTCTGGCAAATGGTTTAGGTCAATTCAGTATACAGTTAACCGGGACACTTATTTGCTCGATATGGATGAGGTAGAAAAATTAGCGTTTGAGTATAGACCAAAATTAATCATAGCTGGTGCTTCTGCTTATCCAAGAAGAATAGACTTTAAGCGTTTTCGTGAGATTGCGGATAAGGTTGATGCATATTTGCTTGCAGATATTGCTCACTACGCGGGGCTTATAGCAGTGGGTGAATATCCATCTCCTACTGAGTATGCACATATTATAACCTCAACAACTCACAAAACTTTGCGTGGTCCTCGCGGTGGGGTAATAATGACAAATGATGAAGCATTGCATAGAAAAATTCAATCTGCAGTTTTTCCAGGATTACAAGGTGGACCACTTATGCATGTGATAGCTGCAAAAGCTGTTGCATTTAAAGAAGCATTATCACCAGAGTTTAAAATTTATAGCAGAAAAGTTGTTGAGAATGCTAAAGTACTGGCTCAAGCTCTGCAAAAGTATGGACTAAACATTGTAACTGGTGATACTGACTCTCATATGGTGCTAATTGACTTGAGATCACAGAAGTTAACTGGAAAAGATGTTGTAGATAGTCTTGAGAGAGCTGGTATTATCTGCAATAAAAACTCTATACCATTTGATACGGAAAAGCCAACCATTACTTCAGGGCTGCGTTTTGGTACTGCTGCTGAAACAACACGTGGGCTGGGGGCAGAGAATTTTAAAGAAATAGCTAATCTAATAAATAAAGTAATTCATGGGCTAATCAGTGGAGATAGCTCAAATGTCGAAAAAACAGTGAAAAATGAAGTTGAAAAGATTTGTAATGATTTTTCTATTTATTAGATGTAATAGTGTGTATTATATCATCCTAATGTCAAGGTATAGCTGTACAGGTATTATGGCTGCAGGCTATTTTTGTAATAGATAGGATTTGTTCTATGGCTTAACTATGTGGTCTAGTTTTTTTTGAAAAAACTAACTCCAGCATCACAGCTAAAATAAATGTTGTATATTGTCTGAGTTACCCTTATCAGTCCCAGGAAAGTAGCTCAATTTTTATTAATTGGAACCTTAAAGGTTGTTGCGATGTTGCTTCTTTTGTAGTGACCTTTGAATCCATTGATTCTTTAGCATTGACTTCAATTCTGATGGCATTTTGAAATATTATGTTGTCTGCTAAAACACTTTTACTGTAGTCTGTAAGTCTGTATTTTCTGCTATAGCTTTTATAAGTCTGTATCACTTTTGTAAGATCTGTTTCTTCTGTTTCTAATGAGGGTCTTTACTATTTCTATAATAAGTAAATTTTTTAAAGCTGCATCTAAATCGTTCATATTATATTCTTTTTTTAATACTAGCATTAAGACTCTGTATTTATTCTTTCTTTTCCTCTATGCTTAGGATACATTTGTATATTTGCCTTATCTTCTAGAAGAATAATTTTGACTTTACCTGGATTTGTTGCATTAGTTATTTTGCTTTATGTTTTGAAGTTTATATTCACTTTTTTTATTTATAAGATAACAATATACTTAATGTTTCACTTACTGTTTCTGATTCTAGGATTTAGTTTATATGTGTATTTTTAATAAAGGCTAGTTAATAGATTTTCTTACTTAAAGATGAGAAGTAAAATTATTTTTGGCGTCATTCTTGTTCGCTATTTTTTTCAGTAGTGTACTTTTTGAGAAAAAAATTGAGTGGTTCATAGCAACGATGCACTGGTAGTTTCTCAGTAAAGATTTAGGAGTAGGTGGTAAAAGATTGCTGCTGTTCATTTTAACGGTAAAGGTGTGAAAAAGAACGATCTAGTATTAAGGATAGATGATTTTTGATTAAGTTAACAAGTTGAAAAAAGTCAGGGCGCTTTTAAAGCAAACATGAAATTTAATATGCTTTCTCTATTAAGCTAGTGAAAAGGCTACAGAGTATAGATATAGGTAGTTTCTACTGTGTTGTAAAGTGTGTAAAAGTTAATTCAAAAAGACTAGAGCTAAACTTGAAAAGTATTGCAATTAAATTTCCTATTAATGGTCATAAGGTTATTATATGTATATTATAATGAATGAACAACTGTCTACTACATGATTCATTTTGCCTTTTTCTCATTTAGTAAACTTCTTAAGCATCAAAGTAATTTAAAGGCATGCAGCGTGTTTATAAAAAATACTAGTATTATATAGTTGGACAGCTAAATTACCTTTTCCTGTTTAATTTAAGTTATTCAAGAAGTTCTTACTAAAAAAATTGACTATACTTTCCTTTACTTCTATGCTGTCTGTCATATTATTTACTCTCATACGAAATTCAGATGAATTTTTAAGCCCAGTACTATACCATCCTATATGTTTGCGGGCCATTTTTATCCCTATATCGTTTCCGTAATATTCAAGGATACTATCATAATGTTTAAGTATTATACTTAATTTTTCTGAGATTGTTGGCTCGGAGATTTTTCTTCCACTTATAAAATTTATTGCTTGATTAATCAGCCAAGGTTTGCCGTAAGTACCACGACCTATCATTACTCCGTCTGCTTCAGATTCCTTGAGAGCTCTCTGAATGTCGATCAAATTTTTAATGTCACCGTTTACTATAACCGGAATTTTTACTTGCTCTTTAACATTTTTAACAAATTTCCAATCTGCCTGGCCATTGTAAAATTGTGCTCTTGTTCTTCCGTGAATGGTTATCATTTTTACACCTAAGTCCTCTGCAATTTTTGCTAAACGTGGAGCATTGCGACTTTTATCATTCCATCCAGTGCGCATTTTCACTGTGACTGGTATATCAACTGCTTTAACTACAGCTTCGATTATTTCAGCAGCCTTTTTTTCGTCGCGCATTAGTGCTGATCCTGCATAGCCATTTGCAACTTTTTTAACTGGGCATCCAAAGTTTATATCTATGATTTTTGCACCCATATCCTTATTTAGTTTTGCGGCTTCTGCAATTATATCTGGCTCACACCCAGCAAGTTGCACAGCAGTTAATTCATCAATTTTCGCTTTTTGCATACTCTGGCGAGTATGTAAAATCATGGCTCTGCTTGCAATCATTTCTGAAACTAACAAACTTGCACCGAGTTTCTTTACAATGCTTCTAAATGGATAATCAGTTACCCCAGACATTGGTGCTAAAATTACTGGAGAATTGATCTCCAAATTTCCTATTTGGAGAGGCATAAGATTTTTTTTTTAATCACGTAATGCTGCACCAACTTACCTTTTCTTTTTTTGAAGTAGAATACAAGGATGTTTGTACTCCTGGTAAGAGCTCACATAGCAGCCCATTTTTCAAGTCTTCTTTCCATTGTTTATCTTGCATTAGTGCTTCTGCAAACTCTCTTCTTTTCTTATTTAAGTCAAATTTATATTTTGATAACTCTTTGTCAATTTCATCAAATGATTTGCCTTCACTAAGCTTTTGTGTAATTTTATGAGCGTTTTCTAATGCGAATATTCCACAGTTGTAATCATCGTTTTGCTGCTTAATCAAGGAATTTCTTATATTATTACTCTCTATTTTTAAAGCTGCTTCTAGTGCGCTTACTATACTGTCAGTGTTTATTGGAATGTTAACTAACTCATCTTTTTTATTTCGACACATTTGTGCTGTTTTTTGGACATCTTTACCCATTTCTTTTTTTCCTTGTGCATTCAGCTCACTAGCTTGTTTACTGAGGGGTGTAACTAATTCATTTTTAATTTTATTTGCATTTTCTATATTATTACGTTGACTACCAGAACGCGGTAATTTGACTCTAAAAGAATCACAGTAATAAGCTATAAATTGTTTATTACTTGAATTATATGCAATAACTAGCGTAGTCCAATGATGATTTCCTAAATTTATCACTGAAGTGAACATTGCTTTTTGATCCTTCTGCTCTACCTTATTTTTGTATTCTATTAGCCTTTCATTCAAAGTTTCGAGGTTGCCAGGAATACAAAAGGATATATAGTCATCTGAGCTTTCTGTATAATTATATACAGCTCTTGCAATATGAGCAATATCATGTTGCTGTAGCCAGTAGGCATAATTTTCTCTATTTGTCTGATGTACAAGTGTTGGTAAATTTTCGTAAAGCGTTTTACAACTTAAATTGTTGTCCTTTGAAGTAGTGAAACTTCTATAACTGCTATTCTCTAATCTGTGTTCACTATCTGATGCGGTGTTGCTATTTCCATCTGAGACTTTTTGCCCATTTCGCTCTCTTTCTTTTTTGTTAATAAAGCCTTTGATTAAGTTGTATAAAGTCTTGACAGCTATCTTGCATATTACTGTAAGAACTATTCCTATCGTAATCCAAATTATTGGATGAAAAATTAGTGCAACAAGTGGTAAGGTTAAAAAAGGAGATCCTACTATCAACCCTAAATAGCCAATAGGAAGCGTAGCTAACAGGTATGTACCAAAGACGTAAATAGTAAGTCTACTACCACCAGCTTTGAGTTTATTGTATTTTTTTATGATGTCTAACATATTAGTTATATAGATACTGGTTAACTGAATTTTGATAAATTCTAAAAATAAAGTCAATTGTGCTAATCTTAGCGTTTGTTAGCAATATGAGCAAAAATATTGAGTGTTAAAGGTTTTTAAGATACAGTAACAATGCTAGTAATATTGTAATATATGCATGATATAAGATATATTCGAAAGAAACCTAAGGAGTTCGAAAAGATGATGAAGGACAGGGGGATTAAAGAGTTTACTGTGAGTGAAATATTAGAAATTGATCATGAGAAAAGATCATTGACTGCTAAACTGCAAGATTTGAATAGGCAACTTAATGAAATCACAGAAAAAATAAAGAGGCTTAAAATGAGTAAGGATCCTTGTAGAGAGCAGATAGAGTTGTCAAAGAGTATTGCAAGTGAGATAAAGGTGATTAGCTCAAAGGAACAAATAGAGAAGGACAAGTTAGTGAATATCTTATCTAATTTACCAAATATTCCTATGCAAGATATACCAATGGGTAAAGATGAGGATTCTAATTTAGAGGTGAGGAAATATGGAGAAAAAAGAAAATTTGATTTTATAGCAAAGCCTCATTATAAGCTTGGGGAAAGATTGAATTTGATAGATTTTAAACAGGCAACGAAAATTTCTAGATCAAGATTTGCAGTGTTGAAAGGGCAATTAGCCAAACTTGGACGAGCATTAGTGAATTTTATGCTTGAAATGCATATTAATGAATTTGGCTATACTGAAGTGTATCACCCAGTTTTAGTGAAGAGTGAAGCGATGTATAATGTTGGCCAGCTGCCGAAATTTTCTGATGATTCATATTTAACCACTGATGAATTAAGATTAATTCCTACAGGTGAAGTTGTTTTAACAAATTTGGTTGCTGATAGAACATTAGGAGAAAAAGAACTACCCATTCGATTTACTGCGTATTCAGAGTGTTTTCGTAAAGAAGCTGGCAGTGCAAGGCGTGACACGAGAGGTATGATAAGACAACACCAATTTGGTAAAGTAGAGTTGGTGAGTATCACGACTGAAACCGAATCAAATGAAGAACTTGAGCGTATAACAAGTATTGCTGAAGAGATATTAAAAAGGTTAGAGTTGCCATATAGAGTAGTGCTGCTGTGTAGTGGTGAAATGGGCTTTGCTGTACAAAAGACTTATGACATAGAAATATGGTTGCCTGGGCAAAATAAATATAGAGAAATATCAAGTTGTTCAAGTTGTGGTGCATTCCAGGCGAGAAGAATGAACACTAAATATTTTTTAGAAGCTGATAAAAAGGTAAAAAAATATGTTCATACTTTAAATGGCTCAGCTTTAGCTATAGGGAGGACGATTATTGCCATAATGGAAAACTATCAGAATTTTGATGGGTCGATTGTAATACCAAACGTGTTGCAAAAATATATGGGTAATGATACTGTTATAGGCAAGTAATAGTTTAAATATATGGAAAAACGAGGGAATCAAAGATGAAGGTTCTGGTAGTGGGTTCTGGTGGACGTGAACATGCTTTACTTTGGGCTCTTAAAAAATCTCCTATCTTAACTGAATTATATGTTGCTCCTGGACGTTCAGCTGTGAAAGATCTTGGTGTTCTTGTGAATATAAATATAAAAAAAACAATTGATGTTACACGATTTTGCAAAAGAGAAAATATAGAGTTGGTTATCATTGGTCCGGAACAACCAATAATTGATGGTCTTGCTAACAACTTAGTTGCGGAGGGAATAAATGTTTTTGCTCCAAGTCAAGCTGCTGCAAAACTTGAAGCATCAAAGTCCTTTACTAAGGAGTTGTGTAAACAATATGGTATACCAACTGCTAGATATGAGCATTTTGTTGATGAGGGATTAGCTAAAAACTTTGTACTCAGTAATAAAATAAAATTTCCACTTGTGATAAAAGCAAATGGGATTGCGGCAGGGAAAGGTGTTATAATTTGCAATACAAAAAATGAAGCTTTTTCAGCAATAGATTCTATGTTGGTAGGAAAGAAATTTGGTGAGTCAGGTGAAGAGATAGTTATAGAGGAGTTTTTAGTTGGAGAAGAAGTGAGTTTTTTTGTTCTTGTTGATGGGTTGAAAGCAGTGACTTTTGGATGTGCAAAGGATTATAAGAGAGCTGGTGAAAATGATGATAGTCAGAACACTGGAGGTATGGGGTCGTACTCATCACCTTCAATTATAAGTAAGGATATGGAAAAAAAAATTATCCAAAGGATAATATATCCTACAGTTCAAGCGCTGACTAATATGGGAACCCCTTATCGGGGAGTGCTTTTTGCTGGCTTAATGATTTGTAAAGATGACCCAAAACTTCTTGAGTATAATGTTAGATTTGGTGATCCAGAAATACAATCTATTTTACCTAGGTTTGACAAAAATTGTGATTTGTTAAAATTGATGTTATCGGTTGCAGAAGGAAAATTAAGTGCCAAAGTGGTGAAACTAACCAGTAAAGCTATAGTTTGTGTAGTTGTTGCAAGTAAAGGTTATCCAGGTAATTACCAGATAGGAGAGGTGATTAAAGGGTTGGATAAGATTGAGAGTATTCCTGGTATATTAGTATTTCATGCTGGCACTAAGTTGGATGAAAACGGTAATTGGATTTCTGATGGCGGAAGAGTATTGAATATAGTGGGAGAGGGAGACACTTTAGAGGAGGCTAGAAGTAAAGTGTATTCAGCGTTAAATTTTCTGCAGTGGCCAGGAGGATTCTTCAGGTATGATATTGGTAGTTAGTGTATTTATGTATGAAAGTTAGGAATTGAAGATCATTTTTCTTAAGTTTGTTTTAGTGTGCTAGATATTGGTATGAAAGTGGCAGTAAGATTAAGAAATTTGTAAAAAATATCTAAAAACTTTGTTCGATTTATGGAACTTTCTTGATAATTTATAGAGGTATATGTTTAGTAGAATAGAAAAATGTGTAGATAAAAAGAAGCGAAAAAAATTAAAGATAAAGTTGTGATCTATGTACTGTATATAGGGCATTAAATAATGTGGAGTAATGAGCTGCTGGTTAGATACATCCGGATAAGCTTAAAAGATGATTAAGAATGAGCATTGAAGTACAAAAGAAGAGCACTGCTAGTGCTTTTCTTTAGCTATTTAGAGAAAATGCTTGTGTGAAATTGCTCTAAAAGTGGTTAAAATATAAAATTAAAGTTAAAAAAAAAGTGAAAAAAAGTTTATAAATAACTGGACTAAAAAAAATGACTGAGGTCTAAATCTTTATATATAGCATGTACAAGCATTGGTTAGTGATGAAAGTTATGGTGGTTATGATAAACTTAAAGTATACTAACTTGAGAGGAGGATTGAGAAGGTTAAACTAACTATTATGCAGAGTCTATTAGCTCAAGGTAAATTGAGGAGCTAGCCTGCACTATATATTAAAGCTTTAGAGGAGCTTAGTTTACTTACTCTATTATTTTCTTTATTATCAAATATTGCTTTGAATAATATGGAGGTGGTAAGTTGTCAGTAATTGCTATTATTGATTTTGGTTCACAGTTTACACAGCTTATCGCAAAACAAATCAGAAAAATGGGTGTTTATTGTGAGATATTTTCAAGTAACATCGATTTTAGAGAAATGTCGAAATACAGTGGGTTTATTTTCTCTGGAGGACCGCAATCTGTAAATGATAATTATTCTGGGGTAAGTGAGGTAGCATATAAGATTATAAAATTTAATGAGACAACAAATGTTCCTATACTTGGGATATGTTATGGACAACAGCTTATTTGTCATTATTTTGGGGCAAGAGTAAGAAGGGAATTCAAACAGGAGTTTGGTAAAGTTAAGGTGAAAATATTAAAAGAGTCTCCCATTATAAAAGATGCGTGGGATATTAATTCCGAAGTGGATGTGTTAATGAATCACATAGACAGTGTTGAAACTGTGCCGAAAGGATTTACTGTTATTGCATCAGGTATAGTAAATCAAACAATTGCAATAATTGTTAACGAACAACGTAAGATATACTGTACTCAGTTTCATCCTGAGGTTAGGCCTACGATGAATGGTAGCAAGTTACTCTCTAATTTCTTGGATATTACAAATTGTAAAAGAGACTGGATGGTGAAATCACTTGTTGAAAAACAGAAGAGAAGAATCAAGAATTTAGTGGGGGAGAAAAAAGTAGTTGCTGCGGTGAGTGGTGGAGTTGATTCAAGTGTTGCAGCAACTCTCATGTATAAAGCTATAGGGAAACAATTAAATTGTATTTTTATTGATACTGGATTGTTAAATAAGAGCCAGGCCGTTGCTATGTTAGAGGGAATTCCGGTAAACTATGTTAATAAATCAAAGTTATTTTTAAGTAAATTGAAGGGAATAACTAATCCGGAAGAAAAGCGAAAAATTGTTGGTAGCACTTTTATTGAGGTATTAGAAGAAGAAGCAAAAAAAATAGGTAATGTTGATTTTTTAATGCAAGGTACCATCTATTCTGATGTAATTGAGTCGGGACATTCTTCAGGGCATGCTAGTATAATTAAATCTCATCATAATGTTGGTGGGTTACCAGAAAAGATGAATCTAAAATTGGTAGAACCTCTACGTTACCTATTTAAAGATGAGGTAAGAATGCTTGGAAAAGAAATTGGTCTTTCAGATAGAATAATATTTCAACATCCGTTTCCTGGACCTGGGCTTGCAGTGAGGATTATAGGTGAAGTTGATGAGGAAAAGGTACGGATATTACAAGAAGTGGATGAAATATATATTAATACGATGAGAAATTACGATTTATATAATCAGATATGGCAAGCTTTTACTGTGCTGCTACCAATAAGAACTGTAGGTGTCATGGGTGATAATCGTACATATGGGTATGTTTGTGTTTTAAGGGCTGTAACATCTTCTGATGGTATGACAGCTGATGTGTTTCCATTTGAAGATAAAAGTCAGTGTTCATCAATATTTTGGAGTTTTTTACAGAATGTCAGCAACGTAATTGTTAACAGCGTTTCCGGAGTGAATAGAGTTGTCTATGACCTGACTTCTAAACCACCAGCAACTATTGAGTGGGAATAAACCTGGAGCTATTTTTTTTCTTTATACAGTGCACTTTCCTTTTTATACTATTTATAACTTCTATAAGCAATGCAAATGTTAATGAAGAGTATAAATATCCTTTTGGTAATTCTGTATTAAGCCCTTCAAATATTAGGTACACACCAACGAGTAAAATAAATAGGATGGCAATTGTTTTTAGACTTGCACTAGATTCAATCAGCTTAGCAGTGTGACTAGATAAAAATATCATTGCTAGTATAGAAAACGCACACGCTATAACAATTATAGTTATGTTGTAAGTTAGTACTATAGCAGTTAATAGAGAATCAATTGAAAAAATTAGGTCTATTAATGTAATTTGTAATATAACTAAAAACGGTTGCGATTTAATATCTGTTTTTTTTTCAGATTGCTTACATAAAAAGATGTTGTTCCATAACTCTATGATACTTTTAATAATAAGAAATAATCCTCCTGCTATCATAAGTAGATCTTTTATTGAAAAATTTAGCGATGCAGCATGAAATATAGGTTTTTGCATTGATAACATGTATGATGTAAAAAATAGTGTCAAAAGACGTATTAACAGTGCTAGTCCAAGACCTGCAAGACGTACTCTTTTTTTTAGTGTATTTGATATCTTATCTAGAGCTAAAGAAATAAAGATCAAATTATCTATGTTAAGTATAGTTTCAAGTAATGTAAGTATTAGTAAAGTTTGAGCTTCGACTAGCATTTTAGTTTCTGGTTCAGCTACTTTATTCTACAGTAGATATATGAAAATTTGGTGACTTTGTTTGAACTAAGCAGAGGTTAGTGTAAGTCATGGTGCACTTGCTACTTATAGCCTTGGTTATTAATATGTTGTAGTGAATAACTATTTGTTAATGAATTTAAATTTTCTTTCTACTTAAATTAGATTATCTGTGATACATAAATTTATAGGGGTTATTTATTATCTTTCCTTAGGAACTCACTTGAGTTATGCTGTAAATCATGAATCTTAAGCAAAAAATTAAGTTTTTTTCTCTATCATTTGTAATTTTGTTTTCCCTATGGACTATATTATCTGGTTATTTTGAGCTGTTTTTTGTTCTTTGTGGGGTATTTTCTTCTGTATTTACATTGTTTATCTTTAAACGATTAATAAATGTTGAAAGTACTTTTAGTCAGATCTTAAGTAATACAAGTAAGTTGTCGTTTTATAAGTTACTGGTAAATTATATACCGTGGTTAGTATATCAGATTATTTTATCGAGCATTTATGTAATAAAGAAGGTTTTTCAAACTGAACTTAAGCTCAAACCAATTGTCATCATAAAGAAGTATAAAGGACATGATGATAAAAGTATCACATTATTTGCGAATTCAGTCACGATCACTCCTGGTACTTTAACTATTGATGTTGCGAGAAAACAGCAAACATACCTGTCTACTATATGCTTGATAGATGAAAGCCTTGAGAGTGACGTTTCTAAAATAGAAAACGAGGTTTTAAAGATACTAAATTTGACTAAATAGTTGCTGAATAAAGAGCAGCATCCTTATATTCTCTCACTAGGACTTTCAAGTATTTCTTTTAGAAGGGACTATTGTTAATGACAAAGTATAAGTAATTGTAAAAATCTTTTAGCCTTAACATGTTGTTTTTATAGTTTTAATAGTAATAGCCTTGTTTAAGAGTATATTTCACTAGCCATGTTTACTCTTGTTAGTGATAATATTAGTTTCAGGTTTATTGTTATATAAAGACCCTGGATGGCCCTGGACTATTCTGGTGATATAGAAAATTTCTGCTTTTGATAAGCAGTGATCAGCATGTTTAATAATTTTTTCTTTCTTCTATTGAGTAATCTAGGGTTTGCTTATTTTTATGTTTATGACTTGTTTATTCAATTTTCTCTGTTCAACTATAGTAAATAGATTATACTAGTACTTTGTTAAATAAATAATAATATGACACAAATGTGTACTATGTTAGTGTATTTTATATTAATGACTTAATAAGCATTATTGCTGATTTTGCTGTACACATGATGATTTTATTCTGTTTGACAGAGCGTAAAAACATAAAGTCTGTGGTTCATCTATAACAGAGAAAATTTATTAGAATAATATTTTCTATTTTGTATAAAATGGGTGTTTTCATTGTTAGCTATTTTGTTAACATTAGTTCTTACATAAGTTTTAAATTGACTGTATTGCAGTGAGGAAGATAAAGCTCGGAGTACTGATTTCAGGTAGGGGGTCAAACATGCAGGCCCTGATAAAGGCAGGCCAAGATCATGATTTTCCTGCAGAAGTTGTATGTGTTATCACAAATGATAATAAGGCAGCTGGCTTAAAGATAGCAAAGCAAGCAGAAATCTCAGCATTTGTTGTTGAGAATAATCCACTTGATGCTGATAAAATTCATGAAATACTTGTGCAACATAAAGTTCATTTAGTTTGCCTTGCAGGGTTTATGAGGATTCTAAAACCAGACTTTCTAGCTAAATGGCATAACAAGGTTGTAAATATTCATCCTTCTTTGCTTCCGTCTTTTAAAGGTTTAAGTGCTCAAGAGCAAGCTCTAAAGGCAGGTGTCAAAATTACAGGTTGTACTGTACATTATGTTACTCCTGAGGTTGATGCTGGAACTATAATAGCCCAAACTGCTGTACCAGTGTTGCCGAATGACGATATTCAAAGTCTTTCAGAACGCATTCTAATTGAAGAGCATAAGTGTTACGTGGAAGCAGTGAGGTTAATAGCGGAAAATATTAATCATTCATCTTAGATACTTCTTCCAACTTTAACAAAAAACAAATTTTCAGGATCCAGCAAAGAGCTTGCTAACTTGTTTACTTCTTCTAATTTAATATTATTAATGATATTTGCATAATTGTTTATGTGATTGACATCTCTATTATTTATTTGCATGTCATTGAGCAACATTGCTGTATTTGTATTATTGGATAGGGAAAAGACTAGGTTATTTATTAGGCTGTTTTTTACATCCTTGAATAATTGCTCATTAATTCCTTCTTTTTTTACCCTGCTCAGTGTGTTTTTCACTGTTGATATAGCTTTGTTAGCAGTAGAGTTATCAGTACTCATAAATCCAATTATAGTATTTCCATGTTTATTGGAAATAATGCTCATGTTAATACTGTAGGTAATACCTAGGTTTTGCCTTAACTTTTTCATCATTACTGAATTCAACTCCATGCCGCCAAGAGCATTAATTAAGACAACAGCGTTATGATAATTAGGATCTTCATAAGTTATGCCTTTTTGAGCGAAAAGTATTATACTCTGTGGTATATTTATAAAAATGATCTTACTTTTTGCAGGTCCAAAATCATTTTTTATAGGTATTTTTCTAACTTTTGATCTTTTTGGTGGTAGCTTAGATAAATATTTATCTAATAATATGCTAATTTCTTCTTTTGTTGTACAACCAACAACACTAATAACTATGTTGTCTCTTGCGAAATTATGTTTTATGTATGTTAGGACATCGTCTCTGGTAATGCTCATTATAGTGTCAAAAGTTCCGTATTCGCTGTTTGAGTAAGGGTGCTTTTTAAACAGCAGCATATTTAATTTCTTAGTAGCGATAAAATAAGGGTTTTTTTCTAGGTTATTAAAATTAACTTTAGCTTTTTCAAAAATTCTATTTAACCCTTCAGGATTAACTTTAGGACGCATTATAGCGTCGCTTAGTAGCGAGATTGCGTCTTCTAAATTTTCAGATAAGGTATTTAATGAAACTCTAAATGCTTCTAGACTAGTGCTAAAGCTTAGACTTATTCCTTTATTTTCAAGCTTTTTTGCAAAACTTTTGGAGTCATTTTTTCCTGCTCCTTCTTGAATCACGAGAGAAGTAAACCAAGTGAGTCCCTGTTTTTCTATATTCTCATATGCATAGCCTGCATCTTTAAATGATATATTTAATGAAACCTTTGGTAGATCATAATTTTTAACAAATAAAAACTTAAGTCCTTTATAAGTAGTAACCTCTTCTATGTTGAGGCTGCTACTTGCTTGTAAGTTAGAGCCTAAAAAGAAAAAAAGTAGAAATATAAGTTTACTTGTTTTCATTATTACCACCTTTTGGTAACAAACGACCGATTAACTTATCAGTAGAAAAGATAGTACGAATTTTACTATTTACGTTGTCTAAATCAACGTCGTTAATCTTGTTATATGAAATATCTATTTCATTGAGTGGAATACCAAGTGCTAGACGTGGTATATAAAATATTGCTATGTTAGTTAAGTCAGATAGCTTATCAAGTTGTTCCGTTTTGTATTTAAACTTTGCACTTTGTAACTCCTCACTTGTTATTCCTTCAGAAGTGAAATTGTTGATAGCATTATCTAGTTCTCTTTCAATAATATCTAACTTCATCCCGCTTTTTGGAACTATTTCAATATCAATATAGCCATCACTAAGAGCTAAACTATTATAGTATGCATTTGCTGAAACTGCGATACCTTTATCTAGAACTAGGTCTTCATATAGCTTGCTAGACTTACCACCCCCTAAAATGTTGACTGCTAAATCAACAGCAAAGGTTTCATCTGTGTGCTTAAATAGAGGAACACGGTAGCGGAAATATAAAACAGGTTCTTTTACTTCAGTGCTTTTTAAAGTTACTGATAAATTTGCATTGTGTGTTGGATCTTGATTCGGGTAATGTCTAATTACAGGCTTAGCTTTAATTTTCCCATATTTTTCTTCTGCTAATCTTACTACTTCATTGAATTCTACATCCCCAATAACTATCAGTATTGCATTATTTGGTTGATAATAGTTGTTATGAAATCTTATTATGTCATCTTGATTGTAAGTTTTAATATCACTTTCCCAACCAATGACAGATCTTCCATAGCCAGTACGATAAAATGCACTGTTCATTTCTTCCCATAGTAGATTATTAGGATGGTTATCGAATCTCATCTTCCTTTCTTCTAACACAATATTTTTTTCTCTATCTATTTTGTCTTGAGTAACATTAAAATTACCCATTCTATCTGCTTCAACTTCCATTACTAATGGTAAGTCTTTTTTGAGAGCTAATTCGTAGTAACAGGTATATTCCCTAGTAGTAAATGCATTGAATTGTGCTCCAATGCTGCCCATAATTGATTTTATGTCTTTAAATTTTCCTGTAGTTTCAAACATTAAATGTTCAAGATAGTGAGCCAACCCTGCTTTGCCAATCGGATCATCCATTCCTCCAACTTTATATATTACTGCATGTAAAACAGCTGGAATTCGGTGATGAGATATGACATAGATATCTAATTTATTATTAAGTCTAGCATACTTTATATTATATTCTGTACTTGTAGTTTTCAAAGGGATTAAACAAGTAAAAAAAAATATAGATGACATAAAGAAGTTAAAAAATTTGTGAAGCATTACTCTAAGCCTAATATAGTTGAACCTAAAACTATAACTTTACCTTTCTTTATTCTGCTTTGGAATAAGCTTATCATGTATGTACCATCTATATAGCAATATAAACATTCCACAAGCTATATATATATCTGCTAAGTTAAAAGCTGGCCAGTACCAATTGCCAGTATGAAAATATATAAAATCATATACAGCTCCCCAATAGATCCTATCAGCTACATTTCCAATTGCTCCACCAACCATAAGGGAAAAACTGAAATAAGTTAGTTTATCATTAGACTTATGTATCAAATATATAAGTATACTAATTATTATTATTGAAAATGTTGAAAAAAAAAGGTTACTATGCGGTAAAGTGCTAAACATTCCAAAACTAATCCCTGTATTCCATACTTCAACTAGTTTTATAAAGCTAGAAACTTCAATTGACTCTCCCTTATTAATCAATGAATTTGTGTACAGTTTGCTAATCTGATCAGCTGATACCATGATTAGTATGGCAATTAAGCATAATTTTTTCATAAGTTTGCTCTCAACTGATAGGCTTTAAGTATATCATGACTTATTTGTTTTGTTAATTCATCAATACTATGAAATCTTTTTTCTGACCTAATAAATTTTAAAAGTTGTATGTTGACCTTACAATCATATATGTCTCCATTAAAGTCAAATATATGCATTTCTATTATGGGCTTTCTTAAGTCCTTAAACGTAGGCCTCATACCAATGTTGACCACCCCATATAGCCAATTTGGTGGATTGATGTCAGAAAATGCTACTTTAGCATAATATGTACCAAATTTGGGTTTTATCATGCAATCTTCTATCGCAATGTTTATAGTTGGAAATCCTATTTTCCTACCTCTGTGTGCACCTTCTGCTACAATACCAGAAACTTGATAAGGTCTGCCAAGTAACTTATTAGCAGTTTCTATTTCGCCTTTTTGTATATGTTCTCTGATTAAAGAAGAAGAACAAACTTTTCCGTTAATCATTAATGGTTCCAATTTAGCTAAAGAGTACCCGTATGTTTTAGAACGTTTTTTTAAAATTAATATATTACCTAATCGGTTATAACCAAAAGTGCAACTTTCCCCAACAACTATGTGTTTTGCACTGTATCTATCTATTAAAATCTTGCTAATGAAGTCGTTGAAACTTACTTGAGCAAAGCCTTTATTAAAGTTGATAATATATAAGTAATCTATATTGTAGTTGCTGATTAGCTCTTTTTTCTGTTCTTGGCTTATTAATCTAAAATTATTTTTGTTAAATAGGACAGTTGATGGGTGAGGCTCAAAAGTTAAAATTGCAGAGGGTAATTTTCTTTCCTGAGCTGTCTTTTTTAGAGAAGAAATTGCAAACTTATGTCCTAAATGCACACCATCGAAATTTCCAAAAGCTAATGCTACGCTGCTCTTTATCTCTTGCTCAAAGTCATAAATAACTTTCATATAATTTGATGTTTTATAAATATTTCTTATATATAATAGCTATATTTTATAAACTACGGAGGTAAATCGTGAAAAATACTAAAGGAAAGGTTATAATATACGTAAGGCAATACTGTCCATTTTGTGAGAAAGCAAAAGAGTTACTGGACAAAAAAGGGGTAGAGTATGAAGAGATTGATGTACTCAAGAATTCAGATTTGTTTGATGATATAAAATCAAAATATAATGTTAAAACGGTTCCACAAATCTTTATTAATGATAAAAATGGCAATTGTATGCACCATATTGCTGGATGTGACGAATTGATGAATCTTGAAAAAGAAGGGAAATTAGATGATATGTTAAATAATAATGAAGATCATATTGATGTCATAACCTATACAAGTAGCAGTTATGAATGTGAAGAATATGTTATACCACCAGATGATAGTTTTATGTAATTTCTTATCTCATTTTCATTGTCGTTCAGTACACGAATGGAAAGTTGGTGTGCTCGCTTAAGCTATTTTTAATAGATTAAAATACAATTTATTTAGTAATTTTTTTTAGTGAGCAAAAAAATGAGAAGGAATGTTTTAATTGTTAACAAGAATTTAATTAGTGTTGAACTAGTTAATAAGCAAGATTTAGAAAATTTCATTAAGATTTTCACAGTGCTTAATAAACACATAGCAGCAAGAACACTTTTTACAGAAGAAGTGAGAATAGAATATAAGCAATATAATAGTATAGAGGTTGTTAATTTGCTAAAAAGTTCAGGTTTTATGTATCATGACGTTGAAAATATATTAAATCACTTGAGTAAACATGGAGTAGAGCTGCCGAACAGTGTTGTAGCATACACTCTCTTTTCTGCATACAATAGTAAACTTGAAGCTAAGGATGTAGCATTTTCCCTTTTTAAAAATTCTCCACGATTTAACATCAGGGTAAATAAAAACATCTTTATAATAACTCCTATGAATGAGGAGAATTTAAAGTTGAATTCACAAAATAGCAAAATGTTCATAGAGTTATTAAAGAGTGAGAAAAATATGTATGATTGTGTAGTGGGAGAGAATACTATTAGTGTAGTAGTACATTCCAAAATACATCAGGTCATAAATTCAATTGTAAGATCACTGATAAAGTCTTGCTTTTTAGCACAAGAGGAAGAAGTAAAGCTCAAAGAGAGACTGAAACAACTTGCTTTTAAGGATCAAGCTTTCGTTGAATATTCTAGTATAAAAGCCATAAATAGATACCCACACAATCATCCTTTAAAAAGATATAAAAACATTACTAAAGACATAGAAAACATTTTGTATAATTTTGTAATAAATGAGAATAGTGAATTTACTGTAGAGCAACTAAATAAGTTGAGCTTAGAGGTTTCTCCTGATACTCCAAGAATTATTACTAAAACTATAGATAAACTTGTTAAGTTCCACTAAGTTACTTTAATATTATTTTTGTTATGGCACGGAAATAGCTCTAAAATTAGAAAGCCTTAAATCGCCAGAATTTCTCTTTACCTTTACTAATTCCAATTCTTGGGGTACAGATATAATTTGGTTTAAGATGAGACTCATAAACACAAAATTCATGGCTTATAGTGAGATCTTGGTTATTATGTTCTTTTGTAATATTTAATCTTTTGCATAGTATTCCTGGCCCGTTTAAGTTTACCTCAGGCGGTTCAATGAGCTTCAATCCTCGTATTAACACTGCGGCTGGAAATCCTTCTGTCTCTGTTACAATGTTTAAACAGTAATGCATTCCATATGTGAAATATACATACGAAAACCCTGGCATGCCAAACATTACTGAAGTTCGGTTAGTGTAGCCTCGTGCTGCATGACAAGCTGGGTCATCTATTCCTATATAGGCTTCAACTTCAGTTATTATCCCACTAAAGCTAGAAAACTTTAGTGTTTTTCCTAATAACTCTCCAGCTACAATTAAAGTTGGCTGCTCATAAAAATTTCTTGGTAGTATTATATTATTCATTGTAACAGTATAAGTTGCTTGCAAATGCAAGCAACTTATACTGTTTTTCTTATTTAGTTAAGAGGATATATACATCTCTGAGAAACAGGAGCTTGATGTTCTTGCGGTTTGTCTACACCTGTTACGTTTGTTGAAGGGTGATGCAAAATTTTGACTAATTCAGAACTTTTTTGTTGTAGTTGTGGCAATTGTGATGCTAATGCTTCATATAGGAATTTTGCTTCACATTTCTTGCCTACTTTTACCTCTTTATTTGCACGTAATTGTTCTTCAGTGATACTATTGCTCTTGATAAGCCTTATAGAACCATCATCGTTGATGTTAATTTTAATATTACATTCTTTTTCTCCAGCATACCATTTTATAGTCATTTGATATGATCCATTGATCACCTCATAAACTCTTTTTCCACTATCATTAATGTAGCAACATGCTCCTCTTGTTTTTTTTTGGTTAGGGTAGCAGAATGTGATTGTTTTTACGTTATATTTTTTACATATATTACCACTTAGAAGTTTAGTTACATTTACTTCTTTTTCACTATCATTCAATGTAACTCTTATGGAAGGATAAACAAGATTGTTTTCCCTTTTGGCTTCTTTGAGCCTTATAGATCCTATAGTGTTGTTTGCTATACTTTTAGATATCTCTCTTTTGATTTGTTCAGCTATTTTACCTGTAATATCTCTGCCATTATATTTATTTTTACCACGAGCAAAGGGCTTTTGATTTGTGATATTAGTAGAAAGGTTGTTCTGCAATAAAAAGAACTTATTCCATGCTTCATCATTATCAAGAATAATACTACGCTCACTTTTATCTAGTGTTAATTCAGATGTATTCTGAGTGCTCAAGTCACTAGGAAATTCTTCTTTTACAGTTATATCGGAATTATCACCACTTACCCTTTTATTGTTCAGGGAGGTAAGATACTCTTCTTGCTTTTTTTTGTTCGCTTTTAAGGCTGTCTTATTGGAAGAAGATTCTTCCACCATAAGTGCATAGGGACTTTCAACTTTTCCCTTAATTGTGGAACAGATAGCTTTCCAAAGTTTTCTAATCTTGTCTAACATATACTCCTCCATTAGTATTGATATATAACTAGTATAAAAGCATTATATCAGTTAGTCAATATTGAAGCTGTTAGTATTGAAGGCTCAAATGTTTTTCTGCTTGATTAGTTAAAACGCGTCCCCTTGGTATGTGCTTTATGAAATTGATTTTTGTAAGATAAGACTCCACTGTTTCTTTAATATTATCGCTATCCTTAGATAGTGTGATGAATATAGTGTCAATTCTCCAATAGGTCCTGAGGTACTAAATAAATTAGATATTAGCTAATATCTAATTTATTTAGTTTCATTTTATTTATGCCCAATTTTGATAGTGCGGAGTCAGCAATTTCATGGATAATTTTTTTATCGTTTTCTGTTTTAACAAAATTCCTTGTTTTTTTGAGTAATCTTGAAGCAATTCTTGGAGTATCATGTGTACAGCAAGCAATTTCTTTGTATTATATCTTTCCTGATTTCAGCAGAAAAAATTTTGTGCATCTTTTTATAGTTTTAGTCAGCTATTCGAAGGAAGAAAGCTCAAGGTGTAAAGGGATGCTAAAACGATTACTTAACAAGGTGGGAAGTAGTCAAGTCATGTTGTTGTTCCGGTCAACGTAAAGGTGGTGGTTCTATCCTCAAGTGCAAGTGAATGAACTTCTTCAATGCTATGGTTTGGTCTATAGACTTTGCTGGTAGATAGAACACATCTTCTACATTTAAAGTAGTGAACGCTGCAGCTAGATTTCTAGTTTTATTAGGTAAAGGATCAGAGATTGCACGAAAACCAACTCTTGATTTTTTAGAAACAATTTGTACTAAAATTATTTTTCCAACCCTCTGGCTAACCAGAGTAACAGAATGTGATTAAAGCTTCAGTTTTTGTCTGTTCAGCGTTTGTAAGTACTCTTAAATTTGTGTATTCAGTCTTTTTATTCAATAAAGTCATCAAGCCGTTCAGGCCTAATATTTAAATTGTGTACATTTTGAGTATATTCTTTACCATATGGTATCGATTTCATAATATTATATTGAAAATTCCTTAAGTGCTATACGAATAATCTCTTTGGTATCTGAGTTTGGCGATTTGTTTCGTATTTTACTGTATAGTAGACTTTCATTTTTACCAAAGATTGATTAAAGCTGATACAGCAGCTTCTTTAATTAGATAAAAGTTTCTATTATTTAGTTATTTATTTCCAGTTTATTCACTTTGCTACTTAGTTCAGTGATAATTAGATTTATGAATTTTAAACCAAGTCCACTTATTGTAACTTTATTCTCACTCATAATTGCTAAGAACAGCTGCTCTGGAGTTAGTTTACTTCAAAATTAACATATTGCGGATTCTATAGCTAACACCACTCACTTTAACTAGTTGTAAGCACTGCTACCCTTTTTTGCTTGTAGAGCCGTATAGTTGAGTAATATTTATTTGCGTAGATTTTAATAAAAAGCTTAACTTTGCTTTAGAGTTTGCCTCTTACTTAGAAAAACTAGAAAGCCACGTGACACAATTAAACACAAGACATCAACTATGTAGCACCCTCTCTGTCACTTTGACCTGTACAGGTTGAAGGTAATTAAACATCCTTACTTTCATGATAAGAGGATTGGAAAAGTTTGTCAAGTGTTTTTTTATTTGTAGCTAGAGAGATCTGGATGCTAGTTAGTTACTTATGTGATTTCCTTCTTATGAGTCTGTGTTTATGTTATTATCCCATAATAATGAGGAATTTGTAGAAAGTTACTGTAAACTCATGTATTTTAACTATGATAGTCGAAAGTGTGTGGTGTATGGAAGATTTCATCAGAATTAAGGGTGCAAGAGAACATAATCTGCAAGGTGTAGATGTTGATATACCAAAAAATAATCTAGTTGTTATCACTGGACTGAGTGGTTCTGGTAAATCTAGTCTTGCGTTTGACACGATTTATGCAGAAGGTCAACGTCGGTACGTTGAGAGCTTATCAACCTATGCGCGCCAATTTCTTAACATCGAGGATAAACCAGATGTTGAATCAATTACGGGTCTCTCCCCAACAATATCCATTAACCAGAAATCGATCTCAAAAAGTCCAAGATCAACAGTTGGAACTGTTACTGAAATTTATGATTATCTACGCTTAATGTATGCCCGAATAGGGGTTCCTTACTCACCTGTAACTGGACTACCAATAAGGAAACAAACTATATCTCAAATTGTAGATGCTATAATGGCGTTACCTTTAGAAACTAAAGTATATATTCTTGCTCCCATTGTACGTGATAGAAAGGGGGAACATCTCAAAGAGATATTGGAAATTAGAAGGCAAGGTTATGTAAGACTAAAAATAGATGGTAGAATGCATGATATAAGTGACCTACCCAAGCTTGATAAAAGTAAAAGGCATGATATCTTTGTGATTATAGATAAGGTATCAATATCAGATGATATAGGAAATAGATTGCCAAGTAGTATAGAATCGGCATTAAGACTTGGTCATGGGTTAATATATGTAGAAATAATAGACTTACCTAATGATCGTGATTCCGAGTATAAAAATGGTCATATACTAACCTTTTCGGAGAATTTTACATGTCCGGAGTCCGGTTTCACTCTTAGAGAAATAGAGCCAGGGTTCTTTTCTTTTAATAGCCCCTATGGGGCGTGTGGGTTATGTAATGGACTTGGTAAGAAGCTAAGTGTTGATATAAAGCTAATAGTGCCGGATGAAACGCTTTCAATATCTAAAGGCGCTTTAAGGCCATTGGGGCCAATATTCTATCAAACACACAAAAATTATGGATTTCTAAAGGATGCAATCCTGTTACTAGCTGAAAATTATAAATTTAGTCTTGATGTCTCATGGAAGAATATAGATCAAAAAGTGAAGGATGTAATACTTTTTGGTTCTAGAGAAATGGGATTTCAAGGTTTGGTCAATATTCTAGAATGTCAGATAGATTATGATAAAACACTTATTGAGCGATATTGCTCTATTGCTTACTGTAAGGAATGTACTGGTTATAGATTGAGAAAAGAAGCACTTACGGTAAAAATTGATGAAAAGCACATAGGTGAAATATCTAGGTTTAGTATTGATGAATCTCTTAAATGGTTTGAAAATTTGCCGAGTAAACTTACAGAACAACAGAAGCAAATCTCAATTAAGATATTAAATGAAGTGGTTAAGAGGCTGATCTTTTTGAGAAATGTAGGGTTGAATTATCTTACACTTGACCGTGAGTCTAGTACTCTATCTAGTGGCGAGAGCCAGAGAATTAGGCTTGCTTCGCAAATAGGTTCTGGTTTAACAGGAGTACTGTATGTGCTTGATGAGCCTTCAGTAGGTCTTCATCAATATGATAATTATCGATTAATTACCACACTCAAAAACTTAAGAGATATAGGTAATACTGTAATTGTTGTTGAACATGATGAAGATACAATAATGGCTGCTGATTATGTAATTGATATTGGTTATGGAGCTGGTATAAATGGAGGAAGAATCATTGCAGAAGGAACACCAGATCATCTGCAGAAGAGCTCAAAGAGTATAACAGGGCAATATTTAAGTGGAAGGAGAAAAATTTTAATTCCAAAGAGAAGAAAACAAACAACTCAGTTTATTAAAGTAATTAACGCGTGTGAGAATAATTTAAAGAATATAAGCGTTGAGTTTCCTATAGGAAATTTTATTTGTGTTACTGGAATATCAGGGGGAGGGAAATCGAGTTTAGTTATAGAAACACTATATAAATATTCAGCATATAAAATATATCATTCATCTGTAAAGCATGGTAGGTGTGATAAAATAGAAGGCCTTGAGTATATAGATAAAGTTATAGAAGTCGACCAGTCACCAATTGGTAAGACTCCCACATCAAATCCAGCAACATATGTAGGTGTCTTTACTCATATAAGAAATTGGTTTGCAGGGCTTCCGGAATCAAAAGCACGGGGTTATAGCATAAACCGATTTTCATTTAATGCTAAGGGAGGAAGGTGCGAAGCATGCAAAGGTGATGGACATCTAAAAATAGAAATGCATTTTCTACCAGATGTTTATGTGAAATGTGAACAGTGTAAAGGTCAGCGATATAATCGGGAGACATTAGAGGTCACTTATAAAGGTAAGTCAATTTTTGATGTGCTTGATATGACTATAGATCAAGCCTGTGATTTTTTTGAAAACCTTCCAATGATAAAAGAAAAATTGGTTTCTTTGCAGGAAGTAGGGCTTGGATATGTAAAACTTGGACAGTCATCGACAACGTTGTCTGGGGGAGAAGCACAGCGGATAAAGCTATCTAAAGAGCTATCTAAACGATTTACTGGTAGGACATTATATATTCTTGATGAGCCAACAATTGGACTACACTTTGAAGATGTAAATAACTTACTGAAAGTGCTTCATAAATTGGTTGATTTAAAAAACACTGTTATAGTTATCGAGCATAATTTACATGTTATAAAAAATGCAGATTATATAGTAGACATCGGACCAGAGGGTGGAGTAAAAGGCGGGGAAGTGGTTGCTAAAGGCACTCCAGAAAGTATAATAGATATACCAGAGAGTATTACAGGTAAATATCTTAAATCATACTTGTCAACGGTATAAATTATTATAGAAGAGATCACAAATATGGATTAGTTAAGGGTTTTTCTTTGTGATGCTGAGCTTATAAATGAACGTTATAACTTTGATTGTTAAAGCAAACTTGATAAACTCTGTTAGGATAAAGGAGAAGAGCTAAGAAGTATAGCGCATTGTGTAGTATTATAAGTTGAAGGTAAACTCAAGAGTGAAGTTAAAGAGAGTAGAAATAAACGATGTGTGTTTTTTATGTAAAATATCTAAAAATAGTACTATTAAACCTATAAAATTTTGGACAATGAGGAGATTAGGAGTTCAAATATGAGAGTTAGTCTGCTTTTTAAATAGGGAAAGGTGTAGTAAGAATTAAAAATGAGAAGGAAAAAAGGAATTATATAGGTGTCTTGTGTAAGGTGGTGTTAAGATATTTTTCACTACTAAAATATGGGAAATGATAAAAAAATAAAGGTGAAGATTGGTAATAAAACAAAGTAAAGTTTAGTAAGTTAAAAAATAGATCAAGTTTAAATAAAAGCTTTTTTTAAAAGAATAAAGTGTTTCGTAAGTCTGCAGTCAAAAGCCTTGAGAAAAGTGAGGACAATTTACCTGTAAAGTTTGCAAAAGTATTTGGTGGTCTTATTACTTCTATGAAACATAATTTCTTTAAGCTTATTTTAAGAGGAAGTGGAATAGTACAAGAAATATAAAATTACATTTGTAGTTAGGCTGGTAGCAAAAAACTCATTTAAGTTTATCCTAATTTCTGAAAGAAACTCAGGTACCTACATTGATTATTGACTAGAAATATCTATAACTCTACTATGTAGCAACTGGCAAGAGCTACAATAGAAATATTTTTGTTATAAGTCTTAAGGCAAAGGGTATGTATAGTTATTATTTTGTAACCTGCTAAAAAATATAGAAGTATTGTGGCAAGTATATCTATAAAGAACATCATCTAATTAAGTATTTTTTTTGGTAACATTCGGATACGTTTTTCCAGGTTTTTTTAGTGTTATTGAGCTCTTGTTTAGCTTCCTAAATTTTATCTATACGGTCTAGATTTTCTACTCTTTTCTAATCTTGGATTTAGGTCTTTAGTGCTTGTTGTATTATTTTAACCTATTTTGTATCACATAAGCTTTTCTATGTTAATTACAGATGTTACCATTTATAAAACTTGTATTCCTTATTTTGCAGAAGATTTACAATATTTTTATGGTGCTTTAAAAAAATTAATATTGCTATAGTTAATAGTGCAAAAAATAACTCTCTTTGGAAAAAGAGAGCTGCTATAACAGCTGTTGTAGTAGAAATTAAAGAAGCAAGAGAAGAATATCGAAAGGTAGAAAATGCTGCTAGCCAAATAAATGTAAACACTAATGTCACATAGGTATTAAGTGCTATCAGAATTCCTAAAGTTGTTGCAACTCCCTTTCCTCCATTAAATTTTAGCCAAATAGGAAACATATGTCCTAGAACTACTAATATTGCAGAGATATATGTATCACTATCAGAAAATTGCTGTGTTACGTAAACTGCAATAAATCCTTTTAAGGAATCTAGAAATAATGCTAGAGCAGCAAGTTTTTTATTTCCTGTTCTTGCAACATTTGTAGCACCAATATTTCCGGAACCTATTTCTCTTAAATTTATTCCTTTTATCCTTGTAATGATTGAACTAAATGGTATTGAACCCAATATGTATGATAATATAAGAATTATATACTTTTCAATCACGCTCACATTTTTGGTACTATCTTGTACATATAGTGCTAAATCTTAGAAAAACGATAGATTTAAATATCAAGTACTGGAATATTAACTTATGTTATTATATAGCTGTGCACTAAGAACCTAATTAATTTTGTTATCCCTTAGTCTCTTTAAATAGTGTTGGACTTCATTGTTAATCTGATTACTAAATAGTATAAGTGCTATCATATTAATAAGAGCTAAACAAGAGAATAAAGTTCCACCAATGTTAGCAATGGTCATTATATCTTTAGAAAGTCCAGAGAAAAATGCTACAATTATTACTGCTATACGGTATATTACTATGCTTTTTGTGCCAAACAAATATAGCCATCCCATTTCACAGCAGTATACAAATGAAATTACTGAAGAAAACGCAAATAAAGGTGCGGCTGTAGTTAGAAGTATAGGAAACCAAGAAGAAACTGTTTCAAATGCTCTTTGAGTAATTAGTATTCCCTCACCAACGCCGGTTTGATATACATCTGTTATTACTATTGTTATTCCTGTTAAACAACAAATTAACATTGTATCAAAGCATGGTTCTATCATTGCAACCAGTCCAGTTCTAACTGGTTCCTCATCTTTAGCCACTGCATGTGTAATTGAGGCAGAGCCAATACCTGCTTCACTAGCAAAAATTGCCCTTTGGATTCCAGCAACAAATGCTCCTACTACTCCTCCACCAGCGGCGTTGAAGTCTATCATATTGGAAAATAGGATTTTAAATGCATTGCCAAGATTGCTGATATTAAATGCAATGATTGTAATGCAGCTAAAAATGTATATAAGCGACATGACTGGTACTAGTGCAGAAGATACTATGACTATCCTTCTAATTCCACCAATGATTACTAAAGCAAGCAACACGGAAATTATAAAAGAGAGCAACCATGGATTACTATCTATCCAATTTGAGTAGCCAGACAGTATTGAGACCATTTGGTTAGTTTGAAATGCTACACTTCCGCCGAGACCAGATAATATGAAGAATAATGCATATACTGCAGCTAGGGCAATACCAAGTTTTTTAAACCCAAATTCTTCTAATCCATTCTTAATATATTGAAAGGGGCCACTAAATAACTGTTCCTGACCTTCTGTCCTGTGTCTGAATGCTAAGGTTACTTCAGCAAATTTTGCTGACATACCAAAAAGGCCTGTGATCATCATCCAAGGCACTGCTCCTGGTCCTCCAGTTGAAATTGCAATTGCAACACCAGCGACAGTTCCAAGACCTACAGTACTTGAGAGTGCAGTTACAAATGCCTGAAAATGCGTAATGTGACCATCATGGTGATCTGTATCATATTTTCCACATAAAATAGTAAATGCGTGCTTAAACATTCTTATGTTAAGGAATTTAAAACGCAGTGTTAGAAACACATAGCCAAAAGCCACTAGGAAAATTATAAATGGTACATAGAAAACTTTAAAAAACAATATTTCACTCATGAAGTTATTTATTCCATCTAGTACAGCATCATAGCTCTTGTAAAAAACTGGAGTAGCGTATGTATCATGAAATAATAGGCAAAATAGTAGTGCTATATATAGTAACCTGTAAATCATGTTTAATACCTCTTAGAATTATAACAAAAATCTATTGTGTTTAGGGCTTTCCTTCTTAGGAGCTATATTACAATAGCATTTGGGATCATAAAGCACATAAACAAATTATTGCCTAAATAAGATATAAGTTCTGTATCTCTTGATATACACTGAAACCAGTGTAAAAATTTAAGGCAACATTGGTACTTTTTATTACTAAGCAAGTACACCTTTATGGTAGTAATAATAAGCTATTGTTGTGGAAATGCAAAAAAAACCTCATTAGTAGAGGAATTGGCTTACTAAAAACAAAGGTAAAACTATTAGAAATGCTGAGCTAACCAATATTGTATTTAGGCTATTGGCGCTATATATACTAGTGATATTATTCAATGCTAGTTAAGAATGAGAGTAATATTGTGTCTACAAGTGTGGTGCAATCGTTGTAAAGCTTGAAACTTTAATTGGACATTTTTCTTTCATAACTAAATGTGTTCTAAGCGGCTATTCTGATTACTGCTTTATTGTAAATACTGATCTTCTTATGCTGCCATTAATTCACTTAGTACTTTATCTCATTATAGCTGATTTGTTAGAGATATCTCATGGTATTGTAAATAAAGCATTTCGATAGATTATCCTTATCTATATGGGTTAAATATATAAACATACCTGTATGCTACGTTATCTTATAATGGGTTCTAAACCTGTTTAAATAAAAGCAATTCATTTTATTTTTTTAATATTATAGTTAAAACAAGTATCAAAATATGGTAAAAGATATCTTCTTTCGAAGAGGTGTTTTTTATAATACTGCATTCATTTACTTAGAATCTTGTATTGTATGAAGTCATTGTAATAAGCAGTATGCTTGCATCAGTAAATGCAAGTAATTTACCAGTTTCTGTAGATCTAATTTTTTCGAGCTTATTTCATGTGATAAAAAAACTCTGCCAGTTTTAAATTTTCAGAGTGATAAAATGATAAGTGGATGTAAGCACTGCTTTAGCGAACCTAGTATGTTATGCTAAGCATTTCAGTGATGATTGTCTAGAAATTGCAACTCTTAATATTGTTCTCAGTTCTGATGCCAACTATTTCTGAGATTGATATTATAAATGCATAGATATAAATGATTGTATTGTCATTGTGGATTACATTTTAGGTTGAAAAGTGCTGTATTCCATCTTGGCTAAGCTAAAGTTAGTAACTTTAAGTTAGACGACATGAAAACTCTAGTTGCAATTGCCTAAGTAATTAAAATAAAGTGTTTAAATGTCTTTATATATAGAAATGAATTCAACAGTTCACTTATTTTTTAATAATGCTTCTTCACTGCTTTTTATTATAATTTATACCTAGCGAGCTTTATACGTATAATATATATATAATCCAGTGCTTATTGGAATAGTAAGTGTATATACTATACCTAAGATTGGTAAAGTGATCCATGGCTTGCTGACAAAAAATACAATGAATACTCCAAAAAGTGATACAAATATGTAAGATAAGTTTCTAGGAACATAAATGTATTTTGCAGAAAAAGTTGGAATGTGGCTGACTGAAAAAAATGAAATAGCAAAAAAGTAACAAGCTGTGTTTCTTATGTTGAAAAACTGCTCTACAATAAGTAAATGTTCACTTTCTTGAGAGTGAAAGGTAACAATTATTGGTAACAGAGAAAGTAGAGCACATATCGGTGCTGGTACTCCAGAGAAGAAAAATTTTTCCCAGTTAAATTGCTCTAAATTTAATGATATATTGAACCTTGCAAGTCTTATCGAGATGCAGATTACATATATCATCACTAGTATCCATCCTATAACTTTAATTTCTTTTAATTTCCAAAAGTATAAAAGAAATGCGGGTGCTGCACCAAAGTTTAGAAAGTCTGCAAAAGAATCAAGTTGCGCTCCAAAATTACTAGTTAATTTTAAGATTCTGGCTATCTTGCCATCCATTCCATCTATAATTGCTGCAATGATAATAAAAGTTACTGCAAACTCCCACTGTTCATTAAATGTGAACTTTAGTGAAGTAAGACCAGAGCATAAACCTAATAAAGTTATAAAATTTGGAAATAATTTAGCAACAGGCAGAAACCTACTGTTATTACTATAATTGTTCATATAATATCGAAAGTAAGCTTTTCTTGAGTATTTTTCTTGTTTAAGTTTGCTATAATTGTCTCACCACCGACAACAGTTTGTCTTTTTGAGACTCTTATTTCTGTATCAGCAGGGACATAAATATTTACTCTACTGCCAAATCTTATAATTCCAAACCTTTCACCTGCTTTTACGTCTTGAAAAACTTTTAGATTACAAATAATACGACGTGCAACTAATCCTGCTATTTGCTCTACAATAATTTCTTTTTCCTTTTCGTACTCAATTACAATAACTTGCTTTTCATTTTCATTGCTAGACCTATTTCTCATTGCAGAGACAAATTTACCCTTTTTGTAGTGCATTTCTTTTATTGTGCCAGATATTGGTATGCGATTTACATGCACATTCAAGATGCTCAAGAATATGCTAATAAGTGTAAATTTTTTTTCCTCTTTATTTTCCACTGATAAAGGGTAACTCACTTCTTCAATTTTTGAGATTATGCCATCAGCGGGACTTAGTATTAGACCCCTGTTGCTTGGCACAGCTCTTGCTGGGTCACGAAAGAAGTAGGTACATAATAATGTTAAAAGTAAGCATGTAATGCTAAATCTCCAAGATAAGGGGAATGCTATGCATGTCACTATAAAAGAAATTACTATAAACAAGTAACCTTCCCTATTTATATTAGGTAACCTAAAGCACATAACCTTATCAGTAATAATCTATTGTTAATAATTTATCATTTATCACTTCTAATGAAAAGTTTTTTTTAACCACCTCAAAAAAACCTTTTGGTCAATGTAAAGGTTAAGTAGTTTTTTTGATAAGAGTGTTATTCTAAATTGTAATCCTTTTGAGGATGAAAAATAAGGAGGATGTAGAGAGTAAAACTTTAGAAAGGTGTTGTCTAGAGTAAACAGAGGTTTTTGGTTTGAAAATGTAGATAAACAAGAGCAAAAAGCATGAAATATGTAGGTTTGTTGGTGGTTTCTGCTTGTAAATGGTGTAAGTAAATGTACATCCTGTGAGTACCGTGACAGATATGGAAACAGTAGAATAAAAAAAAAGAGTTTTTTATTAAAAAAAGAAAGCTAAAATGGCAGAGTGAAAGAACGAAAATTAAGGTAGAAACTTTGATTATAAGGGTAAAAGAAAGATATGAGTAGATATGAAATTTGAATTTGTATTCAACATATATAATCTTCTTTAAGAGGGTTAATATAGAAGACGAGGAAAGGAAAAAGAAAAACAATTAGAGAAAGATCTAGGTAATGTAAGGTAAGTGTAAGCAAAATTAGTTATGTGATAGATGATGCAAGCCGCACAGTGTGGGAAAAGTTATAGAAGGAATGCTGAGTTTAAGTGTAATATTTGCAGTGTTGAGATGTTTTAGTTACATAAAACGAACTATAATATCTGTTTGAAGAAGTAATGACGGGCAGTAGTTTAAAGTTTATGTTGGAAAGTAAATGTAAATATAAATGAGCATCTGTTTGGGAAGGGTATTGATATGTAAAACTAACTACATAGACCACAAAAAAATGATAAAGTGAAGCTTTTCTGAGGAGCGTTAAGCACAATGATTTGGCTGAGGGTATAGCATTTGGTGGCTTTTAAAAAAATTGAAAAGTCGGCTATTTAATTTACTGCAATTAGTACATCGTTATGGTCTTAGTATCTGTGCTATTGAATTTTTTTACAAAACTTTTGTCAATGGGATTACTTGTTCATCATAAGACGGTTTATCAAGGCTAAGAATAAGGTAAAAGAAGCTGTATTTGTCTAGGTAGTATGGCTGAGAGGTACTTATGGTTGCATAAGTTTATTTTTCTCAGTAGACTTTATAAGATGTTAAAGAGTGATCATATTTTTTTGTGTATAGCCTATCTTAATTTCAATAGTTATGTTTGTTTAGTTTTTTTCTTACATCTCTGAATAGAGGTATATTTAAAAAAAGGTAATGTGCTTGGTATCTAGAAAAGTCTGCATGGGTGTTCTTCCATAGCAATGTTTTCCTGAGTAAGGTCTATCATTGTGCTAATAAAATATGTTTTTATAAAAATTTATAGAAAGAACTCCGTAGATCATATTCTTTTTTGTTTTTTGGTATAGCTTTGCTTTATCTTTAAAATCTTAAAACTTTCCTAATCGTTTATCCATGATGTCAGTATCTTATTCTCTTATAGTCTACCAATTTTAGATAACTGGAAGCTCTGTTAAATCGCTGTTTAAAGAGTAAAAATAGAGACTAAGAGGATCGAATTGAGTAAATGAAGTTTAGGAAAGCTCCAATGAAGGAAGAAATTAGTAGAAATAAGTGATGTGAAAAATTTTTATTGACTTAATTCTATTTTATTCTGTAACCTTAAATTGGTTTTTGTTAGTTCTTAACTAAGTGTATACCTTTAATTGTAAGTAAAAGTTGATAAGTTACATCTCATTTAACTTATTTGTTAATTTAATAAATAAGCGTGAGGGGAAGTAGTTAGCTTTGGTATTGCTTCTTCCTGCCTATATAAGTAAAGTTGATGTCCTTTTTAATTGTAGCAAATTGGAAGATGAATGGGACAAGGTCTTCATTTGTTGATTTTATGGGTAAACTTAACAATAAGAGCAATAGAATTACCTCTAAGCTTGTGATTTGTCCTCCTTTTACATCATTGCCAGATACTATAGAATTAAACAGTAATATTAATATAGGTGCGCAGAATTGCCATCATAAAAAATATGGATCTTACACAGGTGAAGTTAGTGCAAAGATGCTAAGAGAATTAGAGTGTACTTATGTAATACTTGGACATTCTGAAAGAGTTAACGAAATAGATAGTGAAATAAAACTTAAATTGGAAATAGCAATGGAATCTGGTCTGCGCCCAATTGTTTGTGTAGGTGAAAATGTAGAAGATTGCAAAAGTGGGAAAACAAGGGAAGTAATAGCATATCAATGTAAAAACCGCTTGCTGGTGTATGGTGAATATATTGTAGCATATGAACCATTATGGGCGATAGGTACAGGATATGTACCAAGCAATGATAAAATTGCTGAAGTAATAGAGGTAATAAAATCCTGTGTTGGTAACAAACAGGTTATATATGGTGGTTCAGTTAATTTAGAAAATATAGGCAGTCTGCTTAGTATCTCAGATTTATCAGGGGTTTTGATTGGTAGTGCAAGTCTAGATTTTGACTACTTTTATAAAATTTTACAACAGGTTGAGAAGCCTACCAGTTCTGAAATCGGTAATTAAAAAACTTGCATGATGCATACTGATAGATTCAAGGAATACAAAATAGCGGCGTTAATAGTTGCAGCAGGAATAGGCAGTAGATGTAATGGTGTAATTTCTAAGCAGTATATAAAGCTGGTAGGTAAACCTGTTTTATTTCATACAGTCAGAAAGTTCTTAGCTAACCGACATATAGATTATGTAAGAGTGGTCATTAACCAAAATCATGAAAATTTCTATAAAGAAGCTATATCATCAATTATAGATACTAAATTGCTGAGCCCAGTGTACGGGGGGAAAATTAGGCAAAACTCAGTTAAATTTGGACTTGAAAGTTTACAAAAAATGAATTTAGATTTTGTCATTATACACGATGCGTGTAGGCCTTTTGTGTCAGATACTCTAATAGATAACTTAGCTCAGTTTATGGTTGATGGTCAGCATGTTGGAGTAGTACCAGCAATGGAGGTTGAAAGTACTATGTTAGTGGTAGATAATGGTTTCATTAAATCCTCGATTTCAAGAGAGAAGCTCAGAGAGGTACAAACTCCTCAAATCTTTGACTTTAAAGAATTATTATTATGTCATCAATCAAATAAAGAATTTACTGATGATTCATCACTTATGATAGGGCATAAAAAATGTGTTGCGATTATTAGAGGTGAAAAAAGCAATTTTAAGTTGACTACAAAAGAAGATATTGGTGTGGCGAATCTTCTTCTTGAAGAGCCAAAATATCGTGTTGGAACAGGTTATGATATACATAAGTTTGTTAAGGCTCAAAATAAAGCCAAGAGCTTTATAAGAGTTTGTGGTGTAGAAATTGAGTATGATATGGTAATAGAAGCACATTCTGATGGCGATGTAGCAATACATGCAATAGTTGATGCAATACTGGGAGCACTAGGATGTGACGATATAGGGAAATATTTCCCATCCAGTTCTGTTAATTGGAAAGATTGTAACTCATCTTATTTCCTTAGCTTTGCTGCTGCAAAAGCTAAAGAAAGAGGGTATCGTGTATCTAATTTAGATGTCACTATAGTTTGTGAGGAGCCTAAAATATCGCCTTATAGAGCAAAGATGAAGAAATTTATATCAAGAGTATTGGGGATTGATGATGAATTTGTAAATGTCAAAACAACTACTGCAGAAAAGTTAGGTTCTATTGGAAGAAGTGAAGGAATAGCAGCACATGCTTCTGTGTTATTATACAAGTTAGTGTCTTACGCTAATTTTTCCTTAACACTTATGGCTTTATTTCTTAAGTAGGGCACTTCAGTAGTTTAAAACCTGCCTGAAAACTGATTTCAGAAGATATTTCTTTCATCTTTAATAAAATTTCTTCAAATATTGCTTTATTTGTTGCTAGCACACGGTCAAGTTTTAGGTCGAGGAGCTTTGATAGAAACATGAAAAATTAACTTTAAAGATGTTGATAATAATGCAATATTTTCGTAAATGTTTAATCTTTTATATCTATATTTTAAAGTTTTAGATGCGTTAATTGTGAGAATGATCTTCTTCTCCACATGAGTCTGAAATTATATCTTAGTACAGCTTCGTTTGGTAAATATCTGCTACGCAGTTTATGGATGCAAAAACATTATCCAAATTAAAGTGCCTTACGTTTACTTTTTGGTGTGCTTCTTAGCGTACATATTCACTCTCTATTTTTTCTTCTATTTAGAAATAGTCCACTAATTTATGTATCCTATAAAATTTTATATATTCTATCTTTATCAAGAATTTTTTGATTTACACAATTTTCTATAATCTTGTCGCATGATTAAGTACTGAGATGAAAGGTTCATATGCGGAAGCCCAGATGTGAGATTTGCTGTACATTATATAATAGTTTTACCTTATATTATCATTAGAGCTTTTGGATATTGCTTTCAGTTATAGAATTAAGTTGTGGTGTTACTTAAGTTAGAATTAATATAAGTCCAATTTAAGGAATTATTATTATAATTTTATTATAATTGTAATGTGTTATACCTTTGCCCATCCAAAAGTTTTATACCTGTTTCTCTAATAAGTAACTCGTAACCTTAAAGCAATTTTAGAATAGCTTCATCATCACTAGCCTCTATTTTGCTGTAATGAATGTTTTCCACCTGGTCTTATAAAAGAAGTGATGGATTTTGTGGAATCGTTTCTACACTTTGTGTAGAGAAATTATGGGTTATATTGCGAATATCTTGCGTTGATAAAATTTTTCCAGACTTTCCGGTAAAGCAGAATGGTTGGATTTGCTACCACCTGGATAACCAATAGGTTCTACTTTTTAGTAAAACTCAATTGTAATGGACTTATTTCAAAATATTGTTCTGTGTTATTCGGATAATTTTGAATTTTAGGAGTGGAAATAATTATTCTTAGGACCAAGTAATCCTCTTATCACAGTTGAAAAAAATTATTGAGAAGCCTTTCGTTATCATCCAAAGAAAATTAGCTGTTACTATATTGTAATTGTAACAAAGGTAAAACTACAGTGGTCATTAATCTTGACCTCCTTTCTTTGATTAGAGAGCATAAATTCAGTATTTGTATGATCATAAACGAGAAACCATAGAAGATTCACGTGTATAGAATCTCTGTTTTACTTTGGTAGCTTTGCTATGAGGGCAGCAATGGCTTTCCTTATTCATTTGCAAACAACTTTATACATTTTATACATATGATATTCGAGAATACATTTACTATCTTGCCAGTAGTACTTGAGCCAAGCTCTGATCATGTATCTGCGAAATACGTTATCTTACTTGTAAGTAGAAAGGAAAGTAGAACAAGAATCATGCTGGTTAAAATTAATATCAATAAGCAAAGTTGATATTTGCTTGCATAAAAGATAAAAGTAAACTCTGATACGAAGTGCTAGTGTATGGCTTACTGACTTATTGATGTTTATATAGTATCCGGAATATAGTTTCTTAAATTATTTATCTTATTTAGCAATACTGCTAGAGAGGTTATTTTGGTAATAGCTATTATCATAATCTAATAATATAGCAGTACTTAGTTCAACAATGTTTTTACGGAGATTAAAGAGCCTGCTTAGTTTCAAAAAAATAGTTGCGTAATTTGACACTGCACTCAAGTAAAAATAATATTAATATATAAAATATAATGAAGTATTATGTTATGGAAGGAGTTACTTACATCTAGTGTTGAAGCACAATCTACAATGGCTTTTATTATTGAGTATGAGTTAAAGTGGAATATCTATAATTTAAACTCATGCTGCTAGCAGTATTGCTGTAGTATGCACTGGGAATGGAGAATGCAACTTGCTCTGTTGTGATGCTATTTATGTTTCACTTGAATTATCAGTGAAATAAGGTTAATATAAGGTTACATCAATCAGTTGAAAATTGACTCTATATTAATATTATAATATTTTATAGATCAAAAATAAGAAGGGAAGTAGGTATGTTTATGCAAGATAACATTCCACTCTGCAAGCGATGGATATTCTTAGCAGCATGTGCTCTTGCTTGTTCTGGGCTGCTGTCAATAATTGTTGTTTTTTTGCGATTGCCTTTTATTTCCTCTTTCATCCCCTCTGCACAATATGTTTTTGACAATGCATTAGTGATACATGTGAATTTGTCAATTTTGGTATGGATGTGCTCTATAATATCTTTGCTTTTTATCATAAATTTACAAAACACCAATAATTGGCTTAACTTTTTGTGGGTTCTATCAACCCTTTCCATGCTACTAATGTTCGTATCCGTGTTTGTTCCAAACTCCGAAGTTATAAAAAGCAACTATATTCCCGTATTACAAAATGGATTATTTTTGTTTGGGATTAGTTTGTTTATTGCTAGTATATTGATCAATGCGGTTCTTACTTGTGTATCAAATAAGCAAGTTTCTTGCTTTTCTGTTGGGCAAGTTGGACTGGTTATTATACTTGTGTCATCATTCTTTTGTTTTGTTCTAGCTCATAAAAACATGCCTGCAGGGCTATATCACTCAGATAAGAATTTATTTTATGAATATCTTTTTTGGGGAGGCGGACATTTACTGCAATTTGCTTTTACTCAAGGAATGTTTTTAGTTTATTTGATAATGCTAAGTTCTAGTATCAGTCTAACTTCAAGCAATAAAATTGCTATTTTGCCACTATTTATAAATACGACCTTGGCTGTGTGTGCACCATTTATATATTTTATTTATTCGGTAAGCAGTGCTGAGTTAGTACAGTTTTTTACTTGGCATATGAGGATTGCTGGAGCAATTCTGTCATGTTTTTTAACAATATTAGTGTATCGTAGTATAAAAAATTTGCTTAGTGATGAGAATAATTACTTACTACACTCATTTGTGTTGTTCACCTATGGAAGCATACTTGGGGTTCTGGCTATTGAAGGAAATGTTACTATTCCTGCTCATTATCATGGTTCTATAATTGGTATTACTATAGCTTTTATGAATTTTATTTATTGGCTATTACCGAAACTGAACTGTAAAGAGGTAAGAAATTTTGTGGTAAAATTACAGATTTATGCCTATGGACTTGGACATTTTCTCCATATTACTGGTCTTGTTTGGCTTGGTGAATACAGTACATTAAGAAAGGTTGTGGGTTTGCCAAGCATTTCATCAATGCTAGCACGTGCCTGCTTTATTGCAGGTGGAGCTATATCAGTTATTGGTGGGATGTTGTTTGTAGTGATTGTGCTTCTATCTTTGCTTAAAGGCGGGGGGCGTAACTTGTGCTGCTTAGTAACTCATAAAAAGATTCTTTAATAGGTTTCTTGCTAGCTCTATTAGCATGATAATAGAGCTATTTAGTTATCTTTAACCTTTGGTTGAATGATAAAATTATTGCTTAGTTGGTGCCTTATATTTTATTTATACAAGCTGAAATATACTTGTGGATGTTAAAGACATTATAGAATACTGATTTGTAGGATTAGAGAGTGAATGGCTATCTATTATTGCGTTGTAAGTTTTTTTGTCTTTTTTTTTAAGCATTTAAATCAGGGTGTCTGCTGCAGTTTAAGAATTGCTAGATCGCAGCGTCTAAGGACTTAGAAAAACGCTAGAAGTAGATACTAGATAGAAATTTCTTCTACCTTTTTCCACTTATTAGATCTCTCAGTGTTTATGGTTAAGGCAATTTAATGGTGTCTGAGTTATGGTGTTACGAAGAACACGATATTTTAAATATTGACTTTTTTCTAGGTTATATAAGAAGTCTAATTGCAATTATTGACCATTTAAGTATAATTTGCTGAGATTTATGTAGACCTTGTAGATGAGAGAAAAAGAAAAGGAGTTTAGTTTTACGTCAGAGAACCTTGAAAAGGCAAAGAAGTTTATAGAAATGTATCCGAAAGGTAGGCAAGGTAGTGCTGTTATGCCTTTGCTATACCTGATTCAAGAACAATGTGGATGGGTTCCTAGGTCTGCAATGCACTACGTTGCTGACATGCTTTATATTCCACATATTCGTGTATATGAGGTGGCAAATTTTTATACTATGTATAATTTAAAACCAATTGGTAAATACCTTATACAAGTTTGTAGAACAACTCCTTGTTGGTTGTGTAGTAGCGAAGAAATTCTGGATACCTTTAAAAGGAAACTTGGAATTGATATTGGTGGGACCACTAAAGATAATCTTTTTTCTTTGAAGGAAGTTGAATGTCTTGGTGCATGTGTTGGTGCTCCTGTTGTGCAAATCAATAATGATTTTTATGAAAATCTTACTCCTCAAAAGGTAGAGAACATCATAACAGAACTTTTAAATAAATAGATGAAAAGAGAGTTTTCATTTAAAATAACCAAGCAGTTAGGTTCTGCAAGGGTTGGCATTATTGAAACTCCAAGTGGAAATATAGAAACACCAGCATTTATATTTTGTGCAACAAAAGCTGCAATTAAAGTTGCAGATATCGAAAGAGTCAGTGAAGCTGGTACTCAGGTAATACTATCTAATACCTATCACCTAATGCTCCAACCAGGAGAGGATACTGTAGAAAAACTTGGTGGTTTGCACAAGATGATGGGATGGAGTGGGCCAATGCTAACTGATTCTGGTGGGTACCAGATATTTAGTTTGGGATGTGGATCAGTTTCACAAGAGATAAAGGGAATAAAAAAAAAACAAAAAACTCTAGTCAAAATTAATGAGGATGGAGCAATTTTTCGTTCTTATATTAATGGTAAAAATTATTGTCTAACTCCTGAAAAATCTATGCAAATTCAACAAAAGTTAGGCGCAGATTTAATTTTAGTTTTGGATGAATGCACTCCATTTCACGTTAGCAAAGAGTATACACAAAAATCGATGCTTATGAGCTGTAAATGGTCTGAGCGTTCTTTAAATGAGTTTAAAAAAAATGATAATGGAAAACAAGCACTATATGGAATTAGCCAAGGCGGAGTATATCAAGATTTGCGTAGAGAAAGTTGTGATTTTGTTAATAATTTGCCATTTTTTGGTCAAGCAATAGGTGGGTCGCTTGGTCAGAGTAAAGAGCAAATGTATGATGTAGTGTCTTTTACTATGGAGCATTTGAAAAAAACAAAGCCTACTCATTTGCTTGGTATTGGTGGAATTATGGATATCTTTCGTGCAGTAGAACTTGGAATTGACACGTTTGACTGTGTATATCCGACTCGTTTAGCAAGGCATGGTGGTGCGCTTATTAAAGTAAGAAATAGAAATTCTATTATTTCGAAGTGCAAAGAGTATATTAATTTGCGTAATCAACAATTTAAGCTAGACAATAGTCCAATTGAAAGTGACTGTTTATGTTTCACTTGTAGAAAGCATTCGAGAGCATATATACACCATTTGTTAAAAGCTAAAGAACTACTAGCCTGCACTCTTATTACTATTCACAATGTTTTTTTTATGAATGAACTAATGAGATCAATAAGACAAGCGATATTGAACAGTAAACTGAGTCAGGAAAAGAATAATTGGGTTAGTGGAGTACCATCATTTTATAACCTTATTTCTTCTTAAGTTTTCTTTTTATGCTGTTAGCTTTTTTTCTTATTATTTTTCTATTACTTTTACAGGTGGTATTGTGACTGATAAAATTGTGAAGTGAAAATATGACTAAAGGGATGATGCTTTATTAGTAGCTGATTTTAATAATATTGCTATTGATTGGATACATGCAGTTATTTTGCTGGTAGATAGAGAAAGATTGTGATTTTAGAAAATAGAGTTACTGATGATATAGAGGGATTTTTAAAGGATGAAGGTAGAATAAAAGTGAGGAGGAGCTAAAGCCTGTGTTACATTCGCGCTTTTAAGTCAAAGAAAGTCTAATGTTCTGTACATCTACAAGGTGTTTAGATGCTATGAAAGAGTAACGGGAAGGTTATTTAGACTTGTCAAGAAAACTCGCAGACAACAGAGTTAAGTTAGAAAAATTTATGTATCTATAAGGCAGTTATAGAACATAAAAACACAAGCTGGTCAGGCAAAAAACTTGATATTAGTTAATGATAGTGTGAATAACATAAAGAAAAATTGACGAAATTATTAAGTCAATGATTAAAAGAAAAGGATAGTTTAAAAAAAATAGGCTGAATATTGAAGAGATACAAGAAATCTAATTTTGATGATGTGTAGGCAATATATAAACAGGAATAGTAAAGTGTGTAGTAAATGCCTAGTTGTCTAAAAAATATAGGAATTTATTAGTACCAACTTGGTGTAAGAAGAACATGTATACTAAAATCTTTAGGTGTTCATTATTTGAAGAAAAGTTGTTGCTATCGTTGTTGTTCACTAAGAAAAGGAAATTGAATGATAGTAAAGTATGTGCATTATCTGAAGCACAAACCAGGACCAATACATTTAAAACATATGTGATGGGTGGTACTTGACTTTTTAACAAATCAATCTATCTAAAGAATTATCACTAAGTAATAATACGTGTACTTAAATTATTTCTCTTAACATGGGATTTTAAGGCAACCTAAGCTTTTTTTGAAAATTGTGCTCAAGAAATGATATACTACTTGTAGTTTTTGAAAAAAAGGGAGAAATAACGAGAATTAAAAAACAAGGCAATAGGGGTAAGTAGGAGGAGGAAAGTAAAGTTATTGTTAAAGAGAATAAATTAGCGAATGCTCTGAGAAATGATTCGCAAAAGAAAAATATGGTTTAAACAGAAGATAGCTACTACTATTATTTCTTGAAAGCCATATAGGGAAATGAAAACAGATGGTAAAGCTAGAGGGCTATTGAAAGGAAAGCGATCATTTAGTGGTACGTTGCTTCAACTATGTTATGTATTGAAATATATGTATGGACAAATTGGAAAAACTTGTCTAAGTTGAGTTATATAGAAGAGTAAGGGCATCTATTTCCTTATTTCTGTATTATATAATATGTAGAACTTAATTTACGAAAAAGTGGAACTTTTTCTATAATTTAAGTACAATTCAAGCTTTGCCTAAGCAGAAAGATGAATTATTTAATCGACTATGTTTTAATGTCTCTTTCCTTGCCATTTTTTATTACTGAAAATTATTTGTTAATTACTGCACTGATTCCACTGTTTGGCGCAGTGATTATCTTTTTTACTGGCAAATGGCCTATGATAAATAACAGTATTACTGTTATCTCTTCTATGTTTCTATTTACGTATACGTGTCTGTGTACTTTATATTGGATATATAGTGATCATTCTCAATTTATCCTCATAGATTTTGGCAATAATTTGCATATTAGTTTAAAGCTAGAGTCTACAGGGGTAATATTTAGTCTATTAATATCGTTTTTATGGATATTAACTAGCATATACGCAGTATGCTATATGAAGAGTAACTATCCTGGTAGTAATTACTCGAGTTTCTTATGTTTTTTTTCAGTATCGATTAGCTGTGTGATGTTCATTGCTTTTTCTGGTGATTTGCTTGCCACATTTGTTTTTTATGAGCTTTTAACTATTAGTACCTATCCTCTAATTACCTATAGTGCAACAAATGAATCAATAATAGCTGGACGCTATTATTTTGGTATGCTATTTTTTTCCTCCTTGATATTATTTTTTCCTGCTCTTGGTCTCTTATATAGTGAATTTCATACTTTAGACTTTGTAAGCGATGGAGTATTTAAATTTGACACCTCACTCATCACTTTTACTACAGTATGTTTTACGATGCTGATTTATGGAATAGGTAAAGCTGCATTAATGCCAATGCATTTTTGGTTGCCTAAAGCAATGGTTGCACCGACTCCTGTGAGTGCACTGCTGCATGCTGTTGCTGTTGTAAAATCTGGGGCTTTCATTATCATAAAAGTCATATTCTGCATTTTTGGTATCGGTAATCTGCAACTCTTTGCACAACAAAATTGGTTTATTGGAGGATGGCTACCATATGTTGCTGGGTTCACTATTATTACTGCTTCATTAATTGCACTTAAGCAGAAAGAATTGAAAAAGTTGCTTGCTTACTCTACTGTTTCTCAATTATCATATATTACACTGTCTGCTTCAATTCTTAGCGACCTCAGTGCAAAGGTTGCAGTTTTTCAGTTAGTTTGTCATGCGTTTGCAAAAATCACTTTATTTTTTGTTGCAGGTAGTATAGTAACAGAAACGGGTGAGAAATATGTGGATAGAATTCATGGCATAGGGCGTAGTATGCCAATTACTATGGTAGCATTTACTGTAGGTGCATTGTCTATGATAGGGGTGCCGCCTGCTCCAACTTTTTGGGGTAAATTTTTCATTTTTCAAGCTGTTTTTAACTCCGGTAATGTATCACTTATTGTGTTTATTACTCTTCTGTTAATTATAAGCACTGTACTCAATGCTATGTGCTTTTTACCAATAATTTACAATGCTTTTTTCTTAAAACCTTCTCGAAGGTTTTTCATTAAAAAGACACCTATTTTTTTAGTTTTACCGCCGGTTATTACTGCAATATGTACTTTTATTATTTTCTTTAGTTACCAGATAATATTTTAAAGTATCTACCTTCTTGCTTTTAAACTGTAATTTTATTGTAGGTTGGCATCTAGACTTAGGTTAATTATCGAAACATGCTCTTCGTCAAAACCTATGTCTTCTACTGACATACTATCAGTGACATTTAAAAGTTCCGGTGGAGAAATAATAGTTCTTTTATTGTTAGTTCTCATTCCTATGGCTCCAAGCTCTATGGCAAGTGGTACCTTTTTATCACCAACTTTAAACTGTATTGTTTGGTTTTTGATTATATATTCACCATCATGCCTCATTATGCTATATTTAATCGATATTTTGTCACCGCACTTTACTTGTTTTCCAGTTTTATTAATTAAGTCATCAAAAATCATCATATTATTTACTGGATCAGGGTATCTATCTTTTACTTTAAGTAGTTTAACATAATAAGAACTAAAGTTCATTTGGTTATCATTAGTAATACTGTTTACAGTAACTACACGTTCTCCCCCTTCCTTCATGCCTATTATTCCTAAACCTAACTCTTTCCAGTTGTTTTGACCTATTCTAAAAGAAACATTAAAGACTTGATTCAAAAGTGGCATTGTTAGATTATTAGGTATTTTGTATACTTGTAGTAGAATTTCTTGGCCACATAAAGCTTTGCTGCCATTACCTTCTTTGATTTCATAAAAGCTTGTCATATTTTTTTCTCTTTTCTGTTGTGTTATTTCTTCTAAGTATTCTGCTAGGCCATGCTTTTTAATATAATGGTCAAGTGCTGATTCAAATATTGGTTTCACTAAGTAGTATGCTATTGTCTGTATTAAGCCATCGTGTATGGTGTTTATCTCATAAAGCTTATCCTGTTTTTCTGGTTTGCCTTTATTTATGTGTATTATAATAAACACAAAAGCGGAAGTTAAAGTAAAAATTATTACCATGGAAACAAGCAGCTGTAATACAATTTTTCTAATCATCTTTTTTACTTGATTCAATAAGTTATATAGTATAGATGATTAGTATCTTCTAGAAGTTTGCTTAGCTTATCCAAAGTTTGTTTAAAGAGGCTATCTGTATAGTCTTCTGCCTTACTTTTATCGAACGCAGACATTAAATTATTACCTTATCTTGTGTGTAGTCTTTAATATTATCCTCAACTTGAAAGATGAGCTCTAGATTTATCTTGTAGTTATATAATGCTCTATGTTGTTTGTTATATCTTCTACTATAGCACCTATTCTATTTCATGTGAAGGTGCAAATAGTTTTATGGTTTCCGTCAGAATAAATTTCTTTTATTTTACCAAAGTTTTTATTAATACATAAAACTTGTTGCTCTCTACTATTATTCATTTGTTCCTACAGTCTGAGAGAGTGCTTTTATGGTTTCACAGCGCTTATTACTATCTTACTTAGTGAAGATAGCATTTCGAAAGTAAGGGTAAGGAGCATATCTCTAGCAAGCACTGCTGTTGCTTTGTTAAATTTCTTGTGGCGGCTAGTTTGTTTTTATGATTATCTCTGTTATCTATATACGGTAGATTTTTATGAATTGGGGCATAGGTGTAGATACATTTAACTACCATAGTAATATTAATATTACTTTCTCAGCTTCTATATCAAACTCTTGTGATGAAGCTATAATGAAAAATAAGTGTACGTATTTTAACGGGGGCAAAAGCAGCATTGCTGATATGAGCTTATTTTTGCTATCCTTAGGTAAAATTTTATCTACTTCTGCAATCAGGAATTTTTTATTGATGTGCTAGCATTTTTGAATTTATTAATCTTCTAGCATATAGTGCTGAAGTGTACTTTAGCTGGAGTAGTAAAAGCTTTATGATAGTTTGTCGATTATAAAAGGTATTGCAAACATAAAGATTTTTTATAACATCAAGGGATAGGTTTTTTTTTGGTAAAAAATGGATAGAGAACTAGCAAAAAGTACTAGAGAAAACATAGCAGAAAAAGTAAAAAAGATTGTGCTGGAGCATATTAGTAAGGATGTGGAGAGATTTAACAGTTCTTCGAAGCTTTCAGATCATGGCGCAGATAGTTTAGATGCAGTTGAGATAATTATGGCAGCAGAAGAGGAGTTTGGAATAGAAATTCCAGATGAAGATGCACAAAAAATGGAAACTATGGAACAAATAGTTGAGTATGTGGTGAAAAAGCAAATAGTTAACAGTAAATGAACAGAAGAGTAATAGTTACTGGTATTGGCTTAATTACTCCATTGGCAACAGATGTTGAAAGTACTTGGCTTAAGTTGATAGATAGTAAGTCTGGTGTAAAGGGGATTAGCAGGTTTGATACTTCTGATCTTGCTTGCAAGGTTGCAGGACAAGTTCCTCTACAACATGATAACATTGAACACTGCTTTAACTTACTAGATTATATTTCTGAAAAAGACCTAAAGAGGACAGATCGCTTTATTCACTACGGTATTGCCGCTGCCATTCAGGCGGTGAACGATTCGCTAATTTTGGAAAGCCAGAATATTAATCGAGAACGTGTTGGTGTTACTGTTGGCTCTGGTATAGGTGGCCTTCCATCAATTCAAGAAAATGTAATTACTATGCAGGAAAAGGGTCCTAGGCGTGTTAGTCCATTTTTTGTTCCTGCAAGTTTAATAAATCTAATATCTGGTCATATCTCTATTAAATACAAATTCATGGGCCCAAACGATTCAGCAGTAACTGCATGTGCAACAGGTGCACATGCGATAATAAATTCAGCAAGAACTATAAAGCTTGGTGAAGCAGATGTGATGATTGCAGGTGGATCAGAAAGTGCACTGTGTAGAGTTGGAATTGCAGGTTTTACATCTATGAAGGCGCTGTCGACTAAATTTAATGATAAACCTGAAGAAGCTTCAAGACCATGGGATAAAGAACGTGATGGATTTGTTATGGGCGAAGGAGCAGGTATATTAGTTTTAGAAGAGTATGAACATGCAAGAAAGAGAGAGGCAAAGGTATATGCTGAACTGGTTGGATATGGACTAACAGGGGATGCACATCACATTACATCACCACATTCAGAAGGGAGAGGTGCATTTAAAGCAATGCAAATTGCCTTGAAGAGTGCGCGAATTAATCCAAGTCAAATTGGATATATCAATGCACATGGCACTTCAACACTGCTTGGAGATAAAATTGAGGTGATAGCAATAAAACAGTTGTTTGGTGAACATGCTTATAAAGTGCCAGTTTCTTCTACTAAGTCTTCTATAGGGCACTTGCTTGGTGCTGCAGGGAGTGTTGAAGCAATATTCAGTATCCTTGCATTAAATAACGGAATTGCTCCACCAACTTTAAATTTACACAAGCCTTCAGAAGGATGTGATTTGAATTTTGTACCGTTTAAAGCTCAAGAACACAAAATCCAATATGTACTTTCTAATTCATTTGGCTTTGGTGGCACTAATGCATCACTCATCTTTGGACAAGTATGATTTGTTTTTTTACTGAGATTGTTTATAACTAAAATGTATAAACGTAAAACACTCTTATTTTACAGAGTAGTTACTTTCTATGAGTTTTCTGTCTTGTACCCTAAAAATGCATAATGAAGTTCAGTGAAACTAAACTTTGCTTTTCGGCAAGCTTACTGCATATTAAAAGGTATGTGAAAAGCTTTTTTTAATTAACTACAAACTAGGTAAACTGGAGAATAAATTTTGTTTACTTTTATAATATCTTAAGATCTAATGTCACTTTATCAGTCAAAAATATCAAGAAGGATTGTAATTTAGGCTAATATGTTTTTTACCCTTTTTCTTAAAATATTGCCTATTTATATTACAATACTTATTGGTTATTTAGCAGGAAAGTACCTTAAGATTGATAAAAATACTATATCTCAAATACTTTTTTATATAGCTAATCCAATAGTGATTCTATATGGAGTGTCTCATGCAGAGGTTAATTTAAAGGTAATTTCTTTACCGGTTTTAATATGGTTTATAGGAAGTACTATGTCCTTATCAGTTTATTATCTTTCTTCTTTTCTATTTAAAGATAATACGAAAAATATATTGGCATTTAGCTCAGGTAGTACAAGCATGGGTTATTTTGGCTTGCCGATTGCTATGACTTTGTTTGATGAAGATTCAGTGTCTGTATATGTTGTCTGTTATATAGGAATGGCGCTGTTTGAAAATAGTTTAGGGTTTTATATAGCTGCAAATGGTATATACACTGCAAAAGAATGCATGTTAAGATTGTTCAGGCTTCCTTCATCCTATGCGATGATTCTAGGCTTTTTTTTAAGTATATATAATGTACAAATACCAACTTTTTTGACAGATGTTATGATGAATATTAGAAGTACATTTATTACATTAGGAATGGTGCTGCTTGGAGTGAGTATTGTACAAATAACAAATTTTAAAATAGATTGGAAGCTCGCTTTAACTACTATTACAGCAAAGTATGTGTTCTGGCCATTGTTTGTTTTAGGGATTGTTCTGATAGACAAACATATTATAGGCATATATGATGAGAGTATATATAAGGCACTGATGTTGTTAGCTATTATTCCAGTCTCCGGATCTAGTGTAATACTCGCTAATATTTTAAATTATCAACCAGATAGAGCTACTTTGTTACTTCTTATAAGTACTGCAGTAGGACTATTTTATGTTCCAATAATGATATCATTATTTTTTGCTAAACTTATTCCTTTTTGATCAGAGATTTGAGCAATTATAGTGTTATGTAACTGGCTACTTACTGAATGATCTTATGTTAAACTAAGCTACGTAGCTCAATTATTCTACCACAATTTTGTTCGATTACATTTGCTATGTTCAATATTCCAGCTTCATCGTAATAATTTCCAATTACTTGTAAAGCAAGTGGCAATCCTTCATTGGAAAGTCCAACAGGAATAGAAATAGCAGGTAGGCCAGCTAAACTTGCTGGTACAGTAAAAACGTCATTGATGCACATAATTAGTGGATCTGGCTCTTCATTCAAGCCAAAAGCTTCTGTTGGAGCGGATGGAACAAGTATGTAATCTACTTTCTCGAATGCTTTTATGAAGTCATTTCTGATTAATGCTCTGATACATTGCGCTTTTTCGTAATATTCATTGTAGTGACCTGAGGAAAGTGCATAAGCCCCGATTAAGACTCTTCTTTTTACTTCTTTCCCAAAACCTTTTGCCCTTGTTAGTGAGTACATTTCTTCAAGGGTATCAGCATCATTCCTGAATCCATAACGCACGCCGTCATAACGAGCGAGATTAGATGAAGCTTCAGCAGAGCAAATTAAATAATAGACTGGTATTGCATATTTAGTATGTGGCAAGGCAATATCAATGACTTCAGCACCGCTTTCTTTTAAGTTAGAAGAAACTTTTTCCCAATAATGGACAATTTCTTCTGAGATACCGTCCATCTTGTACTCTTTTGGTATGCCGATACGCTTACCCTTTATATTATAACTTATAAGGCTAGAAAACTTGGGTACTAGCCTTTTGCTTGATGTTGAATCTTTGTTATCATAGCCACAAATTGTTTCCAGCATTAATGCTGAATCAGATACAGAACGGGTAATGACTCCTGCTTGATCTAAAGAGCTTGCAAATGCGATCATGCCAAAACGTGAACACCTTCCATAGGTTGGCTTTATTCCAACTACTCCACAGTAGGCTGCTGGTTGGCGTACAGATCCACCTGTGTCGCTTCCAAGCGCTCCAGCACATAAGAATCCGGCAACTGCTGACGCAGATCCACCAGATGATCCACCAGGTACAACCTTTTCTCCATCACTTTTTCTAGTCCAAACATTTTCAACTGGACCAAACCAGCTATTTGTATTTGCGGAGCCCATGGCAAATTCATCCATATTAAGCTTGCCGAGTATAGCTGCTCCGCTTTTTAAAAGTAATTCAGATACTGTGGATTCGTAGGTAGGAATAAAATTTTCTAGCATTTTTGAACATGCTGTTGTTTTTATTCCTTTCGTACAGAATAAATCTTTAATACCAACTGGTATGCCCATGAGTGGTGGGGCTGTATTATCTTTCTGTTTTGAAAGATGTTCATCTGCTGCTTTGGCGGCTCTTATTGCTATTTCTGGAGTTTTTGTTACAAATGCATTTAGTTTCTCATCTTCAACTGCGTTGATATGCACCTCTGCAAGTTCGATAGCGGAAAAATCTTTTCGATTAAGTCCATCACGCATCTCTGTAATGCTTAGCTTCCTTAATTCATCCATTAACATTTAATTTTGAGCAAGACATTAATTATAACAACAATAGGGTGAATGGTCTATATACTTGTAGTTATAGTTGGGAAATGTAACTAAGGTAACTTAAATTGCTGAAAAGGGTTTGTAATTAAGTTGGCAGCATGCTTTTAAAGTATCATCTCAATGCATGTCGTATGAATATTATGATTTGATAGTTTCACATTAGAACATAGGTTCCAAGCATCTTAGAATTGGAGGTATAGTGCTTATCATTTAAATTTAGGTGGTCATTAGCCATTCTTATTTTAATAGAACTAAACCTGCTGGTATGAATAATAAATTACTGTTCTTAAATTTGATTAAGTTAATTATGAAAGAACAGAATTCAATAGGTGTTTATAAACTTTAGCTATGCATAGCCTTTAACTCTATGACAGATCCAATTTAGTTTATGAAACAATCTACTCTCTGTTTTGCTATAGAATAATTGAATTGACTTTATATAAGTAATTAATATAACTTAGTAGATTCGTATATTCGTATTGACTCTTTCGTCTAGTGGTTAGGACATCACCCTTTCACGGTGGTAACACGGGTTCGAATCCCGTAAGAGTCACACTGAACTGCCTGGTATAGTTATCTAGAATCAATAAAGTATCTTATTTTTAGCTTTTTTAGTATTTAGATTGATTGCTTAAGTTGAATTAGTTTTCTTACTATTATTGACTTTTTCTAGCATTAACTCAGCAGCCTTTTGTTCAGCAACCTTTTTGCTAGAAGCGCATGCAGAAACTCTGCCATAATTTTTTATATAAACTGATATAGTAAATTCTGGGTTATGTGCTGGTCCAGCCTGTTTTATAAGCTCATACTCTGGTAAGGGTAGTTTATTTTTCTGTGTCCACTCTTGCAATGAGGTTTTGGGATCTTGAGGAGGGTTGAGCATATATTTAGCTAGCTTCTTCCAGTATTGGGTAACAAATCTTTCGACGTTTCTAAATCCGCCATCAATGTAAATTGCACCTATTAATGCTTCAAGTGCGTTTTCTAAGTTTTTTAGGTTGCATTTTCCTCCATTGCAGCGCTCACTATTATTCATGATAATAAAATCACCTAGTTTTATCACTTTGGCAACATTAGCAATAGTATTGCCACAAACTAAATCAGTTTTTCGTTTCGCTAACTCTCCTTCTTTTTCTTTAGGAAAGAGTTTAAACAGTATAGTAGATACAACCATGTTTAAAATACTATCACCTAAAAACTCTAATCTTTCATAATTTTCAATTTGATTTTTACTGTTCCGTTTATTTAAACTTGGATGAGTTAATGCTTCTTCTAGAATAGAGTAATTTTTGAACCTATAATTAATAATCTGGGATATAGTGTCGTTTAAGTTTTGCATGTTTATTGCTTTAAAAGGAAGTGCCTCCTACTGTATCTTTTATATCAGAAAATTAGTTTTATTCTATTAAAATAAAGTTGCTAAAGTTTGCAATCACAACCAACTGCCTCACTGATGTTACTCAGCCCATCTCTTTTTATTAGCTCTGCAAGCTCTAGATTGATTTTATTCACAATTTGAGGTCCGTGGTATATGAGAGCAGTGTATAATTGTACTAGAGATGCTCCTGCCTTTATTTTTTTGTATGCGTCAATACCACTTGAGATTCCTCCGCATCCTATCAACAACATTTTACCTTTAGTAAGTTTATACATATCACTTAATAACTCAGTTGAAAGCTTGAACAATGGCTTACCGCTCAGTCCACCATTTTTATTGCAATGAGAGTGTAAATTGATTCGACTAGTTGTAGTGTTACTTACTACCAAGCCATCAATTTTGTATTCTAATGCAAGCTCAGCAATGTTTTCTTTCGTTTGTTGATCTATATCTGGTGAGATTTTTAGCATTATGGGGGTAAGTTTAGAACTGCCAATTGATTTTCTGGTTAGAGTTATGGATTTTAGCAGTTCTGATAATTCTTGTTTGTTATGTAAGCTACGTAAATTGGGTGTATTTGGGGATGAAATGTTCAGCACTATATAATTGCTTTTTCCATATATTATTCTTATTAAGTCAATATAATCACTGATTTGATTCTGCGATATACTATTTTTTCCTATATTAATACCGAAAATGCAATTATCAGATCTGATTTTATTTATTTGTTTAAGAAAGTAATCTATTCCTTTATTGTTGAATCCTAATCTATTGATTATTCCTTCATCTTTGATTAATCGGAAGATTCTTGGTTTTTTGTTTCCAAATTGTGGGTGTCTAGTTACAGTGCCAGCTTCAATAAATCCAAAACCGAATGAAAGCATGGACCTTATAACTTCCGCATTTTTATCAAAGCCTGCAGCAAGACCTATAGGGCTCCTGAGTTTGTTGTCAAAGAAGTTAACGTTTAAAGACTTAGGTAGTTGTTCTACAGATTTTCTGCTAGGCATCTTTTTTAAAATTGTAATTGCTAAGGAGTGGGCGATTTCAGGTGGCAGCAATAAAAACAATAAGTTACGTAGTATCATTCTGTAAAATGCTCTTAGCTTATTTTTCTACCATAAAATGCTATGGGAGTATAGCAATAACTTTTAAAGAAGATGTTCTTATTGATTTTACTTGTAGATAGAAATAATGAGAAGTTTTTTTATGAAGTTTGTTGTCGCTATTATTTTATTCTTGCTTATGTTAGAACTTCTAAATTTAACAGAAGCACTGATTGCCCTTTTGGAAGATAGTAGCTTAATATTAAAGAGATTAATGATATTATATTTAAGAGGTGGTCATGGAGGGTTATTTCCTTCAAGCAGGGGAAATATGTTTTTGGATTGCCAATAGTGTTAATTAGTAAAAGGTCTACATCTAAAGTAGTTTGTTACCGCTTTGCAAAATAGTAAGTGTGCTAAAGTTATTGGAGTGGAATTATATAAGCTTCTAGACAAACAATTTCTCTGTTAGAATATACTATAATTAATAATAAATAGTTATGTTATCTTTCATTTTGGTAAGCTTATAGTGGGTATAGTACAAAAATATGGTAGTTACAAACCAAAGAAACTGTGGGCAAGATTTTAAATTTGCTAAAGAAATTGAGGTTTAAAGCTTATATATTACCAAGTGCGCTTTTATGCTAAAGTAAGTTACTTGCTAAAAACTGCTGTTAAGATTAAATAATTTTTGTAAGGATATAGAAAATAAGAAAGGCCGGGACCGGAATTGAACCGGTATAAAAGGATTTGCAATCCTCCGCATAAGCCATTCTGCCACCCAGCCAGTTTTTATGCGTAGATATCCATTATATCTTTTAGCATAGATAAAGCCTCTTCTCTTTTCCTTTGAAAAGAGTTACGACCGATGATTGAACCATTACCGCCACCTTGCTTAATTTCTTTTGCTTCACTACATATATCATTTACTGACTTTGTTTCACCACCAGAAAAAACTAATATTCTTTTTCCTGCAAAGCAAGATTTTCTGACGTATTCAATCCTTTTAGATAAGGATTGAATATTTTCAGCTTTTATTTTCTCTTTTTCTAAGTGAGTAGTTGGGAGTTTTACTTTTATTATGTTAGCACCGAGCAAAGCTGCTACATGTGCAGCGTAAGAAATAACATCAACTGCTGTTTCACCTACTTTAGAAATCCCTTCACCGCGTGGATAGGACCATAGTACTACTGCGAGCCCACAAGACTTGGCTTCAGCTATGATTTCACAGGCTTCTTCTATCATGTCAAAGCACTTAGCAGAACCAGGATATATAGTGAACCCAACGGCTGTGCAGCCTAAACGTAGCGCATCTTTTACAGAAGCAGTGATTGCCTGGTCAGAAGATAGGCTTCTAGAATGTAAAGAGTTGGAGCTGTTAAGTTTCAAGATAAGTGGCAGCATTCCAGCATAAGTTGAAACACCAGCCTCGATCATACCAAGTGGAGCAGCGTATGCACTAACTCCTGAATCAACTGCAAGTTGAAAATGATAATGTGGATCATAAGCATCAGGGTTAACTTCAAAACTTTTTATTGGTCCGTGCTCAAATCCCTGGTCTACAGGGAGAATTACCAATTTGCCAGTTCCACCAAGTTTTCCATGCATGAGAATACGAGCGAGGTTTGCTTTTACTCCAGGGTTTTCACTTTCGTAGTAACTTAGAATTTGTCTTACTTTATCACTCATTGTTACTATAACTTAAGTTAAATTTAAATTATAACAAAGGTGAAGCTTAGTACAAGAGCTTAAAACGATATCAAAAGCAATCTTATTCTTTTATTTGCTTATGTAAATTCTTTGAATCCTTAATTTTCTCCTTTAGTTAATTGATATTGAGTATTTCTTCAGCTAAATAGCTTTTTATTTCTTTTTTACAGCTTTTTATTGATAGTGCTCACATTTCCTTGTGTGTAACCAGTTGTGAAGCAAATGATGAGAAAAAGCGTCTAGTAAGCATTTGTACTTCCTGTAACGAAGGGCTTTCTTATTAACTACATTACTATATACATTCGATCTGATTTTATGGTGTTCTTCTTTGAATTCTTCATTCATTTTAAATAGCTGTTTTTCTGTTTTACTTGGTTTTCTGAACTTCATCGGATTTTATGAAGTTCAGAAAATTCTGTTAATTTCTATATATGAGTTTTTTATGTTTATGCCTTAGCTAAACAAATTTACATAAATTATGTTAAGTCAATTTGCTTGTAAAAATCAAGCGAAAGTTCTTAAAATGGTGCTAAACTTACGCTGCTATGACAAGAACAGTTGACATGTTACTCCCACTTCCACTTGACCAGTTATTTTTGTATGCAATTAAGGAAAATACTGAAGTTTCAATTAGGAATTATGTAGTGGTGCCATTTGGTAAAAATGTTAATCGGCATAATCTGGAAGTATAGCGATAAAAGCGGTCGGAAATTAAAATTTGTTGGGCAGAAGATCGATTTACCACAATATTAGACCAAAGTGTTGATTGCATTTGTAGAGTGGGTTGCACGATATAATTTGATACCTATTGGTGTGCTTGCCAAGGTGATAATAGGAGGGGTGTTAAAAGTGAACCGAATAGATAAATTTGTTTATACTGAGCAAAAACAGGAAGTAGGTAAGATAAACTGCCAATTGAGTGCTGAACAGCAAGCAGCTAGTGATAAAATAATAGGAAACTTGAATAGGTATTCAGTAACTTTGCTTGGCGGTGAAACTGAGTCTGGAAAAACAGAGGTTTATCTCTCTGTGGTTGCACAATTGATTAAGAATGACAGTAATCTACCTACCATTTCAAGCGCTGCTCAGACTTTACCATCTCAGTGCACAGATATTGAAGTTCAGGAAGGAAAATTAATATCAAGTATATAATTATATCAACGTTATAATATAAGGGTGCTTTCTGCTAAAAATGATATTGCTTCAGTGCCTGAACACTGTGATCCAGGAGACTTCACTACAAATGAGCATACTAGGCAGTTGCATAATAAAGGCTGGGGTTCCAAGTGCTTGGATGTTAGGTGACCAGAGAGCGTTGAAATTGCCTCGAGAGAAGTTAAAATACGGCAAGTTTTTAGAGCGAGCCTTGAATGCCACTGAGCTAAGTTTCTTGGTACTTGATTGCAGATATGATCTACCAATTGTGAAGTTAAAACAATTTCAGGAAGAAGGATTAAAACTTGTGCACACTAGTTGGCTTAATATAGTAAATTGGAATGTGCAGATAATTATAGGGGCAAGATCAGTCCTTTTTTACCTTATAAGAACCTAAATTTATTATTGTTGTTATTGTTGATGAAGAGCACGATTCATCTTTTAAACAAGAGCAAGGGGCTATATAATGCTCAAAATATGGCAGTAGTCTTAGCTAAAATTGAAAATATCTCAATAGTTTTATTGTCAGCAGCTCCGTTTACTTGAAACCATTTATAATGTTTAAAATGGCAATTACAATTATGTTAGGTTAGCTCGACGGTTTGGTGGTGCAGAATTGCCACTTATTAGAGTAGTAGGTATGAGAAATAATAAACAGTGGATCTCTGATGAGTTTTTTAAAGACATAGGACGAACTATAAAAAGAGATCAGCAGGCCATGCTTTTTTTTGAATCGCCGAGGGTATGTGCTCAGCTCGCAGTTTGTAAAAAATGCAGATATGAAATTTCCTGCTTTGAATTGTGCTGTTTGGCTTACATTTTACAAAAAAAAGAATGTTCTTTTATGTCGTCATTGCTCTTATCAATTGATGCTTCCAGAAGAATGTCCTAATTGCCTAAAGTGGACAGCCATTGTTTCTTTATGGTATAGGGATTGAAAGATTGCTTGAGAAAATAGTAAAATTAATACCAAATGCAAGAACTGCGATTGTGAGTAGTGATCAGAAATCAGTGAGTAACATTATTGACTTAATATTGAAGGAGAAAGTGAATGTTATAATTGGTACGTAGATGATTGCTAAGAGACACAGTTTTTCTAAATTAACTTTAATTGGGATAATAAATGCAGATTTAGGACTTGAGAATTCTGATTTGAGGGCAGCAGAAAAAAACTTATCAGTTATTGCATCAAGTTGTAGGAAGGTCTAGAAGGTTTAACAAAAGAGGGAGTTATTTTATGAAATTGAACTTGAGTTGAGATTAAAAGCTAAAATACCACCTTTTAGAAGGTTAATAGCACTTATAATTTGCGGTAAGAATCAGATTGAAACACAAAAAGCAGCAAGTAGAATAACTAGCTTTTTGTATAGTCAATGTTTAACTACTGCTTCTTCTTTATTGTCATTCAGTGTATAGTACCAGAATCTAGAAGAAAAGAATTTGAAATTTTTTGTTCCATTGCCGGCAGCAATAGATTTCTTAAGTAATAAGTATCGGTATAGGATATTACTGAAGATGTATAATAAACATTGTTTATCGGTACAAAAGAAGCTAAAACATTGGATTCAAGAATATAATTTAAATTCGAGCATCACAGTTACAGTAGATGTTAGTCCTGTGAGTTTTTTAACAGATTTATTACAGAATGTTAAGCCTAAAATTAGATAATATTTTTTTATTCTATAGTTGATTAGGTAATTATCTACAAAAACTTTGTAAATTATGTTGGTTTATTGACCAAGCTCTTGATTTTTAGCAGAATTTATTATATTATTAACGTAATTAAAGCAAGGGGTATATAATCGAGTTAATTATGAAAGAATTTGTCAAGCTGGTAACAGAAAAAGTATTGGTTTAATAGTAAACTTTATTGATAATGGTAAAGTAAAATTTGGTACTTGTTATAAATCTAATGGTTAAAAGGTGCTACATACAGAAGTTCTTCTTATTTTGCATGTAATCTGATAAGCAACTACTAGAAGATGTGATAAAGCATTTAAGAGGGGCGTTGCTGGATTATGTAAAGAACAATTTAATAAAGAATTAAGATAAAGGACTTTATGCTTACATAAAATTTCAGAATAGAGAGGTGATATATTTATTACATTAAGCTATTAAAGTAATACACTTAGATAATGGCAGCCTTTTAGTAAAAGACAAAAGGTAAGATTCTGTTGGATTTAGCTTAAGGAAAACAAGAGCTGCACTTTAATAATAATATGAGGAGAATAAAGCTAAGTCAAAGAAGGGAAGAGCTAGATATAGTGATTTAATTGATATTGTGCCCAGTTTTTTCTTGATGTTGGATTAAGTATTGCTACTATTTTAGTAGCTATTAATGCTAGTTTAGATATAATAGTAGTATTTCCTTTTATTGTTAGAATAGTGGCTGAATTGGCTGTAATCTTTTTGGTTATATAAATAAGCTAAAACGATGAATGGTGTTTGTTAATATGGTTCTGAATTCTCTTTTGTTTATAAGACATATAAAAATAAATAACTTGCTGACGAGAGTTTTACAAAAGAATTTATTGAGTAACACAAAAATCTTGATGTGTTTCCCTTGCTCATTGTAGTAAATTAGGTGCTTAAGTAACTTGCTTTTTAGGTCCTATAATAATTTCAGCTCTCAGTCAGTTTTATATAAGATTAAATTGCCGCTTTTTTCTTTTCTCACTTATTTTTATCTAAAGAAGCTAGAATCTAGTATAGATTTTTTCTACCTCTGTGATATTATAAATTTATGGTCATAGATAAGCAAATATGTATAGGTCGGCATACGCGATTATAGAACATCAGTATGATGTAGTGGTAGTAGGTGCAGGTGGAGCAGGGCTTAGAGCAGCACTTGGAATGTCTGCTACTAATTTTTCAGTTGCTTGTATCTCTAAGATCTTTCCTACGCGCAGTCATACAGTTGCAGCGCAGGGTGGAATCAGTGCAGCTTTAGGAAATATTGCTGAGGATGATTGGCGCTGGCATGCGTATGATACAATAAAAGGGTCAGATTGGCTTGGTGATCAAGATGCAATAGAGTATATGTGTAAAAACGCTGCTGAGGCTGTTATTGAACTTGAAAATTTTGGTGTGCCTTTTTCGCGCACAGAAAAAGGCACAATATACCAGCGTTCTTTTGGCGGAATGACAACTCATTTTGGTAAGGGAAAATCAGCTCAGCGTACTTGTGCAGCGGCAGACAAAACTGGGCATGCAATTCTTCACACTCTATATCAGCAGTGTCTTAAATTCAATACTGAATTTTTTGTTGAATACTTTGTGATTGACCTGATCATGGACAACAAAACTGGGGCTTGCTGTGGAGTTTTTGCCTGGTCGCTATGCGATGGTACGCTGCATAAATTTCGCGCACATTTGGTGGTATTAGCAACAGGTGGATGTGGGCGTGTTTACTTTTCTACAACGAGTGCACACACCTGTACAGGTGATGGTAATGGTATGGTAGTAAGAGCTGGATTGCCACTTGAAGACATGGAGTTTGTGCAATTTCACCCAACGGGAATATATGGTTCGGGATGCTTGATGACAGAAGGGTGTCGAGGAGAAGGTGGATACCTTATTAATTCTCAAGGTGAGAGATTTATGGAACGCTATGCACCTAAGGCAAAGGACTTAGCTTCTCGCGATGTAGTGAGTCGTGCGATAACAGTTGAAATTAGGGAAGGGAGAGGAGTTGGGCCAAAGAAAGACTGTGTATACTTAACTATAGCACATCTTGATCCAGAAGTAATAAAATTAAGGCTTCCAGGAATTAGCGAAACCGCAAAGACTTTTGCAGGAGTTGATGTTACTAAAGATCCAATACCGGTTATTCCAACTGTTCACTACAATATGGGTGGCATTCCAACTAATTATCATGGGGAGGTGGTTACGTTACAAAAAGGTAACGAGCAAGTAGTAGAAGGATTATTTGCAATTGGAGAAGCTGCATGTATTTCTATACACGGTGCAAATCGACTTGGTTCTAATTCACTTCTTGATCTCGTAGTTTTTGGTAGAGCTGCAGCACTAAGAGCGAAGGAAAAATTAAAGCTCAATATGCCACATAGAAAGTTGCAATCAGATTGTACGGATTGGATAGTAGATAGGTTTCACAAGATGCGATTTGCTTCTGGAGGGTTTAGAGTAGCGAAAATACGCAATGAAATGCAGAACACTATGCAAAAATGTGCATCGGTATTTCGTGTTGCTGAGGTTTTAAAAGAAGGTAAGAAAGCTATAAAAGAAGTAGCAAAAATGATGCCTGATATTATGGTTAAAGATCGCAGTATGATATGGAATAGCGATTTAGTTGAAGCGCTAGAACTTGCTAACATGATTCCACAGGCAGTTATTATCATGGAGTGCGCAGCTAATCGCGAGGAAAGCAGAGGTGCTCATGCTCGTGAAGATTTTCCTAAGCGTGATGATGAAAACTGGATGAAGCACACTATGGCGTGGCTTGAAGAGAAAAAAGATGAAATCAATGTAAAAATCGATTACAAAAAAGTTGCTGGAAAAACTCTGAGTGATGAGATTGACTTTATAGCGCCAGAAAAGAGGATTTATTAATTTGCTTGTTAAATTCTAATAATTCCTGGGTGAGTTGGGATATTGATATACTGTCTATTTTAGAATTAGGGAGGTTTTCAGTATGTTTTAATTGGTTTTGCAGTTCTTTTTGTTTTTCTAAATCATTGAGCTGATTTTCTATCTTTTTGGAAGAAGGGCTATTGTATTGTATATTACTTTGGGGTGTAGTTTGCTTTTCTTTGATGAGTTCCTCTTTAATTTTTTTAAATCCTTTGTAAATATTTTCTAAATTTAGGCAGATAAGATAGCAGACTCCTATGGCTGTTATAGTAAATGATGCAGTAATAATTGTAATACTTCCCTGAGCAATACTGAATACTACTGCACAGGTTAGAGCAGCAAACACAAGCGTTGTCACTACTTTGTAAGTAATGTTGTTGACATGTTTCACAATATCACGTGCTTTAAATTTCTTACCAAAATTAAGTTTTAGTTTAGTTCTCATGTCATTTGGAATAAGTAATTTACCCATTGACTTCTCTATTTCTTTTATAGTTTTATAGTACTCTTTATTCCATGATGGTTTAGATAGTATTAATTGCTTTGGGTCAGCGCCATTTTGTAGTAATTTTACACAGAACTTAATTGTGTTATTGTGGTTTTTAGGATTGTGGTGGTGATTATACCTATCTTTTACTATTTTAGAAGTTAACGCTACTTGTAGCGGTGTTTGTTTTTTGCCGTTGCTAGTGTTTATAGCTTTATTTAGCTTATCCTCAGATATATTCCCGTATTTTACTACTAGATCCAAGCATATAACCTTTTGTTCTCCTTTGAGTAAAGCAATATAGTGCAGAGCATTCTTTTTGTTACTGTCTTTGATAGTGATATCAGCACCGTTTTCTAATAGTAGCTTTAAGGCTTTGTATCTTTTAGTATTCTCAAAACTTGCCAGTGAAGGTTTTTTGCTCTTTTTTTGCATGTATTGGAGTAGTTGGTGGAGTGGTGTTTGTCCTTTCTCATTAATAGCATTAATAGCATAACTAAATTCGTCTTTGCTTAAAATCAACTTCAAGTATGCAATTCTTTGTTTTCCCTTGAATGGAACAATATAATGCAAAGCGTTATTCTCTTTTTTATCCTGAATGGTAATATCAGCACCATTTTCCATCAATAGCTTGAAGACTTTATACTTGTTAGTATTTTTGAATTCTTTTTTTACTATATTTTTTATTTTGCTTATTAATGAAGATTTTTTGCTCCTTTCCTGTATGTGCTGGAGTAGTTGATGGAGAGGTGTTTGTCCTTCTTGATTCTTGTTATTATTTATGGCATTAATAAATTGTTCTTTTTGACCTACTTTTAGTAATATATTGAGGAATTCAAGCTTTTGTTCTTTTTTCAATTTTGAAACTATCAGGTGTAGAGCATTATTGCCATTTACATCTTTAAGGCTGACATTTAACCCTTTTTGTAACAGTTTTTTAAAAAGTTTTTTATCGTAATTATTAATTGCTGAATGTAGTAGATAATTATTATTAATATCTAAAATATTTATAATTCGTGTTATAATATCTTTAATTTTTTTTTCTATATCAGATTTCTGCTCTAGTTTGGATTGCTTTACTAACTCTGTTAATTTTTCTGAGAAATTACAATAGTATGCCTTTTGCTCTTCTCTTAATCCTTGTAATTCTTCTATAAATAATTCTAAATTACTATAGCTGGTTCTATATTTTAACAATTTTACGAAAAATTTAAGCGTGTTATTGTTATCCTGTAGTGTATGAGACTTATGTTTTTCTTTTGTTATTTTATTAATTGTTGCTTCCTGAATAGAAGTCTTTTCCTGATCTTGACTATTAATAAGCTGTTCTGGATTTTTTTTGCTAACAGTTTTAATTAGGGTACTGAAAAACTTAAGTTTCTGTTTCCTTTTTAGCGATACAATAGGGTATAAAATATTCTTTTCTTTCTTATCTTTTATGTCGCTAATATCTATGTAGCTTTTTAGGTGTTTTCTAAATTTTCTATCATTTTGATCTTTAATCGCCTTCAGCAATTGAATACTATTATTTACTGCTCTGTTATTTATTTCTACTTTGTAATCATCTTCAATGTTGCTGCCGTAGCCACTTTCTGGTTTGCTACCTTTGCTGTTCTTGTAGTTATTTTTCTTGTGGGCAGTACTATTAAAGCAATGTTTACTGTTACAAGTAACTTCTAAAATTACTTGTCTTATTTCCTCTTTTTTTGTATAGTTTAATTCTTTTGATATCTTTTTATTTAATACTGGGATAAAGCACTGGGTATAGTGTCTATAGTATTTTTCTTGTTTTCTTAGTGTTTCTTTTAGTATAGCTAATACTTTAAGGCTAGCACCTTTCTTGATTAGCCTTTTGTACTTCTTGATAATTCTATCTCGGCTTCTTGGTTTTTTGTGTTTATGCTCTTCTTTTTTTACCTTTTTCTCTATAACATTATACAGTTGTTCACTTTTTCTCTCTTGTTCTTGCCTTTCATTTTTATCTATGCACCCTTCTAATTTATTCACGTTAGTAGTTAGTGCATTTATATCTATATTCATATAAATCCTCGATATCAAAGCTGTTTAGCTATTAGTACAGAAGCTTAATCTACTGAAACTTAGCAGCAAAAATTTGGGTTAGGCTTTTAAATTAGCTAAATGTTGTATTTATGAAAATAAGATGGAAAGGCAGAAAATTAGTTTCTATTGGAAAATTTGCCATCGTAACTATGACTCCACTTTAACGTTTATCTGCTATTTTTAACCTTTTAATCTTAAAAAAGAATGAACGTAGCCAAGGTTGATCTCAATTACTTTAGCTTAAGTTGTTTTTGAAGAATAAAAAAGATGATAATAAAGCTTTATTTTTACATATGTGGAAAATGGTAGCTTTGTGATGTGTATTATTTTCATGGAGGTCAAAAAGTGAAGATAAGATTTTATGTATATACTGCATTTTAATTTAGTTGTGTTTTATAAAAAAGGCTTTAGAATTTAGTAAATATTGACATATGCAAACCCGTGACTAAGACTTGGAGCCTATTACAAGTAGGGCAAAAGGAAAATTATAAGGTGGCATATATAAATGCTCGTATTATTGATCCAGAGACTAAGCTTGATATAAAAGGCTCACTATTAACCGAGGGGAGTAAGATTATTGATTTTGGTGAGTCATTGTTTTCAAATAGAGTGCCAAGTGGAATTGATGAGACGGTAGACTGCAAAGGGCTTGTTCTGATGCCAGGCCTTATTGATATTCATGTGCATTTTCGTGAACCAGGTCAAGAATATAAAGAGACTATATATACAGGCAGCAAATCTGCAGCTGCGGGAGGTGTAACAACTGTAGTTTGTCAGCCTAATACTGTTCCAGCAATAGATAGTATTGTCTTGGCTAAGTATTTGAAATATAGAGCACTTGAAACTTCACATGTGAATGTTGAGTTCTATGCTAAAATCACTATTTCAGAAGAAAGGTTGACAGAAATGGCGCTTTTGAAAGAAGCAGGTGCAATTGGGTTTACTGATGATGGTATGCCAGTTATGAATCCAATGGTTATGAGGCAAGGAATGCTTTATTCGAGTATGTTAAATGTTCCTATTGCACAGCATGCAGAAGATTTAAATTTATCAGCAGGTGGTGCAATCAATGCAGGTAAGGTTTCTGAGGAATTAGGGATAAGGGGAATTTTAAGTACTTCAGAGTCGGTTATGGTGAGTCGTGATATATTGCTCATGAAAGATATAGAAAATGTGCACTATCACATTTTACATATTTCGTCAAAAGATTCGCTTGATGCTGTTAGGCATGCAAAAAATTTAGGGTTAAATGTTACGTGTGAGGTGACTCCTCATCACTTCGCTTTAACTGAAGATGTAGTAAAACAGCATGGAGCAGTTGCAAAAGTAAACCCGCCACTTCGTACTGAAGGAGATCGTTTGGCTATGGTTGAAGGTTTAAAAACAGGTGTGATCGATTGCATTGCAACTGATCATGCGCCGCATGATCGTGGTTCTAAAGATCTATCACTAGAAGATGCTACATTTGGTATCGTAGGTCTTGAAACAGTTCTGCCTCTTTCACTTGAGCTTTATCATAGTGGACAAATGAGTTTGTTTGATGTACTAGCAAAGCTTACATATAAACCTGCAGATATAATACATCTACCACGTGGTCGTATACAAAAAAACCTTGCTGCAGACTTAATTTTAGTTGACCTGAATCATAAATGGGAAGTTAAAATTGATGATTTTGCTAGTAAATCAAAGAATTCTCCTTTTAACGGACGCAAGGTAAAAGGACACGTAGTACGCACTATTGTGTCTGGTAAAACTGTGTATTTATACAAATGATTTTTGCAGATGGCTATACTTATACAGCCGTGAAAAATTTTATTATTTATGCTAATAATAACTTTTTTTTTGAGCTTGACAACTTTATTGTAAGTATAAAAATGCTGTAGCAAATTCTAACTCTTTTCATTATATCTAAATTAACTTGGCTACAAATTCTTTTGTCTTTAGCAGAGCGTTTTTATGTTTTCTAGATAAGGAATAGGTTTTCTGTGATTCGATATTCTGTTGACCTATTGATTTAGTTATGTTTCGGAGTTTATATTTGGGATAGTACGTTATCTTTAGATTTGCACAAAATTAATTCTATTATAGATACATGCTTTAGTAAATTATCACCTGCAGGAAGGTAAAAGTTTGTTTTTGTCAGCATACTTTGGTTTAAAGTCTTTATTTTTTGTTCAGTCACTACAAAGTAGCATAACTTGATGATGAAACAGTAAACTAATATTAGAGATAAAGATCTCTAATATTGAAATGAAATTGCCTGTTAAACAAAATGTAAATCCTTCTCCCAAAGTTTGAGCTGGAGCTTTTCTATATATTTTACAAGCTCTTTTCCTACCTATATTTTTTTTATTAAGATCATCTTCTGTGTTTTAAAAAGTAGAAATATATGGATCATTTTAATGTAAATATGCTAGATTTGATTAAGAGATGATAACTTGTCTTTAAAATTAATAATTACTTACCCTTGATATGTATGTAATTCATATTCTTTTGTATTACTATAATGTTATATATTCAACCGTATTCTATAGTTTTTTGAGAGTAGAAAAGTTCCTATTGTAAGTTTTTATCTTGTCGATAATCACTATATTATATGAAGCTAAGGCAATTGTGCAGCAATCTCCTGCATGGATTTAATATTAGGGTACTACTCTTCAGTGAATTTACATGTATGTTTTAAATTTCTCATGCTTAAAACCTTTCATTTCTGTGAATACCCTTTTCTGGAAATCTTTTGCTTGATTGATATCAATATTTTTTACTTCATAATCATGTTCTCTTTGGGGTTTTAAGATCTATACTAACATGATAGTAAGATAAAATAAGCTTGTTTATTTACTGCGAATGTTGCTTTATAATGACTGTTTAATGCGAATCTTTAGCTGTTCTGAGAGTCTTATGTGCGCTTTTCCCCCATAATTTTTGCACTAGCTTACCTTCTACTTTTTTTTAATCTTGCAGCAATACTTTCTCTGCCGATAAAAACTAACAACCTAGCAAGTTCCGGACCTGTTTTTTTACCTGTTAAAGCTAAACGTAGCTGCATAAATAGGTTTTTTGTTTTTGTGTCTACTGCCTGTCGAATAGCTTTGACCCACTCTGACAATGTACTTTCATTACAATCACCTTGCGGTAATACATTGAGTGCAGTTTGTATGAGCTCCTTATCAAAAATCACAGGTTCTATATCAGATTTGCATATTTGCCACCACTTTTCTACCTCCGAAAACTTTTTTATATTATTTCTTATAAAGTACCAAAACTCCGGAGAGTTTACTCTGACTTGATTTAAACGCTCTTCCATTATTTTAAATGGCATCTGTTGCAGAACTTTGCTATTTAGCTTGTATACTTCGCCTAAATTAAATTGTGTAGATGCTGAACTAAATTTTTTAATGTCAAATGAGTCAACTAAAGATTGCATGTTAGCATGGGCCTTAATAGGGTCTAATGTTCCAAGCTTTGCTAAGTAGCTGGTAAGGGCAATTGGTTCAATTTCACCTTTCTTGATAAATCTGATGTCTAGTCCACCTTTTCGCTTTGATATCTTGCTATTATCAAAATGTAGCAGAGAAAGATGAGCAAATGTTGGGACTTTTGCTTTTAATGCTAGTATCATTTGTATTTGTGCTGCAGTATTAGTTATATGATCTTCCCCACGTACAATATGGGTTATATTAAAGTCAATGTCATCGATGACAGAAGGTAGCATATATGTATAAATCCCATCTTCTCTTCTTACTATAGGATCGCTGATATGACTAGTTGCAATATTTATTTTGCCTTTAACTTCATCGTTCCATTTAGTGACCTCATTTCTATTCAACTTAAATCTAAAGTGTGGTTTTCGTTTTTCTCGCTCATAGCGAGCTTTGTCCTGCTCAGTTAGAATTAATGCACCTCTATCATAAATGGGAGAAAGTCCTTGTTTTAGCTGCAGTTTACGTTTGATGTTTAACTCTTCTTTTGTTTCATAGCATGCATAAATATATCCTTCTTTTACTAACTGCAAAAACACCTCATTATAGCGCTCGAAGCGCTCTGATTGCTTAAAGTTTAAATCCCAATCTATATTAATCCATTGCAAGTCTTGTATGATACTATTTATGTATTTAATGTTTGAACGCTGAAAGTCAGTATCATCAAAACGGAGTAGAAACTTTCCGTTTTGACTGCGTGTATACATCCAGCAGATAAGTGCAGTGCGAACATTTCCTACATGAAGGTAGCCAGTTGGGCTTGGAGCGAATCTTGTTAACATTTATGTCTCTAGCTTTTTTTAATTTTATATAAATATATAGCTAAAGCAAGCAAAGCGATTTGGTTTTTTTGTAAGTGTTCTATTTACCAAAGATTCAAGTAGCTAATAGAAGTGAGATAAAAATTATTTAACAGACCTTACTGGTTCTCTTATCACATATAATATATAATAGTAAAGGTATTCAATTATCTTCAACTTTGTATGGGGCAAATGATTGGATATTATATAGCTCGTGTCTTACATTTAATTTTTGTACTGTGTGCGCTCTATGCCTTTATAGATTTTATCTAAACTTTTGAATCTTTGCTTATACAGACTGAAACACCCTTATCAGGTGTTAAGACTTTTTAAAAAACGCCTATATAAAAATAGTGTTGCTAGAGTTTCTTTTTTTATTGGTAGATTTTTAAAGTGTTGAGGCAATTCTTATACAAGCATTTATTTTTACAATAGGAGGTAGATTTTAGTGCGTAACACTAAAATCTATATTTCTTTTTTTCTGGATTCTAGTGTTAGACTACTTGAATAGAATCTATGAGTCCTATTATCTAGATGCTTGACACTGGAACCTGTTTTTTCATATAGTTTTACTATATGAAGTTTGCAGTGAAAATGATGTTGCGCAGGTAGCCAATATTTTTGAGGTTGAGTTTTCATTATGTAACTAGTTGTTAATCCTTTGGTGTTACCTACTTAGATAATATCTGTTGTGGTATTTTAAGTAACAGTGCTTATGCTGCTGCACCTCATATGCCAGAGGTATATATGATGACTTGCAAGAAGTGTAAAATGAAGGGTTTATATATTAAAACTTATGGCTGTCAGATGAATGTTTACGACTCCATTTTAATGAAAAATATGATTAAGCCTTTGGGATTTGATATTGTAAGCGATGTGGAAAAGGCTGATTTAGTGATACTAAATACTTGTTATATTAGAGAAAAGGCAGCGGAAAAGCTTTATTCAGAGCTTGGAAGGATTCACTTGTTACAAAAGAGTAAAGAAATTATTATAGTGGTAGCCGGATGTGTAGCACAAGCAGAAGGAGAAGAGATATTTAGAAGAGCTCCGTTTATACATGCTGTTGTTGGTCCGCAGAGTATTGCTACTTTACCAGAGCTGATAGTTAAGATAAACAAAAATAAAGGGCATGTAATAAGCACTGACTTTCCTGTGATTGCGAAGTTTGATAAATTACAGGATAAGTGCTACGGTAATAGCCAAGGATCTTCTGCATTTCTTTCTATACAAGAGGGTTGTGATAAGTTTTGTACGTTTTGTGTAGTACCTTATACTCGTGGAGCTGAATATTCACGACCAGTGGGTGAAATATTCCGTGAAGCATTAAAATTAGTTGCAAATGGAACAAAGGAAATCAATTTGCTCGGTCAAAATGTTAATGCTTATCGTGGGGAATGTGAAGGGAAAGTGTGGAATTTAGGAAAATTAATTAGTTATATCGCTAGAATTGAAAAGCTAGAAAGAATCCGCTATACGACTTCTCACCCAAGAGATATGCATGAATCTCTATACTTGGTGCATGCGGAAGAACCAAAACTCATGCCATTTATTCACCTGCCTGTGCAATCAGGTTCAAATAAAATATTGCGTGCAATGAATAGAAAATACACTGCAGAGGAGTATTTGGAAATAACGAGTAAGTTTCGCAAATTGAAACCTGAAATTGAATTTTCTTCTGATTTTATTGTTGGTTTTCCTGGAGAAACTGAAAGAGATTTTGAGGAGACTATAAAGTTAGTAGAAGAAGTAAAGTATGCTCAGGCTTATGGTTTTAAATATAGTCCAAGACCAGGTACACCTGGGGCAGAAAAAAAAGATCAAGTGCCTGAAGAAATTAAAACAGAACGTCTCCTTTGTTTACAGAAGTTAATTAATAAACAACAGCTTAAATTTAACCAGAGTATGATAGGTAAAACTATACCTGTTCTATTTAGTGGTAAAAAAGGTAAACGTCAAAACCAAATTATTGGTAAGAGCCCATATATGCAATCAGTGTGTGTTAGCGATCCTGAAGGTAAATATGGAAATAAAATAGTGAATGTGAAAATACTGGAAGCTTGGCAGAATAGTTTATTAGGAGTAAGTTTAAAGGATTAACTCTGTTGATCACCTGTCAAAAATTATTCTTTTGCTTAGAGAAAAGCGCCACTATGAAAACAAAAGAGGACTTTTCTCGTTTATCTCTGGTCAATTATTTTAAATTCTATAGTAACCATAATTCTTTATTATGTTAGTATGTAAAGCTTCATATAGTATACTTTTAGGTCTGCTAGTTATTCTTCTTTTGCGTTTATGATATATTGTCTAGTTTTTTCTAAGAATTATTGTTCTTATAGAAATGTAAGTTCTAAGTTAGATTTTTATGATAATATTTTTATTATTGTTGCCTTTAGGCATAATTAGCTCCTTTATATTAAATAATGTATTTAATATATTAATATCAGATATAGTGATATTAATATATATTAATAGATAAACTTTTATAGAGATAAGGTTTACATTTTTTTGGATTTGTAATTTTTTACGAAGCTCTATACTCTTTAGCTTTATCAGTAAAAGTGAGCATGAAGCATTATCCTAGTACAATTAGCAACCCTGATTTTTCTTTGTTAGAAAATGAAGTAATAAAATTTGGGCAGGAAAATAAAATTTTCGAGCGTTCAGTTGAAGAACGTTCTAAAGATAATTGTTTCGTCTTTTATGATGGACCTCCATTTGCAAATGGACTTCCACATTATGGGCATTTACTTACTGGTTTTATAAAAGATGCGTTTGCAAGGTATCAAACCATGTTACAAAAGAGGGTTGAACGTAGATTTGGTTGGGATTGCCATGGACTGCCAGCTGAGATGGGTGCAGAAAAGGAACTTGGAATATCTGGTAGGACTGAGATAGAAAAATTTGGTATTGAAAAATTTAATAACCATTGCCGTGCTTCTGTAATGAGATTTTCATTGGAATGGAAAAAATATATAAATAGGCAAGCAAGGTGGGTAGATTTTCATGATAGCTATAAAACAATGGATAGATCATTTATGGAGTCGGTCATGTGGGCATTTAAGCAGCTTTATGATAGAGGTCTGGTATATGAATCGGTACGTGTTGTGCCGTACAGCTGGGCGTGCGAGACTCCATTATCTAATTTTGAAACAAGGCTTGATAACTCTTATAGAGAAAGGACTAGCAAGGCTGTCACTGTTGCATTTGAGCTTTTGGAAAATCCACAGCAATTTAAGCAAAAATGTAAATTGCTTGCTTGGACTACAACTCCTTGGACTTTGCCAAGTAATTTAGCTTTAGCAATAGGGAAAGATATTGAATATTGTGCGGTGTTAGTTCACTCCTTGATGTCATTTCAACATGTGACTCTAGAATCTGCTTTCGGATTTCAGTGTCAAGGTGCTAGGATAACAGAGGACAATAAAAGAAATCAGGTAAGTGATGAGGTATATATCTTTGCTAAAAGCTACCTAGAAAAATTTATCGATTATTGCGAAAAGGACAATGTTACATATGAAAACTGTAACATAAGGCTTAAAGCAAATGATCTTATAGGTCTTTCTTATAAGCCACTGTTTGATTACTTTAAAGATACAAAAAATGCGTTCCGCATTTTTGCTGCTGATTATGTTGTAGGAGAAAATGGTACTGGCGTTGTACATACTGCTCCTGGATTTGGTGAGGAAGATTTTTACCTTTGCCAAGGTCATAATATTCCAGCTGTTTGTCCGATTGATAACAGTGGTAAATTTACTCTTGAAGTTTCAGATCTAGCCGGAGTGCATGTTTTTGATGCTGACGATATAATAATAAAGAAATTGAGAGAGCAAGGAAACTGGTTTAAAACTGAGAAATATGTTCATAATTATCCGCACTGCTGGAGAACTGATACTCCTTTAATCTACCGTACTATGCCTTCTTGGTATGTTGCTGTGACAAAGTTTAAGGGAAGGATGTTGGAGTTGAATAGAAGAGTCAATTGGATACCAGATTATATAAGAGATGGTCAGTTCGGAAAATGGCTTGAAGGAGCACATGATTGGTCAGTTTCACGCAATCGGTTTTGGGGTACACCAATTCCTGTGTGGAAATCGGATGATGTAAGGTATCCAAGAATAGATGTATATGGTTCAATAGCAGAACTAGAACGAGATTTTAATGTTAAAGTAAATGATTTACACAGACCATTTATTGATTCTTTGACAAGGCTAAATCCTGATGATCCAACAGAAAAGTCAGTTATGCGCCGTGTACCCGACGTGTTTGACTGTTGGTTTGAGTCTGGTTCAATGCCGTTTGCACAAGTTCACTATCCATTTGAAAATAAGAAATGGTTTAAGGGTAATTTTCCTGCAGATTTTATCACTGAATATATAGCGCAAACAAGAGGGTGGTTCTATACACTTTTTGTATTATCTACTGCTTTATTTGACAGTGAACCATTTAGAAATTGTATATGCCACGGTGTAGTTTTGGATATGAAAGGTCATAAGTTATCTAAGCATTTGAGTAATTATGTAGATCCAATGGAGGTTTTTGATAAGTATGGTTCTGATGCTCTGCGCTTTTTTATGCTTTCTAGCCCTATTGTTTGTGGTGGTGATTTGTTACTTGATAAAGATGGGAACTCGATACGAGATGTTTTAAGAAATGTGATAAAACCTATTTGGAGTAGTTATCACTTCTTTACTATGTATGCAAATGCAGATGAAATCAAGGCTGCAGTTTGTAAAGATTATCAAAGTACTATTGATTGTTATATGGTCTCTAAATGTTTTGAAGCTATAGAAAGCATCCAGACTTTTATGAACAACTATAATTCTCAAGGAGCTTGCAAAGTTCTAATAGATTTTTTTGAAGTGCTGAATAACTGGTATATCCGTCGCAATCGTGGGCGTTTTTGGAGAAATGGTTTAGATCAGAATAAAATTGATGCTTATAATGTTTTATACACGGTTTTTTATTATATATTAAGAGCCGCAGCTCCTTTATTGCCGCTTATAACAGAAGCTATATGGCAGGGACTTAAGTATAGGGAAACATCTGTTCATTTAGCTGATTTTCCACAATTAGAGAGGTATGATAGTAAATTTATTGCCAAAATGGATTTGGTGAGAGAAATGTGTAATGCTGCACTCTCTGTTAGAAACACTTTTAATATACGTATTAGGCAGCCACTTGGCAGTATGGTAATTTATCATCAGTTTTTTTGTAATTTTCTTGAGAATGATTATCAGGAGATGATAAAGGATGAGGTAAATATAAAAAGCTTGGAATTAGTTAACAAGCTTGAAGATATTGCGTCACTGGAGTTAAAGCTAAATTTTTCACTGCTTGGAAAAAAGATTCCGAGCAAAATCAAGAGGCTAGTTCAATATGTTAAAGGGAGAAAATGGAGACAGATTGAAGGTGGGCGAATATTTTTAGGAGATGAGTTAGAAAGCTATGTTATAGAAGAAGGTGAGTATGAACTATTATTAAAGGCAAATAGGGAGCATTCTGCTGTATTTGATAACAATAAAGGGGTTGTTGTCCTAAACATTGAACTAAATGATGAATTGATTCTAGAAGGACTTGCGCGAGATATTGTAAGGTTCATTCAGGAAACTAGGAAACAAGCTAATTTTCATATATCTGATAGAATCAGAGTAATAATCAAAACAGAGGATGAGAAAATTGAAAAAGCGGTAAATGTGTGGGGTAAGTATATAAAAGAGCAGACTCTTGCCTTATCTTTAGAGGTTGGTGCAGAAATCAGAGCTGGCTTCTATTTTAAGAAATACCAAGATTTGATCATTGGTATTAGTTTAAATTATTAAGTAGTTGAGAATTGTCATTGTTCATGCTACACTTAAGTTACTTCAAATGAGGTTACAATATGGATATAGCTGTTAAAGTTGGTAACTTAAGTAACGATGATGATGGTAGTTTGGGTAAAAAAGAGTCTGTTCTTACTTCGAAAGAGCAAGATGATTTGAGGAAAAGGGATGAGGTTGTTGATTTTAGTATCCCACTAAGTATATTTTATTATAAAGGTTATAACTCTGACTTTTTTACTTCCTGGTATAATGTATCAAGTAAAATCTTCAAAGAGATAAGCAGTGTTTGCCCGGAAAAACGGGTGTTAAATTTAGCTTTATCGGTTTTGATGCTTCCTTATGTTGCTTTTGTTGTATTAGGGTTAGTCATATGTAGTAGATTTAAAGCAGACGATAAAATACAGATCGGTTTTGAAGAGAATAAAGTGAAAAAAGGTGAAGTGAGTGAAAGTGTACCGAAAAGATTGGCATATGGTGTTCTTACTGCGATAGTGATTCTTGTTAACGTGGCTATGCTTGTAGTCTTAATTATCCCTGCAACACTTGCTTTAGCTACTTTTTGTCTTTTAAATAGGAAATTATCTAACTCTTTAATTGCTGCTCTTAGAATAAGTATTGGGCTGTGTTATAATAAGCACCAAGATATTAGAGTATCTTTTCATGAAACAAGTTATGGGGCGGAAGTTCTTAATCCAAACATTATGTGGAATATGAAGATTAAGTTCCCGCCACAGTTTGAACAGTTGCTTAAAGATTTATGCGAAGATGGAAATGGTAAACTATCTATTATGCGAGATGTAGGGCATAGTACTATACTAAAGCTATCAGCTAATGTTCGCTTAAAAAATGGTCTTGTACATTTGTATAGTGAAATTAGTAATGTGATTGCAAAGTCAATTCGAGAATTTGCAAGGGGTATTGAAAAACTGGTAAAACTAAGAAAGAATGATATCGTATACGATAGCCTAAAAAAGCTGTTGAATGAGTTTAGACTGAAGGTGATAGATAGTGTAGATTCTAAGTTAGCAAGTCACTTAATACAGGACGCTTATAGAGTTGCCTTTATACAGGCAATTAAGGTTGCACAAAGGGAAAGAGAAAAAAGGGGGGGATTAGATATAGAAGAAAGACTGAAAGAGGTATTGGTAGAGCAAGAATTGAAAAGCCAGGGTAAGGAGTTACCGACTGAGAAAGAGATGATAATAAGGGATTTAAAAATATCAACCAACTTAAAAAGTGGTACACTTCCTTTGTTTAGAGCAAAATGGAAACAACGTGTGGTTGGAGGAGTAATTGGTGTTTACAGTGAAATATATCCTCAGGAGACAAAAAAGGCTACCTCTGAGGCTAGAAATTTAATTGTAGAGTTAAAAGAAAAAGGAGGACGGAAATATCAGAACATAAAAGAGAAATTAGAGGTGATATATTTAAAGATACATAAAGCTTTGAAAAAAGATAGCAGTTCAGTGAGTAATAATCTAAGGAGGAAACTTGAGGATATTTTTGAATTTGAGCCTGCTAATCAATATGTTTATCGAGAGTTGGTAAAATCGAAAATAAGAAAGGCTGAAGTTATGTTAAGTCAATCGGATCTAGCAGTTGATGTAAAGCAGGGTCTGCTTGGTGAATTCTGTGATTTAAATATAAATGTGTGTTCTTATCATGAAGTAAACCTCTTGCTAGAGAAAATGTATTTAGAAATAATGAAATGTAAAACTCAAAGTTTGTTTCAAGAGCAAGGAAAAAGTATAAGAGACATAGAAGATAATACTGGTGTATTCATGCTGTTTGATGGGGAGGATGAAGAATGCCTAGTAAATAGGATTGTTTCTTATCGAGAAGAAGTAGGAAAGTATTTAATGCAACCTGTGGAATTGAAGAAAGTAATAGAAAAGCAGAATAAGAATTTGGATAGTGAGAAAAATAGTAAAGAGAAGGAATCTTTAAGTATAGAGTTGATAGAGTTATGTTTGAAAAATAACCAGGAAATTTTGGAAACATTGGAACGATTAGGATCAGAAAAAGAAGGGTTATTGATAAATGAGAAAACGGAAAATGATTACAGAGAAGAACTTACTTCTCGTGAAAAGATAAGATTTGCGGTAATAGAAGATGATTTATTGAAGTTGTGTAAGCAAGAAACTTTTAATGAAAAAGAAATCAAGAAGTTATTAGAGAGAGCAGAACTTGAATGCTGTTTAGCAGAAAAATGTATCGAATATCCTATGATTAAAACGAAAGATAATATCAAACATTTTTGTCAGGCTTTATTATCTCCTTTGATAGGTATTTTGATGGAAAATATAATAAGTAATGTGCCAAAAAATATATCGAAAGATAATGAAAATAATTTATTAGGTCAGGGTTGGGGTTGGGTATATAGAAAAGTAATAAAGCCTGCGCAGGTTGCTCTGAATTATAATAAGCTTGGATTATCAGCTATTGGAGATAAAAATAGTATAGAAGGAAAAGCATTAGATTCAGCTCATAATACTTATAAGGAGGTAGAGATGTTGCTTCAATATTTTGAATCAAGTTATGAGAAAGTAGGAACTTTAGTAGGTAATGTATTTTCTGATGATGGAGAAACATTTAAAAAGAATATATGGCCTCAAGTAAAAGAGCATTTGTGTAGTATGTGGAATAGATTTTTTAAGGATATTGAGTTCACACTGGTTAATGAAAGTGAAAATATCCCTCAAGAAACAGAAGAGACAGTGAAAACTAAATTAAGTGAGCTTTATAATATAGGAATACGGCGACAAGCTCTACCTGGTAGCATAATACACTATCTTGCTAAGTAGTTATAAATGGCTGTGATAATATCACTATCATTACAGCCTGTTTGAACAAGTTCATCGTTTCCACTGCAACTTTTTCCAGTTACAGTAGATACTAGCTCTTTTGCACTGATTTTGTCAGCTAGGTCTTTACTTACTTTTACAATCAAAGCTGTTTTACTGGACTTCTTGCTTGGTGAGAAATTAGTAGCTCTATTTGGCATCATCCCAGTGTGTGAAGTTGGAATGATAAAGGATTGCGAAAGTGTTTTATTCTTTCCAGTTACTGTAAAAGCTATTACTGTTTTTGGCTTTTGTTGCTGCAGAACAAATTCTCTTATTATATTTACTGGAATGTCAGTAAAAGCATGACTTATAAAATATATCCTATTTATTTCGATGCTTTTTATATTTTCTATTCTTAAGAGCTTTTTATAAAGTTTTTTTATTTTAGCTTCGAATTCTTTGCGTTCTTGATTTAAAATATCTAATCGATTTATTATCTCGCTTATTGGCGCTTTTACGGATTTTGCAACTTTTTTTAAGTTAATTTCATTATTACGGACATAATTAATTGCTTCTTGACCAGTTAGGGCTTCGATTCTTCTTACTCCAGATGAAATAGAACATTCTGTTACTATTTTAAATAAACCTATTTCTCCAGTGCATTCTACATGTGTCCCACTACATAATTCTTTTGAGTCTCCAATGTTTACAACCCTGACCTGATCACCATATTTTTTGCCAAACGATGCTATAGCTCCTTCACTCATTGCCTGGTTTATGCTCTGAATTTTTGTGGACGTGGAAAGATTTGCTCTTATTAAAAAGTTTACCATATCTTCTATTAAAAACAGCTGATTTTGAGTAACTTGAGTGTTATGGCTGAAGTCAAATCTTAATCTATCTGATGCAACTAAAGAACCTTTTTGAGTAATGTGATCACCTAAGGTTTTTTTCAGTACAAAGTGTAAAAGATGTGTAGCTGAGTGATTCATTCTTATGCTCTTTCTTTTTTCCTTATCAATGGTTGCTGTGACTATGTCACCTTTATGAATTGAACCAGATTTAACTATGCATCTGTGTAGATATAAGTCTTTAATTTTATTGGTATTTTCTACTGTAACTATACCTTGAATAGTATGATTTGTAGTACATGATTGGTTATTTTTTTTGTGAATCTCAGCGCTTATCAATGGGGTAGCAAAGAGAAACTCTCCAACATCCCCAGATTGTCCACCTGATTCACCATAAAAAGGCGTTTTATCAAGTATGATAGTTATCTTATCTCCCTTTTGTGCAGAGTTAATAACTTTATTTTTAGGGGAAATTATGGCTAGTACTTTTGCATCCTTTGCTTCACTAGACTCATAACCAATGAATTCTGTTTTGCCAAATTTATCAATCAAATCAAACCATACTTGCTTAACGGATTTTTCGCCAGGTCCTACTACTACCCATTTAGCACGTGCTCTTTCCTTCTGTTCTTCCATTGCGTTATCAAAACCCTTTTGGTCAAAATTTATTCTTCTCTCTTTTAAAATATCAAGCGTGATATCTAAGGGGAATCCATAAGTATCATATAGCTTAAATGCTGATTTTCCTGATAGAGTATCACCTGGTTTTAAATCTGCAATAAATTTTTCTAAGAGATTGATACCTTTCACCAAAGTATCTTTAAAGTTCTCTTCCTCTGATTTTAATGTTATTTCTATTAAGCTTTTAGCTCTAATTAACTCAGGGTAAATATCTCCCATATAAGCTGAGCTTGAGCTATCTATTAATACTGGAAAAATATGATGAAGAAGGGGTTTATTATATCCAAGCTGGTGAATATAACATGCAGCTCTCCTGATCAATCTACGTAATACATAACTTCTGCCTTCGTTTCCAGGAAGCATTCCTTCTGCAATTAGAAATGCAGCTGAACGAAGATGATCTGCGATAATCTTATGAGCTACTTTATTTTCTATATTTGCACAGTATCCTTGTGATTTATTTATTATGGTAGAAAATAGATCAATATCATAGTTATCGTGAACGTTTTGCATCACAGCAGCTATTCTTTCAAGACCCATCCCAGTGTCAATGCATTTCTTTTGTAATTTTTGTAAATTGCCTTCTTCATCTTTATTGTATTCTATGAATACCAAATTCCAAATTTCAACAGTTCTGTCATTATCTTGTAAGTTGGGCTTTGCATGATCGAAAAGAATTTCAGAACATGGACCACATGGACCAGTGTTGCCCATGCTCCAAAAGTTGTCTTCTGTTGCAATTCTTATGATTTTATCATCTGAAAAACCACTTACCTTGCGCCAAATTTTGTATGATTCATTATCAGTATGATAAATGGTTATAGATAATCTGCTTTTGTCAAGAGATAATTCTTCGGTAATAAATTTCCATGCAAGTTCTATTGCTGTTTCTTTAAAGTAATCACCAAAGCTAAAATTCCCAAGCATTTCAAAGAATGTATGGTGCCTAGTCGTATAACCAACGTTTTCTAGATCATTATGTTTACCGCCGGCCCTTAAACACTTTTGACTTGAAACAGCACGTTCAGCTTCAATTTTTTGTAAACCAGTAAAGCAGTTTTTGAACTGCACCATGCCAGCATTTGTAAACATAAGTGTTGTGTCGTGTTCTGGAATTAAAGGAGAAGAAGGAATATGCTTGTGATTGTTATTTACGAAAAAATTTATGAATCTTTCCCTAATTTCGTTTAGCTTCATTGTTTTTGAGGTTATTTATGAATAATAAGTTGTAATGAGGGTAAAATCAATTTACTGATCTAAATATTAATATATTACATTTAGTGTAACAAAAATGATTCTTATATAAAAATTTTAGTAAAAAATTATAGTCTCAAGTAGTCTGTTCAAATAATATAGAGATATTTATTAATTAAAGCAATATTTTTATTGATTAACTTAGAGGATATAAAATATCTATGAAATTATTACTAGGTAATATGGGATAGATATAGATTATCTGAAAAGTAATCGGTTTTATCAATTTAATTACAAATGATGAAATAGAAATTTGTTCCTCTTTGTATATTTGACATTCATGTAATTTTTGAAGTTGAAGTAGGTGATAAAGACCTTAAAAAAATTATGGTATTTAGTAATTCAATAGTCGGTGGGTAATAAATTTTGCAGTAAGTTATCTGTACTGAGAATAGCTGAGTTAAGTGATAAAGTGTGGCCTATATACCTTAAGATAAAAAAACGTTGAGCTTGGCGCTTGTCGTTAAAGAGTTTTTAGATTGAGTTATTCCATCCTTGAGTGAATTTTTATTATCTAATATATAAAGAGAAAGAATAAACAATACTGTAAAAGTATATAAGATAACTACAATTACAGAAAGTACTGTAATTTGACAGCACAACAGCAAAGCTATCTCTGACTTTAATAAATTAGAAGAATACACTACTGAAAGTAGTTAACTGTAGGATACGAGCTACTAAAAGGTTAATGTTGCTAAGTATTATAGTAACAAGATTTCTAGATTTAAACCAACATCTACTACCGGAAAGGTTAATTATTGAGGTATATGAAGGTAGAGTAAATATATTGTGTAGAATTAGCTCTTTGAAACAATAAGAATTTTATTTTGCATTAAATAAAATTGGTGGAGGAATTAGCTATATAATGAAAGGAAAAAAGATTGAAATGCTGATAATAAAATTGTAGTTAAGGACATAAGAGGTGTTGTTTTCTGTTCTAATAACTTTATATCAAGGGCTATAACTACCATCTAAGTAATATGGGTGGAGTGTTGTTTAAATTGCCAGACGGACTGTAGTGGTTACTGGAATAATGGTAGTAGAATTTAATGCTGAGTGCTTGTGTTATATGAGTGCTAGGACTGTTAACTGCTGTTGTGGGGTTAAATATTGGCCTTTGATATAGGAGAAAAAAAAGAATAGTGCTTAAAAAAAGCTGGTATAGGAAGGAAAGAGGTAAGGTGTTGGCTGAAGAAGATCCTCTACTTGATAAAGTATAAGCATTGAGCAAGGAACGTATAGGTCTTTTTGACTTAATATTTAATCAGTTATAGAAAGAGCTGCTGTATTATTCTCTGTTTGTAGATCTTTTATACTAAAACTAGTATAAAAATCTGAACATCACTTGAAATTTGTGTGCTTTTAAACAAAAACAAGTTATAGGAGCACATTCTCTTGTTGTTTCTAGTTGATTAACCACTCACATTCATCATTCTTAATTAACTGTATATAATTTATTGCAGCTTTGTGATAAAATTTTGCAGTGGATAAAAGTAATCAAAAGAAGAAACGTTTCTTTACTGTGTTTAGGCCTATATTAAGCATCAAATTTTCCTTTAAATATCAATTCTGAAAACATATCTATGTTATTTTTGAATATACCTCTAAGTCACTCTATAACATTCAATATATATGTTATCTTAATAATTTAAACCTTTGCTCTTATATTTGCTAAGCATGCTTTTCACTTTGGAGTTAAAATTGAATGCCTTTATTTCAATTTTATTCGTATTGTTTAATCTATTAGTTAATTTTATATTAGAATTCTCCATGAGTTTTGCAACTCTACCTTTGTTTTTTTATTTCTATTAAGAGTTGGTGCTAGTTAATGTCTGGAATATTTACAACAACTTATGTGTGTTTAGTGTCATGTTTATTTAGAACCTTGAGAGTAATATATTTCACAGCTGCTTATTTAAATGTTTTTTTCTTTGGTGCTATAATAAAAGGTTGACGGCCATGACATTACTCCCGTCAATTGTAGTGGAAAATAGGTCTTTTTTATTATATGTTTGAGTGATGCTAATTACTGCATCTAATTGATTGGCTAAGCAGAATTTGTAAAAAAAAGCAAAAATAAATGGGACTAGAAAGTTTCAGGTACTACTACATATTAAACTTTGTAGTTTTGATTTTGTTGTTTATAATGCCTACTGAAAAGTGGGTAGTTCTATTTAAGTCTAAACTCTTTTAAATCTAAATATTTTGCTATATATTCAACAGCAGCAGAACCAATGCTGAAAGATTTTTGATAAAAAGATTCATCAAATTTTTCCCTTTTTGTAGATGGTAAATTATTTAGGATTTAATAATTAAGCTATAATTGGATAAACTTTCTCTGAAAGAGTAAAGGTTTTTGTGTTTAACGTAAAATTTATAAAAGAATATTAATTAAGTTATATAATCTTTTTTTACAGTTCTGCGTAAAATTTACTTTTTATGACTAAGACGTTTATAAACTTAGCTTTAAGGTAAAGCTAGTGATGAAGGGGAACTTACTAATTGTAGGTATTAATATCTCTATTTTATGCATATTAGTATATATTGTGTGTAATTTAAAATGTTATAATTTTTAAGTTATTAATAAGATTCAATATAGGGATAACAGACATAGGGCAATTTTGTGGGTTCTAATTGTATAGAGTATATGTTTTAGCATCTTATTCCTATAGTATTCTCTAGATAGGTTTAGTTCTAAAATTTATTGTACCAGTTTATATTGTATTGGCACTTTAGGTACCTTACCTTTAATTAATTCTAGCGATTAGAGCTCTATTTTATTGTTGGAAGATGGGTAATTATTAGTATTTATTCTTTCTTCAGTGCTTAGATTCTTTAAGGTAATAAGTGTTCATTACTGCAGAGAAAAATTTGTCATGCTGTTTATTAACATATTAATTATTATTTGTATCTAAGATAGAGTATTTTCTATAAACTATTAGCATGATTTATTGATGAATTTTGATGAAATTTTACTGTGTATATTTATATGATATCCGGAGTATTACTTACTTTAATTACTTATGTATATGTTACCCAAAGTTGGTTCCTAAAATTAGAGGTGAGATATTTAAAAATGAAGCAAGGTCCATACTTAATAAAGGTATTTTATTGCTAAATTTGTTTAGCTTTCTTATGATTAGAGCATTGAAAAACTTTATAAATACATAGTCTGTAACATCTGTATTAGGTGTACCCTATAGATAGGTAAGTTGTGTGTAGTATTTTGAAATAGATGCTGACTTTAGCTTTAGGTATTTATTATTTTCCTTATATATTGGTAAAGGATGCAACTAAGCACTATAGGATAATAGTTTCTTGGAATATCACTATGATAATTGTGTTCTTACTGATTTTTATGTTCACTATTAGTATAGCTTTAACATTCTCATATTACTTTCGGTATTTACCTTGCTTTTGACTACTAGAGTTTGTAAACTGTGTGCAAGATAATGTAGTAGTAAATGCTAAGACCTGTAGATAATTCTATGGCTGTGAATTCTGGTTACTAAAATCAAAGCGTACCATAAGAAGTTAATTTTCCTTTTTAGGAAAGGGGTTGCTTTGTTGCATAGCGAGCTAGATAATCATAAGAAATTTATGTAGCTAATTTGAGAATGTGTTTGTTATGTTTTTTTAATTTGACTTTTCTAGTAGGCTACTACTTTTTTGTGTGGGTGGTTTTAATCATTTTGATAAAAATGCTCTTTGTTAAATACTCTGAATGCTATGACAGAAGAAGAGTATTTATAATACAGGTAATACATTGTGCTATTAATTGGTGGTATTGATTGTGTTTGTACACTATCAATTTTTTTTTACTTTTTTATCTCTTACTCTGTTTATAGCACTCGTGTATAGCATATTTATACCTGTAGTTGTATCTCAATTGCTGCAGATAGCTATAAAAGTAATGAAGCAGTGAAATTTATTGAAAACATAAGTTCTATTATCGTGGCTGTTATGGTGATTAACTCGGTTTTAGGTAGGTTATATCAATAAAATTGATGAGTAACAACATAACATTTATGTAAACGTCGCAATAATTATACTATTGGATTTCTATTACTTTTTGATAGGCATGATTGCATTTAATGTTTACCTACTACTTAGCAATATCACCTATAATTACTTTTTATATCAGTTATAAAATCTGTCAGACAGTGCTAATTAGAGGTGTAAACTTCTTCTTGTTTTATTTATATCAGATTCTTTATTGACTTGTCAAATTGTGTTTTTTGTGGTAGTACTGGAACTCATTTTTACTACTTGTTTTATGCCTTTGAAGGACACAATATGGTTGATGTAGATATGTATACTAATTTTCTCCTGCTAACCTTTCTGCTTCGTTACGTGAAATTAATGCTTCAATAAATTCATCTAGCTCGCCTTCTTTTATAATCTGCTCTAGCCGATGTGAAGTTAGATTGATTCTATGATCTGTTATTCTTGATTGTGGAAAGTTATAAGTTCTTATACGTTCAGAACGATCTCCAGAGCCAATTTGGCTTTTCCTCATTGTTGATCTTTCTATCTCTTTTTTTTGCCTTTCAATTTCGTATAGCCTTGCTCTCAGCACTTTAAGCGCTTTGGCCTTATTTTTGTGCTGAGATTTTTCATCTTGCTGTATTACAACTATTCCTGTTGGTAAGTGAGTAATTCTTACTGCACTATCAGTTGTGTTGACTGATTGCCCACCGGGGCCGCTAGACCTGTAGACGTCTATTCGTAAATCTTTCTCTTCTATTTTAAAATCGACTTCCTCAACTTCAGGTAATATTGCAACAGTAGCTGCTGAAGTGTGTAATCTTCCTGAAGACTCAGTTTCTGGTACTCGCTGTACTCTGTGTACTCCTGATTCAAATTTCAGTCTTGCAAAGACTTCTGTTCCATTAACAAGTGCAGAAGCTTCCTTATAGCCACCTATACCTGTGCTAGAAATGCTTATCGGTTCAAATTTCCAGTTTCTTCTTTCTGCATATTTTTGGTACATGCGAAATAACATTGCTGCAAATAATGCTGCTTCTTCTCCTCCTATGCCTGCTCTGATTTCTAGTATTGCATTTCTTGAATCATCTTCATCTGTGGGTACTAACGCTAATTTTAGCTTGATTTTTACTTTTGGTAATAGTACTTTTTGTTTTTCGAGAAGTTCTTCTTTTGCTAACTCTTTTATATCATATTCACTGTTTTCATCTTTTAGTATTTTCTCTAAATCTGAAATTTCCTTTTTTAGCATGTTATATTCGTTGATTATCTTAATAATTGGTTTGAGTTCAGAATATTCTTTTGAAAGGTTGATAAATTCTTTTTGACTTAAGTTAATAGGATTTCCTAGTTTTCTTTCTATTTCGTTAAACTTTTTCTTTAAATCTTGTAAATTGTTTTCTATGTCCATATAGGTCAAGTCTAATATTTTAACTATCTTAGCAAATAACATATACTTAAAATAAAAGATTTTTTACATCAAGCAATAACATTATAATATACATACTGCCTTAGATATTTCTATAATAGTGCAAGGAAGATGACATCAAATAGCAATTTTATATTTGGAGCTTCAGACATAAAATCGTTGCCGGGTGAGTCAGTTCCGGAGATTGCATTTGCCGGTAGGTCAAATGTAGGAAAATCTAGTTTAATTAACTTGCTTATAAGTAGCAAAAAAGCTGCTAGGGTTTCTTCTAAACCTGGATGCACTAGGCAAATAAATTTTTATTCTATGTATGATAATAAGTTTAGGCTTGTTGATCTACCAGGGTATGGCTATTCTTATGCAAGCAAGGAAGAAACAATACAATATTTAAACCTAAGCAAGTATTATTTAGCTCAGAGAAGGAGCCTAAGGAGGGTGTTTGTGTTAGTGGATAGCAAAGTCGGACTAAAAGGAATAGACAAAGACTTTATTTATTGGTTAATATATAATAATATTAACTTTGATATTGTGCTAACAAAAGTAGATAAGTTAAGTCAAAAAAATCTCGATGCAATTTTAGAAAGCACTCAAAAGTGGATTAATAATGAAAATGTGTTAATCCATCAAATGAGCACCCGTGTTAAATGTAAAATAACCAAGGTAAGAGATGAATTTTTTAAGTTTACAAAGTAAAAAGATGAAGAGCAGTGAATTTTCAAATGGTGAGATATCATTTAAGCAAAAGACAGAAATATTGCTTGAAGTGCTATCTAATATACCTAACTTTGTAGGGGAAACTTTTGTTATAAAATGTGGTGGTGTGGCAGTCTCAGATGAAACACTGTTTAATACTTTTGTGCATAATATTGTCTTGTTGAAACAACTTGGCATAAATCCAGTTATAGTACATGATGGGGAGCGTGAAATTGATTCTGTGCTGAAAACCTTGGGTATAGGTAGTAAATTTGTGAATAATATTAGACTTACAGATAAAGACACTATGAAGATCATAGAAATGGCGTTATGTGGTTCAGTGAATAAGAAAATTGTCCAGCGTATAAATTCTGCTGGTGGTTCAGCTATTGGATTGTGTGGAAAGGATGGCAACCTGATAAAAGCTGAAAAAGTAAGCACTACGCTGAGAGAAAATGGGTCAGACAATATTGAAAGAATATTAGACATGGGATTTATTGGTATGCCAATTGAGATTAACCCTGATATATTATTTTTTATTGAGGAATCAGATTTTATACCGGTTATTGCACCTGTTGGTCATGGAAGAAGTGGGGAGACATATCACATCGATGCTGATAGTGCTGCAAGTGCGATAGCAATTGCAGTTTCTGCATCTAAGATGATCACTTTTAGTGATACAGAAGAAATAGATAAAATTGGTAGTAGAAGAATATCTATTAAAAATTTAAATACATCAATTAATTGTGGTAAAATTAGAGGGGAAAGACTTATTGAAAAACTTATAGCATGCACTAAAATGGTAGAAGAATGTGCTGGAATCGCTCATATAGTTGATGGTAGAATACCTAATGTTATGATTGATTTATTTACTGAGAATAATTCGAGTATATCAGTTATGAGTGATTTATAGTTTATACGCTATAACTTGATCTTTGGTATGTAGAGTGGAAAAAATTAGAGTGGAGATAAAAAAATTATTACATGGTGAAGGTTTACCTCTTCCGTGCTATGCAACTGCGCAGAGTGCTGGTATGGATCTTTATGCAGCATTGGATGATTTTGTGATTTTAAATCCACTTGAAAGATTACTTGTTCCAACTGGGATTATAATTGCAATACCAAATGGTTTCGAGGGACAAATTCGCCCGCGTTCTGGCCTTGCTGTAAAATATGGGGTCACTATCTTAAATTCTCCTGGTACTGTAGATTCTGATTATCGAGGTGAGGTTAGAGTTTGCTTAATTAATCTAAGTAACCAACCTTATAAAATAGAAAGGGGAGATAGAATTGCACAAATCCTTATTACTTCTGTATCTTGGGTAGTTTGGAGTAATACAGAAAAGTTTTATATAGAAGAAACTGATCGAGATGCAGGCGGTTTTGGTTCAAGTGGTAGATAGTTCATGTAAATGCTGCTTAGTTAGTTTTTACGTTAAAAATTTCTTGACTGGGGTAGTTTTTACATATAGCTTTAGTATATTAATGATTTATCAAAGAGGTTAATAATGTCAATTTTCAGGAATCATCGTGGTCAACTTCGCAAAATGAATGCAGCTCTTGTAGCACTTACTTCTCTATATGTTATAGGTGCAGCAGCAGCATTTTCAGCACCACATTGGGTATCTTCAACTTCAGCTTTAACTCCACTTGCTGCTTTTGCAGCTACACCGCTTGGAATAGGTATATTAGTAACTGTTGCTGTTGTATTGATTGGTTTAGTGGTGTATGCTATCAGCAAAAATAATAAAATATCTGAGTTGGAGGCTATGAAGTTTATTGTTGATAGTGGTAATGTAAAGCTACAAGTAACAAGAAAGGAGTTTGAGTATATAAAAAAGAATAACAAAAATAAGGATAAAGATGGAAAGGTTGCGGAAGGTGAGTACCGTATAGATTTTGCTAACTCAGAGGGTAAGGAGTGTTATGTTATTGTTACAAGCGAGAAGAGCCAAGAAGTAGGCAATACTTTGCTCTTAGATATAAGTTCACTGAGCATGAAAAGCGATGAAGGTAAATATGTGGCTCAGACTGAGATGTCAAAAATATTGGGACTGGACAAAGCTGGTGCTAAAGAGTTTAATACTTATTTAAACTCAGTTATTGTTGGGCAGGCTGTAGAGCAAGAACAAACAAAGTAAGTAGTATGGCTAAGTAAAAAAGAGGTAGATCAAGTCTACCTCTTTTTATCCTTCTTAAAAGTTCTTGAATTTCAAGCACTATATTTGTTGTATTTTTTCCTTATCAGGGGGTAGTGCTACCATGTAAGTAACTGCATTATTAGCATCTAGAAAAAAAAGAAATACAGATTCTAGTGTCGCGTACTGAAATGATGTTTATCTTTAGATTATAGTTGAAAGTATTGGAAGTTTCAACAAGTAGAAAAACAAAAAAACTGTAGTGTTGAGTTCAATTAATCTACTACTATTTCCTAAAAAATCGCAGTTAATTTTTCCTTACAGATTTGCCTAAAGGCTTAATTGATAAAGAATGTTTCAGTTTTGGCTATAGGGAAGTTGGTTGATATTTGTTAAGACCTTTTAGAAGTAAGTAGTATGAGTTGATAATTTTAAGTAAGCAGAAAAGAGATCAGTTTTTGATGTGAAAATAACAGGGGTTAAGTTATTGTAAAGAACAATAGTTGAAATTACAGCAGCATATTGCATTCACCTGCTGCTGTAATAAAACCTTCGGGTACTAAGAAGTTAATGCTTGCCAGTTAGCTTATAAGTTACTGCCTTGCTTGAATTAGTGGTGAATAATTGATATTAATGTTATTTTTAGTATAAAATAGACTAGCAATGAGGTACTTAAAGTAGTAGTCTCTTTTATGAGCTTCATTATTCGTTGTTTCATACCGGCAATAGTAGAAGGGGAAGAACATGGAGAAATTACTATGGCGCTCATAAAAAGAGAGCACTGATAATGTAAAAAAAAGGAGTAGTAGCGGTAAAGAGAATTCAAGCTGAATGTTATAATAAATTAGATATTAGTTATAACTGATGAGTAAGAAGTAGAACATTAGATAAATCCATTAGGCTAGATTAAGTAGAGTTAGAATTGCTAAAATACGTGCTAAAGGAGGGTTAAATTTTTAATTGCTGAAGTACTAAACTATAGAATGAGAATATATTAGCGAGCAAACCTGTTGAATGTGCTATTTTTAAAATTATGTATACTGCTCTTGGATAAATTTAGACATTCTACTTAGGAGTAGAGTTGTAGCATTAAAAACTCTAAATATAGAGAAGGAAATAATGTTTTTGACTCTATTTTAGAGGAGTATAAATAAGTAAGATTACAAGAAACTTCAGGCGTTATTAGTGTACTTGACGAGTGCGCTGAAAATAAGGGAGTTACATGTATTTATAGTGACTAATCTGATGTTTACTGGTTTTCTCTAGTTGCTACAATAGTGATACCTACTCTACTATAAATGCTTTTATGTATGTAAACTATGGTAAGGCAAGCTAAATTAGAAAGGTAAAAGAAGCTGTACTTAATACTTGTGAAAAAGATGATAAAAGTAATCTTAAGTTAACAGCAGGAAAATTTGGTGTGGGTTAGTGAGAACAACATATTAAAAGTTTTTGGATTATGTTTTAGTGAAGATTATTTGGTACAAGAGGCAATAAAAACATAAATATTTGGTAAAAAAGAAACAAGCCTACGCTCCTTTTCTAGATATTTTTTATTTTTTTAATTGATTAATATATTTAATAATTATCATCTAATAATGATGATGCTTGTAATGTAAGAATAAGTGAATTTTGTTTACTGTTTATATCTATAAAGTAAAAGTGTTTGCATATTGTTAAAAAAACAGTAACTTATTATCAAGTGAATCTGCTAAATTTGAGAAATGTAAATGTCTATTAACCTCAGTTTCTCAGAATTGCCTGTACTATATCCAAGAATTACTGTTATAGGTGTTGGTGGTGCTGGTGGAAATGCTGTGAATAACATGATTCAATCTAATTTACAGGGAGTAAATTTTGTTGTAGCAAATACGGATGCTCAAGCGCTAGAAAAGTCATTGTGCGATAAAAAAATTCAGCTGGGTATTGATTTAACTAAAGGGCTCGGTGCTGGTGCCTTACCTGATATTGGTAAAGGTGCAGCAGAAGAATCGATTAAAGAAATTATGGAACATATAAAGGATAGTCATATGCTCTTTATAACAGCAGGAATGGGTGGTGGTACTGGTACAGGTGCAGCGCCAGTAATTGCAAAAGCGGCAAGAGAAGCAAGAACTGCAGTGAAAGATAAAATGTTAAGAGAAAAAAAATATTAACTGTTGGAGTTGTAACTAAGCCATTTGGCTTCGAAGGTGTACGTCGTATGCGTATTGCAGAGCTCGGATTAGAGGAATTGCAAAAATATGTAGATACACTTATTGTTATTCCAAATCAAAACTTGTTTAGAATTGCTAATGAAAAAACCACGTTTGCTGATGCATTTAAACTTGCTGATAATGTTCTGCACATTGGTATTAGAGGAGTAACTGACTTAATGATTATGCCAGGGCTCATTAACCTTGACTTTGCTGATATAGGAACAGTGATGAGCGAAATGGGCAAAGCAATGATTGGTACTGGAGAGGCAGGAGGGGAAAATAGGGCAATTAATGCTGCAGAGGCTGCAATGTCTAATCCATTGCTTGATAATGTATCGATGAAAGGCGCGCAGGGGATATTGATTAACATTACGGGTAGTGGGGACATGACTCTATTTGAAGTTGATGCTGCAGCAAATAGAGTGCGTGAAGAAGTGGATGAAAATGCAAATATAATATTTGGTGCTACTTTCGATCAAGCGATGGAAGGTAAAGTTAGAGTTTCTATTCTTGCAACTGGTATTGATAGTAGTGCTATCCGTGATGATAGAGTGGAAACTTCCTCTGTTAGTCAAACTAGGGCTTTAAAGGAAGAAAAGTTTAAGTGGCCTTACAGCCAAACTTCAGTGCCGGAGACGAAGACGACTGAGCAAGTAAGTGAAAAGGTAAGATGGAATAATAACATTTATGATATACCAGCTTACTTAAGGAGAAAAAAATAATGCAATTTTTGTGCTATTTCAGTCAGAACTAAGTGAATATTTATTATAGAAATATGGAAAGAATAGTAAAGTAGGTGGTGTATTCAACTATCAAGTTTAAAGTTATATAATAGGGTATAGAGCTGAGGTGGATTTACTTTTTTTGCTATACAGGTAAAGAAGAAGTGGTATTTGAAGTAATTAAAGTCTTTAAGAAATATAATTATGGTAGCGGTTGTTGATTTGGATCAGTGGTTATGAAATTTTCTGAGTTTTTAAGTAATCAGACGGCGTTGAGTGATATAAAAAAATCTACTTTTGAAAATATAACTATGTTAAAACGGCTATGTTTATCAGTTTTTTTAGTCTCAGAAATAAATAGAAGGGTGAATAAATGTTAGAAGTAAATGTTTTTGATGAGAGATGGAATAGTATTGTAGAGGATCCAGAGCGATTTGTGTTAAATATTATAAATGTTTCTCTACAGAAATTAGAGATAGATCACTATAAACCAAGTATATCAGTGGTTCTTGCTGATGATGATTTGCTACATCAACTTAATTTAAAGTTTAGAAAAATGAATAAACCGACTAATGTATTATCATTTCGGTATGAGCAACTATCTAGTAAGTGTGATTTAGGTGATGTAGCGATTTCAATAGATACAATACAAAAAGAGTCGAATGAATATAGTGTATCTACTATAGCTTATGTTGCGCATATGTTAGTGCATGGATTGTTACATTTGCTTGGTTACGATCACCAAAAAGAAGATGAAGAAATTATAATGAAAAGCTGGGAAAGCAGGATTTTGACTTCGCTTAGCTGCAATTACTTGTCTGATTTAGAAGGAGATTTAACAAAAGTATAGTAGGTAATGGTAAAATATGTTATTTACAAAATAAAGGATATTTTTAGCTATAAACAATAAAAGGTAAATGTATGGTCCAGTTTTCTTTACCAAAGAATTCTAAAGTTAATAGAAAGGGTAAAGTTTATCCTGCTCCTGCTAGGGCAAAAAACGTTAGAAGATTTCAAATTTACCGTTGGTCAGCTGATGACGGAGAAAATCCTAGGATAGACACATTTTTTATTGATATGGATGATTGTGGCTCTATGGTGCTTGATGCGTTAATAAAGATAAAAAATGAAGTAGATTCGACCTTAACTTTTAGGCGTTCTTGCAGAGAAGGAATATGTGGATCTTGTGCTATGAATATTGGTGGAACCAATACTCTTGCATGTATTAAGTCTATATCTGATATAAAAGGTGATGTGAAAGTATATCCATTGCCTCACATGTATGTAATAAAAGACCTAGTTTCTGACCTGAGCCAATTTTATGAGCAATATAAGTCGATTAACCCTTGGTTACAAGCAGATAAGCCTGAATTACCGAACAAAGAATATTCACAATCTCCTAAAGATAGAAGAAAACTTGATGGACTTTCTGATTGTATATTATGTGCCTGTTGTTCAACTAGTTGTCCGAATTACTGGTGGAACAGTGATAAATTTTTAGGGCCAGCAATACTATTGCAGGCTTACAGGTGGATTGTTGATAGCCGTGATGGTAAGACAAATGAGAGGCTTGATGCCTTAAGTGATCCATTTAGGTTATATTGCTGTCATACAATAATGAGTTGTACGAAAACCTGTCCTAAAGGGCTTAATCCAGCAAGAGCAATAGTAAAAATAAAGCAGCTTATGCTAGAGAGGGGAGGAGTTTGAATGGTACCTCTTGCACTCCTCGTATGAGAAAAGTAGACCTTCTGAAGCATAAGGTATTATTAATATTCTAAATGCTTTTCCATTTGTGAAGTGGATTGTACTATTATATGGCACAAGTAATTTTTTGAATAACTCGTGCCTTTGGCTACTAATGGTTTTAAAATCCTCTTGTTTTAAAAGTTTTTTGGATTCAAATAAGTGAAACATGACTTCGTGATAAGTGGGATAAGATGCCAAGAGCTTTGTGTCAAATTGAAAGGTTTTTACAAAAGCATTGTTAAAAAACTTTAGTTTTTGATTTTTGCCATATATCGTGATAGCAATTGGTAGCTCCTCGAGTAAATTTTTCTGTGCGGCTAAGTAGCTATCTAGTTTGACATGTAACTCCTCTGTATCACTAATATCTTTTCCATACACTATTATGCTGCTGGAATTTCGTATTGGAATTTTAATGAAATCAAAAATTTTGCGCTCATTTTTGTAAGTTATTACATGTTTTCCTGATTTTGTGCTTTGAGTGCTGTTAGGAACAGCCAATCTTTGGGAGCTATTTATATATTTATCATAAAAAAAATTGTAAAACTTTACCTTTTTGTTTTCATTATATTTGAGTATTGGAAATGGTAGAGAGTTGAAAATGTTTCTATAGCTCTCTATTTTTTGTTTAAGTTTATTGTTTTCTAGCTCAAGTTCAGTAGCTTGTATCTTATAGTCTGAGATATTTCTTATCCATAGGAGTACTCCGATCACAGTATTAGAATCATCTACTATGCTTCTGCCATAGCATATACAGTAAACCTCACCATCTTTTGACTTTAAATCTAAAGTGAAGGATTTATTTATTTTTTTTGCCTCAGTAAAATTTTTAATTAGACTTTCTGATTGCTCGAAAAAATTTACGAACTCATTGAATGAATAAAAAACGGTATTGAGCAAAATCAGCAAATTAGGAGAGAATTTTTCTATGCGTTTTTTTGCATCCCAGATATAAAAACCATCGTCTATAGTATCAATTAGATTATTTATTATGATATTTTGATGCTGTAGGCTCTTAATTCTATTATCTACTTTCAATTTGGAATAAGAGAGAAAAAATAGTATTAAAATTAATAATAAAACTACTTCGTACAAAAAAAACATAGTACTTTTAAAATGGACGTAAAAATTTGTAACTGCTCAATAAAGGCATGTATAAGTTACGCTGAAGAAGTATACAAGTAAAGATTGCCTAATATCTGAAAGCCTAATCTTTTATAGAGGTTAACAGAAGGTTTCATACAATGTGCTACTACATATTTGCATTTAAGCTGCTGGATTATTTTGATTCTTTCTAAAACCATTTGGGTGCCTATTCCACGATTTCTATGAATTGGTAAAACTCCATCACTGTAGAAACCGGCTACGCTATCTTGAATATAAAAACCGCATGTTCCGACAACTTCGTTATTTAGTGTTACAAGGAAGAACTTTAATCCTGAGTTTTTATCATCGTAGTTTGGTAATCCGCGAAAAAATGTACTGACAATTCCAACATTATGATGAAAAATTCTAGAGGTACATAAATCTAACTGTTCCAAGAGGTTGCTATTGTTTACGATGTTTAACCTTAAATTTGGAACAACGTCAGCAGATAGGAGATAATTTTTCATATTAAGTAAAACTTTTTTCGGTGTACTAACGTGTTTTATTTCACTATTTTCTAAAATATTTTTTGCCCTTATATGTGAATTCATTACCCATGTTGCTTCTATGTTTCTTGTTCTAAGATAATCTAGAGTTTTTTGTATAGAAAGTTTAGTACATTGATCTCCACAGAACACAAAGTTGAATAATGATTCCTTAGTTCCATTTATTGTAAACCCGATGTTATCAAATTCATTATGCACTTCCCACTGAGATAAGTTTGCTGTGTGCAGTATGTAATCCTTTAGATTTTGAGTAACTAGGCTTGAATAGTAGATTTCCTTATCCTGCATACACAGATAATGAATAATAAAAAGCCTCTATAAGAACACAAGCTAAGATTGCGGCTATAATATCATCTAGCATAACGCCTAGAGGACACTTGATGTTTTTATTAATCAAATTTATAGGCCATATTTTTATTATATCAAAAAACCTAAAAGAAAAAAAGCATAACATTAATAAAAGGCTATTCACTTCTTGGTTTAGCGGTACCGAAATTAAAAATATTGTTAATAATTGGCCAACTACTTCGTCAATTACTACCTCTTTTGGATCATGTAGGGTCTGGTAATGTTTTGTATAGTTACTTATTGACCATAATCCAATTAAAAATAAGAAAAGAATAGTTGTTGCACCTAGAGTTCTATTACTTAGTACTATAGGAACAACTGGGTAAGAAGCTAAGCTGCCTACAGTACCTGGCATTTTCTTTATTGTGCCAGATAGCCACCATGTTGATATCAGTTTGTAAAAAATTTTCATAATACACTAAAGTAAAAGATTAACTTAAAAAAACGGAAACGGTATCCTCTATAGGAGCATTTTCGTATAATAATCTATAAACCGCTTCACATATAGACATTTTTATTTTTAGCTTTTCTGCTAAATAAAATACGGATTGAGCAGTACTAAAACCTTCAGTCACTAATTTTCCTTCTGACAAAATTTGCTGAATGTTAAAACTATTATTACTACTACCTATTTTAGATCCAAGAGATAAGTTTCTTGAATTTAAGGATGTGCATGTCATAATTAGATCGCCTAAACATGCTGGTCCAAGTAATGTGTCTATGTCTATGTTATTGTTATTGATTTTTGCTAAATAAAAAGTTTTGATTTCATTCATACTTTTTGTTATTAATGCTGCGTGGGTATTGTAGCCGAGTTTCTTGCCCAGAATAACTCCACATGCTATAGCAAAAACGTTCTTTAGTGCTGCACAAATTTGCACCCCTATAACATCACTACTAAAATGTAACTTGATATTTTCTTGATGTAGTTCTGACATCAACTTTGAGCCTAGTGTATAGTTTTGACATGCAAGAACCATTGAATAAGGCAGTTTTTTTGCGACTTCCATCGCAAAGCTAGGACCTGAAAAAATAGCAACAGGGTTGTTAGGTAAAACTTCATTTACTATTTCACTTGGTAATTTTAATGTTGATCTTTCTATTCCTTTACAAGCTAAAATCATTGCTACATCTTTCTGCAATCCACAATTATATAACTGCTGGCATACCTGCCTTAGAGACTGAACAGGAACAGCGAAGATTATTGCTGAAGCATTAATTGTTTCTTCAATGGTTGACTTTACTAACACATTGTCAGAAATTCGATAACCAGGTAACTTATCGCTTTCTCTTACTTTATTGATTAATTCAAATGTAGTTCTGCTACGGGCCCACAGGACTACATTCTGTTTATCACTCAGTGAAATTGCAATTGCTGTACCCCATGCACCAGCGCCTAAAATTGATATTGTCACACAATGCTCCTAAAAATTATTATTCTACTTTAGAATGGTGTGATAAGTAAATTAAAATATGACATAGATATGTAAAATAATTAAATATTTATTAACTTAAGTGCTCTTTTATGATGATGTCTTTAATTCAATATTTACTGAAAATAATGTTATTTTTATGATATATAGTATATCTATTATGTATATTTTAGATCTGTTTATATGATTTTGGAATGGTATGTCCATTATAGTAGTTTTGACAATTTGTTAATAAAAGTTTGATTTGTTACTTTCCTTAGTTATATATATATTGCTAAAATTATAAATTACTTACGGGGTATGAAATATGCGTATATTGTTAATTGAAGATGATCAAGTAAGTGCAAAGACTGTAGTTAACGCTTTAACTTCTGATGGACACTTTTGTGATGTTGTGACTTCTGCACAAGACTACAATAATAATATGGTTTCCTCGAATGGGGATCATTACGACCTAGTTATTCTAGATATACACTTACCAGGTGATATTGATGGATACGATATATTATTAAGGTTAAGAAGTGCAAAAATTAAAGTTCCTGTCTTAATACTTTCGTGCATATCTGCTGTTAATCAAAAAGCTAAAGGACTAGGGTACGGTGCTGATGATTACTTAACTAAACCATTCCATAAGAGTGAGCTGCTTGCTCGAATAAAGGCAATAGTTCGTCGTACTAAAGGCCATCCTGAATCGGTGATAAAGATTGGTAATATAAATATTAATTTTGATCATAGGGTTGTTGAAGTAAAAGGTAGAGCAGTTCACCTAACTAATAAAGAATATTCTATGATAGAATTACTAGCGTTGCGTAAAGGTACTGTATTAACAAAAGAAATGTTTTTAAACCATCTCTATAATGGTTTAGATGAACCTTCAGATAATAAGATAGTTGATGTCTTTATGTGTAAGTTACGTAAGAAACTTGAGAGTGCAAATGATGGGAAAAGCCATATAGAAACTGTTTGGGGCAGAGGATATGTCCTGAAAGAATATCTTGATGATGAGGAATATTCTAACGTTAATGTAGGAGAGAATAATGGTGGCTATCAAGCAGAACAAGTGAAGGACGGTGCATAAAATGCTTATACATAGGCTATTGTACTGATACTTATATGAATGCCTAGGTGAAATATAAGCCGAGTTCTGTTTATGTAGCTATTTATCTGGAGTAAATGTTACCATTTACTGCATGCGATTTACCCGAGTAGACATGAGGAAAAGCATAAGACCTACTCTTATTTAATCTTGCTCCTAGTGTTGGTTACTCAACTACCAATGTTGCCATTGGTATGGTATGCTCTTACCACACCTTTTCACCCTTACCTGAAAGTACTTAGGCGGTAATTTTCTGTAGCCCTAAACTGGAGTTACCCCCGGCGGGTATTACCCGTCACTATTTTCCCTTGGAGCCCGGACTTTCCTCTGCTGTATTTATTACACAACAGCAGCTACTTATTTCACCCAGAAAATGGATTTTAACATGAAAATCATAGAAGTAAAATAATTTTCCTGTTAGTTAGTGATCTATATATCAAGTATTAAACCTATAATTAAGGTATATTCTGATACATTATTGCTATCTTAAAGTGAGCGCCACTATACTTTTAGACTTTGATCCCTTACTACTTACTTTACCTAGGTGATAGACTACTTGATTCTGCTACCACTTTCTACTAGTACACTATTTAATCTTATTTTAGGACTGCTTGTATGCTATTGCTATAATAGTTCACCTGCTGTTTGAAACGTGACAAAATCAGATAGCTCTAACACAGGAGTGGCATTGTAATAGTAGTATTTCTTAGTATTGTGCACTATGAATTCTATCACTCCAAAATGCTTATCTCTCTTAGTAGAGATATATTAGCTATAATAAGTTGATTAAGTTACAGAGAAGAGTTCTTTTGGAGGGATACAGTTGGGTAAAGCACATAAATTATTGGCTTTTTTTATTTTGGTCTTGATATAACAAATACTGTTTTTATATAGTCTTTTCTAGAAAGAAATGGTTCTTTGTTTATTTGACCGTTTCTTACCCGAGTAAGGAGTTGTTAATTCCCTATAATATTATTCAAATCCTCAACTATCTCTTGCCACATTGAATTTAGAGATATATGTTTTTTTATCTTGGTAATCTTTTTATTACATTTGTATATAAAACATTGTATTTTTACTTGGTACTATTGCTCTGAAGTTATCAAATTTGGATGATTTTTTTTATGATTCTATTTATTTTAATAAAGTCAAAAGGGGAAGCCTCTTATATAATACACCAGTTTTCATAGGGTATTTAAGACAACACAGAGTGCCAATTTATAAGAGTTAGGGAGGATAAATTTACTATGTGATTTTTTCTTTATATCTTTTTTATTTGGTAGTTTTATTAAACATAAAGTAATCTGTAAGTTATGGTAAGAAAGTAGTATTTAAATATGTGGCACTAAAATTTGGTCTTTATTATATGGTTACTTGGTTAAAATTAAGTTTCCTAGATCCTAGTGTCCGCTGTTTAGGAGATACCCATCTTTGCAAAGGAAGACTTGTATTGTATGTATAAGTATTGCATAGCCTACATTAGAGTGTACTAAAAAATCAGCTAACTATAAGAAAATAGTTGCAATTGCTCTCAGCTATTCAGCGAAAAGTGCTAGTTTTATACTTAGTGTATAATTACAATTTGGTAGATATAGAGGATAATTTTTCAGAAGTAAAATTAACTACAAAGAGCTAAAGTACTAAATGTAAATTTTAGCTAATGTAGAAAGAATATAGAATTGTAATGTCGGTTAGAGAAACATTAACTGGTAAGTGGTGATGATTTCACCTTGTGGATAATCTATACTGATGTCCATCTAAGCTTTGAGTGAAACGCTTTTAGAAAGCATATAGCAGCTAGTTCATCAAACTTTAGTAAGCAGTCTCAATGCAGAAAGAAAAGTAATTTTTTTTGTGATGGTTGTAGCCTATACTATAAAAGGCTTCACTCAGATACCTTCTCTTTCTGAGCTAAAAAGTATATTATGTTGTGTTTATTTACCAGTAATATCTGAAATAATAGTGCTATTTATTCAACTAAAAAGTCAGGGCTCTATTCTTGTGCTATTCAAGTACTGTAGCAAGAGCGGCTATGATGCAGCATTATCATGTGCTGTGTTTACACGAGTATAGATCATATTCAAAAGGGAAAGGTCAATTGCTGTATTGCCCTAGGTGAAAAAGGAGTTGAGGCAATAGAAATTGAACTTGGAAATTATTGCTTTTGCTGCTTAACATTAATTGTTAATAAAGCTCTCTGCTGCATTTAAGTGATATAATCTAAACAAAGAGTGGCTGAAACGCTGGAAATTTTTTGATGATCTTTCTTGTATTTCGTGTGACAACAAATGTGGTTTTCTTCGAATGATTAAACCATAAGATCCAAGAATTTTAGTCTATTACTTGGAAGATTGAGAGAAATATAATCTATTTGTGGAATTAGCCATATTTTGTTGGATATTCTATAAAGGGATGAATAACTTGATTGTATTTTTCCATTAATTTATATTAATTTCTTATTAGAATTTTTTGTGATATCAATTGAGTTAAAATTCACTCATTAAAAAGTCTATAGTGTATACTGCCAAGTTTTTATTGCTGAATCTATTTTGCACCTTACTGGCTTTTTCTTTTTTATTTCATTGCTTTAAGTATGTTAGTTTTGCCAATACCATTTTTTTAAAGATAATAACTAAGTTGTAACTTAAGTTCAGCCTAAAGCTTAAATGGTTACGGAGATTATATAATTTTAGCTTTTTATGTAACAATGAATAACCATTAATTTAAAAATGGTTTTTTTATTTATATTTTTTTAACTTCCTCTAGAACTTCATTAACATGCCCGCTAACTTTTACGTTTTTCCAGATTTTTACTATTTTACCCTTTTTATTTATTAAAAAAGTGGTGCGTTCTATCCCCATATACTTTTTGCCAAATATACTCTTTTCTGTCCAAACACCATACTTTTCTAATATTCTAACATTTTCATCAGAAACTAAATAGAATGGTAGTGAATATTTTGCTTTGAAATTTGCATGGCATTTAACACTATCTTTTGATACACCAATTATCACTGTATCAAAAGAGGAAAAATCTTTTATTTTATCTCTAAAATCTTTTGCTTCTATAGTACAACCTGGAGTGTCATCTTTAGGGTAGAAATAGAGGACTACATTTCTTTTATTAAAAAAAGCAACCAGTGATAGATTTTCACCAGAATCTGTTGGTAAGCTAAAATTTGGTGCATTATTTCCTACTGCTAATTCTATATTTTGCGCTCCTTTAATGGTACCTATGGTAGTATATTATACTCAGAGTTTCAAGAATTCTAGGTAAAAGTCAATTGGATTTTCATATATTTCTTTTTCATAAAAGAAATTTAACGTCATGGTAGTCCAAATTTTGCTTCGCTTTTAGTTAATAGTAAAAAAGTTCTACTATTAACTCTACTAGTTTTTTGCTAGGTGGTAAGCCCAATTCCTGTACCTTCGTTTCTATATCTTGAGTCTGCTTGGATAGAAACGGATATAACTTTTTTTAGTTGCCATTCTTATTAAACTATCTTTAGGAGTAAATTTAATTAAATTTGGTAATAAATTAATTATAACTTATGTTATACTTTTATGATCTGCAATAACTAACAGTTGTTTATTATGCAACTCTTTTTAATTCATTTCTGTTTCTTTTAATTGAGGTGATAGCATATTAAAGTATGAACCATTACTTTATTAGGTTAAGTTTTACTTTTTTACTGTTAAGTTACTTAATTCAGCTTTCGTAAAGTTGAGCACATTGTTAATTAAAGCAAGTAAATATATCCTGTATTATATATCGTTTATATATTTCTTGTGTCAAAAGTGATCAATAAAACATAAAGTTTAATTTTTGATTAACTCTGCGAATCTAATGATAAAAATGAAGAAGTGTATACAGCTCATGTATAACACTTGCAAAAACTTTAGCTTATTTGTGTTTTCTTACTCTGATTTCTCTTTTTATCTATTGCAACTCAGTGTTCGTTTTATGCTACTTAACTAGCATCTAGATATTGAAAAAGTGTGAATAAAGTATTGTTAGTATTGGAATTACTAATGATAAGGCTGAAAAAATTAAAAAACAGGCTGTTAAAAAGTGGCATTTTAGTGTTACCTTTATGAAGTATAGAAAAAATGAGGGATTGATTTATTTTCTATAGTATAAAATACTTCTTAGTTGTTTAGTGGTTTATTAATTTTATCGTTTGTGAGTAACTGTTTACCTTATAATCTTGAATGTTAAGATTGCTAAATATTATCTTGCTATTTTAACTATATAATATTAACCTTAAAGGCTTTTCACTTTGCTAACTTATTGTGATAATACAGCATATATAGCTTTATCAGTTAATTTATATAACCTTAAAGTTTTTGTATTTAACGTGATGCTTTTCTATTATGAATAATAATAATTTCTTATTGTACTGCTTCCAGCACATTTTTAAGTCTATACTTGGGTTACAAAGAAAAATATGCTTCTTAATGAATAATTGAAATATAATGTTATTCAATAGAACCACAAAAATTTTGGAAATATACAGTAACTTTGTTGATTTGCTTAGCTTATACATGTCCTTCTCATTGTAGTAGCTTTTGTGTTATTAATTAAAACTCAGTATACCATATTTTTATGAAAATTTCTCTTATCTTGTTAGTTTATCTTCTATTAATGTCAGTTTTTTCCATAGTAAGAGTATTTACTTGTGCGACGTTGGTAATAAGTACTACATAGATTTTTTCTTGGAATAGCTGTTAATAATTTAGATTGCTCTAACTCAAGATTAATCATACTCTTAAGTTATAAAAAGAAAGATGATGGTGTGTGACGAATATTTATAGTATACTTGTACTAGTTTTTATAAAAAATTAATAAATAACAGCTTTGTTAGTGCCGTGTTTTTTGCGAATTCTAGGCTGTGACAGTAGAGTGGGCTTAAGATTGCTAAGGTTTATCAAGGTGGAAAAGGTAATAAAAACCGTCATAGAATTTTAACATTTTGTGGTTCCTTTTATGGAAGTATGGAAGGAGTTTTTTTAAACTTGTCTACAAACGATAGACAAAAAATTCTGAGTTGTTAAATCCTTGCGTTGGTTGGTACCATAATAATATAAAGCTCAATACTAGGAGCGCAGAGAAGGCAATTTCTCACGGTATAAGTTGTTGTATGAGTAAAAGGATGGGGGTGAATGTTAAGATAATGAATAAATTCCTAAAAAATTAATTAGAGAACCTAGCAAATAAATTTCTGTGATAGGGGAAGTAAGGGAAGGTATTTAATGTTTTGGATAAAATGGAAATGAATAACCTGAAGTTTATAAAAAGCTGGGTTATTGTTAGTTATTTACTGTTGAGGTAGCACTGGTAGAGTTATGAGAATTTTGTCTCTACTCAGTATTACTAAAAAGAAAATTGATGGTAGTAGTAGCGTTAAGTTTATTAAACGGTTATTTATCTAAGGAATCTTTTGGCTTATATTAATATGAGTAGCAATCTAATATGCTTGGGAGTAATTATTTCTCCTCATGGAGTTAATGGGGCTATTAAAATAAAAACTTTTACTGAAAAGCCTGAGAATATCTCCTTGTACGGTAAGCTAACAAGTGGTGATGAGAATTATGAAATAGACTTAATGTCTATAGTAGATGAGAGCTTGGTAATAGCTACAATAGATGGAGTAAATTCTCGTAACAAAGCAGAGCTTTTGAGAAATAAGAAATTATATATAGAAAAAGACAAGCTGCCAGAATTAAGTGATAAGAACGAATTCTATCAAAGTGACCTTGTGGGTATGAAAGTAAGGTTAGAAAATAATAAACTGTATGGATATGTAAAATCTATATGTAATTTTGGTTCAGGAGATATATTGAAAATTTCGGTCACTGATACAAAAAAGAGCATTATGCTACCTTTTACTAAAGAAATATTTTCGCATATAAACGTAAAAGAAGAGTATATAATCCTCAATATGCCAGAATTTATTGATTAGTAAAAGGGTTTGATCTTTAATCAAAAGCCATTTATAATTATAAAACCAACTAGGAATGGAATTATGGCAGAAAGAGCTAATGATGTTAGGCCAGGTCAGATATTAGAGCATAATGATGGGTTGTTTTTGGTTGTAAGTATAATGCATACTCAGCCTGGTAAAGGTGGTGCATACATACAGGCTGAAATGAAGAATATCAAAACTGGAGCAAAATACTATGAGAGGTTTCGCTCTGATGCCCCAATCAGAAGGGCAATTTTAGATGAAGAGGAGTATGTTTATTTATTTACTGAAGGAGATATTGTGTATCTTATGCATCCAAGTAATTATGAGCAAGTTACTCTAAACTTAAGTTTATTGGGAGAAAAGAAGATTTATCTACAGAATAACATAAAAATTAAAGTTATAACTTACCAAGATAGAATAGTTTCTACACGTGTACCTGATTATGTTACGTTGACTGTAAGAGAGACAGAATCTGTTATTAAAAAACAGACTATTACTTCTTCTTATAAGCCTGCAGTTTTAGAAAATGGAATGCGTATTAGCGTACCTCAATTTATAAGAGAAGAAGATAAAGTTGTAGTATATACTCCTGACGATAGCTATTATGAAAGGGCAAAAGGATAGAGAAAGATGTCTACTTCTTCACCGCGAGTTAATGTGATGCTTGATTCTGTCCGAGGTGCTTCTAAACAACTGATGCGTGATTTTAATGAATTGCAAATTTCTAATATTAAATCAAGCGATTTTATTAGCAAAACTTACTCGAAATCCAAGCAAGCCATATGCGGTTGCTTGCATAATTATAGACAAGGATATAGTTTTCTTTTTGAAGATGATGTTGATCAAGAAGTAAAAGATGATACTTATACTTGGTTTATTATGCCTATAGAAAGTAAGGAGAATTTTTTTAGCTGTATAGTTTATTTTACAGTATCGGTCTGTCTAATTTATAAGAACAAAGTTGTGGCAGCTGTAGTTGATGTTCCTGCTCTTAGAGAAACTTTCTGGGCAGAAGAGAGGAGAGGTGCTTTTCTTGAAGATTCTAGATTTCGTCATATAAGGATGCGGATGAAAAGTCGTGATGGGGGATTGATAGATGTAAGCGGTAATTTATTAGATAGGTTACTACCAGATAACAGTAATGTGCGTTCCATTGGTTCGACAGTTTTAGGTTTTGTATATCTTGCTGCAGGAAGACACAAAGGAATAGTTTACTCTGGAGTTAATAAATATAAAACTTTGCTTGGTAAACTTTTTCTTCAAGAAAGTGGTGGAAGGCTAGTAGAGGATAATGGGTTAATTGTTGCAGGCAATATTAGGCTAGCATAAGTAGGCTGTAGGAATAGATAGCTTTTCAAAAACTTTTACAAGGGACTCTGTTAAATGTTCCATCATTTCATCGGTGTGGTAAGGTGTAGGGGTGATACGAAAGCGTTCAGTTCCTCTTGGAACTGTAGGGTAATTTATGTGTTGAACATATATTCCATGTTCATCAAATAGTAACCTTGATGCCCTTTTGGATAACTCTGGATTACCAATTATTATTGGAATTATATGAGTTTTTGTTGGGATAAGGTTGATCCTTGCATTTTTTAGTGAGTTTTTTACTTTTTCAACGACTTGTTTTTGTTTCTCTCTTTCAATATTACTTGATTTTAGATAATCAACGCTTGCTTTTGCTGCTGCTGCTAAAACAGGCGAAATAGCAGTGGTGAAAATAAATCCTGGGGCAGAACTTCTTATTACATCTATTAAGCTTTTTGAAGATGCTATATATCCGCCCATCACTCCAAAAGCTTTTGATAGTGTGCCTTGAATAATAGTTACTCTATCCGTTAGACCTTCCCTTTCTGCGATTCCACCACCATGTGAACCGTACATGCCAACTGCGTGTACCTCATCTAAGTAAGTAATTGCATTATGTTTCTCTGCCAAATCACATATTTCTCTCAATGGTGCTATATCACCATCCATTGAGTATATAGATTCAAATGCTATTATCTTTGGTGTTTTCTCGTCTACAGACTTTAACAACTGTTCTAAGTGATCAACGTTATTGTGCTTGAATATGTATTTCGGTCTTTTTCCTGATTTGATACCTTCTATCATCGAAGAATGGTTTTTCTCGTCTGAAAAAAATACTACGTCAGGAATAACGGACGATAAAGTGCTAAGTGTTGTCTGGTTAGCAAGGTAGCCACAAGCAAAAGTTAAAGCAGCTTTTTTATTATGCAAGCAAGCTAGAGATTTCTCAAGTTCAACGACCTCTTTTGTTGTACCGGATATATTTCTTGTTCCTCCTGCTCCAACTGGTGAATTTTGGATAGCAGCAATTACGCTTTCATTTTGTGACATTCCTAAATAATTGTTGCTGCACCAGACAATTACTTCCCTATTTCTTTCGTAATCCATAACATAAGGAAATCTACCAGGCAATGACGCAAAGTGCATGAATTCACGGTATCGCCCTTCCTCTTTTATATCTTTGATTTTGCTTAAAAATATCCCTTCGTAGTCTACCAAGTTTTTATCTATTAATAGCTAATAAAATTATAATAAATTATTTAATGGTAGACTACTATATTTATTTACAGTGCAACAGTAGGCTTTTTCTTTATATCAACCCCTTCGACTTTACTGTTCTCAATTAAGCTTTTAGGCATATAATAGTATATAATTGCAGCGGCAGCTAAACAGCAAGCTCCAACTACTATTCCTACTACTGATATCTCTAAGTGAACTGCAGTAGCTACTCCTAGGGCAACCACAGCTGTTGTTAATACGGATGCAGCTATGAAGTGCAGATTATTATTTTTTGTATCCTGTAGAATAGTGTTATTCGTTTGTTTAGATTTTTTGTTAGTTACCAGAGGGTGTCTATGCTGACTCTGATACAAGCGATATTGATCTTGGCTCTGTTTTTTTGTTTGTGGGCCTTTTGAACTACTCCTTTCAGGAATAGAAACATTTTCACCTTTATCTATACTCTCAAATGGGGAACCACCGTTATCACTTGACACATCGACTGCACTGAAAGAACTGCTGCTGTGACTACGATCACTATTCGTAGAACTCTCTAGTAGATGTAACGATGAATCTGCTTGACTATCTTTACTTTCAAGCTCTAGCTCACCTTTTATTTGTGATGTTGTCTGTTCAGTAAGTTGATTAGGGACTTGTTTTTTCTTGGTATCATTAACAACTGGTGAGATGTTGATACATTCACTTTGAGACTTCTGTGTGCTTGAAGAAACTCCTTCGCTTTGAGCAATAGCTATTTGTTCTGGAACTTGGGTTTCAAGAACTTCTTGTTGCTCTTGGGCATTAGGTGGTTTGCTGTTATGGTTTTTTTTCTTTTTGCTTTTACACATTTCACCCCCTTGTAATTATTGCTAATAGGCTTCTGTATTGAAACCTCTACATTATTCATAATATTTTTTCTGTTGTCCACAGTATTTTTTCCAGCTGGCGACTGATGGCACTTTTAGATTTTGTTTTTTATTGCTTATTTCGTGTTTATTTTAAAGTATATAAGTCATTCATCTACTAAGTTGTTAATAATGTTTTCTGCTACTAGAAACATGGTCTTTAGCGTCGGTTAAATTTTGTGCTTCTAATTAGGTGCGTTTTTTAATTTTATCACGTAACTAATTTAACCATATATTATTTTTATTAAGATAGAAATTGCTAATAGGAGAAGTAATATTATGAACATTAGGTTTGTGCTTTTTTTGTCTCCTTTATTAATATTTGTCCTCTATGGAGGGATTATTAAATAATTTTCTAAACTAAAACCATAGTATTTTGCTAGAAGCATTATGGATCGCAAAGTTTGTTATTACCTTTTAGATTTGTTGATCTTCACTTATTAAAAACTTCATTTTTCTTTGTAAAGTAACGTTGTTCCGTATTTAGAGTGGCATTTAGAAAAGCATAATAGAAATGCAGTGAAAGCTTTATAATAGCTGTATAGTGTAAGGTACTATAACTTTCTGATAAGGGAAGTTATAGTACCTAAGTGTTATTGTTTGATTGAAAGTTTTCATGTTTTACATCTTATACATATAGAAGTTTATTCTGAAGCTGATGATCTATTATGGAATTACTTGTTTCAGTATTTTATCAAGGCTAGGCAACGAATCATAAAATATATTGCAGAGAACACTGGCATGCATTTTTTTGCCTTTAAGTAAAAATTCTAAAATAAAATTGCGGCATTTACATCAGTTATCATATTATCGTAAAGGTGTTTAGTACTACAATGGGCTATAGTCGTTTCTTTATTTTTTTTTGTAAAGACAAAGCTATCACACCTTCTATTTCTCTTGTTGCAATAAAAAGTGAAACCTTTATTAATGAGGTCAACTTTGATTTTCTATGTCTGCTACCTAACTTTTTATTGGTATCACCACAGCTTATTTTATGGAATTACATGTTTCTAATAATTTCTATTCATTAAATCCTGTAGCTTGCACTTCGTTAAGTTGCTAACCATAACAACTTCAGGGTATCTATCATCTTAAAGTCACTACATTAAGAAGTCTTCAAGTTTATTTTTGGAAATAATTGATGTCTCTTAACTCTTACTATCTAAAATTTAAGCCTCTTTATTTTCCTTCAATGCCAGAGTCCGGGAATGACGATGCTCTTTAACTTTTATTGCTTTTTGATTTTTACTTTCTTAAAATTTGAAATTCTTTTTTAGCATCCATGTTTAAAAATTGTTTTTGTTCTTGCTGTTATTTCCTCTTTCGGGATTTTTATGTAACGTGAGCTGCTAATCAAGTAAATCCTATGTCATGTGTTTCTTTCATATTGAAATAATGCAAGCTAATATGTAGTGCTAAATGGGAATCTTGTTGAGTAAATTGTTCAGTTTCTTAGCAAACAAGTTTGCATTGTCCATTTCTTCGCCTTCTATAATGCAGGCTTGATAGAATAATAAGTGAACCATGTCTTCTAATGTTTGGCTTTCACCGCTTTCAGCGTGAGATTTCATGATACTTTTTATTACTGGATGCTTAGTGTTGATTTCAAGCACCTTTGGCGTACGGTAATTCAGTTGTTTTTGTTCACGCAGAAAACGCTCCATTCTAAGATCCATAGCACCCTCATCGATTGCTAAACATACAGGACTATCAGTTAATTTTTTAGAAATTTTTACGCTTTTTACTGAGTTACTAAGAACTTTGGTGAAATATTGTAATATAGAATCTGCATTTTCTTCACTCCTTTTTTCATCTGACTTGCTTTCTTCATCTTTTTTTTTCGGAGAAAACTTTTCCAGATCTACGTCAGCGCGAGTTACGGACTTAAATTTTTGATCTTTGTATTCATGCACTACACTAGTCCAGAAATCATCTACTGGATCAATAAACAGAAGAACTTCTAATTCTTTACTGATAAATCCTTCAAGTTGTGGACTATATTTTACAGAATCCAGGCTATTTCCCGTGAGGTAGTAAACATGCTCTTGCTCAGGCTTCATTCTGCTTATGTAGTCATCAATGCTGACTAATTTATCGTTACCTGTGCTGTGAAATCTGCAGATTGAGAGCAGTGCTTCTCTCTCATCAGTTAGCATAGCTTCACAAAGGCCTTCTTTTAATACCGCACCAAAATTGGTCCAAAATTTTGTATATTCCTCTAAATTTTCTTTTGCCTTTTTACTAAGTTCAGATATCACTCGTTTAGTGAGAGATTTTCTAATTTGCTCAACAACGCGATTATTCTGCAGTGTTTCTCTGCTAATGTTGAGAGGTAAATCTGGAGAATCAACAATTCCTTTTAAAAATCTTAAATACTGTGGTATAATCTGTACATTATCTTCAGTAATAAATACTTTATTTACATATAGCTTTACAGAGCAACGTCTGTCTGGGTGGAATAAATCAAAAGGTTTAATAGAGGGGATATAAAGCAAGTTTGTATATTCTATTGCTCCTTCATTTTTATTATGTAATATCATCCAAGGCTCACCACCAACATGCGCAACACTATGAAAGAAATCGTTGTGCTCTTCTTGAGTAACATCATTTTTTGGTTTAGTCCAAATTGCAGCTTTACTGTTTAATTTTTCACTTTTTCCCTCTTCATCTATGAACTCAACAGGAAAATTTATGTGATCCGAGTAAGTAGTAACAATGTTTGCAATACGAAACTTTTCTAAAAACTCGCTCTCTTCAGGACATATAACTAGGGTAATTTTAGTTCCACGAGCAATTTGATTACCTAATTTGCTGATTGAATATCTTCCATCTCCCTTTGATTTCCAGATCCAAGATTCCTTTTCTCCCGCCTTTTGAGATTCAACTATTACCTCTGAGGCAACCATGAAACTTGAGTAAAAACCCACACCAAATTTTCCAATTAACTCTACAGTTTGGTTCGAATCTTTGCTACTTTTGATCGCTTCCAGGAATTTTTGTGTACCAGAGCTAGCAATTCTGCCGAGGTTATCTATTAAATCCTGCCGGTTCATTCCAATACCATTGTCTGTTATATATAGCTCATTCTTATCTTTATTGCTACTAATGGTAATTTTTAACTCGTCACTTGAATCTAGTAAATTAGGGTCTAATTGGGACTCATAGCGTAATTTGTCACATGCATCTGATGCATTTGATATCAGTTCACGTAGAAAAATTCCTTTATTGGTATAGAGTGAATTAATTACTATATTTAGTACTTTTTCTATTTCAGCGTCAAATTTTAAATTTTCGGTTTCTTGTATATTATACACTTTGAACTCCATTTATTAGCTTACTACTTAATGATCTAAGTATTGTACTGGGATCTTTCAAGGTTGTGTGCACCAAAATTAACGTAGCTACTATATTATTATAATACTCGATAAATCAAGTATCATAGTTATATTGATCAAACATTTTTTTAAACTGTTAAAAGCGGATTATTCTTTTATAAACTTGTTGTTTACTTCTTTTACTTTAAAGAGTGTTGATAAGGGCATTATCACTGAATTCTCAAATTTTGTTCTTGCTTTGAACCTTTACTTGTGATTTATAATAGAATAAGAACTTTGCTAAAGTTCTTATTCTATTAATGCTTATTTGCTAAGCTAATTTTCAAACTGATACTTTTATAATTGAAAAACTTACTAAGTTGAACATTGTATTCCTAGCTATTTCTGATCCTAAGCTTAACTTTTTCATTTTATTTTTATAAAAAACTTTAATCTATATTTATTTGATGTGTTTTTTTATACTGCTCCTTTTATGTTATTAGCATTTTCTGTACTCTTTCACCTTAATCAAAAAGTAGTTTTCTAGTATTTTCTTCGAAAATTGTGTTAGAGAACTAAAAGAGTCTTTCTTCTTTTTGATTTTTTTGTAGAGCATTATTCTTCTCATTTTGCTCAAGCTTTTTATTGTTGAATTTTTCTTTTTAAATATTCTTACTGCTCGATGAAAAATCGATATAATGGTTTTGATAAGGTTTAACCTGTTTGTGTAAAAGCTTTGGCAGTTGCGTTTATCAGCTTATTACAGTAACTTGTTCTTACTACTAAATCTACTTCTTTTACTTATAGCAATATAGCCAAATTCTTCTTTTGATTTCTATGTTGATTACCTCAGTTTATTTATTGATCTTCATTATTCTTTGAGTTTTTTTGTTATTATTTTATAATATTCCCTATTTTCTTTTTGAAGTTTTTACCTTTCGCAACTTTTAGAGCTCTTGTTCCTTTTGAATATAATTAAACTTTTAATTATATTCCTTCTGAAAACACGCATTAAAAAATGCAGAGAGTATATTTAAATCTTGTTTTAATATTCTTTTTGAGTTGTATTATTTAGCTTTGGCTATGCCTACTTTTTAGTAGCGTATAAAATCAAGTGTGTCAGCCCATTGTAGAAGCGGATTAGCATAGCTTTTAATGATAATATCCCTTAGGCTTATTGGGAGCGTCTTATTTATATTTTTTTATCAAAATGTTATTTACTTGTTAACCTAAAGTACGTAACAATGTAAAAATGGAAAATAGCTCGCTAGCAGTAGTATTTGACTGGGATAATACCTTAGTTGATATCCAAGGCAATATTTCTAATGCTGTTAATTATACTTTAGGCTCAATGGGATGTAACAATAAAGCTGCTAATAAAAATTCTTATAAATCAGAAAGGAACTATATGATTGATTTATCTAGTGACCAGTGGGAAAAAGTAAATCAAATATATCGATATTTAGATAGTACGCTATTACAAAATATTACCCTGAACCAGGGAGTAGGGAAAATGCTGCAGAAGTTGAAAAGCCACAATATTTATCTAGCAATAGTTAGTAATAAGAAAAATATTAATTTGCGTAAAGAAGTTGCCTATTTAAAGTTAGAATCTTACTTTAAAAGAGTAGTGGGTTCATGTGATACTGCAGAAGATAAACCATCTGCAATCCCACTGCTATTTGCCTTGGAAGAGAGTATTTTGCCTATAAGTAGAGAAAATGTATTTTTTGTTGGTGATAGCATCACAGATATTTTGTGTGCACAAAATGCTAATTGTTTACCAATTATATATGGCCAATCAATAAGTGGGTACGAAGATTTGTTGTGTTTTCAACATTTTGATAAACTTACAGACTTCATAATAAAGTATTTAAAAAATAGATAATGAACACTGTTATAGAGATTGCCAGTATACAAAGGCGCTTTTGCGCATATTTACTAGATATAGCAATTTTGCTAGTTCCAACCTTATTAATTGTCCTTTTATTAAAGGATTTTCCGTTAATTCTATATCTACTGTATATATGTATGAATTGCGGTTACTTTACATATTTTATATCTTCAGTAGCTCAAGCAACTCCCGGTCAGCAGTTAATGAACATATATACTATTAGTTTAGATGGTTCTAGAATAGATTTGAGTTTAGCATTTGATAAAAGTATCTCTCAGTTTTTTCTTCCTTTATTGAATAACGTGATAGTTATCCTCATCGATTTTTTTCATGCTCAGGAATCATTAGTAAATGCCTTGAATATACTGGAAGTAATCATAGTTCTGCTCACATTGTGCTGGTATTTAGTAGCTTGCTTCTCTAAAAACAAGCAGACATATCATGACATGCTATTTGGTACAATTGTTGTAAAGGGAACTATCAAATGAACTAGTGACCTCTATTGTTATGCAGATTATATTGGTAAATTAAACTAAAAGAAGGTTGTGAGTAAAGGAGTAATAAAGCATTTGAGTGAGTTAACTTTTATATGCTAGTATTTTTATATTTTATGGTTCTCAAAAGGGGTGAAATTAGTGATCTTGGTGAAGAATTTGAGCATGCAAATGAGCTGGGAAAAAGGATTTTATTAGCGTAATGTTATTAGAGGAATTATTGGAAAACGAGGAAGGACAGTTTACATTGAGTTGAAGGGTAGGTTAGCCTCATTGGGCTTATAGTTAAAATTATTTAAAGATATGAATATAAAGTGTTAAAGAAAATAGTATTTATTTTGATCTTACCTTGTTTACTTCTTTTTTCATTAGGGTTATGGCAATTATTTAGGTTGTACTGGAAAAGTAATATTATTAAAAATATGAATCTTCCGGTTGTTCATCTATTGCCCAATGACGATCTTACAAAGTTTAACTATAGACATATCAAGATTGATGGAATTCTAAGTAATGTAGACTTATATGTTTTTGCAGGGCAACGCGGTTATTATATGCTATCTCCTATGCTGCTTACTACTGGACATTATATGTTAGTGAATAAAGGGTTAATCAAGGAAAGGAAGAGAGAAGGAACAAAAATTGAGAAAGTAACTGTAAGTGGAGTTTTATATTGTGATAGTAGTAAAAGCAAGAGTTGGTTGATCAAGAATGATACTATTTTGAATGTGTGGTTTACCTTAAGTACAGAAGAAATTTCCGATGAGCTTGGTATTAAGCTAGAGAAGTGTGTGTTATGGCAAAAAGGTTTTAGCGATAAATCAACTATACAGCCGATAAAACACTTGGAATATGCAATAACTTGGTTTGTGCTTTTCTTGATTTGGTTGACTATATGTATAGCCTATTATAGACAAAACAAATTCCATACAAGCAGTTGATACATATATCTATATATGCTGTAATTTGTAGGTAATTTATGAACAGATGGGCGTCATTTCAGTTGCTCGATATTAAGGATTTAGGAGAAAAAGAAATTTACTAAAATTAAAGAGGTAAGAGAACCACTGTGATAAGTAGTCTTCTAGATTAAAACTGAACAGAGCATAGGTGGATTTACTAGTAGGAGGTAGGTGGTAATATTCATGTTATTGAGATTTAGACTGGTTTATATTTCTAGAGTAATTTTATTAAAATTTGTGGTGGTGCTTCTATGAACTTTCTTAAGTAGCTGAAAGCATTTTATCTTGCAGATCAGCAGAGCAGTTCACATACGAGAGTTAGACTTATGTTAATGATGGGGGTAGGTCGGATATTTTATATGGGTTTTGAGAAATTGATGGGCCTTTTTGCTACACTATATCTAGAATAGTTCTATATGTTAGAGATTGGGGAAAGTAAAAACAGTAACTTATTACTATATTTGTGCAAAAATGGTCAATGGATACCTAAATTTGACTTAGAAAAACTTTACTATCATTCAGCTGAAACTCAGGAACTTAAGTAGGTTAGCTGTGTTAATGAAATTAAATCTATTAGTATAATTGCTATTCTTACAAAGAAGATTTTCTCACTTTTTCTTTGCTTTCGTTTTCATTTCTAACAATCTTTTTTCCGTCTAGTATATCTTTGATTTCATCTCCAGTTAAAGTCTCAAACTCTAGTAAATTTTCAGCAATAAGTTCCAGATCTTTGTTGCATTTGGTTAAGATATCTTTTGCCTTTTCATAACATAAAGATATAATTCTTTTTACTTCTTCATCTATAAGCTTCAGAGTGTCTTCAGAAATTATGTTGGAGCCATATACATTTTGTTCACGGTTATGATATATAGGTCCTATTTTATCACTCATTCCCCACTTTGTTACCATGGCACGTGATAAATCAGATGCTTGTTTTATGTCTGAAGATGCACCGCTTGTGACCTTACCATATCCAAAAGTCAACTCTTCTGCTACTCTTCCACCCATAGCAACGGTAATATCTGCTATCATTTTTTCTCTTGTATGAGATACTCTATCTGTTTCTGGTAATCTCATAACTAAACCTAAGGCTCTGCCTCTTGGGATAATAGTTGCTTTGTGTATTGGATCAGAAGCAGCCATGTTAACGGCAATTATTGCATGTCCAGCTTCGTGGTATGCAGTAAGTTTTCTTTCCTCTTCTGTCATAACTAAGGATCGCCTCTCCACACCCATCATCACTTTATCACGTGCATATTCGAAATCATCCATAGTAACAATTTTTTTATTCCTTCTTGCAGCAATAAGTGCAGATTCATTCACTAAATTTGCCAGATCAGCTCCTGAAAATCCAGGTGTTCCTCTTGCAACTGTTTTTACATTTACATCTGGTGCTATTGATATCTTTTTTATATGGGTGTTTAATATTTTTTCACGTCCATTTATATCGGGTAAGGAAATAGTTATCTGTCGGTCAAAACGACCAGGTCTAAGCAATGCTGGATCTAAAACATCCGGACGGTTAGTTGCTGCAACTATTATCACACCTTCGTTGGATTCAAAGCCATCCATTTCAACTAATAGCTGATTTAATGTTTGTTCTCTCTCGTCATTGCCACCGCCAAGGCCAATGCCGCGGTGTCTGCCTACTGCATCTATTTCGTCTATAAAGATTATACAAGGAGCATTTTTTTTGCCTTGATCGAACATGTCGCGAACGCGGCTTGCGCCAACACCAACAAACATTTCAACAAAATCAGACCCGGAGATGCTAAAAAATGGTACATTAGCTTCACCTGCAATTGCGCGAGCAAGTAAGGTTTTACCAGTTCCAGGAGAACCAATTAAAAGGCATCCTTTTGGTATTTTTCCACCTAATATCTGAAATTTTTGCCTTTGTTTGAGAAAATCAACAATTTCTACTAACTCTTCTTTTGCTTCATCAATTCCAGCAACATCGTCAAATGTTACTTTTTTCCCGCTAGTCATGAGCCTAGCTTTTGATTTACCGAAGCTTATGGTTCTGTTACCTCCTGCTTGTGTTTGTTTTAAGAGAAAAAGCAATAAGCCAATAAAGATAAATGTTGGAATCCATTGAATAAGTAGTCCACCAATGATACTCATTGCAGAATCTCCAGTTGAAAAGGAGAATTTCACTTTTCTATCATGTAAGCTTTTTATTAAGTCACTATATATGATACTACTTGAATTAAAGCTTGACCCATCTCTGAACTTACCTTCAATACTCTGGTTTTTTATGATGACATGTTCTATATCATCATCTTCTAGCCTGATTAAAAATTCTGAAAAAGGTATGGTTATTTTGCTTTTACCTATGTTCCCACTGAATTGAATATAAGCAACTGAGACAAGTACAACTATTACTAACCAAATCAATAAGCCTTCTAGAAACTTTTTCATTGTTATTTTTAACTAGACATCAATTAAGCTTATCAGATTTTGTTTTATTATACTATTAGCAATGAATTGAATCTTGCCATCATTGACATTTTCTCCATCATAATTTATATAAGGATAAGCTAATATCTTCCCTTCTTTTTGTATTGTGGGTAAGGAATAAAAAACTTCAGAGCAACAATTATGATCTTTTAAAAATTTGGGAATCTTTTGTGTTTTTTTCAACGGGATAATGGTTACTGAACACTCCTGATTTTTAAGTATCGTGCAGGTAAATCTATTATCCCATTTAATAGAGCCATTTAATGGTAGACTTACAGATACTTCTTGTATCTTTGATGGTTCTCTGATTACTAATATGCTTTCTCCATATTTCCTTATTTTACACTCAGAGAGTATGCAATGAATATTAGTGTCGTCCTTTTGCGATATTTTATTAAATATTGCTATGAGACTGTTGTATCTTGGTTTATAGTGTTTACTACTAATTACCATTATAGAATAAAGAAGTAGTCTTAAAGCTATTTCCTCTGGCAATTTATAAAATTCACTTAATTTGATTTCAATATACCCGAGATTATGAATGTTAACACAGTCATTAAACGCAAGGCGAGTATAGTAAATCAGTGCCTTTACTGCTCTTTTTATATGAAAAGTTGTGAGACATATTCGTTCTGTTAGAATCCTCTGATTATCACTTGCTTTAAGCAAGTTACGATATAATGTACGCCTGTACTTCAAATTCTGGTTGCTTTTATCTTCAACCCATTTTAACTGATAGAGATTTGCGTATCTTTCTACTTCGCTACGACTAAAATTTAAAAGTGGTCTTAATATGTAAATGCCATTAAAAGAAAATTTCCAGTCCATGGACGATAACCCATCTATGCCACTACCGCGTTCAAGTCTAAGTAGAAATGTTTCTGCTTGGTCATCTTTATGATGAGCAACAAGCAAGTACTTAACACCGTTGTTTTTGCACCATTCTGTTAATAGCTTATACCGTGCTTTTCGTGCTTGTAATTGAATGTTACCTTTGACGTTTTGTTTTTCCCAGTTTAATGTAAATGACTCTTTTACTCCAAGTTTTTTTGTGTAACTTAGAACAAACTCAGCTTCTTTCTGGGATTCTAAACGCAACCCATGGTTTACTGTTAATGCTACAGGGAGTGACCACTGCCTTTTTTTTGCCCAATTAACCATTAAATGTAACAGACTTATGCTGTCAACACCACCTGACACTGCAACTGCAACTTTGTTGTTGTGAGTAATAAAACCTTTAATTGCATTTTGAAATAATGATTCTAGTCCCATTGTATTTCTTGCATGATTTATTTTTATTAGATTATCATACAACAAGTAAGAAACTTACTTGTTTCAACCATGCTGATATTTCCTTTTCTCTAAACTCTCCTTCTCTATTAGCCCTAATGCCCTTCCTTAACACTACTGGAGCTTCTTCTGCTTTAATCCCAGTATTAAAGCACTGGGATCAGCTTTTAAGCAAGAAGCTATTTCTTTGCTTTAGAAAATGAAAACTCCACTCTGCGATTCTTAGCGTGCTGTTTTTCATACTTGGAGTTCTTAGAGTTGTCTTGTACATAAACTAAAGGTTCAGCTTCACCTCTAGAGGCAGTTTTTATTCTACTTTCTAAGTAAGGTGCACAGCTAACCATAAATTTTTTAGCTGCATCTGCTCTTCTTTCACCTAATGCAACGTTGTACTCGTAAGAGCCACGATTGTCAGTGTGGCCGATTGCAGTAACCTTTATATCAGGGTTATTTTGCAATACTTCTATTACATCAAGTAATGTATCTGCACTTGCTTCAATAATATTAGATTTATCATAGCCAAAGAAAACTCTTTTTTCACTCATCTGCTGAACAACAGAATTCGTTCTGTTTGTTGTGGCTAATTCTCTTTTTTTGCTACAAGAGCTTGCACCAGTAAGTAGTAAACAAAAACAACACATTATAATCAATCTACTCCACATTACTAGACCTCCATAAATTTTTAAATATAGTTTTAAGTTTCATTAATTCATGATCTCTCTATATTATAATGTAGTCAAGGAAAATAAAACACTGGATGCTTTTTTATAATTTTGCAGTTTATCTTTAATAAGATGTTGGGCTTTCGATAAAAGAATCTAGTGAAGCTGTAGTGTGCGCAATTTTTTGTTGTACTTTGAGTAAATATACTTTTAACTTTATTGTTAATTTATTACTACGATGTTAAACAGATATTTTCTAAAAAAATGAACAAATATGAAATCTTATAAGCTCTTAGAGGAAGTATTGTGTAGGGTAGGAAGTATTGAAAATACACTAAAAGTGTTAAGCCAAAGTCAGTTGAATATAGAAGATAAAATTGAGCAAATTGGTCTCCTAGAAGAAATTAGACATGAAATTATTTCTCACAGTATAATAAGGGAATTATTAATAGAAGCAGGTGCTTTTAATAGTGAAAGGAGTGCTAACAATTGGCAACTGAAGTTAATAGAAAGGATGCATAAAGGTAGTAGTGCTATCTCCATTGATTTAGTGAGATCCTTATCGAAAGCTAAAGTTGAGTGCCAGAATTTATGTAAGTTATCTAAGTCTGAGGCTAGTAATTTGGGGAAATTGAAAAGACGCTTTGCTGATTTAATTAAGCTAATTCGTGAAGTAGCTTCTATAAAATCGCAGCAGTTGAAATGTTTGAAGTATGATTCATTACTTGCTGACTATGATTTTGATATTACAGAAAAGAATATAAGGGAAACATTTCCTAGGATAGGCAAGTTTTTTAGTAGAAATGTAGATAAAGTAATTGAAAAGCAGAAGAAAGGTAAAGTTATTAATATACAGAAAGTTACTGCTCGGAAGCAAATTGAACTTGGCTCACTATGTTTACAGCAAATAGGTGGTACATCATACCATCCTTCTTATTATGACCCTATAGATTATAACGAATCTGACTTTTGTTACGGTTTGTTCTTACTTTTACGGCGTAGTGGTTATGAGATTTATCAAAAGCATTTAGCACAAAATTCTATAAATAATTTTATTGCAAAACATATTATGTATGAAACTCAAGGGTTATTCATGGAAAAAATGATTGGAACATCTAGAGAATTTATTGAGTTTATTCAACCGTACATAAAAGAGAAATTTGCTGTGAGAGATAAAATTAGTGCAAAAGCTAGCAGCATTGAGAATTTATACTTGATTTTTAATAAAGTAAATCTTTCTTCTCCTTTGAAAAATGCAGATGAATTTACTCTGCTAGCTCACATTATGCTAAGAACTAGATTGGAACAGAATATGATAAATGGTACTTTAGAGGTAGAAGATTTGCACGATGCATGGTTGGAAGGTATGAAGCACTATAAAATTCCGGTAAAAGCTAAAAATGAGCTAGATACTTGTTTTCAAGATGAATATTGGGCAAGAGGAATTATAGGGTATTTTCCTATTAAAGTGATGGCTTTAATTACTGCTGTACAGATTTTTTCTTTTATTAAAAGGAATCATTATGAGATTCTGGGTGCTATAATAAAGGGAGATTTTAGTTTACTTATTAAGTGGTTGTCTAAAAATATGTGCAGTACAAAGTATGGTTCTTTAGGTCTGCTAAAAAGAGTAACGGGCAAGGGATTAGATGTTGAGTGCTGTACTAGCTACTTATCTGAAAAGTATGATTTACCTCAATAAAATGGTTTTCTTGAATTGTGTATGAAATTCTTTCAGAAGTTGACTAAAGAGTTTTATAATTTTTTCCCTTTTAAGAGGTTGTTTGCTAGTGATATTGCTATAGATCTTGGCACTGCAAACACTGTGGTTTATCAAAAAAATCAAGGGATAATACTTGATGAGCCTTCAGTTGTAGCTAGAATAAGGGAAAAGGGAAATTATGTTCCTTATGCCTTTGGTAAGAAAGCTAAGATGATGTTAGGAAAAACTCCTGGAGAAATAGAAGCAATCAGGCCGTTAAAAGATGGTGTCATTGCTGACTTTAGAAGTGCAGAAGAAATGCTAAAATATTTTATACGTAGTGCAAATACAAAGCTTACTGTCAATAAGCCTGACATTATAATATGTGTTCCATCTGGATCCACTCCGGTTGAAAGACGTGCTATACAGGATGCAGCGGAAAGTGCTGGTGCGAATGAAGTTTTTTTGATTGAGGAGCCAATGGCTGCAGCAATTGGGGCTGGTCTTCCGGTTACTGAGCCTGAGGGTTCTATGGTTGTTGATATAGGGGGTGGTACAACTGAAGTTGCAATTATTTCTTTAGGTGGGATTGTTTATTCACGTTCTGCCAGAGTGGGTGGTGATATTATGGATGAAGCAATAAAGTCATACATTCGTGAAAACCATAAATTATTGATTGGTGAAACAACAGCTGAAAAAATTAAGAAAAGCGTAGGTTCGGCTAATCTACCAGGTGAAAATAATAAAGGGGAAATGATGGTAAAAGGTAGAGACTTAGTGAGTGGAATGCCAAAAGAAATGCTTTTATCAGAGTATCAGGTTGCAGAAAGTTTAACGGAGTCTGTGCACCAAATAATTTCTGCTATTAGGACAGCATTAGAGAGCACTCCTCCTGAGCTTTCTTCTGATATAGTTGATAAGGGGATAGTTTTATCTGGTGGTGGCGGGTTATTACGCAATTTAGGTAAAGTTATCAGTGAAACAACAAAACTGCCAGTGCGTGTTGCGGATGATCCACTTTGTTGTGTTGCCCTAGGTAGTGGTAAAGTGCTTGAAAACATGGATTACTTTAGTCATGTTTTGTTTAAACAAGATTAATTATGATTCTGTTGTTGAGATTTTTTGATTTTATGGTCGTCAGAAAATATTTTTTGTTGTAAAGCTGTATAGATAGCACTAATTCTTTTAATTTTCATATTATTGTGTACTATATGTCTGTAGCTAAAATAGTCTAGGTTTATTTACAATTTGATAAGCATGAAATTTGTTGTTTACTTGTTAGTAGAACCTATGAAAAACTAGGCGATATAGAGAAATCTGACTTACATTGTCTATATTTAATGAGTTTAGGTAACTATGTGTTAAAGAAATTTAGAATTGAACCTTTGTTAAAGGATAAAACTCCATGCCAAACTAAGGCTGTGATTGCAATGTCTGGTGGAGTTGACAGTTCTGTTGTTGCAGTATTACTACACTATCTTGGATACCAAGTGATAGGTGTTACTCTTCGTTTATATAGTGGTGATGGTAATGCAAGAAAAGGCATATGTTGTGCTGGACAAGATATCTATGATGCAAAGCGCGTAGCTGAAAGCATTGGCTTTCCTCATTATATCTTAAATTATGAAGAAACATTTAAGGAAGAAGTAATAGAAGATTTTGCGAATACCTATATGCGTGGAGAAACTCCTATACCATGTATAAAATGTAATCAAACAGTGAAATTTCGTGATCTGTTGCAAGTTACAAAAAATCTTGGTACGGATATATTAGTTACAGGACATTACGTGAGAAGAGTGGAAAAAGATGGTAGAGTAATGTTATGTAAAAGCATTGATAAAAGTAAGGATCAAAGTTATTTTCTGTTTGCTACGACGGAAGAACAACTAAAGCTGTTGAGATTTCCGCTTGGTGGATTCTATAAATATGATGTAAGAAAATTAGCAAAATATTTTGGTTTACGAATTTCTGGAAAACCGGACAGTCAAGATATATGTTTTGTTTCTGAAAGCTATAGCAAAACAATAGCTAAGCTGATTCCACAATCCATGCAGAAAGGTAAAATTATAGATGTAAATGGTAAAGTACTAGGTGAGCATAATGGTATAGTAAATTTCACAGTTGGTCAAAGAAAAGGTTTAGGTGTTTCATACGATAAACCTCTTTATGTGGTCAAAATTAATACAGGAAAAAATGAAGTTATAGTGGGTCCAGCTGATGCACTAATGCAAAGAAAAGTGTTGGTTAAAGGATTAAATTGGCTAGAGCAACCAAGGAAAGGTATGGAAGTAACTGTGAAGCTTAGGTCGTCGCATGTGGGAAGTTTAGCAACAATATATCCAACTGAAGAACAAAATGAAGCCTGTGTCATTTTGAATGATGATTACTTTGGTATTAGTCCTGGTCAGGCTTGTGTAGTATACAAGGATGAGCAAGTTATCGGTGGTGGATGGATATGCTCTTAAAAGATTCTATAGTGCTGGTGATTATTCACTGGTCAGTAAAATCAGGGAAAATTCCTTTTTACTATAGCCCTATTTATAACAAAGTATGTAAAATTTTTAGCTAATATTATAAACAGATTTTATTTCTTTAGTAGTTTTTTATTCCTATTGATTCAATAAATAGAGGCCCTTTTAGTAACCTATTTCCTGAGGTATATTTTAAATCTTTACTTTTTAGTTGATAGCAACTTAGATGATGTATCTCTATACATCTAAAGTCTACTATGTCTTTTTCTACCTTTTACTTTTCTCTCTCATCATAGCCTTTAGTTTCCCTTTTTTCTGCAATTTTGATAGAAAGTTCCCTGCTTCTTTCAACTTTTTGAATTGTTCATTTACTGCTTTTTAGACGGAGAATTGTGTAATAAATGCCTTCATAGTATTCTGTATATAATATGTATTTAATTTTAATTTGATATTTTTCTATTCTGATCCTTTCTTTTCACAAACCTATTAGGTATTCCTTCTTCATTTCTTACTTACTATTCTATTGCTGTATGCTTGCTTGCTCCCTTGACTTGTGACTAGTTTTTAACAAATAAAGAATTAAGTATACCACCGTAAAGCATAGGAGTTAGGTTCATTACAGGTGTTGCTTTTGTATTAAAAAACATCCTATTAATAGGATTATGAATGGAGTAAACCATAAAATATAGGTGCTAGGTTTTATGGGTGGAATAGTTATAATTGAGTCTCCGTAAGAATTTTTCAGCTCTAAAATTATTTGCTTGTCGGTATACCCATTGCTGATTTTTTTACGAATTGCTTTGCGCATATCATATGCAATTTGAGATTCAGATTCAGATAATGATTCGCCAGAACATATTGGACACTTTATTATTTTAAACAAATTAGTTGCCCGTTTTTCCATAATTTTATCTTTAAGCTTGTCATCTAAAGTAAAAGCATTAATATTTAAGCAGAATGTAAATGTAAAAAGTAAGTTAAATGCCGTTCTCATTCTTGACTAGCTCAGTGATTTTATCTAATTGGTTCATGAAATCAGTGATGGGTAACTTTCCAATAAAACTTAATCCTGCATCGGTATCGTACTTTATTGAAAAATTAACATTGTCATCAGTTGTTTCTTCTGATAAAGAAGATATTAATTTTTTAAACCAATCTGAAATTTGTGGGTTGCTAGTCATAAATGAGATCAATTCTTTGTAGTTTAATATGGCCACGTTGATTTTGTCTTTAAACGAAGATGTGACTAGGTTGTAATTATTTACTCCACCATTTGCAGCGAGAGAAAAATTATTACTCTGAATTAAAAATTTTTCTATGTTGAAATTAATTCTGGCAGCTGAGATATGATTTACAAATTCATAATTAAATTTAGTGTCGATACTAAGGTAACTTTCAGGGTTTGTAGTATTTTTATACCGATAAGTATAAAAATCAAATCCTAGCTTATTATTTCCACTTAGTTCTTTATTGAGATAAAATTGAATGTAGTTACTTTTACCATTCACCTCAGTTATAATACTTTGATGATTTTCTAAGTCAGTTGAAACATCACATTTTGATCCATAATCTTCATAACGAAACGTATCTATATAGTCTATTACATTACTATTTTTATTAAATAGCAAAGAAAATGGTAAATCTTTTAACTTAGTAATAAAATGGTTATTATTATTTGTATGACATCTTATACTTTCTTTCTTATTGTTAGAAATAGCAATGCTGACTTCATTGCTTGGTATATAAATATACACTGATCTATCAAATAATCTATTTTTTATTAATAAAGCATTAGACGATATGGTTAATTGTTCATTAGAGAATTTTGGGTTTGTTACGTGGAAGGTTAGATTAAAAGGGAATCCGCTAAAGTCATGTGAAACATCAAATTTTTTGTTGTTAATATATAGTATTATTTCAGCTAGCAGATTTTTTGCATTGCATGCGTAAAAATACCAAAAGCTACTGTATACTGTAGGAATAAACAGGAGCAAGAAGATAATGGTGTAGATAAAAATCTTATGCATAGTTAATTATTTATTTGTTTAGTGATATATTTCTTGTACTCCTTGGTATGGTTACATACAAGCCATCAATGTCTTTTGTAACTTTTATTTGGCATCCAAGCCTAGACGTCTCAGTTAAGCCGAAAACTAGGTCTAACATATCATTTTCCTCATCAGATATGGGATTATGTATTTCTACAGCATCATAAAATTTCGGGTCAACAATTACATGGCATGTAGAACATGCAAGAGAACCTTCACACGCGCCTTCAAGTAAATCTGGATCGATTCTGTGAGCTAAGTTGAGCAAGGTTTCCCCCTCTGTGGCTTCATAATTTTTCTTACTTCCATCAGGTAAGATAAAAGTAACGGATGGCATATCACTTTCTCCTATTAAAATCTTTATCGGTTTTTCTATATTCTACAGATGATAGTCAGTATTTGCAAACTCTTTGCGTTCAACCTATTAATAACTTATATAATGTCTTTTTAACCAAAGTAAGTGATACAACTGAACAAGTATAAAAATCAGGGCGTTGTGGTTTTCGGCCTTGGTAAGACTGGTTTATCTGTGATTAACGCTCTAGTAAATTATGGCATAAGAATATATGCGTGGGATGATAATAAGGAGCAGATAGCAAATGCAAGGGCAATGTATAAAGAATGTAGTTTTATTTGTCCTGAAGAGTATAATTGGCATGAGATAGAAATGTTGATATTGAGCCCTGGAATACCTATTTTGTGTCCAACACCACATTGGGTGGTAAGGCTTGCAAGAAACTTTAACTGTAAAATAAAATCGGATATCGAGTTATTTTTTGAAGATAAAATTACAGACCAGAAAGTAGTAGGGGTTACAGGAACAAATGGTAAATCAACGACTACATCCCTAATAGGGCACATATTAAAGTCTGCAGGAAAGAAAGTTGCTATTGGTGGAAATTTAGGTGCTCCCGTTTTGGACTTGAACAGGAATGCGGAATTTTTTATAATTGAGTTTTCCTCTTTTCAATTGGAGCTAATCAATGAAGTAAATTTAGATATTGCAGTGTTACTTAATATTACGCCAGACCACATAGATAGGCATGGAAGCATGGAGAATTATATAGCGATTAAATCAAAGCTGATAAGCAACAGTAGGATTGCTGTTATAGGGTGTGACAATGAAATTACTGCTGGTATATTTAATAAATTCACTGGGAATAAAGTTCCTATCTCAACTTCGATGTTACTTCAATACCTAGACACTAGGATACAACTAGGATTAGAAGATTATGCAGGTGATATGGAGATAAACTTAATATCTAATGCGGAAAACATAGCAGCTGCGTGTACCGTGTGTGAGCTGCTTAGAGTGGATAGTAACATTATTATCGATGGAATCAAATCCTTTTCAGGATTAAGACATAGAAATGAAATACTTGGTAAGATAGAAAATGTCCTTTTTGTAAATGATAGTAAAGCAACTAATGCTGAATCTAGCGAAAAGGCGATTTTGTCTTATAAAAACATATATTGGATCGTTGGTGGAAAGAGTAAAGAAGGTGGTATAGAACCACTAAGGAAGCATTTTGCAAACATTAAAAAAGCTTTTCTCATTGGGGAATCAACTGAAGCTTTTGCAAATGTTATGGGAAATGAAGTGAATTTTGTAAAATGTTACAATCTAGTAGACGCATTTAAACTAGCTTTAGAAGAGGCTATGAACAGTAAAGAAGAAGTAACTATATTATTTTCTCCTGCGTGTGCTTCTTTTGACCAATGGAAAAATTTTGAAGAACGTGGTGAAGCATTTTGCAGGATGTTTGAAAGTTTTAAGCGCAATTACATATGCAGTTTAGTATAATTGTTGCATGGAACAAGATGAAATAGAGTTAATCTAGTTGTGGTTATTTCATTTAAATGGAAAATTGATGAAACCTTTGTTAAAGGGTATGCATAGACCTTAGTCTAGCTAATCGCTTTTGCGAATTTCAAAAACAGAGTGTATAGCTCTTTAGAGTATGTAGTAGGAAGTTTAAATGGTTCAATGAAAACTGGACTAAAAAATTTTAGTAAGAGATATGGAAAGATGGCTAATAAAGTTAGCTTTTATAGTATGCCTTTTAAACTATGTTAAGCCAAATTACAAAGGGCCTTTAAAAAATGTTTTATTGTTTTCTATATGTTAAAAAGTAAATAATCATTTGGTAAGCTTCTTTATAGAACTGTTAGTGTAATTTAGCATGGTATTTACGATCAGTCACAGGTTTCAGCTACTATGCAAAAGGTGACATTATCTGGAGTACCTAGGTAGGATAAATTCTTTTTTTCAATGGCTATTCGGAAGATTTTGTAGGTATTTTATCATTTTTCGGTGGATGTGTTAACGAAGTTATAATGTTTCAAGAGTTTGAAGCTCTTTTACAAGAAATTATAGGAAATTTCTTGTAAATTTTTCATTATACTAGTTACTCTATACCTACATCACGAAGACTTCCCTTGATTTTTTAAGCTCTTGTGTTAAAAGAATTAAATATTCATTAACAATAAAATGAAAGTTATTTGTTATAGTATAGCAATGGTAATATTGAGTTAGAAGTAAATGCAAAACATGTAATAAACTTTTTTTGTAATGCTTAGATGTATTAAAGTTAATGTACCTTAATAAAGATGCATACAAAAAGTAGAATAATATATTTAGTATAGTTAAGTATTATTTTGATTATCCTATTTTCTAGAATAGTTAATCTAGAATTCTTCTCGGAAGAATTGAACAGTAAAAAAAGAAAATTTACTAAAAGGGTAATATCACTGTGTTTATGTTCTACTATATTGTCCATTGTTCTATTGTGTTATTGTATTTGGCCTACCAGAATCAAAAATCGAAAAAAGTGATCGTGAGATCAGATTTTATGTCGATGTTGCTGTTAATTTTAGCTACAGTATGCTTTGGTGTGCTTATGATATTTTTTAACTTTATTAAGAAAAAGTTTTTTATGTATAAAATCAAAAGCTTCTTGGAGAATGAGGTTAATTCTGAATGGGCAAAGTACTATGGGAAAGAACTTGTAGGTGAGTGTATAGACCAAGGTTGGAAAAAAATATAGAAGATATTGCAGAGTTTCTTTTAGAAAGGAAGAAGATTATAGCACTATATAGATTTCTAACAAATGGTGAGAAATTAGTTCAAGCTAGAATGGTAATGGTAAATGTGTTGCTTATGAATGTTGTATATCCAAACAATATAATTTTAGATACTAACTCCCTTGGAGGAGGAGTTTTAGCAGAAGTTTTAAAGAAATTTGAAGATCAGGGGATTTGTTTAGCGTTAATTCATAACAATTATTACGGTTTGCTTAAGAATTGTAACTAATAATTATTCTTAGTGGAGTGGGAGATTTTTTTTTCATTAAGATGGTTTTCTGCAAAGTTTTTAAGTTTTTGGGTTAGATATTGTGAACTGCAATTTAATCTGCTAAAAACTATGGAAAATATAAAATGTCCTGTCTTAATTGCTGGTGAGAAGGTGACAATATAATTTTATGAAAAACTCAACTTATTGGTAAGCTTAACGATTAGTTTACTTAAGAAAGGTTTAGAGAAAGTGTGCTGCTTAAACATGGTTTTAAAATACCTTATAAGAATGAAGATAAGTATTCATGTTAATTATAAAGAACATTTAGTTTGTTGTGAGAGTGAATAAAATATAAAGAAAAAGAGAATAAATTTATTAGTGATGCATATGAATATTTACTAAACCTTAGATTTATAGAAAGTTTAAACAGAATGCTTATAAAGCGAGCAAATTCTCGCAAAACTTAATAAAAATGGAACTGGAACCTATCAATAGAGAATATATATAAGTTTAAGTTGATAAAGAAAGAAAAATTATTTTAGCTATTCCATAAGTACGTTCTAAGATTATATTAAAATTTGTACTACATTTAAAATCTTCGTTTTTCCTGATTTCTAGAATTATCAATGTATCATCACCTATCCAATCTGAGTTGATTAACCCATCTAAAGTTGAGTGAACTAGATTACTATTGTAAGGTGGGCCTATAAAAACTATGTCGCATTGTGAAATAGTTTTCGGTAACCGGTTAGCACTGCAACAAATTAGTGTAATATTATCTGTAGTACCAAAGTCTTTAGCTGTTTTTTTGGGTAATTGCAAATTATAATAGTCTGAATCTACCATAAATGCATGCTTGGCGCCTCGAGAAAGTGCTTCAAATGAAAAAGCACCGCTTCCGCAGAATAAGTCAAGCACATTTAAATTATAAATAGGCTTTTTTGAAGAAAGTATGTTAAATATTGCTTCTCGAACAACGCTCATAGTTGGTCGTACGGCTAAATACTTGCCTGTAGCTATTTTTCTTCCACGATACTTTCCTGCAATAACACGCAGCATACTAAAAGAGCTTTAAAATGACTAATTATTTAACAATGCATAATTAATGTCAATATGGCTTTGATAATTTGACTAGAGAAGAAAGTTATAGGTATAAGATCAATTTAATTACTTTTCTTTGGTTTATTTGGTATATCTATTACTGTATAGCTGGTCTCATCTTGTAAGCTATTGTAGTCGTTTGTTTCATCATGAGTTAGTCCTTTGATTCTGCTTTCTAACTCTAGCTTAATTAAAGTATTGATTTTATCTACGTTATCGAGAAAGCTTTTACATTCTTCATCACTATACTCTTTACCAGACGCTTTTTTTTCAATAAAGAGTTTCTTAAGCTCTGCTAGATTAGGATTATAGTTAGGATTTAGCACAACATTTCTTTCTATGAAACTAAGATCTGATAGTAATAAACTGACTTCGAGTAAATCTTTGCTTTTAATGTTTGTAAGGTCATTAAGATTGTCCAAAATATTAAACACTTTAAGCTCTTCTTGTGCGACTTTTTGATCTTCGCTATCAAATTCAGACAGTAACTCTCTATTATTTATAAGTTTCTTGCTAAGAGCTTTATTGATCTTTGAAAGATTAATATCATTCTGCTTGATATTGTTATCTAGTAATAAGTCTACTCTTGCCTTGCGGGCATTTAAAATGTCATTGTAATCATTTAATTTTATGTTACCATTTTTATCTTGGTGTAATTTATAATAATTAAAGCCTTTGAAATTTTTTTTACTAATCTTCATTAGTGTCTTTATCTCTTTCTATTGAACTATCAGATGAACTTCTAATAGGTTCATTTTCTGGTTCGCTGGTATGGCTGTTGTCACCTTCTTTATCTCTATATCTTTCTGGCTTTCTTTTGTGTCCTATGGTGTAATCATGGAGTTTTTCCAGAAACTCTCGCCTATGAGATTTTGTCCTATAGAGTAGATTATGGTTATAGTTACGCTTTCCTATAGAATCAACGTTATGTTTCCAAGTAAACTTTATAGCATCTTCTATTGTATAGCCCAGATGTAATCCAGCGTATCCTTTATAATAGTCTAAATATCTACCAATTCTTCTATGTAGAATATCTTCTTTGTCAACTCCAAATGCTTTGTAAATTTTTTCTTCGAGTTTATCAACACTATTCTCAGGAGATGTTGCAAATTTTGTTACTTCAATAGTAGCTCTTGCAAGTTTACGTGGCATATCAACAGCATGTTTTAGCACACCTCCGACTCTTGGTACTCTATCAAGTAAATTAGCTGCACCTCTAGCTGATTTATTTGGTAAATGTATGACCCAACTTCCTAAAGACTCTAATCTTCTACCAGCAAAATTTTGCCACTGTTGTTTGAGTCCTTCTATTGTGCTCGCCAAAGGTGATGCTGAATATATATTAGATATAGCATAAACGCTAAACCCACCACTGGCAATGCTTGAGCCTGTCTGCTGTACAAACTCACGCAGGGAGAACATTAAAAATGAAAGCAGGAATAATACAAAGATTTCTCTTACTTCGATTAAATGACCTTTTTGTATGTTCTTTACCCTTTGGTAATCACTATTTTCTTGATAATTTTTACAATTCTCGCAACCTTTGCATTTCTGACAGTATTTACTGCTAGGATCCCTATATAGCTCATGAAGTTTCAATATTCTGCAACCTCGATTTTCAACTATACCCTGTAGTAAAGACTTTATTTCGCTTTTTAAATTTGGTTGAATGATGCCCTTTCTATAATCTTCTATTATTTTTTTATAATCTTTACACTTTTCTTTATATTGTTGAGATTGACAGTAGCGCTCTGTGATTTCATTATCTATATTACCTATCTTTTTTTCTATGTTTTTGATTAACAATAGAATATCATTCTTTTCTGATGTATGAGATAAGCTATTTGCTAAACGTACTAGATCTCTTACACTGCAGTTTTTATCAACTATTATATCACTTTCCGCGATGTAATGGTCTGCTGGATTATCTTTAGTACCTGGAACTGGATTGAGGAAAGGGTAATCTATATAACGGAAGCCTTCTTTGATGTAATCTGGTGGAAGAGGAATATAACCGGCACCGCCAGTAAATTTTATTGTACCACCTGCTCTACTTAATTTTTCTATATCTTCTATATTTTTATCTACTTTCAGCGAAGCAGCTTCTCCGAGAGAGTAAGGTACGAAAATTTGTCCTGGAGTCCAACTAAAGTATTGCTTATCGACTATGCAAAAACCTCCGGGCATCCATCTTGGAACACATAGTTTTACTTCAAGCCACTTATTGTAACATACAGTGAAACCTAGCTGTCTATAAAAGGTATTCATTATAATTGAGGCTAGCAATGACAATATGGTAAATGTCATGATTGATTGTAGACAGAAACTGATGCAGAATTTTATCCAACCTTCGAATAAATTTTTTAGTGGTGAAAATAGAATGGAAATTAAAAACAGTGGCATTATCGCTATAAGAAAAGCTATGCCCACAAAACCAAAAAGGAATATTATGTAAGCATATACACACAGTAGAAAATATAAAATGATTCCTATAAAGATTGCTGGTATTATAATGATGCTCATCCACATTTGATAATGGAGAAACGCTGCAAACTTTTTCCAAACGGAGTAAGCAAAAAATTTGTTGAACATGTCCTCCATGAAGCTAAATAGCTTGACGTGAGTTTCATCTCCTTGAGTGACACTTCCAGTGTTCATGTTTGGAGCAAAATTAGTAATTATACTTATTAACTGTTCAAGGCCTTTGACAAATAAGATGAGAAAATGGTCATAGAAAAAACTAAAACTGCCAGGAGATATAAGCACTATTACTAGAGTAATTTTTATTATTCTGATGAGAATATCATGCTTAGTTTCTTGTATCATGCCAAAAAGATAAAAAAGTGATGAAATTACTATAAATAGCAGAAGTAGGGAAAGAACAAAATTATGAAAGCTTGTACTTTTTTCAGCTATATTCTGAAATATAGCTTGTGCAGCTGTGGGACCGTTACTGTCAAAATGCTTTTTGCAATTTTCATTGATCAATAATGTGCATTTTAGATAGTTATAAATGTAATCAAAAAATTCAACGGCACCTGTTTTTTGTACTCCGCTCAAAAATTCAAAAGAGTAACCGCCTGCGTTATTTAAATAATAACTATCTAATATTTTTACATATATTTTCCACCCTTTTTTTAACTCTAGCATATTACAATTTCTGTCCTTTAATTTAGTTGCATCCTCTTTTTTTAAAGTAAAAAGTCCGCTTCCGTCTTCTGATACGGAGTTATAACCTAGATGTATAGTCGGAGATTGGGGATTGCGCATTAACTCTAGGTTTTCATTTGGATTTGGATCTATAAATTCTTTCTTGCCACCGGCGTTTGTATTAGATCTTCTAAATAGAAGGTAAGCGCCATAACCGTTAGTAAACCAACATGGAACACTATGTAGTGCTGTATTGCTGTTATTATCCTCATTAATGCACTTACAATTCACAGTACAACTTGTATGAGGATTGCTTGAAAATTTTTGTACGCTAGATTTATAGTTATTACAAGCTAAATAAAAGTCAGGTAAGTTATTGTCGCCTTGTTCGCCTTCGGATTTGGTTGTATATTTCAGCTGCTCTAATTTTTGTAAGCTGTAATTACCTTTAGATTCTTTCTTATTGTTATTGCTCCAAGATATCCATGCACCATTAACTCGTATTACTAAATCATCTCCGTTGGTTTCAAGTCCAGTATCTTTCCATTTTACTACTTGGTTAGGATGAAAGCTATTATTAAATTCTCCAGTATCGTGATCAATAACTTCTCCATCTTCTGGAATAAAAGCATCATGATCATCTGAAAAGTGGGCGTTTACCGTAATAGGTTCAGGGCCAAAATAGTCAGCAGATATGCACCTTGGGAAGGGCATGTCGTTCTTATCACAACCTGTTATTAGGATATAAGCTACAAGAAGTAGTGACCTAAAACAAAATTTGCTTAAGCGTAATTGCATATCTGATTTTTCTTTCTAAATATAGAAATAAACTTTACTTAAAACATCTTTTCAGTTTGTTACTCTATAACAATTATACTTCTCCTTCTTAGTCTTTTCTTACTGTTGTGTTTAGACCACTGAGCATCATCTCTTTCTTATTTTTTAGTATTTTTATTCTTTTCTCATTGGTGTATTTGATCGTCTATTCTTGTATGTAGGTTGTAATACGTATTGTTCGGACTTAAACTCAATTTCTGGTCGATCTTTACCTATTTTTTGCTTGATTTCCTGTATTATGTTCCGAGTCTTATCGTCGAGTCCAATAGTTGACAGTATAGATTGTGATACACTACTAGTGGCTGTACTGATGCTACCTACTATTCCCCAGCCAGCACCGAATATTGCTTGTGCTATAGTTTCTGATGCAGAGACAAAAACTTTCATTGCACCAGCAACAATGAGATATATAAACGCTTGTATTAGGTCTATAGGTAGTGCTGCAAAGTATCCACCAGTTCTTTCTCCAATGCTGAGTGCAACGTCAACACTAGTGTTGGGACTATACCCAATGGGTAGTATCGATTTCATAATGCAAAGATCATACGATAAGAAATTTATGCTAATTAAGCATTGATAGCACGCAGAAAAGTTTGTGAGGTTATATAAAACTGAATACAGGAGTTGATTCAAGATAGATAAAGACGAAAATAAAATGACTGGCTGTATTGCAACATGGGCCAATGTTTTTATCCAGTTCTCAAATAGAGATTTAGTCTGTTGAAATAAAATAAATACGATAAATAAAGGCGTTAATGACAGCAAAAACGCTACTAGAGAAGTAGATATTACATATCTAAATGTAGCGCTGATAATGCATTTTAAGGATACAAGACTAGCGTAAAGTATTATCAGAAAAGCGATAAAGCCAAAAGGACCAGCAAGTATTAACGATAAAAACTTTAACCAAGTTTCTCCTGTGAGTAATACTCCTGTTGTTAAGTCTAAGAATGCAAATTTTTTACCCCCTTCTCCTATATAGCCAGAAAAACTGTCAACTAAATAAGTACTACCGTCTACAAAAAACTTGGATAAAGTTGTACCAAAAAGTTCCCAGCTCCTATCACTAAAGGCAAAAGCTATGAATGCTATCTTCATCATCCTTATAATAAAGTCAAATTTACTTAGCTGTGTTGTTCCAAGTATGTAACCAATAATGGTAAATATAACATATAGAATAAGTAAGGCTTTCACTCCTTGAAAAAGACCTTTTGCATATCTTTCATATGAATTTTTAATGTTGTCTCCGATTACTTCTCCTTTTATAAAATTAAGTACCTTATTTATACTTGATGAAATAAAATTGTTGATCTTCCTTTTGACAAACAAGGTCACACTATATTTGTTATTTTCATAATATTTGCCATTTTTATCCATTATGTCACTCCTCTCTACATTTCTTACGTCAATACCGAAATAGATTTTTTTAGGTTCATTATTTTCTAAATAACTTCCATTTATTTCATAATATTCTATATTATTCTCTATTGAAGTTAATTCTACTACCTCCTTGAAGCTATCATTATTTGTAGTGGGTATATTTTCTGGTAAGCTATCACCTAGATAAATGTACAGTTTTTTACCACCAGTATATTCGCACGACCTGGTAGCTTTAACATAGTAACCTCCCCTATTAAGGTAATAATGACCATAATCTGCAATAGCGAGCATCACACTACTACCTGGTTTTACATTATCATTTACTGGATAGTCATAATTTAGTTTTAGAGAAAAGTTCTCGAAATTATTACTAATTTGTGAGCATATATTATTTTCTTCTGCTCCTTTTTTTTCTGGAAGACACTGAGTGCCTTGAGCAGTATCCTTCATATCACTACGCTTGTTTTCAGGAGTGCTTGTATCGCCTGAATCACTTATTTTTGCAATAAGAGCTTCAGCCCAAGAGATATCTTTAGCGTCCAGTGTAAAGTTAATAATGTCAGTCTGCTTAAAATTCTCCCTGTTTTTAGCCTCATCAAGCTTATCTTCAACGCTTTTTAGATTAGAATATATATCACATTGATTATTTTTGTGATATTTTTGATACCTTACAGAGGAGACACAATTTCTATGTCCCTTTTTGTGCAAACTTGCATTAAATATACCCTCTTTAGTATAACATATGTTCTGGTAGTAACAGTTGAGGTTATAAGAGCTATATTTTTTTATCTTATCAAGATCACAATCTTCTCCTATACACGATTGATTTGATCCCATTTTAGTAAAGTTATAGTTTTTCACTTTATTAAAGTCACAGTCTTTCCTATTACATAACTTATCTAATTCTATTTTAGTCCGTCGTAAGTCTAGCAATGCACCATTTATCCATGGACTTTCGTCTTGGATATAATCTCTATTAAAATGTACCTTATTATCATATGGGGTATAACCATTGCTAACTAGTACTGTTCTTTTTTTAAGGCTTTCTTTACTGAGCTGCGGAAATTTTATCTCGTTTCTACTATTGTTATCGTCTCCACAGAAAAACGTTCCTCCACTAAGCATGTCTTGTATCATAGCTTTTTTATCTCCTTTTCTAGTTTTATAGCAATTATCATCAAAACTGATATCTTTTCCTCCTAGGTTATTGTAGTTAATCGTTATTTCTCTAGGAACTAAGCTGAAACTTAACTTATCACCAGGATTAACTTTAATCCCAGTATCGACATAACGCCTCTTGCTATAGGATTGACTGTTCCCAAAACCTACGTTCTTACACACTTCTTGTTCGTCAAGACCAGAATTATTACTTGGTTCACTACTATAATTTGGTGTTGCATCGTCAGCGCAAAATACAGCAGGTACAAGTACTTTTTTTTGATTTTTATCTTCTTTAAGAGGACAAAAATTTACTGATCCATCAAGAGTGAATTTTATTTTTTCACCTTGAGTAATTACTTGACCGGAATCAATCCAATGAATCTTAATCCTTTCGTTAGCTTTGTGGACTGGAACATCTATATTAACAATAGTGTTTCTATTTTGTAGCCCAGATTCAACGCAATCTATATTACAGCCAGTGATTACAAAATATAATGTCAATAACAGTGATCTTTTACTCATGATGTTGATTTTCCTGGAGGCTGTGATATTTGAGGTGTTGAGCTTCGAGCTCCTTGTGGTACTTCAGGTCTTTTGCTTGTTATATCTGACTGTTGAGTAGCACTTCTTTCTTGTATTTGAACACTTCCTTCACCTAATCCAGCTATTTCCATTAAGCTTTGCTGGTATTGTTTTCCAGGTTCGCTCATTATATAAACACTAAATAGCGAGTCAGATATTTTCGAGGAAGCTTTGGTCAGAGCTTCCATAGCATAACCCAAAATAACAAAAGCTATCATAGCAGCAACATTAGGTGCATACTTAGAAGCATATCCATAGAAAATACAAGGGTTGAAGATTCTTAGGTTAACGCTAAGTATGCACGTAGAACAGACTTCAAAGTCAAACATTGAATATATGACGTGATCCATAGCTTGGCTTACCAATGATATAAAAATGAAGAGTATTGCTGGATGAATTGTAAATCTCGCTAAATTTTTGACCCAGTTATAGAACATCTGCCTAGTATACGTAAACAAAAGGCAAATAATGAAAATAGGTGCTAAGGAAAGTAATAATGTAACTATTGCTATAGATGTAATAAAAGAAAATAGGGCATTAAAAGTAGACAATACTACTTTTATTAAACCCCAAATCACCAGGCAAAAAGCTACAATGCCTAAAGGGCCAGAAAATATTAGAGATATTATTAATAATATAGAGTTCGGAGAAAAAAATCTATTTAATGGTAAATCGAGAAACTCGAAAACATTTGATGTTGTACCTCTAAAGTTTGCCACTTCTATTAACTGTTTTGGAGTGTTAATAAAAATAGAGAATGCATTGTTGTAAAAAAAGTTCCAGCTATCATCTCGCAATAGCTGGGTAATGATTCCTATCTTTATACATGCAATTAAAAACTCGTATATAGAAACATAGGTTAAGCCAAGAAAGTAATAAAGAGTATGCAGGACTATATATAATACTAGCAGTGATATTATTGTAGACCTAATAGTATTTGTTCTGCTTGATTTTATAAAACTCTCATAGAGAGATTTTACAGGGTTAGTATTAGAGTAGATTACATCAAGGTTGTTGTAGCTAGAACTAAAAAATGCGGTTTTTACTTTCTCATCAAAAAAATTATATATTGCACTAAAAGTTCTTGTAGTAGGCTCTTTAGTTATTAGCTTGATACTAATCTGACCTTTATTTTTTTCATAGTTACACCCTTGATCTCTTATCCCGTAGTATATAGTGCCATTTTTATCTTTTAACTTTTTCTTCAATTTTTCCATTTCTTGAGTGTTATGAACTTTGCTGATATCTACGGATATATCTTCCTGATTTTCACCAGGATCATTCTTAGGGAATTTATCAGAAACACGTATATATAAGCTTTTTTCTAGATTAGGAACTCTTGTTACTCTTATATTGAAACCACCTTTATCATTTTTATCGTAACAACTCTCGTCATTTCTGCTGCATAAACTAAAAGTTAAATTTGGTATTTGATGGTCTTTATTCATTTTATAATCACAATTAGTGCATAAACCTCCATTAGGAATATATTCAAAATCTTCACCATCCATATGAACTTTCAGGAGTGTAATGTCAGTTTTTACTTGTTTTTTTTTCAGAATGTTACTAATAGCTTTAACATCAGATTTGGATACCTCACTTTCTATGCTGTTATATTCAATGTATGCACAATCTATGTTTCTGTTACCAGAGGGGAATTTGCATATGCGTCCACAGAGCAAATTTAAAATGTGCGTATCTACTTCGCTTATTTGACTATCTGAAAGACTACTGCAGTTTATGTTTTCTCTTTTTATAGAGTTAATAATACTTTTGGCTTTTTCTTCTCTCTCATCTTGATCTAACTTTAGAAAATTTAGATTCCAGTACTCTTTTCCATTTAACCATTCTACTTTGTCGCCTATTATGTATTTATTAGGACATATTGTATATTGATCATCTTCTTTATCCTTCCATACCTGACATTCATTTTGGTTTAAAATATGTGAAAAATACTCCTTTTCTTTGTTATTGCATTTTTTATCAATACTTATATATCTGATTGTCTCATTTTCTTTATCTTTACACACTTTACTTCCAATAACACTGAAGTTTATTGCATCGCCAGCTTTAAGAGCAAACTTTGATAATGTAACCTTTTCTATCCCAGGCTTTATTGCAAAATCTTCATACTGCGGACAAAAACTGATCTTACTAGGTACTATACTAATTTCTGTTACTTTTGCTTTGCTTGAAATGTTAACGTTGGAATCAACCCACTTCTGTTGTATTGAAATTACGTCAGATTTTTCGCGCAAGTTTAATAGACTCTCCGGCTTAATACAGTGATCTTCGCAACCGGACAGCAGAAAGAGTGTTGCTATTAACAAAAACTTATGCATAGCCTACCTAAGCTTTGATCACTTAAATGTTTAAATATCTATTACTCACTTTGACCACCACTAGTAGCAGTATCTTTTGTAGAGTCAGTAGTAATATCTTTTTCAGTGCTTTTGCTAGTATTAGTGCCAGCATTTGTAAAAGTGAATCCACTGTTGCTTTGGTTATCAGCGCAAAATCTTATGCTTTCTATACTTTCTTTAGCTTTCTTGGCAGCTCCAGCAGTATCTCCAAATTGGGCTTTACCAATAGCTCCGGCAATGGCTTTAGTTGCAAAAAAGGCTTTTGACATCATTTTTCCAGGTGTAGCGCCAGAGCCAAGTGCTGACCTTGGATTGCCAGCAAGTTCTGCAGCTATATTAGGGAGAATATTTAAAAAGTGATAAAATAGGAATAATACTATAGCTAGTTTTAATAATTCTCCGATAAGAGAACTGCTAAACTCCATGTATGTAAAATCGAATAAACCAAGTATGCTACTTTTTTTAAAGTTGTAGTTTTGTATCATGCATGCAAGAGTGGTTTCATTTTTATTACATTCTCCATCTTTTAATTTAAACCACTGTTTTTTGTTGTTTAATAATGTGATTTCTTCTTTTTCGAAATGTAAATCTTTAAAGTAGATTTTATCGCATGCTATAAACATAAAGGATAAGAACGCAAAGAGCATAACTGGGTATAGACTATAAGTGATCAATTCCTTCAACCAACCATCAAAGTATCCTTTAGTGTGTTGGAATAAAACCATAGGAATAAACAGGGGTGATAAAGTGATGATTACACTTAAGGCAATTAGAGATAAAATAAATATATAGCACATCCACAAAATAACCATCATCATCATAACTGCTGTAAATATGCAAATAAGAGCTGTTAAAATCTGTCCGCCAGCAAAAATGATGCCGATTATTGAGCCTGTTACTAATAAAACAGGAGCAGCACCGAGTAAAATAGCTAATATTCCTACACCGCTAGTACCAATTTTTCCAGCGATTCCATCTAAAGGTGCTCCTAAGTAGAATAAGATTCTGCAATCAAGCCTATCCCAGAGCGCAAGATAAATGTCTTCTCCATATTTTTCTGCTTTATAATTACATATGTTTTTACCTTCAGATGACGCCTTCAGCACTATTTCTGATAAACCTTCTGAAAGTTTTGTTAACTCCCTATAATAATGAGACATGGTACTACCTGTTGTAAAGTAAATTACTAGAGCAAATTTGATAATCAGCATATATATTTCTTGTGAACTGCGTACTCCACCGGATACGACTTTTATAGAGAACAGTATTAAAGCTAAAACTAAGATAGCAGTTACAGTATTTTTTAGCCTTTTTTGTACTATAGATATAAAGCTCTCACCGTTTGGTGTACCTTTGCCTGTGACTAGGTTATCTAATGATTCCTTAATACACTGTACTACCATAGAAGTTATGGGAATAGGTGCTAATGATTTACTTCCTGCCTGATTGTAACAAGCTTGTGAGACATAATTTTGAAAACAATCTTTGTTATCATAACCTATAAAGATTTTTCCCTCTTTTTCATTATTTCTTATAATAGTTTTGTAATCTTCATCGGGACCAATAGGGGTTAGATTGCCAATATTAAATTTTATCTTAGATTCCTTACACATGGGAGCAATTAAGTCAGGTGGTAATTCCGTGCATCCTATATCAACCCCTTGTGGCCAAGGGGTCATTCTAATGCCAAGTGTATTAACTTCAGCTAACTCCACACACAACCTGCCTGTTTTTCTTACTGCTTTAAACATTGACCCATATATAGTTTTGCTCTGTCCGGCCTTGAGAACTTTACATTCTAGCCCGCCATCAACTTTTGGTGACCATGACCCATTTATATATCCAGTATCTTTTTCCCTAACATCAAAATCTATGTATCCAGGTTTTTCTCTAGAGTCAAAGTCGTTCTTCTTAAAAAGATTACCAAATGTTAAAGGATTGCGATGGCATACTTCTATGTATTCACTATACTGCACACCATTTTTTGGCCAGTAATAATGATTTTTATTAATATTAATAATATCCCAGTTAGCAAAGTCTAAGATTTCTTTTTCTGTTTGTTTTCCATTTTTTCCAGACTTTTCTTTTAATGCAGCAAGATACTCGTCTTCTGTTTGAAAGTTTTTATTTACGAGTATGCTATAGCTTGTGTCTCTTAATGTAAAATCCTTATACTTTCCATTATGATCGCGTGCAACTGGGTGCCTAACAAAGCTGTGCTCACAAATTACAAGTCCTCCTATTGCTTTCCAAACTCCAACGATTGTAGCTATCATTCCAACAATAATGAGACTAGTAAATAAACTAGCAGAAGAGACAGTTAAGACAATACCAGTAAATATTGCACCAACAGCAATTGCTATCCCAGCAAGTGCTGGAACTGTTTTAAACACTCCGCAGTCAGGGTTAGAGGCACGGCTAAAGCTTCCAGTAAAATTGAATCTGCTAACAAATTCTGTCCTATCAGTACCACTTACTACGTCTGCGAAAGCCGGATATAAGAATAAGAAATCTATATTTAGTAAAAATACTGCAGTTAGTAGTAATGACAGTTTGGTCTTAAACATTTTTTACTCTCTGGTAGAATATAGGTAACCATCCTTTCGGGTCATCTCCGACTTCTTTTAATATATCATGTAATAATAAAGCACTTTCTGCACGTCCAGATAATACATTGACTATGTCATCTAAGTCTTTTAGGTCTATTCTAGCCACGACAGCATTAGCTCCTTGTTTTACCAAAAAAAACCTAGTAGTTGGGTCTGTGTGCTTGATTAGTATGTATTCACGTTCAGTTAACATAAAAACATCACGATAGATGCTAGTAGCTTTTAAGTTTGGTAAAAAAATTTGTGTTGCTGTTTGTTGTATAAGTGTATCACTAATGGTGCTTTTGCTTGCATCTTCAACACTCTGAGTGGCAAAAATCACAAAAGCGTTTAGCTTCCTTAGCACTTTTAACCAGTCTTTTATCTTAGGCGCAAAGACTGGGTTATCTATTAATGCCCATGCCTCATCAAGAACAATAATAGATGGAGTGCCATCAAGAGAAATACTAATCCTATGAAATAAATAGGTTAAAACCGGTCCAAGAGCAATAGAATCTTTGAGCAAGCTAGCCATTTCAAAGCCAAACACTCTTGCCTTTGAAAAATCTAGCAAATCCTCTTTGTTATCAAATATTGCAGCGTGAGAACCATCACCATGCCACATAGATATTGCTCCAGCTAAGGTACCAGGGCCTGCAAGTCCTAAAAATGGCACGAGATTTCTTAAGAATCTGTCTTCTTTTTTTAACTTAAAATTTCCTTCAACTGCGTCATTAATTCTAGCAATATCTTCTGAAGTGAATTTATCATTATACACTAAGATTAAAGACTTTATCCATTCCATTAGAAATGTTCTATTGTCAGGAGTGTCATCAAGTTGCAGAGGATTGAAATTTGTTTTAGTTCTTGGTTCTATTGGAATATAAACACCGCCAAGTGCTCTTAAGAAAATCTCTGCGCCGCGATCTTTATCAAAAAAGAATATTCTTGGAGAAAATTTCATTGCTTGAGCACATAAGAAATTCATTAAAACAGTTTTACCAGAACCAGTTGGACCAATTATCATAGTATGTCCAACATCCCTTATATGAAAGTTGAAGAAAAATGGTGTACCAGATGTTGTGTCGAAAACTGTAACAGCATCTCCCCAGTGATTGTTAAATTTATTACCAGTAGGATAATTATGTTGAGATGCAAAGCCAGCCAGGTTAAGACTGCTTATTGTACCTTTTCTCACTATATAATCGAAATTGCCAGGGATTTGTGCCCAAAATGCTGGCTCAAGATTAACCCTTTCGCGGATAGGGTAAACACCACAATTAGAAAGCTCTGATTCTACTAGCGATAAAGCATTATCTAATGACTTAGGGTTTTTCTCTATACATAGAATAGTTAAGTGATGTTCGCCAAACACAATCTTGCCACTCATTGCATCATCAAGCGCATGAGAGATTTCTGCTATTTGAGAAATGGCTTTATCTGCAGATTGTATCATCCTATTTTGTTGTATCTGCATTTTTGCAATTGCTATTTGCCTATTTGTAAATTGGAAAGACTGTGTGATGATAAATTCATAGGGAAGTTGTAAAAAGTGATCAAGCATTCCTGCGTAAGTGTTATTTCCATATTCTTTGATGCTCACTATTCCAGCATATTTGCTCTCATTGTGAGTCACGACCTGTATGGTCTTGCGGCCAAAAAATAACCTATGTACTGGTAAGTATCTCGATATTTCGGTTTTTAAAGGAAAAAGCGTATTTGTAATGAGGCCACAATTTATTATTCTAGATAAGAATTCCATTATTTCACAGAATAGACCATTTGGGGTTTCTTTTACTCTAAGAACCTTAGGCGAATAATTTCTAAGGCTTGTTACTACACGGTTTGTTGTTTCTTCTAAGTCTTCATAAGTAGCACGCATGTCACTTTCCCAAGCATGTTTTGAAGTTACATGTCCGAATTTTTTTAGTAAGTATGATAAAAATTCTACTCCTTTTGTATCTGCCCTACGAATAATTGTAATATATAAGTCATTGATAAATGATTGCCTTGTTGAGTGTTTTTTTCTCCATTTTAGATTTACGTAATTAGCAAAGAAATTTGGCAATTTTTGGCTTGTAGATTCATCAGAAAAAATATTTTTTTTACGCCTGATAGTATGAAAGTATAAACTAAATGCTGGAGACGAAATGCTTTTCAGCATCTGATTTCTGATATTGTTCTGTATTATTAGATCTTCATCATCTGCTGTTTCAAATGCAAAACCATTTAGTTTTATAAACTTAACTAACCAATTCTGTTTTGTTATTAAGGTTGTACTATTCCAATAGTAAGAATAAGGTATAAATTCAGCAGTATGAACCTCTCTATCTAGAATAGATTTGTTTTTTGATTGGGTAGCTCTAAACCTTAGCATTGTATAACATTAAGTAATGTCGTAAGAATTAGCTCCATGATAGAGACGGTTTGAACATCTTGAGCACTTTCTTAATTTTACCATAAATAGTTCAATAAACAATGGTTCTTTTGTAGAAGCTATATAACCAAGTCCATGTACCCCAAATAACATCAAGAAAGTTCTAAAATCATTCGTATTAATAAAGATTAGCATGCAAATTAAAATATTTAATATTGCAAACATATAACTTACACCAAAGAGCATTGCAGGTCTTGTAAGGCCTTTAAATAATTGATTTGTTTGTATACTTCCTGTAGACATTTTTTATCTTTCCTGAATAATAGCTCTAACACTAATACTACATTATTAATTAAAAATCCATTGAAATGAGTAGCTCTTTAGGTAAGATAAGTAATGTGAATTCAATGACGACAAGCTGGCCATTTCAGGAAGCAGAAAAAATATTGCAAAAATTTCCTAGTCAAAAGGAGATAATATTTGAAGCTGGTTATGGACCTTCAGGTTTTCCCCATATTGGTACTTTTGGAGAGGTTTTTCGTACTACAGTTGTTGCGAATGCACTAAAAGAAATAGCGCCTGGTATAAAAATTAGAATCATTGTAGTTTCTGATGATATGGATGGCTTACGAAAAATACCAGATAATATGCCGAATCAGGAAATGCTAAGAGAGCATTTAAATAAGCCATTAACTATGATACCAGATCCATTTGGCACCCACGAAAGTTATGGCCACCATATGAATTCGCTGTTGTGTAAGTTTCTTAATTTGTTTAGCTTCGAGTATGAATTTAGAAGTGCTACAGAGTGCTATAGATCTGGTGTTTATGATAAAAAACTTTTACTTTTGCTAGAAAATTACGATAAAGTGATGAATGTAATGCTTCCATCGTTCCGAGAAGGAAGGCAGCAAACCTATAGTCCGTTTTTGCCAATATGTCCAAAAATTTCTCAAGTTTTACAAGTTCCAATAATTGAAAAGGATACCAATAAGGGGACAGTCACATACAAGGATGTAGATGGAGAGAAGATAGAGGTTCCAGTAACAAGAGGTAGATGTAAATTGCAATGGAAACCAGATTGGGGAATGAGGTGGGCTACATTTAGAGTTAATTATGAAGCTCATGGAAAAGATTTGGCTCCATCTGCTATACTTTCGAGTCAAATATGTGAAATTCTTGGAGAAAAGCCGCCACTTTTATTTTGCTATGAGTTTTTTCTTGATAAGGAAGGAAAGAAAATATCAAAATCAAAAGGAAATGGTATTTCAATTGAAGAGTGGCTCACTTATGCTCCAGCAGAGAGTTTAGCGTTATACATTTTTCAGAATCCTAAAAAGGCTAAACGTTTGCATTTTGATGTTATACCAAGGTCGACTGATAAATATTTGGAGTTTGTTAAGCGTTATAATGAGAATAAAGAAAAGTGTATAAATAGCCCTGTATGGCATATCCACCAGGGTAATGTTCCAAATGTAGAAATTTCAGGTATCAGCTTCTCGTTGCTTTTGAATCTGGCGGCAGCTTGTAATGCTGAAAACAAAGAGATTCTTTTAGGTTTTATATCCACTTATATCTCAAATATTACACCGGAAAATGGCAAAATGCTCAACAGTCTTTCAGACTTTGCAGTTAAGTATTATCATGATTTTATCAAGCCAACAAAAGTATATAAAACTCCAAGTAAAGGGGAGAAAGAAGCTTTGCTAGATTTGAAGAATACCTTACATTCTCTACCTATTATGGCTACTGCTGAAGAAATTCAATCTTACGTCTTTTCAATTGGAGAGAAGCATAATTACAGCAGTTTACGCGATTGGTTTCAGTTACTATATAGAACATTACTTGGCCAAAAAACTGGTCCAAGAATGGGATCTTTCATAAAGCTTTATGGGGTAGATAATACAATTTCTCTTATAGATCGTGCTATTAAACATACACTTTAGTTAGAATTAAGGAGAGAGGTTGCTTGATAGCTTGTAATTGATTTTTGTATCAGAATACTAAGGATATTTATTTACTTTCATAATCTCTGGGGTTGGCGATAAAAAATAATATATTTAGTGTCTCATATTTAGTTTTTATACTATGTGGTGGTGTATATTTTATAAACTTCTGTGATTTTTTTGCCTGTATAAGCGCTGAACGCACTTATAAAGTGTTGAAGATAGGTAGCAAGGAGCACATTTAGAGATTGGTAGGTAGTACTTAAATACTGGCTATTCTAGTCTTTTTACTTGGTAAGTTTCTCAAGTATTAAGGTGATTCATGAACAAATATTTATTTTTTACAACAAGTGATGTTATTTTAGCGTCATACACTGTAATCTATATTTTTTTTGGTTTTAGTGTTGCCTACTTGAATACTACCCTAACAATCTTTGTCTTTTTCTCTATTTAGTGATTTTTTTAATATTAATAGCTAAGTCAATTTAAGAGTCTAAGGGGATGTTATGCTAGTGCTTGGCATCTATCTTCTAAAGGTAGTTGTTTTTAAACTGTTATATCAGTACACTTGATACTAGGGCTTAGTAATGGTTTGATGGTAAAAAGGTAGAGATGTTCATATGGAATTATGTAGTAGTAAAGTTATGTTCAAGTTTGCTTGATGTGAGGAGAGAAATATGGATAGAGAAGTTAGGGTAGAATCAGATAGTTTAGGTGAAGTAAAGGTGTCAAGTAAACGTTATTGGGGAGCACAAACACAACGTTCCTTGGAGAATTTTAAAATCGGTATAGAGAAAATGCCAGAACCTCTAATTAGAGCGTTGGCAATGGTGAAGCTTGCAGCAGCACGCGTTAACGTGGTGCATGGTGCTATAGATGAAAAAGTGGGGAGTGCAATCTGCACGGCTGCACAGGAGGTAATAGATGGTAAGTTCAATGATGAGTTTCCGCTTGTTATATGGCAAACTGGGTCTGGGACTCAGACTAACATGAATATGAATGAAGTGATTAGTAACCGTGCAATAGAGATTTTAGGTGGTAACTTAGGTAGTAAATTTCCTGTGCACCCAAATGACCATGTGAACTGTGGTCAGTCATCGAATGATACCTTTCCAACAGCAATGCATATAGCAGCAGCTAGGCAAATAAATCATTCTCTCATTCCAAGTCTTGAGTGGCTTCATACAGCATTAAATGATAAGGTTAAGGAATTTAAAAGTATAATAAAAGTAGGACGTACTCATTTGCAAGATGCAACGCCTCTAACACTGGGGCAAGAGTTTTCTGGCTACGTTGCTCAGGTTGAGAAGGGAATAGGGAGGATAAAATCAGCTCTGAGTAATGTGTATGAACTTGCACAAGGTGGCACTGCAGTTGGTACAGGATTGAACGTTAACCGAGGCTTTGCTGAGAGTTTTGCTAAAGAAATAGCAAAAATCACTGGTCTTCCGTTTACTTCAGCAAAAAGCAAGTTTGAAGCGTTAGCAGCAAATGATGCTTTAGTTGAGTTAAGTGGAGCACTCAACACGGTAGCAGTGAGTTTAATGAAAATTGCAAATGATGTTAGGCTACTTAGTTCTGGTCCAAGATGTGGGATTGGAGAAATAATATTACCAGAAAATGAACCTGGTTCTTCAATCATGCCAGGTAAAGTGAATCCAACTCAATGTGAAGCAGTAACCATGGTATGTACTCAAGTTATAGGGAATCATGTTGCCGTAACCATTGGTGGTTCAAATGGTCATTTTGAATTAAATGTGTTTAAGCCAGTAATAATCTACAATATTTTACAGTCTATAAGGCTTTTAGCTGATGTAAGTTTAAGTTTTGCAGAGAAATGTGTACTTGGTATTAAAGCAAATGAAAAAAGGATAAAGGATTTACTGGACCAGTCATTAATGCTAGTAACTATATTAAATACGCATATAGGATATGATAATGCAGCAAAGATAGTAAAGCTTGCCTATAAAGAAAATATTACTCTAAAAGAAGCTACAATAAAATTAGGGCTGCTTACTGAAAAAGAATTTGAAAGAGTAGTGAAACCGGAAGAGATGGTAAATTTATAAGCTACTAGTTTTAGTATTAATGCTCAAGGCAGTTTCTTTTACTCTTTTTATTCTCTTACCTGCTAACGTTTTTAATTTCTTACTGTATCTGTAATAATTTTGCTTTACAGTGTACAGTTGATATGCGGAGTTGTGATCAATTTAAGGTAGTACTCGTGATCGCAGTTTTCTTCTACGTCCTTAATGCTTGTAGGCAATGCTAGAGTGAGAATGGAATCAGCAATAAAGTGAGCAGGGTCTTTGTACGATTATTGTTTGGGCAAAAATATATTAGTTTTTTTATAAAATTGTTTATTTATATGAAAACCAATGATCTACTTTTTAGTGTCATTTTAGTCCGTAGTATTGAAATCTGGAAAAGAAAAAGAAAACAGGTCTCGGTGGTAGCTTTTTTAATGAAAGGAAAGAAGTTTCGTAAGAAACTTTTTATGTAAAATATTTAAACTTAATTGCGTTATAGGTTCTGTAGGTAGCGAGGAGGAAAATCAGTTAGATTTACTATTTTACTTGTAGTTTATTAGCCAATACCTGTTTGTAATAAGGATAGTATTTTCTAGATGTCAATAATATAATCTAAATTCGAAAGTATGCTATACTCTGTAGCTCTATTCAGTTTGAAAGAGAAGAAGTAGAATCTTACTTAGAGTTAAAAATTGGGCAGTTGATCTTGAGCATGTTGAAGTGTACCAATGGTAAGAATGTCCAAAAATCTAACTATAGATATGTGGCTATTAATTATTAAGATTGTGGACAATCATGTAATAAAAGCTTATGGGTGGAGAAAATTACAATATGAGTAACCCTGCCGGGGTTAGAGAAACGACACCTTATAGGCGATATATGTGGTTGCTAAATTTATATAGTTAAAGTATTTATTCTATGTTTATGGTGCTGTTCAGGATAGTGAAACTATAAAAGCTATTTGCTGTTGTGTGACTCCTTGAAAGAAAATTATTGGGGGGGGTAGAAAGTATTTTAAACTAAATAAGATCTTCTTTCAAGATAAAGAAGTATATGTAGGAAGTAGAAACAGATTTTATAGAGGAGATTTGCTTATTTAGGTAGAGAAACAGAAATAATAGAAAGTATAGTTTATATGTAAAGCTTTAAAATATAAATAGATAACATAAGTAGTACATGTTAATTTATGGTAAAGTATGAAAGGTGTTTAAATGGTTGGTACTTATATTGGCTTGACGCAAAGTAATATGCTTCTAAGAAAATTAATTGGCATAGTAGCATATCAAAATGTGATTATCAGAGTGTAGAGCTGACTGTGCTTTATAAAGCTACACAAATAATATTGACAATTGGTAAGAAGAAATTCTACCTGAAAGGTTTAGGATTAAAGCTATAGACAACTTCTTTTTTTTGTATATAACCTTAAGAGGCTTTATGTGTACAAAGTGAAAAGAGCTTTAATATCAGTGTATGATAAGACAAATATAATTGATCTTGCATCATTTTTAGTACAGAGACAAATAAAGGTTCTTTCAACAGGAAATACTTATAAAATGCTATCTGATGCTGGAATAAAAATACAGGAAATCTCAGATTATACTCAATTTCCAGAGGTGCTAGATGGTAGAGTAAAGACTTTGCATCCTAAAGTTCATGGAGGGATACTTTGTGACCGAGAAAAGCATAGAGAGGAAATACAAGGTCTAGGGATTGAGCCTATAGATCTTCTTATAATTAATCTATATCCGTTCTGGGAAACAGTAAGCAGCAGATCAAGTGAGAAGCAAATTATAGAACAAATTGATATTGGTGGAGTAGCACTGATTAGAGCTGCAGCAAAAAATTTTCATTTTACTTCGGTCATTTCTAGCATTCAAGATTATGAAACACTAAAAGTTGAGATGATTGAGAACAATAATGAAACAACTTTAGAGTATAGAAAGCATCTAGCAACTAAAGCGTTTGCTCTTGCAGCATACTATGATTCTAATATTTATAGTTGGTTTTTATCACAGAGTAGAAGTAGTGAGTTGCCAGAGTTTTTTACTCTATATGGATATAAAGCACAAGGACTAAGGTATGGGGAGAATCCTCACCAAAAAGCTGCATTTTATAGCAATCAATTCACAAAATATCCGCTAAAAAAAGTGTGTGGAAAAGAATTGAGTTATAACAATATATTAGATGTAGAGTCTGCGCTTAACATAGTTTCTGAATTTGAAGAACCTACGGCAGTGATAATTAAGCATAATAACCCATGTGGTGTTGCTGTTGGTAATAGTGCTTTAGAAGCATATGAGAAAGCTTTGTCGTGTGATGAAATTAGTAGTTTCGGTGGTATAGTAGCTTTAAATCGTGCTATAGATTTAAAGCTAGCAGAGAAATTAAGTGAGATCTTTTTAGAAGTAGTGATAATGCCATCAGTAAATAGTGAAGCATTGAAAGTTTTACAAAAAAAGAAGAATTTAAGAGTGGTTATTTATGAATCCTTTCAACGAAATGCAAAGTATCAAGTCAAAAACGTTGTAGGTGGTTTTTTAGTACAAGAGAGTAATAACTATACAATAAAAATGGAAGAGATGAGCCAAGTGACTAGGCACACCGCAACGAAAAAAGAAAAAGAAGATCTGATTTTTGCTTGGAAAATATGTAAACACGTGAAGTCCAATGCAATAGTTATAGCAAAAAGTGGATGTACTGTTGGTATTGGTGCAGGGCAAACAAGTAGAATAGACAGTGTAAACATTGCAGTAAAAAAAGCAGGTGAAAGATGTAAAGGTGCTGTACTTGCCTCAGATGCATTTTTCCCGTTTCCAGATAGCATAATAGAAGGTGCAAAGCATGGGGTTACAGCTATAATTCAGCCTGGCGGTTCGCTCAAAGATCAAGATGTGATAGCAGCTGCAAATGAGAGTAAAATTGCCATGTTTTTTACTGGTATTCGTAGCTTCTTTCATTAGGTTTTATATCTTATGCTAGGAATTTTCTTTTTATGCCATCATAACTTTGTGAATATATATGATTCTTTACATCATCAATAATGCAGAGCTGTGCAATAGATCTACTGGATTTTGAGAAATGTAACCTATTTCTGTATTTAAATATATCAAGAAGTAATTTGAAGGATTTATCTTCAGCCATTATGCTTTTTGCATTGCTGTGTGCAGGATTAAGTGCTCTCTATTCTTAGATAAATCAGCAAATTTAAATTCCACGCATTCTGATTATTTTATGCCTAAAATATCTCCTCTACCTCTTAGTTGATTCAGTTGTGATAATCCAAATTACTCTACATTTTCTATAATCATAATGGTTACATTCAGTATATCTATGCCGACTTCTGTCACAGTAGTTGCAGTAAGAAAAGCGAATTTACCTATTTTGAAAGAGAGTATAGTTTGATCTTTCTGCTTCTGGGTTAAGTTTCCTGTATATTATAACTATAACTCTATCAAGGAATGTTTTTTTAATTTATGAAAGCGCATATCTCTGCTGCAGTGATATTTAGCTCCTCATTTCCTACTATGTATAGATGAATCCAATATGCTTTTTTGTCTCTATTTATAGTACCCTTGAGCCTTTCAATAATATCTAATATTTTCTTAGTATTTATAGTGGCAGTTTTTATTACTAATCTGGATTTTGATTTTTTCATTAAAGATAAACATTCAATATTGCCATATATAGCTTGTGACAAAGTTATTAAAATTGAAGTTGCAGTGACGAAAAGTATATTAGCATTTCTTCCTTTTTTTTGCTAAACTATTTCTCTGCATCACTCAAATCTGTGTTGTTCATTTATAACTGTAAATCCCAGATTTTTAAATATAATATTGGCTTGAAGTAGTGCGTGAGTGCCAATCGCTATATTTAAATACCATTTATAAGTTCGTTCATGATAATCTTTTTTTCTTAAGTGTAAGTCTAGTAAGTAGAGCAACCTTTATGTCAGTATAAGATAAAGCCTTTTCTTGAAAACTTCCGCTTCAGTTAATGAGCTTGGCTTGTGTAACTTTATGATACTTTCTCTCCAACTTAGCTATTTTTTTGTCTGATTAATTTGATATCTATCCACTTTGGCAAATTGGGTAGTTCTTTTGAATTAGAGCTTATTATATTCCTAATATCTTTATTGGTGATGTCACCACGACATAGTTGGCAAACCGGTTCTGTGCGAGCTATTTCTTTGAACAGGCTGATGTTAAGTAATACATAATCTGCATGAGCGATTTACCAATGCTTGGCAAATTTTTCGAATTTTCTACTGATAATTACACTGGTTCTGATTGGAAATTAGTTTATGTTAATATTTAATTAAATAGTTAAAAAAAAAGACTATGAGTGTACTATGTACTGGCTTTCACTTTCAACGACTATTTTGTATGGTCTGCCTCTAAGGGTAGGTGGCTGATGCTCACAAACTCTTGCCACGAAAGCTGTAAATTCTCTGGCTTAAGTATCAAGTGGTAGTTTGCTTCTATTTATATAACCGAATGGCTTATAAAATAACAAGTCAATCACTTTATTTCCGCAACAGAGTTTGGGTAGTATTAAAGTTGTAATTTGTCTTTTGCTATTTTTAAAGGGATAAAAGATTAGCTAGTAGTAAATGAGATACAATAAAGTAAAAGTTTGTTTGATGTTATTTAAGGAGTTTTTTTTAATTGATTAGAGTATTTTTGGCTATACTAATAATATAGAAATGAGAGAAGAGAAAGGTGTGTAATTATGATAAAAGGTGACTTTATTAAACTCTTAAAATAAAAAATACTTAAAAAAGTGTTAAATTGTCAATTAATAGTATCGAGGCTGCTGTACAGGACAAGTAGTAAAAAAACTGTACTAAGTCAAAGGGAGAGCGTAAATTTTTCTACGCAGTCGATTATTTCAGAATTTGGAAATTGATTTTTAAACCAAGTGTACTGGCGCTTTGCATAACGTCTTGTATTTGTTTGGGCAATTTGTATTGCTTCGTTTAGAGTAATCTCACCTTTTAAGTATTTTATAATTTCTGGTACTCCGTGTGCTTTCATAGCTGGCAAACATGAGTCTAGGTTCATGCTAAGTAGATTTTTTACTTCATCAATCGCTCCATTCTTGACCATTGTAATAAAGCGGGAATTTATTTTTTGATATACGTCCTCGCGTTTAGGTAAAATTGTATATATCTTAAAATTATTGAGCAAAGGAGGCTGTCTATTTTTTTGCCACGTGAGAATTGACTTACCAGTTTCAGTAATAACTTCAAGTGCTCTTGAAAGGCGATATGAATCGTTCATAAATATTTTACCTCTAATTTTTGGGTCTTTATTTAGCACTAATTTGTAAAACTCTTCTTTGCTTAAGTTTTTCCTGAACTCAATTACATTTTTTCTTACTTCTTTACTTATTTGTGGAGTTGATGATAAGCCTTTGATCAAACTGCTGATATAAAGACCGCTTCCTCCAGTGATGATGGGTACTTGCAAATTTTCTAGTGTATTATTGATTTCCTTTTTTAAATCTTTTAGCCATAAACCCACGGAATAGTTTTCTCTTGCTGAAACATATCCATACAATTTATAAGGTTTTTCTTGTTTCGATGGCTGAGCGGTAATTATGGGAATTTCTTTATATACCTGCTTTGAGTCACAGTTTATTATTCTAATGTCTAAATATTCTTTCGTTAGATTATTGCATAATTCTGATTTGCCTGAAGCTGTAATTCCTGTAATAATTATTATACTATCTCTCATTTATTTAATTTAACTAACATGTAATAGAGTGTGGTAAAAATTTGGATTCTATAATCTAAAGTTCGGAGACTTTTATGGCAGGGAACAACGATAATAATTCATTTACTAAGCGTTTTTCAAATAGGACTTCTGGTCACGCAGGGGAAAGTTTTTTTAATAGATATTTATCTCAAAACACAAAGGAACGTGTGTTAGGAGAAAAAGGAAAAATCTCTGAATTAGCGAACAGAAAAACTGAATCTAATCAAGCTTTTTCCGAAAGTAGCGGCATAAAAAGCAAGAGTAGAACTTTCAATAAGAGATCCTTTGTTGATGTAACAAGAAGAAGTAGATCAGATCTCATATATCTAGTTCGTGGTAAAGATCGTGGAAGGTCAGCATGGCACTATGTATTAATTGATAAAGATAAGAGGGAAATGTTTCTTGCAAAAAGCAGAACTGGTTCTATGGATGTTGCAGATTATGGAGAGATTTTATATTCAGGATGGGGAGAAAATCCACCACAGGGAATAGTTGATAAAATTAATGAAGAGTTTGGTCTGTAGTAAGTTTGCTGTAGGCTTTGTATAGCTTTTTATATAATAACTAAGTGTAAGGTGTAACATAACATAAAAAGTTTAAGTATTATGGTGCTCCTATCATCTTAATCTATACAGGATGATCTGCTTTAGGTAGAAAGTTAACGAAATTTATCAAGTATTTGTTTAATTGCTCAAGTCTAGAAGACTTAAATTTGTTTTTATGAGGTTGCTCAATTAATGGTCAGTACATCTTCTATTAAAAACTGTATAAATTCATTCCCATTCCAGTAACTCATGAAGATTTTGCCTAAAACAGCTTTAACATTGCCCTGTATGATAGCAGAACCAAGATGAGTATTTACAGAACGAAACGCAATAGCTCTGACCATGGCATCATTATCAACAATGAAGCATTTTATATGGTCAACTCCTACAATTTTAGGTTTTTTGATCTTTACTCCTTGGATAATGAATCTTGGCTCAGGATTACCAATACCGAATGGCTCTAAGCGTTGTAATTGATTCCATAGAGATAGGTTTATTGCTTTGACAGTTACTATACCATCAGCTTTCAAAACTTTATCATTTATGTGGTTTGTGAGCTTCTTAGTAAAAAAGTGACGTAGGTCATTTATTTTATCTTCTCTAATTAAAAAACCTGCTGCCATACTATGGCCACCACCTTCAATAATTAAATTCATATACTTTGCAGAAAGGATTGCAGCACCGATGTTGACTTCAGGAATTGACCTGCAACTTGCTTTCCCTATTCCATTGCTTAGAGATATTACTATTGCTGGTAAGTGGAACTGCTCTTTTAACTTTGATGCAATTATGCCAATTATTCCTTGATGCCAATTACCACTTACTATTATAAAATTTCTGCTTGAATAGGTAGATTTTTCCACTTGTGTTATAGCCTCTGAAAAAGCCTCATTTTCCATCATCTTTCTTGTATTATTTAAATTTATTAATTTTAATGCAATGGAATGTGCTTCTTCTTCGTCATTTGTAGAGAGCAGCCTTGCACCTAGCGATGCTTCTCCAATTCTTCCTCCAGCATTTATGCATGGTCCAATATTAAAGCCCAACCGAGAAACACTTGGCTTTTCAATGATTCCTAACGCATCAGACAAAATGCGTAAGCCAACGTTTTTTCTTGTTGACATAACTTTTAATCCTTGTGAGACGAATGCTCTATTAAGGCCAGTAATCTGCATAGCATCACAAACAGTACCAAGAGCAACTAGATCTAGCAGATCAAATAAATTTGGTTCTTTTCTGTTAGTGAAAAATCCCTGTTCGCGTAGGCTCTTATTAAGAGCAACAACCATTAAAAATGATACTCCAACTGCTGCAAGGTCACTGTAAGGAGAGCTCTCATCAAGACGGTTTGGGTTAACAACTGCCACAGCGCTTGGTAGCTTTTCTACGCTAAGGTGATGGTCAATAACTATAATATCAAGGCCAAAGTTTTTTGCATCTTTTATTGGCTGGTATGCAAGCGTGCCGCAATCAACTGAAATACATAAGTTAATGCCTTCATTTTTAAGTTGTAATAAGGCATCTGAGTTTAATCCATAGCCCTCATTAATGCGATCTGGAATGTAAGTAATAGAGTATACACCAATCATTCTGAGATATCTATTAATCAATGCTGATGATGTTGCGCCGTCGACATCGTAGTCACCAAATATTGCTATATTTTCATCATCATTTATTGCTTGTATTATGCGGTAAACAGCCTTATCCATGTCAAGGAGGTGAAATGGATCTGGTAGTAGTAATCTGATTAGTGGATACAGAAAATTGCCTGCATTTTCTATATTAACACCACGAGTGACGAGTGTTCTTGCTAATGTTTCTGGTAATTCAAACTTCTGGATTAGGGTTAAGACTTCTCTTTGGTCAGCTTCTTGCAACTTCCATAATACGTTTGTTATGCTGCGCTTTTCGATATCAAATAGCATATTTTTTGTAAATAAAACTACTTTACCAGAATTTTTGATTTTGCTCTATTGAAAGATGAGTTAACTATTTGTAAATTAATTGCTTGCTGTTTGTAGAAATATTTGTATTACTTATAATGCTAGTTGATAAAGATTAACTATGGAACTTAATAAAGTTGCAGCATCCATTCTTCTTTCTGGGCTTATGATTATGATAGTCAGTAACGTAGTTGATGTGCTTTATAGTCCAGAGAAATATGAGGTTGAACACCAAACGATAGTAACTGCTGGTGGCAGTGAACTTCAACAAAAGATCGAGCAAATAGCGCTTGATATTGGTGCTCTCATGCAGAATGCCAGCTTTGAGAAAGGTAAATTAGCTGTAAAGAAGTGTATAGCTTGTCATAGTTTTGAGAAAGGTGGGTTTAATAGGGTAGGGCCGAATTTATGGAATGTAGTTGGAAATGAAAAAGCCCACCTTGGTAACGCATTTAATTACTCAAAGGCAATGCTCGAAAAGGGTGGGAAGTGGGGATATGAAGAATTATTTGTCTTTTTAAAGAATCCGCAAGCTTATATAAAAGGGACACGCATGGCGTTTGCAGGTATTTCTAATCCACAAGAAATAGCTGACTTAGTCAGCTATTTACGGCTATTAAGCGATAGTCCAGTTGATTTGCCGAAATAATATATGGATTATTATAAGTTATTTGATGAAAATGGTAGGTATATAGCATATCGGAAGCTACAGGGGGTAAGAGCTTCTATAATCTTTTTTAGTGGGTTTGCGTCTAATATGAATGGGACTAAAGCAACTGCTATTTATAGATTTTGCCAAGAAAATAATGTGGAACTTGTACTGTTTGATTATTTTGGTCATGGTTATTCAAGTGGTAATTTTATTGATTACACAGTAAGTGATTGGCGGAAAAATTGTGCTAGAGTCATTAGTGAGTTAACTAGCGGTAAACAGATAGTTATAGGTTCAAGTATGGGTGGGTGGCTGATGTTGCTTACTGTTCTTCAATTTCCAGAAAGGATTTCAGCATTAATTGGTATATCATCTGCTCCTGATTTTACTGAAGATTTAATATTCAGGCAGTTATCAGGCAAACAGAAAGAAGAGCTAGATTCTAAAGGTATAGTGGATTTTACTTCAGAGGGTTGTACATACAAAATAACCAAGAATTTGATAGAAGATGGTAGAAAGAACCTTCTTTTGAATAAAGAAAGGATAGATATAAGTTCTCCTGTGCGCTTGTTACATAGTATTAATGATAAAGATGTTCCTTATCAGACTTCATTAAATTTGGCTAAAAAAATTAAATCACTTGATGTTGAAGTACACTTGATTAAATCAGCAGAACATAATATGTCTGACAATCGTTCATTAGAAATTTTATTTCAGACCATTAGGGAATTTTGTTCACCGTATAGTGATTAGAATAGTTCATATTTGCTGGATTTATTGGTGGGAGCTTTAATTGTATTAGTGTAATATTAATAAAAACTTGATGATAAGTCTTAGTGACATGCGTTTACATATTTGTAATCTTGTATTATGAAGGAAATAGAAGGGTATTATCCTTGGGAGTAAAAAGTGCAAGAGGAAAGCTAAGTTCAGAAGAACTTAAGGTTTTTATTATATATTGAATTTGCTTTCTGATATTGTAGGAGAAAGAAGTGATCAGAGTTGGCTAAGCACCCTTAGCCAAAAGTGGTTGAGGGATGAATCAAAAGAATTTAGTTCTTTTAAAGAAACTTTGATATGCATGATGGAGATTAATGTGTTCTTTTGTATACTGTGATTTGGGAGGATAATATTAAAGTTATAAGCTCTAATAAAATATTATAAATGAGGAATAAATTCTATAATAAAGAGTGTAAGATGCTTATTATAGTACTGGAAATCAAAAGATTTATTAACATAATTATTACTAATAAGTAGGTTTTTCCTATTCTTTTTTTTCTTATATAAGTTCATTTGTACTTATCGGTAGTGGTTAAATTAGGTTAAAGGAAAGCTAATAGGAATTATAAAAAGAGCTATTGTGTAAAAATTTCTCTAAAATGGCTAAGAAAAACCTCAGTAACTTCTTTTAAAAAAAGAGTAAGAAAAGATTCATGATAGGTGCTGAAATTATTGTCTGAAGTATTGATGTATATTATGACTATATATAAAAGATCATTAGAAAATGGTTAACGATTTAGTAATAAAGTAATTGATGAATAGGAAGGATAAGAATTAAAAATGTATGAATAATTTAATTTTACATAGAATTGAGAGGCTCGATGAAAAAGGTGAGCAAATTATATTTTAGCTATTTGCCTTAAAATATAAAGTGAGGTCCTATAATTATTTTGTTTAGTTTGTATGTTGAAGTAGTATGTAAATTCACTTTGCATGAGTAATTTAGTATATTTTGTTTATGTATCACAGCTGAAAGTCTTTCTTTCGGCTTAAAAATGATTGCTAATCAGCATATGTAAATGTAATATTAATTAATATTTATAAATAAAGCAATTCCGTGGAAAGTAACTACGACGCTGATGCAATAAAAATCTTAAGGGGTCTTGATGCTGTAAAAAAGCGTCCAGGTATGTACATTGGTGATACTGATGATGGGTCTGGTCTGCATCATATGGTATATGAGGTTATTGATAATGCGATAGATGAGTCTTTAGCTGGGTGTTGTGATGAAATTGAAATTAGTATAAATGAAGGTGGTTCAGTATCTGTGACTGATAATGGTCGTGGTATTCCAACTGGTATTCATGAGGAAGAAGGAATATCAGCAGCGGAGGTAATAATGACCCAGTTGCATGCAGGTGGTAAATTTGATAACAATAGCTACAAAGTTTCCGGTGGGTTACATGGTGTTGGGATTTCGGTTGTAAATGCATTATCTAGCTGGTTAGAATTAACTATTTGGCGTAATAGGAAAGAGTATTTTATACGCTTTGAAGGTGGTAAGTCTGTTGAACCCTTGAAGGTAGTAAATGAGAGCACAAATAAAAGAGGAACAAGAGTAACATTTATGCCATCAACAGAAATTTTTAGTAGCATTGATTTTAGCTACTCTACTCTTGAGAGTCGTATTAGAGAATTAGCGTTTTTAAATTCGAATATCAGCATTGCTTTGTGTGACTTACGCAGTAGACCACATATAGAATCTTATTTTAATGGTAGTAAACAATCTAAAAACAATTTTGGCACAGCAAATTTTGTACGATATTTAGATAAAAATAAGACGCATGTTACTAAGATTGCTAGCATTAGAGGTGATGCAAAGGATCTTGGTATTAGTGTGGAGATCTCGATGGGGTGGAATGACTCTTACTATGAGAATATGTTGTGCTTCACAAATAATATTAAACAACGGGGTGGTGGTACACATTTGGCAGGGTTTAGGTCTGCATTAACTAGGTGTATCAATGCCTATGCAACTAATGAGGGTTTTTTGAAAAAAGCGAAAGTAAATTTAACTGGAGAGGATATTAGAGAGGGGTTAACTTGTGTTTTATCTCTTAAGATGCCTGACCCTAAGTTTTCTTCACAAACAAAAGATAAATTAGTTAGTTCTGAAGCGCGCACGGTTGTAGAAAATATAGTTTTTGATAAATTAAGTTCAATGCTTGAAACTGATCCAGAATTGGCAATAAGTATAGTAGAAAGAGCTATCAGATCGGCTAAAGGAAGAGAAGCTGCAAGGAGAGCGCGAGAATTAGTTAAGAATAAAAATAATATTGATGTTGCAACTCTTCCTGGAAAACTTGCTGATTGTCAAGAAAAAATTCCTGAGTTATCGGAGTTATTTATAGTAGAAGGTAATTCTGCAGGTGGCTCTGCAAAGCAGGGTCGTAACCGAAAAACACAAGCGGTACTTGCCTTAAAAGGAAAAATTTTGAATGTGGAACGTGTGGGACTTGATCGTATCTTTTCATCTGCAGAAATTGGTTCCTTAGTTACAGCGATCGGTACAGGAGTAGGAGATGGGCATTTTGATATTAAGAAGGCTAGGTACCATAAAATTATCATTATGACGGATGCAGATGTTGATGGTTCACATATTAGAACTCTGCTCTTGACATTTTTCTTTCGATATATGCGTGAAATAATTGAAAAAGGCTATTTATATATAGCACAACCGCCTCTTTATAAGGTTACAAAAAATACTAAAGATACTTATATTAAAGATGATAAAACCTTTGAGGAATATATAGTAAACTTAGCGGTTAAAAGATTGACATTAAATAATATCAACAGGGATTTACGCTTTGTTTTAAATAAATGCCTTAGTATTTCAAACATTAGCAAAAATTATGATAGGGAAATACCACAAAGCTTGTTGGAATCGCTGCTGATCTTAAGCAAAAAAAATGCCTTGTCATCTACCAGTGAGATATTGAAATATTTAAAGTTGATTTATAGCAAATATACTTGGGAAGTAGAGGTAAAGGATGAAGAAATTCATATTTCTAAATTATTTCAAGGGTTAGCAGATAAGTATGTATTCCAACTTAGCATGCTTGGAAGTAAAGAAATGCTTAGTATATTAAGTTTTCTTGATGATATAATTGATTTATTTGATGGTGATTCATTTTTAAAATCACAAGAAACTGAAATAAAGATTAAATCTCCGAGTGCACTTGCAAAAATAATGATGGAGTATGGTAAAAAAGGTTTAACTCTACAAAGATTTAAAGGTCTTGGTGAGATGAATGCTGATCAGCTTTGGGAGACTACGCTCAATCCAGAAACCAGGACTTTACTAAAAGTTGAAATAAAAAATTGTGAAGAAGCAGATAACATATTCTCAGTGTTAATGGGTGATATAGTTGAACCACGCCGTAATTTTATCAATGATAATGCACTCAATGTGCATGATATTGATGTTTAACTTTCTTTTACTTTTGTTTATTAGTTCTGTACTATATCTCTTCATGGTAATCTTTTTTTGTTGGGATATGTAATGGTTAATGCGCTGTCTTTGCAGGTAATGTTCTATAATTTTACATCGTGCATAATGGCACCTTTATTTATTGTTTGTTTTTAGATTTAATCAATTAAATAAGGGGGAGGAAACATTAAATTGTATTAAAAAAGACCATTTAATTGGGGAATTACTTGCTATTGCTATGTATTTATTGGAAATCAATGCTTATTAGTCAGAAAATAACGAGGTTTACTAATTATGATTAGAATTTGAGCATGGTAATATGCTTTGTTAAGCTTTAAATGGATTTGCATTAGTAGTATGATGCTAAGCGTTGATTTGAAGACTGATTAACTGAAACTGGAAACTTAGGTAGTGTTAAGTAGTAATGATATAAAAAAAGAAGATATTTTTTTTCAGAGAAGTGTAACATTTATGAGCGTCGGGATATTTTTTGTTTGCAGGGATTTTAGTCAAAAAAGATGAATCTGTACTTGAAAACTTATAGCAAAGTAGTAGTGTTAGATAAGTGGAGTTTATTGTTGAAGTCAGTTAAATTCTTTAGGTCAACAATACGTGTAGAATTTAGGGTTATAGCGAAGGAGTATAAATATAAAGATAAAGTTAATTGTATTATTCACTGTGCTTTCATAGTAAATTTTTGCCAGAGGTGAATATTTAATGTTAGCAGGTTATAATAAAATATTTCTAATAGGCAAAAGTAAGTTTAACAATACTGTAAATTTTGTGATGGGTCCTATATACTTAGTTTTTATGGCTGAACTTGCTTAGCGGCACAACTTTTAATATTATATAGTATATGGAAAGGTGGCTGAGTGGTCTAAAGCACACGCTTGGAAAGCGTGCATATAAAAATATGTCGGGGGTTCGAATCCCCCCTTTTCCGTATTACATTCATTGTATGAAAATGGAAGCGAAAGTATGAAAAATATAATGCTGGTCGGTGGCGGAGTTGGAAATGCAGTGTTATTTTTAATAGGGAAGGCACACCTTAAAAACAATAGTAAGGTTCTATACTTTGCTGGCTATAGGAAATTAAATGGTGTATTTAAACAAGCACTGATAGAATGTGCGTCAAGTGCGGTAGTTTGGGCATGTGAAGAGGGATTGATAAAAATAAATAGAGGTCAAGACAGATCCTTTCACGGTAATATAGTTGATGCGATAATCTCTTATCAACAGGGAAAATTAGGTGATACCATAGTTAATTTAGATGCTATAGATAAAATTATTGCTATTGGTTCTGATAAAATGATGAAAGCTATAAATGAAGCTAGGAAAACAATTTTGAAGCCATATCTGAAATCTAGTCACGTGGCAATATCGTCAATTAATTCTCCTATGCAGTGTATGATGAAAGGAATTTGTGCTCAATGTGTGCAACGGCATATAAACTTGGAAACAGAAGAAGAGAGTTTTGTTTATAGTTGCAGTAACCAGGACCAAAATATGGAGTTTGTTGACTTTGATTTTTTAAGTGAGCGTTTGAGGCAAAACAGTTTACAAGAAAAACTTACTGCAAAGTGGATAGATTATGCTCAAAGATGTTAAACAACGAAAAAAGGAAGTAAGGGAGCAATATAGGGCTATAAGAAAGAATACTGATAAAAGCTATTCTATCTATGCAGCAAATTCTCTTATTAATCTTTTCAATAAAAACTTAAGTTATATTATAGGTAGGACAGTTGCGGCTTATGTTCCAATTGATCAAGAAGTAAATGTTGTGCCTTTGATGCATAGTTTACTTAGTTTAGGTTATAAAGTAGCAATTCCTGATGAAAATAAGTTATTAAGATTCAAGGAATGGAGCAAAACAGGTGGAAATATACTCCCTGACACGATAATTACTCCTGTTATTGCTTTTGATGAGTGTTTTAATAGATTGGGTTTTGGTAGTGGTTGGTATGATGCTGTGATAAAAGGATTGCGGCCACTTGGAAAAGTGTTTATAGGCGTAGCTTATGAAAAACAATATTGTAAGAATTTGCCAGTAGAAGAACATGATCAAAGATTGGATATTATGATTACTGAGATACGTATTAGGTATAGATGTCAAAATTTCCTATGATTTTCTTGTTGGCTTTCCTAGAAAATATTCAAAATATTGGTTGCATAACCAACTTGATTTTTCTTTTCCTAACCCTAAGAAGTTTGAAAAATAGTGTCTAAATTTTCAATTGCTTTCTTTATGGTAGAGTAAAGGTTTACAGCTGGGTATTCTGTAATGGTGCTTATAATTCCTTTGGTTTTAGGATTTTACAATCTGTGACTGAATTGTTAATTCGTTCTACTATCGATAATATATTGAATGATTATCGTTCTATTCTATATAAGAAATAAGAAAACCAATTATGATGCATGCTCTGGCGGTTACATTGTAAGATTGTTTATGGTGTTCATTTTTTGTAGTATGCAAAAAATGCGCTTAGATATAACAAAGGTGATGATAATAATTTATCTTTTGATAGGAGTAGTGTTCTGAATAAATGTCTACACGTCTGTTATTATTCAAGGGCATATGAATTGCTGAAATCAATAATGACATAAGGCTATGTGTGTAGGTGTAATAATATTTTTTTATGTAGAAACTTTCAAAAAGAGAGCTTAAGTAACTCATCAGTTTGCCAAATGTTGGCAGTACATACCTTGCTATAGTTACTGTGCTAGTATATAGCTTAAGTTTCTGTTCTAATTTTAAACTTAGCAAAATTTTCTTGAAGTTACGTAAAAGCATCTTACACCTTGCGTGCATTTTCCAGTGTATTTTTCTAAAATTGATTAAGATAGTAATGGAAGAGGAACGTGGTACTTGGAGCATACAATTGAGTTCTTGGCTATAATTATATATTGAATATCTACTTCTTGGACTAAAATTTTACTAGGGGCTACCTAGGTTTTCTTGATTTTGCTTAAAGAACTGATTCATATGTTGCAAAGTGCAGCATGGGAGGGACGAGAATTAGGCAATTTAGCTTCTTTTCTAGATAATGTAGCAAAGTATGATCTGTCTTAGAGAGGCTATTAACTAAATCATTATTCCATGTAAATTCTAGCGTGGGGAATTATGTATGAATGCCTAGTGATGATTCTTTAATCCCTATTTAGTTTAGCATATTATTATAATGTGCATTATTTTTTGAAAAAGTTGAAAGTGAAAACGAGAGAGATTTTCTGTTTTTTTAATTGCTAATATAACTTGATGTAGTAACAAATGGCAGTTTAGGCTTTTCAGGGAGTTTAAATTTCATATAATTTTAGTATAGTTTATAGAAGAAAGGCTACAAGAGGTCAATATTTTTAGAAAGGTTTATTTTTTTGTGTGTAAAGGTTTCCATATTTAGTTCTATGTTATTTGTATATAACAGTGAATCTAAAATTATCGTTAATGTGACGTGTTTAAAAATGCTATGGATTTTATAAGAGAAAAAACTACTCCTGTGATGGAGCAATATTTAAACCTAAAAGCTCAATATAAGGATCATTTATTATTTTATAGACTAGGAGATTTTTATGAGTTGTTCTTTGATGATGCTATTAGAGCTTCGAAGCTATTGAATATAGTGCTTACTAAAAGGGGTAGTTTGTGTGGGCAGGACATACCAATGTGTGGAGTACCTGTACATAATAGTGAATCTTATCTACATAAGCTAATAGATTTAGGATTTAAAGTAGCAATTTGTGACCAGTTAGAGACTGCTGGTGAGGCGAAAAGAAGAGGCTATAAATCTATAGTAAAACGTGATGTAGTCCGAATCGTTACTCCAGGTACAATTATTGAAGATTCATTATTGGAAGATAAAAACAGTAATTATCTTGCGTCTATGGTTGAACATAATGAAGAATATGCTATTGGCTGGCTTGAGTTATCAACAGGAAAGTTTTTTTACTCTATAACGAGTTTGGAAGCTCTTGATAATGATTTGTTACGCATATCACCAAAGGAATTGTTGGTTTCTGAAAAGCTCACTGAGAATAAGAAAATTAGGTTGATTTTAAAAAGCTATAAAATATCAATCACGCAGCATGCTCAAAGTTTTTTTGAGTATAACAAGTCTCATAGAGCACTGTGCGAATTTTATAAAATTAGAGAACTTGGGGTTATAGGAAGCTTCAACAAAGTAGAGGTTATAGCTTGTGGTGCGCTACTTGAATATGTAAGAGTAACTCAAAAGGGTTCTGTTCCAAGGCTTGAGCTGCCAAAGCCCTATAAGCAGCAAAGTTTTATGCTAATCGATGCTTCAGCAAGGAGGAACCTTGAGTTATTTTCAACTCAATTTGGTGAAAGAAAAGGTTCACTGATTTCAGTCATTGATCAAACAGTTACAGCTTCTGGTGGACGCCTGCTTAAACAAATACTTGCGTCACCACTTGCTTGTTCTAAAGCAATTAATTTGAGGCTTAGCACTGTTGAGTTTTTTGTAAATCATCATGAATCACGTAAAAAGGTGCGAGAAATGCTTTCTAGTATTCCAGATATTGAGAGGTCATTGTCACGTTTAATGTTAGGGCGTGGCTCACCGAAAGATATTAGTTTATTGAAAGCAGGTCTTAAGAAGACGTCAGAGTTATCTAAGTTCTTGTATAAAATTGGATTTGATAAGGGTAAATTTATCTTGCAGCAATGTGTTACCTTAGTATCACACTCTGGAGTGACATCCGATCCTAGTGAAAATGAACTAAGTGTAATATATAAAAGCCTTGGTGATCATAAGGAACTGCTTGAGCTTTTAAACTATGCTGTGCTTGATAATGATCTAAACTCTACAAAAGAAGGAGGATTTATTAATCCAAAATATGATAAGAGATTATCAGAGCTATCCTATATGCTAAATAATAGCAATGAACTGGTAACTAAACTCCGTAAATCTTATTGCGACCTAACTGGTGTTGCCTCACTAAAAATAGTGCACAATAATATACTTGGTTATTATGTTGAGGTATCAACAAATCACAAGTTAACTTCAGATATATTTATTCATAGGCAGAGTTTAGCAAATAGTATACGTTATACTACTAATGAATTAAAGGAATTAGAAAATAAAATTTTCACGGCGCGTGATGCTGTGATTAATTTAGAAATAAAAATTTTTGGTGAACTATGTAGTAAAATTGCTGAAGAATCTGAGAAGATTGCTCTTGCTGCAAGTGCTTTAGCTAGACTGGACGTTAGGGCTTCATTTGCAGAGCTTGCAGTGCAAAACAATTATGTAAAACCTATTATTGATGATAGTAAGGAATTTAATATCCGTAGCGGAAGGCATCCAGTAGTTGAAATTGACGGTAAGTTCATTGCAAATAGCATCGACTTAGTTGGTATACATCTAATTACTGGTCCCAATATGGCTGGGAAAAGCACTTTTTTGAGGCAAAATGCTCTCATTGCAATTTTAGCTCATATGGGTTCATTTGTACCGGCAGATAGTGCGCATATTGGAGTAATTGACAAGATATTTAGCAGGGTTGGTGCGACAGATAATGTAGCAGCTGGCTATTCTACTTTTATGATAGAGATGATTGAGACAGCAACTATAGTCAATCAGGCAACAGGCCGTTCCTTAGTGATACTTGATGAAATTGGTAGAGGTACAGGAGTATATGACGGGCTATCTATTGCTCAGGCGGTAATTGAACATATTCATGATGTAAATAAGTGCCGTGCTATTTTTGCAACTCATTATCACGAATTAACGAAAGTAAGTGAATATTTAAAAAACATAAAGTGTTTCTGTGTGAGAGTAAAAGAATGGAACGGGAAAGTCGTCTTTTTACATGAAGTAGTTGAAGGTATCGCAGATGAGTCATACGGAATATATGTAGCGAAACTTGCTGGTTTTCCTGATTCTGTGCTAAATAGAGCAAGTGCAGTATTTAAGGAGCTAAAGGCCTGAAAGATTTGCTTGGCTTTTACAAGTGTTTGTTTAGATAACAGAGTTAGTATATGATACTGTTAAGTTTCTAGTATAAGCTTTTTTCTATTATAGTATAAATATATTTAAGGTTTTCCAATGGGGTTTTGAACTATTGATAAGTCTGTTACAATAAAGTATAACCCATTAAGTATCGCTTAAGATATGGAAGTTTTTTTGGTAGTTCTAAAAAAAGTGTTGGGTATGGTTTTTCCTGCTAAAGTAGTAAGCTCTTTTTTTGGAATAGGGTATTTACCAAGTTGGCAGAACTATTGGTCTTCTTTTTTAATGTTACTTATTATCAATGTTATATTAATTTTTATATATGGAGTTGATTTTATACTATATAAGATGCCATATTCAGCTATAATCATAGCTGCTGTTTTTATGAAATTAGCGATAGGTATATTAATACTGCAATTAATTGGTATATCTATCTTCCATATTCAGAACCCTTCAGCGAATAGTGGTGAAAATATAGTAATACAAATGGCGTCAGGACAGGTGTTGACTGTTGCATTTTCGATGCCGGCAATAATGTCAATTTATTATGCTGTAGGTAGATTATATGGAAGTATATGTAAAGAAATACTTCAGTGTTCGTCTTGGTTTAATAATTCTATGCACTTATTCTTTTTCTTTATGATACCTTATATATTTTTTAATGTTGTGGAAGTAATAAAACCTTGGCCAATAAGTTCAATACAGCTTAGTTATAACAATGCAGTATCAATCACGTTTGAGGGGTTTTTTCATACATTTTATGCAGTAATTTTGCTGTACTTAACTGCGTTTATATTCTGCAATTTGACTATGCATGATGCAATTGTTCTAAATAAAAGCATAATTCAGTATGTGAAAGAAAGTTCGGTAGTCTTTTGAGTAACTATTTGCGTGATGCTGTGAAAATAAATATTGAATAGCACCTGTTTGCTTATATATTCAATATAGAAAATTTACGGTTTGTGTGAATCTACAAAATATAATAAAGGAATTGCAAGGGTTTTGGGCTGACGAAGGATGTACTATACTTTATCCGTATACGTCTGAAGTTGGGGCTGGAACATTGCATCCTGCGACAGCTATGTCAGCGATTGACATAAAACCAACGAAAATTGCATATTTACAACCGGTAGTTAGGCCGGCAGATAGCCGCTATGGTGTTAACCCTAATCGCTTATACCAGCATCATCAATACCAGGTAATAATAAAACCTTCTGGAAATAACTTGCAGGATGTTTACTTAAATAGCTTAAAGGCTCTTAATATATCTACAGGAAAGTATGATATTAAATTTATTGAAGATGACTGGGAAAATCCAAGTGTTGGTGCATCAGGACTTGGGTGGGAAGTTACATGTAATGGAATGGAGGTGACACAACTTACTTATATACAGCAAGTAGGAGGTATCGATTGTAGAATGATTCCTGGCGAAATAGCGTATGGGCTAGAACGTTTAGCAATGTGTATACAAGATGTAGATAATGTCTTCGATATAATATGGAACGACAGTGGTGTGACTTATGGAGATATTTTTAAGCAAAGAGAGTATGAATTTTCTTATCTGTCATTAGAATATTGTAATACTAAAGTAGTACAGCAGCAATTTGAAGATACGGAAAGATTATGTAAGTTTCTTATTGAAAAAAAATTGCCGGTAGCAGCTTATGATCAGTGTGTTAAAGCTAGTCATCTACTTAATCTGCTTGATGCGAGAGGTGTGCTTGATGTGAGTGAGCGTACAGTGTATATTGGTAGAGTAAGAGAGCTAACAAAAGGATGTTGTGAGTTATATATAAGTAAATAATATATGTTATCACAACTGTTATTTGAGTGCCTTTCAGAGGAAATACCATCAAGGATGCAAGATTTAGCTGTAGCTCAAATTAAGAGTTATATTACTACTGTTTTTAGTAGAAACAATGTAAAATTTACATCTGTAGAGGTTTTTGCAACGGCACGTCGCATTGCTCTTTTTGTTAATGATATAGACATTTCGGATCTGAAAGATTCTAATAACGAAATTAAGGGACCAAATGTCAATGCACCGAAAAGTGTTATTAAGGGTTTTTTGAGAAAGTATCAGAAAAGTGAAAAGGATTTACTTGTTCAGAGAATAGATGATGGAGAATTTTACTTTGTTAGAAGAGAAAGCTATTTGTTTGACATCAAAGAATTTCTTAAGAATCAACTGGAGAGAATGTTAAAAAAATTTTCTTGGCCGAAGAGTATGAGATGGAGCGAAGGAAAAGAAAGATGGGTTAGGCCAATTAGAAACATTTTATGCGTTTTGAATGACGAGATAATACCTGTATCTTTTGCAGGGGTTACTGCATGCAATGCAACGTATGGTCATAGATTTCTCTCAAATAGTGAGAGGCTTATTGTTGGAATGACTAAAGACTACCTTGAGTTGCTAGAAAAAAACAATGTCATTCTTCAACCAGATAAAAGGAAGAAATTTATACTGGATCAGGTTAATAAATTTAGAAAAGAACAGAGTTTACAACTTGAAAAAAGTGATTATTTACTGAATGAGTTGTCTGGGCTTATAGAGTGGCCAGTGATACTGTTTGGTAAAGTAAATCAAGAAAAGTTATTTGAGTTACCAAAAGAAGTAATTCTTAGTATAATTAATACACAACAAAAATGCCTTGCTTTAAGTAATGAAAAGGGAATTTCGCACTTTGCCACTGTCGTCAGTGTCAACAGTGATGAAGTTGTCAAGGGGTATGAAAGAATATTAGAAGCACGTCTTACTGATGCGAAATTTTTGATATTTCAAGATAGAAAGGAAAATCTTGATTATTATGTCGAAAAATTGGATTCAATATTATCTCATACTTATCTCGGCAATGTTAGAGAAAAAGTAAGGCGTATTATAGTTCTATCAAAATATATAGCTATATATGTTCCATGTGCTTCGTTAACTAAGGTTGAGCGTGCCGCGTATTTGGCAAAAGCAGATCTAGCAACATCGATAGTAAGAGAATTTCCAGAATTACAAGGAGTAATGGGTGGATATTATGCTTCTTATTTCCAAGAAGATAAAGAAGTAGTAGAAGCTATAGCTGAGCATTATAAGCCAGTTGGACCAGAGCAAGAGTGCCCTAGATCTCCTACTGCGATTGCTGTGGCTATCGCTGATAAAGTAGATAGTTTAGTTGGTTTGATTGCAGTAGGTGGAAAGATTTCAGGTTCATATGATCAGTTTGGTTTACGGAGAATGGCAATTGGTATGATTAGAACGATACTCGAGAATAATTTACATATTTCAATTAGGTTACTGATAGATAAGTCGGTATCTTTATATTCAGGACTTATATTTGTTGAGGATTCAGTATCAATTAGTCAGTCAAGTAAGCTAAATAGGAGGCAAATTGTAGAACTTGTCCTTAAATTTTGTCTAGGGAGATTTAAGGTTATTTTAAAAAATAAAGGTGTAAGGCAAGATATTGTGGATTCAGTTTTACATAAAACTGATGTTGATGATCTACTGGCAGCAGAGAAGCAAACTGTTATATTGGATTATTATCTCGGTACGCCTAAAGGCAAGCAGATTCTGGGTACTTATAAAAGGGTGAGTAATATAGTTAGCAAGGCAAAAAAAAATTCTGATGCTACTTACAGAATGTCTTATAATAAAAAATTTTTGGTTGATAGTGAAGAAATAATGTTATCGAATCGTACTGTAGCTGTTTGTAGAAGCATCAAACAAGCAATGAAAAATAATCACTTCAATAAGGCACTTGATGAACTTAGTGAATTCCTTCCACTTATTAATCAGTTTATGGACAATGTAAAGATCAACTGTGCTTCTGATAAGCTGAGAGGGAATAGATTCTCTTTACTTGCGAGCGTTATTTCTATCTTTCATTCAATAGCATATTTCAACTTTATACAAGCTAAGCAATGAATTGTGTCATAGATGTTCAGGCAATAAAAAAGCAAATCGAGTTATCTACTCAGTCCTGTGGTGTATATAAGATGACTGGAGAGGAGGGTAAGGTTTTATATGTTGGAAAAGCAAAAAACTTAAAATCGAGATTGTCTAACTACCTTCGATTTGGAAACCTTTCTAAACGAGTCAAGGTTATGCTCTCACAGACTATTAAGATAGAAACTTTTTTAACTAAAAATGAAATTGAAGCTTTGCTTCTTGAAGCGCGATTAATAAAGTCACTAAAGCCTACTTATAATGTTATGCTTAAGGATGGAAAATCTTATCCTTATATAGCGATTTCTAAACACGATTATCCGAGTATAGCACAACATAGAGGCAAACTTAAAAAGGGTGAATTTTACTATTATGGTCCATTTACGTCTGCCATTGCTGTTAAACAGACTATATTATCATTGCAAAAAACTTTTCTCTTGAGAGTATGTTCAGATAAAAAGTTCTCCTTGACTAAAAGGCCATGTTTTGAACATTATGTTAGGCGCTGTTCAGCACCATGTATAGGTAAAATCACAAAAGATGATTACTACCAATCAGTGAAACAAGCGCGGGATACATTGCTTGGAAGAAACAATAAAGTGGAAGAGCAGTTGCTTTTTACAATGAAAAAGTATAGCAATGAGCAGAACTATGAGCTTGCTGCTGTATATAGAGATCGAATAAGACTTCTTAAGCAAATTCAAATGCAGCCAATGGATTTTTCTTTTGAAAAAGATGCAGACTTTTTCAGCATTGTACGTAAAGAAAATCTAGTGTGTATTAATATGTTATCATTCAGAAATAAAGAAAATTACGGAAGTTCTTCTTACTTTGCTGAAAACTGTAATGATAATCATTCAGATGATGAAATTTTGTCTGCTTTTTTGATCAATCTATATAACTTTGCTGATGTGACTCCAGTGCAAATTTATATTCCAGATTTTATCACAAATAAGAAAATTATAGAGCAGGCGCTATGTAAGGTTACTCGCAAACCAATAAAGGTTTTTCATGCAAAGAGTGGTAAAGAACGTGATTTGTTAGAGTTTGTTTTTAATAATTCTCGATATAGCTTGGAACAAAAGCTTATTGATTGTAAAGGTAGTCTAGAAAAACTTGAAAAGCTGAGTGAAGTTTTCTCATTACCAAATATTCCAAAACGTATTGAAATTTATGATAATAGCCATATATCTGGGAGTCACCAAATTGGTGTAATGGTTGTTGCAGGACAAGAAGGTTTTTTAAAGAGTGAATACAGAAAATTTGCTATAAAAGGAGAAGTTTCAAGTGATGACTATAAAATGATGAGGGAAGTGTTAATCAGGCGTTTCTCTGGCGAGATAAAGGATATAATTCCTGATTTTCTCTTAATTGATGGTGGGCCTGGGCATGTTTCTGCAGTGCAGAATGTGTTGCAAATATTGAGAATAGATGTTCCTTTTGCTTGCATGGCAAAGGGTTCTTGTCGCAGTGCGGGTAACGAAAAATTTTATATGTTAGGTAGGGAGGAGTTTAGTCTGGCAAATGACAGTAAAACCATGCTTTACTTGCAACTGCTTCGTAATGAAGCTCATCGTTTTGCAATAGCTTCACATAGAAAAAAACGTGATAAACAATTTATAGTTTCATGATTAAAAAAGTATCCAACTTGCAACAAGAAAAGCATTATCTTCTTATTTTATTTCGGTAGAAAATATAAGCAAGGTTTCTCTCTAACTAAAATTAGCAAGGGGTTAGCAGAAGTTATTTTAAGCACTTAAATTCATAGCTAGTGAAGGTGAACGCTTATATATTACAGAATCGATGCTACTTGAGTAATGATGACCTAAACACTGGTATCTATATAACTGAAGTAGAATAAGGGAAGATAATTTGAAGCGATAAATTTTGCTACATATTAAGGCTAAGATACTATTCGATATAACAACTTAGGGAGGCCTTTTAATTATAGAAAGCTATTTAATTACATTTATCTTATCCAATGTTCGTTGTAAAATAATGCATGCGGAAATTTTATCATCTATTTTTTTCGATTTTATAATTGATACTCCAGCGGTCTTTAGTATGTGAGTTGCAATAAATGTTGATAAGCTTTCATCTTGTAAATATACATTTATTTTATATTTTTTTATCATTCTGTTTGCAAATTGGATTATAGTTTCATACCATTCACTTCTTTGTTTACCTGTTTCCAGTGGTAGTCCTATTACTACTGAACCAGCTTCATTTTCTTTGAATATTCTATTTAGGTAACCTAAATCTTTGCTTATATTTTTTCTATTATATATGCTATGAGCTGTAGCTATGAGTTGCGTTCTATCACTAAATGCTATTCCTATTTGCTTTTTTCCCATGTCAAGACACATTATTCGCTTGTCTTTTGGAATGGACTTTAAAAATTCAGCAGGATTTTTATGTAGCATTTATTGACATGATAAACACTCATCATAATCAATGTCTGCTTTCTGCCATAATATTTCATTTTTTTCAGATATATCATGTGAGACCTTGTCAGCTCTCTGCATTGACTGCGATCTACAGTAATATAAACTCTTTAGGTTTTTTTTCCAAGCAAGCATGTGTATTTTGTGTAAATAGCGCTTGTGTACATTGGCAGGGAGAAATAAATTTACCGATTGGGATTGACAAATATATGGAGTTCTATCACTTGCGTGTTCTATAATCCATCTTTGATCGAGTTCGTACGCTGTTTTAAATGTTAATTTTTCGTGCTCATTAAGGAAGTCTAGATGTTGCACAGAACCTTCGTTTGTTGAGATTGAAGACCATACCTTATCATTGTCTTGATTTTTTTTTACTAGTAATTTTTGTAAGAATTTGTTTCGTACTACAAATGAACCTGTTAATGTTTTTTGTGTAAATACATTGGCTGCATATGGTTCTATTCCAGGAGAGGTGTTACCTGCAATAATAGAAATTGAAGCAGTTGGGGCAATAGCGAGCTTGTGTGTAAATCTTTCCATTAGATTGATTTCTTTAGCATCAAGGCATGCTCCTTTTTCTTCTGCTAATTTTTTAGAGACTATATCTGCTTGCTCACGCAAATGCTTGAATATTCTTTTATTCCACTGTTGTGCTGTTACTGACTCAAAAGGAACCATTTTGCTCTGCAAAAATGAGTGAAAGCCCATCACACCAAGACCAATACTACGCTCTCTTATTGCAGAATATTTTGCTCGCTGTATTTCATCTGGTGCTTTATTTATAAAGTCTTCAAATACGTTATCAAGGAAACGCATTATGTCCTCTATGAAAAATTCACTGTCTTTCCATTCTTCATAGTATTCAAGGTTTACTGATGATAGGCAGCATACAGCAGTGCGCGGTTTATTTAGATGGTCATAACCTGTAGTCAAAGTAATTTCACTACATAGATTTGACATCTTAATATCTAAATTAAGTTTTTTGTAAGATTCTGGCTTATTGTTATTTATTGCATCGAGAAAAATTATATATGGCTCTCCAGTTTCGACTCTTGCTATTAATATTTTAACCCATATGTCACGTGCTTTAACAGTTGAAATGACTTTATTACTGTGAGGGCTAATTAAATCCCATTTTAAGTCTCTTTCAATTGCTTGCATGAATTCATTGTTTACTATTACAGCATGATGTATATTTAATGCTTTGCGATTTGGATCACCACCTGTTGGCTTACGTATATCAAGAAACTCTTCTATTTCTGGATGAGATACAGGAAGATAGACCGCTGAACTTCCTCTTCTTAAAGATCCTTGACTAATTGCAAGTGTTAGAGCATTCTGTACTACAATGAATGGTACAATCCCTGATGTTTTACCACTTCCCTTTACACTTTCGCCAATTGAACGTAGATTCCCCCAATAACTACCTATTCCTCCTCCACGTGCAGCTAGCCAAACATTTTCATTCCATAAATCAACTATCCCCTGTAGACTGTCTTCAGTTTCATTAAGGAAACAAGAGATAGGCAACCCTCTGTTGGTACCGCCATTGCTGAGTATTGGTGTTGAAGGCATAAACCATAAATTGCTCATGTAATCGTATAAACGCTGTGCATGTTTCTCATTATCGGAGTAGTAGCTGGCAATGCGTATAAAGAGATCTTGATAACTTTCGTTTTCTGCTAGATACCTATCCAATAGAACTGCTTTTCCAAAGCTGGTCAATTTGATATTTTTTTCGTGGTTAATAGTAATATTACTCATGAATTCCTCTTTTGTTTTATTGTACATGGAAACTGCTTTGAGCAGTAGTGATTTTTAAATTAGGTCTTCCGATTTTTTTTATAGATGCTGTAGTGCAAATAAGATACCATCAACCTGACTCCCATATATTTTACAGTAACTCATATAGCTTATTTGCATGTTTATTTCTTTTGCAACGCTTCGTATATAACTTTCTGAGTGACGAAAGTAATCTCCTTTATTTACAAAGTCAATACCTTCACCTTCCTTCCTTCTTACTAAGCATATAATTACTCCCTTTTTACTTATAGACCTTTTCGCTAGTTCTAGTTCTGTTTGAAAGTCATGTAGATAATGTAACACTTCAGCAAAGATGATGATATCATGCAAGCGATTTCTTTCTTGTTTGAGAAAATCTGTCATTTCCATATGTATTAGCTCATTGTAAACAGGTTTACCCTTTGTAAAGCATCCTCTGGCAATATTTAGCATTCTATTTGAAATATCAACTCCTATTATGTAATTTCCGATATTGTGTATTTTTAAGAAGTGGCCACATATTCCGGTTCCACAACCAAGATCAAGCATGTTAAGTGTAGAAGTCAAGTTGTTGAAGATTTTTATAACTACTGTGTGTATAAGCTCATGACCTCTGTATTGTTTAGCGATTAACCAGTGCTCAACAAAGTACTTGCCAGTATAGTCAAAGTATTGTTTTATGAGCCTTTTGGGTAATTTTGTAATAGGTGCTAGATTTGTTATTTTTTTTATGTAGTAGGACGCTTCTTCATAATCGGTATCTAATTTTAATGTCTTTGTTAAGTAAATATAAGCCTTGTTAGTGTTTCCCATTGCGAAATGGCATCTTCCAATGTTATACCAAACTATAGGCAAATTAGAATAAAATAAGCTAATTAACCAAAATCTCAGCTTTGCATCTGATATGTTGCCCTTATAGAAGTGATATAAACCAATTTCAATATTGGTGTTTAAGAGATTTTTCGACTTCTCAAGGAATACAGCTGTTTCTTTATGAAAAGCGTTATATTTATTTATAGCGAGTTGCTTAACTTTTTTAATGTTAAGCATACTGATTAACTTACATATAAAACTTGAAACAGCCCTTGTAAAAGATAGATTATTTTTCATACTTTAAATACCTTGTATGTTCACTATCATTTTTAAGTAGACTTGATTTTCAAAGTATTTTATACCATGAAATATTTTTTTCATTGACTTTTGTTATATATAACCCTATTTGAACTCTTATCTAGATGATAAATTTTGCTTATTTAGAGTTGCAAGTATATGTTGTTGCCAGTGTAAGTAAATATTTTGTATAAAAAAACGTTGACATATTACTTGTTAGCTTTTAGTATATAAAAAGTTAACATAACTTAATTTTCAGATGTTTGACAAGTTTTATGGTAGAGATTAATTTAATCTCAGTTCAGTTTCAATAATATTTAACTCTGCATATTCTACATGTAGTTGTAGTAAATAAATTATTAAGAGCACTTGATGGATGCCTTGGCGTCAAGAGGCGATGAAGGACGTGGCAGGCTGCGATAAGCTGCGGGGAATTGTCAGCAAGTTTTAATCCGCAGATTTCCGAATGGGAAAACCCAACTAGCTGAGCTAGTTATTACATAGTATGTAAAGCGAACTTGGTGAACTGAAATATCTAAGTAACCAAAGGAAAAGAAATCAACCGAGATTCTGTTAGTAGTGACGAGCGAAAGCGGAAAAGGCTAGAGGTTTAAGAATAAGAATTAGAATACTCTGGAAGTAGTAACCATAGAAGGTGATAGTCCTGTATAAGTAGAAAGTTTTTAAATCCTTGAGTAAAACGGGACACGTGAAATCCTGTTTGAACGTGGGGGGACCATCCTCCAAGCCTAAATACTCCTTGACGACCGATAGTGGACAAGTACCGTGAGGGAAAGGTGAAAAGAACCCCGGGAGGGGAGTGAAATAGAACCTGAAATCATGTGCTTACAAACAGTTGGAGCTTTATGTCATTTTCTATGAGAGTGATCTTATAGTAAGTTTACATTAGAGTGACAGCGTACCTTTTGCATAATGGGTCAGCGAGTTAATCTATGAAGCAAGCTTAAGCCGTTAGGTGTAGGCGTAGCGAAAGCGAGTCTAAATAGGGCGTTTTAGTTTTATGGATTAGACCCGAAACCAAGTGATCTAGTCATGACCAGATTGAAGGTGTGGTAAAGCACACTGGAGGATCGAACTAGTTAATGTTGCAACATTATTGGATGAGTTGTGATTAGGGGTGAAAGGCCAATCAAACTTGGAAATAGCTGGTTCTCTGCGAAATCTATTTAGGTAGAGCGTTATATGTATGTTGTTGGGGGTAGAGCACTAGATAGACTAGGGGGGCTCAACGTCTTACCAAATCTAACTAAACTCCGAATACCAATAATTGATTGTATAGCAGACACACTGTGGGTGCTAAATCCATAGTGAAAAGGGAAACAACCCAGATCACTATCTAAGGTCCCAAAATTGCAGCTAAGTGGGGAAGGAGGTAGAAAAACCATTACAGCTAGGAGGTTGGCTTGGAAGCAGCCATCCTTTAAAGAAAGCGTAACAGCTCACTTGTCTAAATAAGTTTTTCTGCGCTGAAAATGTACCGGGGCTAAAGCTGTATACCGAAGATGTGAGTGCTTATTGATTTTGGTCAGTAAGTGCGGTAGCAGAGCGTTCTGTAAGTCTGTGAAGGTAGTTTGTAAGAACTGCTGGAGATATCAGAAGTGAGAATGCTGACATGAGTAGCGTAAAAGAGTGTGAAAAACACTCTCACCAAAAACCTAAGGATTCCTACGTTAAGTTAATCTGCGTAGGGTTAGTCGGTTCCTAAGGCGAGTCCGTAAAGGGGTAGTCGATGGCAATCAGGTTAATATTCCTGAACCTCTTAAGTGTGACGAGTTTTGTATTTGTATGGGGCTTATTGGATTGTCCTATGCTTAGAAAGAACTCCAGGAAATAGCGCTTATATTCATGAGGCCGTACCGTAAACCGACACTGGTAGGTGAGTAGAGTATACTAAGGTGTTGAAAGAATGATGTTGAAGGAACTCGGCAAATTATACCTGTAACTTCGGAAGAAGGGTAACCTGTTTTTAGGTAACTATTAGCAGGTGGCACAAAATAGGGAGTAGCGACTGTTTATTAAAAACACAGGACTCTGCAAACACGTAAGTGGAAGTATAGGGTCTGACGCCTGCCCGGTGCTGGAAGGTTAATAAGAGGGGTGCAAGCTCTAAATTGAAGCCCCAGTAAACGGCGGCCGTAACACTGACGGTCCTAAGGTAGCGAAATTCCTTGTCGGGTAAGTTCCGACCCGCACGAATGGCGTAACGATTTCTCCACTGTCTCCAACATCAATTCAGCGAAATTGAATTCCCCGTGCAGATGCGGGGTACCCGCGGTTAGACGAAGAGACCCCGTGCACCTTTACTATAGCTTTATATTGCTATTAAAAATGTAATGTGCAGGATAGGTGGGAGACTTTGAAGTTATAGCGCTAGTTGTAATGGAGTCAATCTTGAGATACCACCCTTTACACTTTTGATATCTAACTAAGTTTCGTGATCTGAAACTAGGACATTGTATGGTGGGTAGTTTGACTGGGGCGGTCGCCTCCTAAAAGGTAACGGAGGCGTGCGAAGGTAAGCTAGAGCTGGTCGGAAATCAGCTTAATAGTATAATGGCATAAGCTTGCCTGACTGCAAGGCTGACAAGCCAAGCAGAGACGAAAGTCGGTCATAGTGATCCGGTGATTCTGTATGGAAGGGTCATCGCTCAACGGATAAAAGGTACGCCGGGGATAACAGGCTGATGGTGTTCAAGAGTTCATATCGACGACACCGTTTGGCACCTCGATGTCGACTCATCACATCCTGGGGCTGAAGAAGGTCCCAAGGGTTCGGCTGTTCGCCGATTAAAGTGATACGTGAGTTGGGTTTAGAACGTCGTGAGACAGTTCGGTTTCTATCTGCCGTGGGTGAAGGAAATTTGAGAAGATCTAACTCTAGTACGAGAGGACCGAGATGGATATACCTCTGGTGTACCAGCTGTTATGCCAATAGCATTGCTGGGTAGCTATGTATAGATGGGATAATTGCTGAAAGCATATAAGCAAGAAACCCTCTTCAAAAAGATTTCCCAATTAGGGCCGTGGAAGACTACCACGTTGATAGGCTAGGTGTGGAAGTATGGTAACATGTGAAGCTAACTAGTACTAATAGCCTGATTGGTTTATTTGCTTTCTATATGTGTATATGCAGTGTTAAATGTTAATTAAATGTTAAATTGAATTAGAAATTTTTATTGACTTGGTGGCTATGGCAAAAATGAAACACCCGATCTCATCTCGAACTCGGAAGTGAAACTTTTTAGCGCTGATGGTACTTGAAAAGGGAGAGTAGGTCGCTGCCAAGTTTATGAAAATTTCTTTGTTAGCTATAAGTAGTAGATGTACTTTTATCTTAACTTTCTTGTTTTTATGTGCCCTTGACCCTTTTTTATATCATCTAATATTGTTCCTACCTCTTCTAATTTGCTTTCTTTTAAGGGAAAATTGTTCGTTTCTATTAGTGTTATATTATTTACTGCTTTTTTTAATAATTCTTCTTGCTGACGGAATGCTGACCTCCAGTCTGTTCCTGTTCCTTTAGGAAGAAATGAAGATTGGTACATTTCACCAAAATCTATGTTACTTATCTCTTTTATGTACTCTACCATTTACTGTACCTATTAACTGTTTTTTAAAAATTTTACTTATATTATCGTAAATAATATAGTTGTAAATACCTGAATTGAGTTTTTATTTTATTTTTTTGAAGCAAAAAGTTAGATCTTTCTGTAAGTTTTTATAGCTTGCTTGCACAATATTTCTATGAGTTATTATTATATAATAGTATCCGGTATTGCTTGCATTTAAGATGTTCATTCTAATAAGCATTCGTAATCGCCTTTTGATTTTATTTCTTTTTGTTGCTTTCCCAACTTTTTTACTGATAACTAGACCTGCCCTAATAGTATAAATGTACTTTTCTGGTTCTCTTTCTTTTATGGTGTATAGTGATATGTAGAACCCATGGTAAAAAAAGCTGCTAGGTGCCAGCTTATTTTTAAAAGCAAATGAAAAGTCTTTTTTTTTATACTTGATAGCTTCACTATGCACATAATTTTTTGCATCCTAATGAGCGACGCCTATTGAGTATTTTTCTTCCAGCTTTTGTTGCTACACGTGAGCGGAAGCCATGTCTACGTTTTCTTATCAGATTTTTTGGCTGAAATGTTCTTTTCATTATTTTTATAAGTATACTTAATTATTTTAGTTTATTTTACTTTATTGTCAAATAGTGTTTGCATTGGTATATACTAGATATTCTTTAAAATTGTATTACTCTTAAAGTAAGGTTCAAGTGTGAGTAGATGAATTCGGTGACAATAATCCTTTTCATACCTGCACTGCTAGTCCTTTTGTTTTACTTTAGTAAGTTTCAACAAGTAGATAAAGTTAAAGCTTATTTATGTCTTAGTTGTACATGGATATTAACTTGGTTGTTAATATTTTGTAACAGTTATTTTGTAACTTCTATCGCTATAGCGTTACTTTTTTTCATGTTTGCTTTTATCTTTAGATGCAATAAGATGATCAAGCTTTTATTGTTTATGGCTCTTATCATATCATTTTTTATCGCTTTATTTATAATGCTGTCTATTCTTACCCAATCTGTTAATTTTTTTAGAGAAATAGCTATTTCAGAATTTTTATTTTGTTTGAAGTGGAGTCATAGTGCAGTGATTATTAATGGAGAAAAAATAGGGTGTTTCGGTATAGCCACACTTTTGGTCGGCACATTGGTTATAACTATTATAGCAATGGTAGTTGCTGTTCCTCTTGGTTTGTTTTCTGCGGTATATATTAGTGAGTATGCAAGTGAGAAAGTGCGTTATATTGTTAATACAACTTTGCAAGTTTTATCTGCTATTCCTACAGTTGTATATGGATATTTCTCGGTTGTATTTTTATCTTCTTCTGCGAAACAAATAGCGAGTTTTTTTGGTCTGAACATACACTCGGAGAGTGCACTAGTTGCTGGGTTATCGATAGGAGTAATGGTTCTTCCTTTTATTATTTCTTTGCTAGAAGATGCAATTAGGTCTGTTCCAAAGAGCTTGCGCTATGGCTTTATGGCATTAGGAGCTACTCCAGCAGAAACTATATGGCACGTAATAATACCTTATGCAATGCCTACAATTTTGAGTGCAATTTTGTTGTCAATTTCGAGAGTAATAGGTGAAACAATGATAGTATTGATGGCTGTTGGAATTAACTCAAACTTAACTTTTAATCCTCTTAATTCAGTTACTACTATTACTGTGCAGGTAGCTACACTACTTACTGGAGACCAGGATTTCAGTAGTGTGCAAACACTTGCTGCTTATGCGCTTAGCTTAGTACTATTTATTATTACTTGGCTATTAAATGCGTTTGCATTATTTATAATAAAACGTGATTAATAAATGTTTTAATGTTGCTGATTTTTTGTTAATAATATAAGATTTGTTTTTTTAGTTTAGGGATTTGTTATAATATTATAGTGTTGGTATGATAAAAATAAAAAGATGAATGTAGGTAGAACGGTTAAGGTAACTCAAGCAGTTGTCGATTTGAAATTTGAAGGCAAGTTGCCTAGAATATTTGATGCTTTAAAAAGCAAACTAAAGTATGGAGGTAAGGAGCTGGTTTTGGAAGTTTCACAACATATAGGTGATAATATAGTCCGTTGTATTGCTATGGATAGTACAGATGGTATATCAAGAAATGATGAGTTTATTGATACAGGTGCACCGATATCGGTTCCAGTTGGGCGCTCAGTTTTAGGGAGGGTTTTTAATGTTGTTGGGGATCTTATAGATGGGTATGGTCTACTGAAGGGAGAGTATAATTTAGAGCCTATACACAGGGTACCTCCAAGCTTTACTGAACAAAAAATACAAGAGGAAGTTTTAGTTACAGGGATAAAAGTCATAGACCTTCTTGCACCTTATTTAAAAGGAGGAAAAATTGGTTTATTTGGTGGAGCTGGTGTTGGTAAGACAGTTCTCATAATGGAATTGGTTAATAATATAGCAAAAATTCACAAGGGATTTTCTGTGTTTGCCGGAGTTGGGGAAAGAATACGTGAAGGTAATGATCTTTATCACGAGATGATCAATTCGAATGTGATAAATATAAATGAACATGAAAAGTCCAAGGCTGTTTTAGTTTATGGACAGATGAATGAGCCTCCTGGGGCAAGGGCTAGAGTTGTTTTGACAGCACTAACTATGGCAGAGTATTTTCGTGATCGTGAAAATCAAGATGTTCTGTTTTTTGTGGATAATATTTTCCGTTTTACACAAGCTGGTTCTGAAGTTTCTACTTTGCTCGGAAGGATACCTTCAGCTGTTGGCTATCAGCCAACACTTGCAACTGATATGGGTGTAATGCAGGAAAGGATAACCTCAACTACTTCAGGTTCTATTACCTCTGTACAGGCAATATATGTTCCTGCAGATGATTTAACTGACCCAGCTCCAGCAACTACATTTTCTCATCTTGATGCAACTACGGTATTGTCAAGACAAATAGCTGAAATGGGAATATACCCTGCTGTTGATCCACTTGATTCAACTTCTCAGTCTTTGTCTAGTGAAGTTATTGGTGAAGAACATTATAGAGTAGCTTCTGAAGTAAAACGCATACTGCAAACTTATAAGTCACTGAAAGATATTATTGCCATACTTGGTATGGATGAGCTGTCTGAGGAAGATAAAATTATTATTGATAGGGCTCGTAAAATTCAGAAGTTTCTCTCTCAACCTTTTCATGTTGCAGAAGTATTTACTGGTATGCCTGGTAGATTTATCTCGCTTTCTGACACTGTTTCTAGTTTTAAAGGAATTATTGAAGGTAAATATGATCACTTGCCAGAGGCTGCTTTTTATATGGTGGGAAATATAGATGAAGCAATGGAAAAGGCTGAATTAATAAAGGCTTAAGTTAAAGTTGGAACTAGGAAATTAGAGATTATGAATACCTTTAAAGTGCAATTTTTTTCTCCTGATAATCAAGTTTCATTTGATAAGGTGGTTTCTCTTTTGATGAATGTGCTTGATGGTGAATTGATGATTTTAGCTCACCATTCTCCTTACTTGATTTATTTGTTACCAGGTGTAGTCACTGTTAGAATAAGTAAACAGAAGGAAGAAAAAATTGTAATTGATAATGGTGTGCTGGAGGTTGTAAATAATGATTGTAGCATTATTACAAATCAAGTACAGTTTTTTAACTGTGTAGTTCATAATGAGGAGTTGTTTAGAAGTAGAAGAATAAATATGCAGTTGAATTATTTTGATCAGTGAGTTTTTGTTATATATAATAGAATATTATGGAAGTTTTTCTTGATAGTGTTGATCTAGATGAAATTAAAGAGTTAAAAGAATTTATAGATGGTATAACAACTAATCCCTCTTTAATAGCGAAGTCTGGGCGTAAAGATAAATACGAGGGTTTAATAAGTGAAATATGCTCTATTATAAAAGGGCCTGTTAGTGTTGAAGTTGTTGCAGATACTTATAAAGAGATGGTTGAAGAAGGACTTAAATTAGCCAAAATTGCTAGTAATATTGTAGTAAAGTTGCCTCTTACGTACGAAGGATTAATTTCTTGTAAAAAGTTATGGACAGAGTATAAAATACCTGTTAATATTACTTTATGTTTTTCTCCTGGACAAGCACTGCTTGCCGCTAAGGCCGGTGCTTGTTTTGTTTCTCCTTTTGTTGGTCGTCTTGATGATATAAACTACGGTGGTTTGTTGTTGATAAAAGATATATGTGCTATATACTCTAATTATGGTTTTGATACTAAAGTTCTTGCTGCATCAGTAAGAAACCCGGCGCATGTGATAGAAGCTGCAAAACTTGGTGCTGATTCAATTACTATACCAGCGAAAGTGTTTAAGCAGTTGCTTAGCCACCCGCTTACTGATCAGGGACTTGCAATATTTAGAGAAGATTGGAGTGTAAAATAATGAGTAATTATAGAAATTTGCTAAAAGGCGTGAAAAGTCTATAGTAGCCTTAGCTATTTTATGATTTAATGTTAAAAATAAAGTTGTTGTCTAATTTGCGCTAAGCATATCGTTATGCTTAATTCAAGATTGTGTAAACATGGTGAACCTTCTATAGAAAAGAGTCAGTGAAAGTGTAATACACGGAACAAAAATATACATGTACTTAAGTATACTAAAGGGGATGCATCACACTATGCTTTGTACTGAATAAGGCTTGCAAACGAGGGTAAATTTGAGGTTCTTGAATGTCTTTGCTGCTGGTAGAGTGGAGGTATAAGAATATATCAAGATTTTTTTTTGATCTATGACCCTTATCTTCATATCTTTTTAAAAAGCTAGAATCTAGAAAAAAGAAATATGAAGTAGTTAAGCTACTTCAATAAGAGTTTTTAAGAAGAAAGTGACTTCTGTTTGAAGCTTTTTTATAGAATATGAAAATACTTAAGAACTTGGGCTGTCTGATTTGATGGTAGAATTATACTTTTTATTAAAGTTAGAAAATGTTTTGTCCTTAAGTAAATATCTGCTTTTTTATACTATTTGCTTATGCTTGATTAGAAGAAAAATTAGACCTATATGCTTTGATAGGTTACTCTTAATATTTATAATGTTTTCTTACTATCAAAGCTGATATACTGCAATTATATAAAAGTTTATTTTTTTAATCTGTTTTTTATAATATCGAGGAAGGGAAATTTGCTAAGGTTACAAAAGAATGTTAACCCTATACAATTTGAAAAATTGTATCTTCTATGTGAGTTGATTTTGTTAACAAAGCTAACTAATATCTAAATAAGTTATTACTTAAATGGGAAGCATAGAAACTGACATAGTAGTAATAGGTGCTGGACCTATTGGAATATTTACTGCTTTTCAAGCAGGGATGCTAGATATGAAATGTCATATAGTGGATATTTTAAATCAAGTAGGAGGGCAGTGTGCTGCCCTTTACCCAGAAAAATCAATATATGATATACCAGGATATCCTGTCATTACTGCACAAAGGTTAATTGAACAATTAACAGAACAAGCCATGCCATTTAGGCCTGTTTACCACTTGAGTCAAATGGTAGAGAAAATTTCGAGTAATGACAATCGAAGTTTTACTGTAGTAACAAGTATAGGTACAGAGGTAAGATGTAAAGCTATTATTATTGCTGCAGGTAATGGAATGTTTGAGCCCAACCGCCCACCCCTTAGTGGTATATTAGAATATGAAAATAAGTCTGTGTTTTATAGTGTAAATAAAATTTCTGATTTTCAAGATAAAACTATAGTTATTGCAGGAGGAGGAAATTCTGCAGCTGATTGGACCATAGAACTCTCTAAAGTTGCAAAGAAAATTTATGTGATACATCGAAGAAGAGAATTTCGTTGCACTCCTGAAACTAGAAATGAGTTAGACCTACTTAGAAGCAATGGGAAGATAGAACTTGTAACGCCATATCAATTATATGAACTGGCTGGGAATAATGGACAATTGAGTGCAGTGATAGTAAAAGATATTACCTCTAATGAGAAAAGAGAAATATATGCTGATTTTTTACTACCATTTTTTGGCTTGTCAATAAATTTGGGTCCAATAAATAATTGGGGTTTAGAGTTGGAACATAGCCGTATAGTTGTTGATCAGACTACACTTAAAACTAATAGGGATAGGATATATGCGGTCGGAGATATAGCTACTTATTCAGGTAAGCTGAAGCTGATACTGAATGGTTTTGCCGAGAGTACTATGGCTTGCTACGACATATACAAAGTGATCCATAATTCTCCAATTAATTTTCAATATTCAACTTTAAAGGGGATTCGTGGAAGAAAAAGTAATTTACTTTAAGTCAAACTGCTATATAGTAACTTTATAACTTTAGTTTTATATGGATATACCTAGCATAGAAAGTTGTAATTTTCAAGATAAGACTGTCTTGCTCAGAGTTGATTTCAATGTCTCTACGAAAAATGGAAAAGTTTATGATATTACTCGTATTTTGAGAACACTTCCTACTATTCAGTACTTAATAAATGCAGGTGCAAAAATTATTATTATATCCCACTTTGGGCATCCAAAAGCCAAAAACAGTAATCTATCGCTAAGAAACATGGTTGAAGTTTTATCACAGTTATTGAAAAAAGAGGTAAAATTTATTGGTAATTGTATTGGTCAGAGAGTACAGAGAGCAATAAGTTTGATGGATAGAGGAGATGTAATATTGCTGGAAAATCTAAGGTTTTATAGAGGAGAAGAGCGGAATGACTTAAATTTTGCTAAACAGTTAGCATCTCTAGCGGATATATATGTAAATGATGCATTTTCTTGTTCTCACAGGGCTCATGCTTCTATTTTATGTATTACAGAATTTTTGCCTTCCTATGCAGGATTTTGTTTTCAAGATGAGCTAAAACATCTTGAAAGAGATGTATTATTTAATGCTAAACCTATTACTGTGATAATTGGGGGAGCTAAAGTATCAACTAAGATAAAAACGCTTATAAAATTAGCAGAAAAGGTTGATTACCTAATTCTTGGTGGTGCAATTGCTAATAATTTTTTGTTATTTAATGGAGTGAATGTCGGTAAGTCTTTTTTTCAAAATAATGTTAGTGATCTTCTGTGTGATATTGTTGATACGGCAAATAAAAACAATTGCAAAATAATTGTGCCTGGGGATGTTCTAGTTGCAATAAACTCTGATTACAGCAATTGCATTTTAAGGAAGACTGAATCCATTTTGGATGATGATATAATTTTAGATATCGGGCCTCAAACTTTAAGCACAGTAAGCAATATAATAGCAAGCAGTAAGACTCTCCTGTGGAGTGGGCCTATTGGTGTTTTTGAGTATTCAGCTTTTGCGAATGGTACAATAGAAGTAATGAGAGTAGTGAGTAATTTGACACGCGAGGGGAAATTAATTAGTATAATAGGGGGAGGTGATAGCCTGTCTGCAATAAATGCTGCGGGTCTTACTGATAAAAATTTTACATATGTCTCGACCGGTGGAGGGGCGTTTTTAAGTTGGCTAAGTGGTGATGAGATGCCGGGAGTTGCTGCACTGCAGTTAGCATCAGGTTAAAGCTTTTTAAAATTGTTGCTTATATTTTAGTTTTTTGTGGAGTTGTATTATAATAAAGAAGGACAGCTAAGTTGATCTTGTACTTTAATGCTAGTATAGTAATATTTGTTTTTTCATTTTTAAGAATTATTATCCAGTGATGCAAGTGAACAAATTAGCTTTGAGAAATTCTTTAAAGAGTTAACTACTCGTTTTGATAGAGGCTAGTAAGTGAAGAGTAAGCTATGATTAAGAAGATTTTCAGAGCTTTTCTTGAGTCCGAGTATCACAGAGAGGTAGTAAAAAAAGAGGATATATGGATATATGGATGTAGGACTTGACCATATTTTTTATAGTAAGCCAGATGGTAAACTGGTAAGTATGTTGACTTTTAAAAAGGTTAAATAAGTTTTGTTTGTTTCTATAAGGATAATTTTAAGGATTTGAAAAAAAAGAATTCACCTTCCTTAAGGAATTTACTGTTTTAAAGTTTGCATCAAATTTAGATTATGGTGTAGAGAAAACGAGAAAGTATCGATGGTGTAGTGCTAGTATCTACACTCTGATGTTGAAAGCAAAGGAGGTGTGTTCTTTTTTATAAGAATAAGAGATGCGAGTGAAACTTGTTAGTAAAAATAGCAGTATTACTCTAGTGGTTCTATTAGAAAAATGATCATTACATGCATAATGTATGTTATACCAAGATTTTGATAGATATAATATGTTGAAGAGTCATAAAAACTAGATAATTGTTCTATGAGCGTGTGAGTTGTAAGCATGACTAACCCTCCCTTAAGAACAGGTGTGAAGTCCTACTAAAAACCAGTTTTATACCTTATAAGGCACTTTGAAGCAGAAAAGGTTACAGTAATATTTTAGATCATGCCTTGGGTTAAAACTATAATGTGAACTTGGTTGTTAGAGTTGTGCAATGTTTAGTCTTTTTCATATATAAGTTGTTTTACTGGAAATTATTAAAGAAAAATAGCATTGTAGACTGTATGTAGGGAATAGGCTAATCTTTATAGCTGCAGAGCAAAAAATAATTTTGATTTTATATGAGATGAGCTGTAGAAGTAAAGATATTTAAGAGTTTTTTATAAAAAAATTGAGAAGGCGTTACTTCTTAGAGTTAAAGTAGGAAGGAAGGTGCTCTTACCTGAACTTTGAAGCAAGTGTAGCAGTAATTATATTTTTGGTCGATTCTTATCGAAAAATAAGATGATTGAATCAAGTTTACAACTGCTGTTTTTGTAAAACAGCAGATTGCAAGTATTTATTATCTCTTGCGAAATGAGAAAATAGCGTTTCCCTTAATTATATTGTTTGCTATGTTGATGTTTAAGGTTAAGCTTATTACGGTTCTTATCTAAATAGAGTATAAGGTCTTATGCATCTACAAAATTAGATGTCTTAAAAATGAAATATCATCTTTAAAGTTTACAAAGCTTTAAAAAGATTATAGAGGTTTTAGGTTTAAGTAGGAAATTTTATTTGATTCCTAAAAATTTTGAAAAGCGATGGTGTCAAGAACTTAAGAGTGCTTGGAGATGAGAAATTTATACTTAATGTAGGACAGTAAATGTCCCAGACTACTTTATATGAAGTTATACTAAATATTTAGAGAAGGCAAAGGAGGAGGTTATTATGGTGATCAACTCAACTAATTGATGACAGCTTATTGAACAGTAATAGTGAGGTATAACAAGTAGAGAAAATTGGATATGATAGTTAGCAAAGTAAAGGAACTAAAGTTTAATTTAAAATAACCTGATAAAACTTGAATTGCACTCCCAAGTGCCGATACCCATGAGAGCAATGTAACTGCACAGATCAGTAAATTTCTTAAGATTTTTGGGATTATGTACTCATTTTCTAATTTATAGTATGCTTTTCTAGCAAAGATTGTTATCTTACCCAAGTGCCAGTTGACTATTCCACCAATGCTTGAGCCTAATACTCCAAAAAGTAACATAAGTAGTGGGTTATAATGTGACCTAAAGTATAGCATAGTATAAAATACAAAACCTTGGTATACAGGTAAAATTAATGACGATACTAGATTATCCGTGAATAATAGAAGATAATTTTCCATATGAATTCACCAGGTTGTAGTACCATCTTCGTTGTCGGAAATTGTAACCTTCATTTTTTTTAACTTGTCTCTTATTCTGTCTGCAGTGTCATAATCTTTATTTTTTTTTGCTGCTTTTCTTAAATTTATTAATCTTTCTATTTCTTGGTGGTCTATGCATGCGGTAAACCACTCTTGATAGCTTGACTCAAGAAGACCAATAAATCGTGCGCTCTTAACAAAACTTTCGATTAATTTAAGTTTTTTATGTTCATTGTTCATTTTGTTGATTTTTGTAGCCATTTCATGTAATATGACTAAAGCTTCAGGGATATTTAGGTCATTTTTCAAAGCCTCTATAAAGTCTTTATACACTTCTGCATCGCTTTTCTCGATGCTTGCTACATTTATGTTACGTAATAATCGATAAAACTTGTTTAAGGTTTCTTGTGACTCCCAAATAACACCTCCTGTCCAATCAAGTGGTTTTCTGTAATGAGTTTTGAACAGTGCATAACGTATTACTTCGCCCTTTATTCCACTGTCAAGCAAATCTCTTACTTTGATTATGTTAAGTAAAGACTTGCTCATTTTTTCTTCTTCTACCGTCAGAAAACCGTTGTGTACCCAATGTCTTGCGAACATTGACCCAGTAAATGCAGATTTGCTTTGCGCAATTTCATTCTCATGATGGGGAAATTGCAAATCTATACCACCGCCATGGATGTCAAAATCTCTTCCAAGGTATGCATATGCCATTGCTGAACATTCTATATGCCATCCAGGTCTTCCTTCTCCCCATGGGCTACTCCAGTGACTTGAAAGCTTATAGTCAATATCGTTTGCTGGTTTCCACAGCACGAAATCTCCTGGGTGTTTTTTGTTCTTGCCAACTTTTACTCTATTGCCATGATCTAGTTTATCAATTTTTTTCCCTGATAAAGCACCGTACTCGGGGTAAGATTCAATGCTGAAATATACATGTTTATTGGATTCATAGGCATGGTTAGATAATAGTAAATGTTCAATTAATTTAATGATGCAACCTATATTTTCCGTTGCTTTTGGCTCATGTGTTGGTTCTACACAGTTTAGACTTTTCATATCTTCATGAAAAGATTTGGTGTAGTATGTGGTTATGCTTTTTATGCTGCTGTTTTTCTCACTTGCTGTATTGATTATCTTGTCATCAATATCGGTGATGTTACGCACATAAGTAACTTTGCTGTAATAAGATTTAAGCAACTGAAATAATACATCGTAAACAACAACAGAGCGTGCATTACCTATATGTGCCATATCATATACGGTTGGTCCACAAACATACATTTTTACATGGCTTTTGTCGATCGGTGTAAAGAACTCCTTTTTTTTTGTTAAAGTGTTATAAAGTTTAACCATGTATAAAGCTTTTTAGAAAAGAAAATGCTCCAATTATGAGCTGTGGTCCTTCAACTATTACAACAAGAGTAAGTAATAAGCCGCATAAAGATATTAGGACCCCTAGTGTAGAAAGAAGTCCGTCCTTGCTCATAATGCCAAGTGAAATAAGAGTTGTGCCAATTGCAGGAATAAAATTGGTTAAGGGTAGTGGAATGGCTATCGATAGTGCACAGAGCAACATTATAAAAGCTAAAATTTTCTCGCCAGGTCCATAGAAAATGAAAGGTATTCTTGGTTTCATGAATTTTTCTATTTTTTTTAATGCAGGTGAGGTTCTCTTTACCACAAAAGCTAATGTTGAGAATTGGAAGGATTTCCTTTCTAGCCAATGCGGCATCCAGGGAGAATGAAACCCAAATAGAAGCTGCAGTGAAAATAAGATTAAAGGTATGGAAAGTATAGTTGTGTAACCAGGTGGAACAGGTATAGGTACTGACAGTGGTAAGGAGAAAATAATTATTAAAATACCAAAACCGCGCTCTTGTAGAGCTATTTTAATATCAAATAATGTCACTTTGTCACTGTTAACAGTATTGATGTCTACAACCTCTTTTAGGATATCGGAAACCAATTTTTTATTTTTAGTTAGTCTCTCACTTTTTTTGCACATTTATCCTTGGATAAAATTATTCCTTTTAGCTAGCATAATTATTGTTATATTTCAACATTCATTCTTCATTTGCATTAGGGATTTATCTTAGCATAAGATGTTATAAAGCTTAACTACGTATAAAGCTTTTTAGGAAAGAGAGTGTTCCTGTTATAAGTTGTGACCCTTTAGCTATGACAATAAAGGTGAGTAACAGCGCACACAATGATATGAGAACTCCTAATATAGAGAGAAGCCCATCTTTACCCATAATACCAAGAGAAATAAAAGTTGTGCCAATTGCAGGAAGGAAGTGGGTAAAGGGTAGTGGAAGAGCTATTATTACTGCACAAAGTAACGTTGTAAGAGCTAAAATTTTTTCGCCAGGTCCATAGAAAATGAAAGATACTCTTGGCTTCATGGACTTTTCTATTTTTTTTAAAATAGGAGAAATTTTTTCTACTATGAGAATTACTATTGAGCGTTTAAGAGCTTTTTTTTCTAACCAATAAGGTACCCAAGGAGAATCAAGTCCGAATAAAAACTGCAGTGAAAGTAAGATTAGAGGTATAGAAAGTATAGTTGTATAACCAGGTAGCACAGGTATAGGTAGCGATAGTGGCAAGGAGAAGATAATCATTAAGATACTAAAACCGCGCTCATGTAAAGCTGTTTTGATGTCAAATAATGTTATTTCATTGCTGTTGGTGGTGTTGGTATGCACAATCTCTTTTAGAATATCGGAGGCTAATTTTTTATTTCTGATCAGCTTCTTACTTTTTTGCATAGTTGCCCTGGTGAAAATTACTAACTTTAAGCTAACATGATTGCTCTTGTGTTTCAATCTATATTTTAGTCTATACTTATTTTTGAATGAATGACACGCACCTTAGTACGTGTCACAAAGCATAAGGACGCTAACGATCTGGTTCGTTAGATGATAACTTCTCTGAATCCTTGAGTTCCTGTTTAAGGTTTTTAATGCCTTTTCCTAAATCACTCATAACTTGCGGTAACCTACCTGCACCAAACAGAACTAAGATTATTATTAAGACTAAAAACAATTGCCATGGTCCTAAACTCATTTGTACCTCCATTTAAAACGTTAAATTTAAGATATAAGAGCTTGACTTCAGTCAAGTGATGCATGGATTATATCACCTTTATTTAACTATAGGTTAAAATTTTTTGATCTATTTTGTAACAGTTTTAGGCTGGATTATTTTTAGTAGCAAATATAGTATGAAAAGAAAACTTCTTGACTAACTATAAAGTAAAAAATTAGCTGAAGAACTTTGCTGATGTGTGGTCTTTCAGTTTGTGATATATGTCACTGGAGACTCCTGATTGAATAATTTTGCCATTTTTCATTACATAGATAGAGTCTGCGACTTTTAATGCTTCTTGTGGGTCATGGGTTACCATTAGCACAGGGATATTTTTGCTTCTAAAAAGAGATAAGACGTGGTGTCTTGTTTGGCATTTAAGCATTATATCTAAATTAGAAAATGGTTCATCGAGCAACACAACATCAGGATTTTGTGCCATTACTCTTGCTATTGCAACTAATTGTTGCTGACCTCCTGACAAAGCGTTAGAGTACATGTTTTCATATTTTGCTATGTTTAATAGCTTCAAAATTTCTAATGCAGTAAGGTACTTTTCTTTTTTAGAAGCACTACGAATAGCAAAAGTTATATTCTCTATGACTGTTTTGTGAGGAAATAATGCAGAATGTTGAAAAATCAATCCTACATTCCTGTGCTCTATTGCAATTGATGTATTATTGCTTGCTACTAATCTGTCATTTATAAAAATGGCACCAGATTTTGGATTTTCTATTCCTGCAATTAACTTCAAAATTGTTGACTTACCACAACCTGAATGTCCTAATAGGCAGGTGACATTTCCTCGTTTTACTTCAATGTTTATATTGCTTAACGTAAAATCACCCTGGTTGCTATAAGAATAACTAATGTTGTTAATTAGCATTAACCTGAAACTATTTTATAAAAAATAATAACGTGATATTCAAGGAATGTACAGAAATGTTTTTGTTATAAGTTAGTTATAAAAAGAATCTAGAAAAATAAGGAGTTTTTTTGTTATGATCATGTGAAATAATAGGAAATACGGGGCTATAGCTCAGTAGGATAGAGCATTGGATTCCTAATCCGAAGGCCGTGCGTTCGAATCGCACTAGCCCTACTGTGATGCTCTGTTGACTTATTATGCTATTTTTATGTTTTTGAAGAGAATTATAGTTTAGCTTATAGTTGTATAAACACTACGGTGTTTGTGCAGGTACGGTAGGTAATATCATCTAAGATCTAAAAAAATAGATTCTAATATCTCACATATTGGAATTATGCCATTTGTTGTAAAAGAAAATTTCTATTTATGAATTGCTTTAATGTTTAAGAAGCTTACTAGGTAAAAAAGGCAAAAGACCTTATACAGCTAATTATCTGCTATCTATCTTACTTGTGTGTTGGCATTTTTAGTGCTTTTAAGTATTTAGTAAAGCGCAATTCATAATGCTAGCTATACGTGTTAGATAACATGTAAAAAATATATAGTGCAGGAAGTTAAATATGGCATATATGAAATTTTTTTGTAATGGGCCCATTACAAAAGTAGTACTGAAATTTTGGTATCATATAGGAGGGGTGGCAAAATTTGTCAAGTAGTTTTTGTTATTATGAGTCAGGTTGTTTTTAAATATATTGAGAGTTTTATTTATTATTTCACTTGTATTTACCTTAATTTGAGTATACTCTAATTTTGCCACTGTTTTAAATTGGCTTAATGCCTAGTTCAGGTAATATGTTGACAAATTTGCTAGCAATATTTTACTACTGATTATTAAGGCTAAGCTATCGGCTGACAATTTTATATTTTGCTTGTATATATCAATCTATAGTGTATGGGTCATTTATTAAATGGTACGCTTAGTTGTGCATACAATATTTATGCTAAAAACCTTATATTATTATCTGCTTCTATGTCGCTAACACCAGTAAAAAGCTATATATTTTATGGCAATTTTTGCAGCTTTTTTTATCTCAGATAATTTATTAACGGCAAAGCAGGTGAGAAAAATGGAGAGACTAGTACAAATAAATTTATCAATGCTTAAAGTATGCTTGATCTTTGTATCCTTAATTATTATTAGAATTATTATTAGGCTTCCAGCTCTTATAGTAGTTTTGTACTTTTTGGTTGGGGTGATATGCATCTTTTTTGATCGTCAAATTAAGAATATGTTTTACTTTCCTTGTTTTATCATTAACTGGCACTGCATTATCAGTATAATGAAGCCATACATGCCACTCCGGAGGTACTACTGTAGGTTCAGGAACACTGCTATATATAACCCACCTTTTTCCTGTACTTGACTCGTAGTAAGAATTTTTGTTTTTGTCTCTTCCTACAAATTTATCTTCTTTTCGTAATAAACATTTTATTACATTAGAAATTTTGGGTAACATAAAGCTATTAAAACAAAAAGTATTATATATACTAATGCTTTAACGCTCCGTTAACAATAATTTAATGCAATTGCCAATCTTACAAGTTATTATACCAATAATTGCATCAATGTTTTGCTCTTTTGTTAGAGAAGATAAAGTGTCGTGGTTTATCTCTTTTACTACAACAGCAGCTACTCTTTTTGTTTCATCGATACTACTTATGAAAACTTGTGATGGTGAAGTTATAACTTATTACCTTGGGGATTTTGCTCCTGCATACGGGATAGAGTTAAGGATTGATATGTTAAATTCCTTAATTCTAACTCTAGTAAATTTTATAGCGCTGATAAGTGTTCTTTATAGTTTTCGTGTTAACAAAAAGGAGATTAGCAAAAACAAAATCACTGGTTTTTACTCTTTATTTCTGTTGTGCTTAAGTGGACTGCTTGGGATTTTGGTAACAAATGATATATTCAATCTTTATGTTTTTTTAGAAATCTCATCTCTTTCTTCTTATGTGCTAGTTTCAATGGGAAAGGATAAAAAAGCTTTAGTTGCAGCGTTAGAATATCTGATTAGTGGAACGATAGGTGCAACGTTTTACTTATTTGGTATCGGGCTGTTGTATTCTATGACTGGTACGCTCAATATGTCTGATATGGCTGAGAGGATAGTGCCGCTATATGATAATAATATTATAAAGCTTGGCACATTGTTTATTTTTGTTGGTCTCTCAATCAAGATGGCACTGTTTCCATTGAGTAAGTGGCTAGTTAATTCATACAGTGAAGCTCCTAGTTTTATTAGTATATTTTTTTCGGGTACAGTAACTAAAGTTATGATATATGTTTTTATTAGAATCTTTTATACTGTTTTTCATCAAAACTTTTTTTTACTCAAACCACCATTAAACAACATAATAGTTACACTTGCACTTTGTGCTATTGTATTTGGGTCGATATTTGCAATGACTGCAAAAGACATGAAGAGGTTACTTGCTAACTCCAGTATTAGCCAGATTGGCTATATAGTTTTAATGCTGAGTTTAAACTCAAAAACAGGTTTGTTTGCAGCAGTTCTCCATATAATAAATCACAGTATAATAAAAACGTCTTTATTCATGACTGCAGGATGTATTTCTTATAAGTTTGACTCAACGAAAGTAGAAAATTTATCAGGACTCGAAAAATCAATGCCTTATATAACATTTGCGTTTACTCTGCTTGGATTAGCATTGATTGGTATGCCTTTAACTAGTGGTTTTGTAAGTAAGTGGTATATGATGAAAGCAATTATTGAATCTCGTGCATGGATTTCTCTTGTAGTTTTCGCTACAGGTTCTTTTCTTGCATTAATATATATATGGCAAACGGTGGAAAGAATGTATTTTGGGAATGATGCAACATTACACACTAGAATGACGCTTGGACAAGCTAATGAGGTGCCATTGCCTATGCTTTTTTGCTTACTATTTATGGCTGTTTTAACAATAGTAATTGGAATATATACTAATCCAGTTCGTTCAGTAGTTGAAAAATTGGTTTTTTGATTTTTACCTTTACTTCATGTTTTACTGTGCTATAAGGCATAAGAGCTTTTGCTATAGATAGGAGATAGATTGTGAAAAAGGTTCATTGGTTATTAGTTATTAATGTGATAGCTTTGTTTTGTATTGGTATTGTTATTCAATATTCTTCTGCTGGAGGGAAATGGGTGCCATTTGCAGTTCATCAGCTGGCTGTATTCTCTTTTTTTTTTCTACTAGCTATAGCTATGTCATTCATAGAGCTAAGTTTTTACTTAAAATATGCTTATTTTTTTTATATAGCAGCAATAATTGCACTGTTAGTAGTGAATTTTTTTGGTTTGTCTGTAATGGGTTCAACAAGGTGGATAAAAATCGGGTCAGTTAGTTTACAACCATCAGAATTTGCAAAAGTAGGATTGATGCTTGCACTTGCTCGTTATTTTAGTGAGCAAAGCTTGTATAAAATGATGGAATTTCAAAAATTGTTTAAGGCGCTTATAATTGTTTTCTTGCCTGTGTTCTTAGTATTAAAGCAACCGAATTTGGGCACAGCTATGATAATGTTATTTATAGGAGCATCAATTATATTTACATCAATAATAAAAGGGTACCATTTAATAGTTTTTGGGGTGTTTGGTATTCTTATGATACCAGCTATTTGGTCTTTTTTACGTCCCTATCATAAACAAAGGATACTATCGTTTCTGGATTCATCAACAGATCCGCTTGGAATAGGTTATACTGCACAGCAATCTCAGATAGCTATTGGTTCTGGAGGTTTGCTTGGTAAAGGATTTGTTAGTGGAAGTCAAACTCAACTTGGATTTTTGCCGGAGAGGTGTACAGATTTCGCTTTTGCAGTACTTGGTGAAGAGTGGGGATTCTTAGGTAGCATGGCTTTGGTTTTTCTTTATACTATGTTACTTGCAATAATATTCTTTATTGCTTATGGATCAAAAAATTACTTTTCTAAGTTACTATCTATTGGAATTTTTTCTTTTTTTGGTGCTCATTTTTTTATAAATATTGGGATGACAATAAGCCTTTTACCTATAATAGGGGATCCATTGCCGTTCCTATCTTATGGAGGGAGCACAACTGCTTCAAGCTTAATATGTATAGGATTACTGTTTAATTGTGTAACTTCTGAAGAGAATTTAAGGCTGAACTCCCGATTTTGCTCAGCAAGAAGATTTATAGTTAGGATATGATATCAGTACATATTCTTGCTCTATGGGGTACTTTGCCAGCTCTAGCCTTTAATTATTTCTCCTGGGGTAATTTCTTGTATAGTCTTCGACAGTGTGCCTAGGAACATGTAACTGTTAGAAACCTCTCAATAGACTTTGCTAACTTCTATTATCATAATATGTGAAAGGTGTTCGATTATCTTTGGTCTGTGTAGATTAAGCGGTAGAGTTATTACCATAATTAATATTTTGTATTTGATTTTTTATATTATGTGTATCTTGCGTTTTTATTACCTTGCCTGGGGGTGGGAAACTTGGACTTTTAAGTTTTCAACTGAGATGCGCTTGTAAGTAGTTTGAGGTAGTATGAAATGTTAATTTGCAAGGTTAGAAAGCAAAAAACTGTCTAACCACATGAATTCTTTTTCCTTTTTTCTGTCTGGTAAATTTCTTAGCTATTTATAGCTAAGGTAACTTAAAAGTTTCAAAGTGTTTTTCAATTAATGGAGTTAAAAAATTAAGTCCGGCTTAGCCAGATCTTAGGTTGGATAAAAAAGATGGTCTTGGTAAAATTCCTCTGTAGTGAGTCTTTTTAGTTTGAGCTATCAGTTTGCTTTTTTTATATTCTGATTTATTTGAATTTTTATATGAACTAATTGTCTTATATACTTTGTTTAACTTCTTTAAAGTTAGCTGCTGCAGTACATAACCCTATTACTACAGCAAAAGCTAAAGTGGTGAAAATTAAAAATCCCTCTGCCGACTTTTCTTTTTGTGTAATAGCGTGCAACTTGTCTAGCCTTTATGGATTTCATATAATAACTGCTGCAGTTTGTGCACTTTACTTTCTCTTTCAAACTCACTTATTTACTTTAGAGATACTCTAAGTAAGTTCTAGTGTAATTATTATATTTTATTTTTACAGCATTATATGTAAAATAATAACAAGTTTATATTATACGACGCTATGTAAACTTATTATTGTTAATATATAATAAATGGAAAGCTTGCAGCTAGATAAAATACAGAACGATGTAGAAAATATTTGGAGAAATAGAAATCAGCTTATTAACTGTAGTGTGAAAGTAACAGCAAAAGCTCCAATTAAAGAGGTAGTTAGGCTTCTCGAGTGTGGTAAAGTTAGAGTAGCAGAAAAGCTATCAAATGGGGAGTGGGTAGTCCATATATGGATAAAGCAAGCAATATTATTACACTTTCTTACTGAAAAAAGTAGAATGATAGGTAACAGTGATTGGTGGTTTGATAAGATCAGTAGTAGGTTTGATGGATGGAGTAAAGAAAGATTTCTCCAGTCGAAAATTAGAGTGGTTCCTGGATGTTTTGTCCGCCAGTCTGCTTACATAGGTACAAATGTTGTTCTTATGCCAAGCTTTATTAATGTTGGTGCTTATATTGGTTCAGGTACAATGATAGATACCTGGTCGACAGTTGGTAGTTGTGCGCAAATAGGAGAGAGTTGCCATATTTCTGGGGGAGTAGGAATTGGTGGAGTCTTAGAGCCTATTCAAGCTTCTCCAGTTATTATAGAGGATAATTGTTTTATAGGGGCGCGTAGTGAAGTGACTGAAGGTGTTATAATAAGAGAAGGATCAGTTTTAGGTATGGGGGTTTTTATTGGAGCATCAACAAAAATTATTGATAGAGAAACCGGTGAGGTACTTTATGGCGAAGTTCCGCCTTACTCTGTAGTAGTGCCAGGATCTACTTCACCTAAAAATAACATTTCAACCTATTGCGTAGTTATAGTAAAAAAGGTGGATGCAAAGACAAGGTCGAAAACCTCTGTAAATGAGATATTAAGGAGTTAGGTTATAATAATTATCCTATTAATTAGCTCTGATTTATTGGATTGAGTTTTGTTTCTATTAGAAAAATCTGCAATCTCGAAAATTCTGTTTTTGTCCACTTGTGCAAAGCTGTATGCTAGTACAGGGCTTAAAATTAAATAGTTTGGTTAATCTGACTAACTGTAATAGTAAAAAATTTTTTAAATAGCTCCAGACTTTACGTTGTTTGGGATCGATTGGATAGATTGGATAATGGATATTCTTCTTTACCTATAGGCTATTGAATATTCTCAAGCGCGATTGCTATGCCTTTTCTATAAAATAATTAATTTACTCTGAAAAACATCTGTTTCACTCTGTTCTATGTAATATGGTTATATGATAGACATATGCTTATCGCTTTATAATGGGCTGCTAGATTTTTTTTAGCGTAATATTCTGAATAAGATTTCTTTTGTGTTGTCTCTTTATCGGGATTTAGAATTAACATGGTTAGCAATCTTGTAGCATAGTTATCACTGTCATAGCATGTGCGAATTATTACATGTTAGTAGGTGCATCCATGATGCCTACAATAATTGTAGTAGAGCATTTTTTTCAGTTAAGAATCCAATTCACTGTGCTATTTTACAAGCCTTGTACTTTGGCACGTTTTTTGCCTCCGTGGTATATAAGTAATTATTCGTGTGCGGCTTATAAGTAACATTTTATCCATCATTATATGCTATTAGCTTCGCTTTAAATTTTCTACTTGCCATATTCAGAGTATAAAGTGTTTGAATAGCATTTTTAGTAATAAATATTCCTTTTGCTGTCCATTATTCAATAACTTAAGTTAAAACTATGTTATATAGTACCCTTTAACCTACTTAGTGCTTGGGAATAAAATTCTTTTCAATCATAGTGTGGAATGGTATTATAGTATTGAGTATACAGTTTCATAAAGAACTAGGCAGTGGCACTAAGATTAATGACAATGTTTTTTTGTTACTCAATCTTCATAAGGCAGCTAGCAATTTTAGAAGTAACTGGATAGTTTAGCATAAATTTAATCAAGTATAATATTTATGTTACGTTACTTTTATACTATGTTGATACAATTTAGATACACAACAGTTATGGATTGGGCATCTATATGATCTTAACGTAAGGTTTAGGTGGTAGAAAATGCTAGAGATGTAACCATACTATTTTTTTCTGGTATTTGTTTTATCACTATTGTTAATCACAGTTATAGCATATGTACATAACTCCGGAAGAGAGATTCCATTTTCTTTAGATAATTTGTGCAATTTTTGAAGGCTTTCTTTTACTTTACTAGGTATATTACCACCACGTTCCTTTGTAAGCCAGGAATCCTGATGGTGAATCGGATGAGTATCATTTTTTGGGTTTCCTATATATATCGCAAAAGGTGAAGTTTGTCCTCTGAAGTCACATTGCACAGTAAATTTTTTTATAGAGTTAGCCATCTAAAAAACCTCTAATTTTCTTCTTGATTGGTTTTACAGCTGGTGTAGGAGATAGTTTCCTTATAGAGTCTTGTTTACTGACAACATTTTCTTTGTCTATAAGAAATTGAAGAACGTCAGCTCTACTTAGTTGTGACTCTTTTGCTACTTTCATTCCATATTTTGCCATAATGTTAGCATGTGCTAGCACTTTTTTTGCTAATTCTAGGTCACCGTTCAGCATTTGAACTAGTGCTTGAAATACCTCCACTAAAGTTAGCCCATCAGTGCTTATAACTTTGTTTTTTGCAAAATTGGTAATTTCCTCGAGTTTATACTCAACACTGTCATCTGGGTTTATGGAAGTAGTGTGATTAATATCCTGATCATTCATAATTAAAGTACTATTGTTAGTAAGCTTTTAAGTTTATACTATACATGTAAATTACTCTACTAATTTGTATTGTGGCACATGATAATTAAACATTTATTAATGATATGCTCTCTTATATATGTAAATTAATTGATAAAAACCGAGGGTCAATACCTATTAGTGATTTCATGGGTGCTGTTCTATACCATAAAAAATATGGCTATTACATGAGTAGATCACCACTTGGTAAGAATGGTGATTTTATCACGGCGCCTGAAATCAGTCAATTATTCGGTGAAATAATTGCAGTTTGGGTAATGTATACATGGGAGAAATTAGGAAAGCCACTAAAATTTTCTCTAGTTGAACTTGGACCAGGTAAAGGAACACTTATTTATGATATAGTAAGGGTCACTAAAAAACATAGTAGTTTTTTTAGATCAATGGCCATTCACCTGGTTGAAATTAGTCCTACTTTACAAAGGATGCAGAAGGAAAAATTAAAAGAGTTAAATATTGATTGGCACATAGATGTTAATAACTTGCCGAGGCAGCCAACTATTTTTTTAGCAAATGAATTCTTTGATGCCTTTCCTATAGATCAATTTATATATCATAATGGTGGGTGGTATGAGAATAGAGTAACAAGGCAGGATGATAAGGTATCATTTCAGTGTTTGATGTTAGAATCTAGAAGGAAAAAATCGTGTATTCCAGTATTAGCTACTCAGGTGACAAATGGGAAACTTTTTGATGGTGCAGTGGTGGAAATATGTTCAGCTGGAATTAAAATACTAAAGAGACTTGAAGAAAAAATAGTTAATGATGGAGGAGCTGCCATAATTATAGATTATGGCTATGTATATCCTACATATAAAAGCACTTTACAGTCTATAGGACAACATAAGTATTCCAATTTTCTTGAAAATGTTGGTAATAATGATATTACTGCACTTGTGAATTTTCAAGCATTAAAGAGCTCATTAAAATATGTAGACTGTGAAATTTTAACTCAAAGAGAATTTTTATATCTTTTTGGTATAAAAGAAAGGGTGCAAGTTTTAATGGGAAATTCAGATAATGAACAGAAGAATAGAATCTTTAGTGAGTTTTTAAGGTTAACTGAAAATATGGGCACTCTCTTTAAGGTAATGTTAATTAATAATTAGTTAATATTTTATATACTTAAAAAGTGGTGTCAGCTACAGTTTCTGTAACCTTTTTATACACTCATCTCTACCAAGAGTTATCATTATATCAATGATTTTAGGTGCATTCATTGTTCCGGTTATGGGGGCACGTAATGAGTGGTACACATTACTTATTTTAATATCATATAACTTTGAAAACTCTTTGATCTGAGAGGATAGAAAGTTCTTGTTCCAGTTTTTATCACTAATGTTCGAAAGGAATGATACAAGTAACTTGATTATATCAAGGTTAGATTTAATGATTTGCTTGGCTTCTTCGTTTAAATTAAGTGGTGGATCTTGAATATAAAACTGTGCTAAATCCAATAATTCGTTTAGGTAGCTTGCTCTTTTTTTTAGTTCTGTTAATCCATGTAGTAAGTAATTCTTTTTTTTGTTGGTTAGAGTTTTTTTTCTAAGAATTAGAGCAATAATATCTGTATTACTCATATTATTAATATAATACTTGTTTAAGTACTCTAGCTTTTTAAAATCGAGGCGCGCAGGTGAACGACCAATGTTTTCCAAATTGAACCACTTTATTGCCTGCTCACTATTGATGATTTCATCGTTCCTATGACTCCAGCCAAGTCTAAGTAAGTAATTACGCATTGCCTCCGGCAATATTCCCATTTTTTCGTAGTCACAAATACTTATTGCTCCATGCCTTTTGGATAGCTTATTTCCATCCTCCTGATAAATTAATGGTACATGCGCAAAATGTGGAACATCAAAATCAAGAGCTTGGTATATCAGTAATTGTTTAAAAGTATTAGTGAGATGATCAGAACCACGTATTATATCAGTTATTCCAGCATCATGATCATCAACCACTACAGCAAAAATATAAGTTGGAGTGTTGTCAGAGCGTAAAATTACTATGTCATCAAGTTGGTTGCTATTTACTTTAATTTGACCATATATTCTATCGTTAACAACGATATCTTGTGAATCTGGTACTTTAAATCGGATAACAGGCTTTACATTTGATGTTACATTGAAACATCTATGCTTGTATATCTTTCTTTCCTCTCTTGCTTTTGCCTTCTTTTCTGCAACTTTATCCTCGGGGCAATAACAATGATACGCTTTATCTCTTTTGACTAAAAGATTTGCGACTTCAATGTGCCGCTCTATTCTTTTTGATTGGTATATTATTTCCCCATCGTAACTCATATCGAGCCATTTCAATCCGTCTATTATTGTATTAATTGCCTCTTGTGTTGAGCGTTTTCTGTCGGTGTCCTCGATCCTTAATAAAAATTTACCGCCATGATGCTTTGCATAGAGCCAATTGAATAAAGCAGTGCGAGCTCCACCAATGTGTAAATAACCCGTTGGCGATGGGGCAAATCTAGTGACTATGTTTGGCATGTTTGTCTATTACAGCAATGTGAGTGATTGTAGCTAAAGTTCATGATTATAACAATTTAGAATTTATTTATTTTGAAAGGCAAAAGTGTTTTATCTAAAGCTATAGGAAAAGAAGATAAAGATTAGGAAGAAGTAGAAAGATTAAAGGGTAAAGGGAGGATATATAAAAAATACTCGTGGGTAAAGGTTATATTAAGAATAATTAGAGAGTAATGGTAACACCTCTTTGTTTATTAGGTCTTGTAAAGAACGGAAGAAAGTTAGGTGAGCTATGTGAGCTATAGGCGTAGAAAGTAACTTAATATGTGATAAGAAATTTTGTTTGTGTTTATCCTTGTGCTTTTTATTTTTTTTGGTTCTCAATCTCTCTTACATTAGCCTTAGTAGCTGTAGTAGCTTCTAGATAATCTACTTATCTATTGTTTATGGCATGTAACAAGATATATGGTTTATATTATGAAAATAATATAATATCAGGTTCTAGTATTGTACAATTTTTAAAGAGTGGTTTAGCTATGACATAGGTTAGAAATCACTTAAGATGATAATATGGAAATTTGCTTTCTTAATTCAAGGAAGTAAACTTGTATGATGACAGAAAGAAAGTATTGTAAAATTTTAATAGCAAATAGGGGAGAAGTTGCCTGTAGGATCATTAAAACTGCCCATAGGGTGGGTATATCTTGTGTGTGCGTGTATTCAGATGCAGATATAAATTCTGTACATGTAAGACAAGCAGATGAGTCGAGATACATTGGCCCTTCGCCTTCTTGCTTGAGTTATTTGAACATTAAAAAGATATGTGAAGCAGCAGTTGAAGTAGGTGCACAGGCAGTTCACCCTGGTTATGGATTTTTGGCAGAAAATCCAGATTTTCCACGTGCTCTGCAAAGACATAATATAGATTTTATTGGCCCGAGTGCAGAAACAATAGAAGTGATAGCTAATAAAATAACAGCAAAAGAAGCAGCAAAAAGGGCTGGGGTCAATGCTGTACCAGGGTATATAGGCAAGGTCAATGATGCTGCCCATGCAGCTCGTGTTGCTGAAGAAATTGGATTCCCTGTTATACTAAAAGCTGCTTTAGGTGGTGGTGGTAAAGGCATGCGAGTTGTGAGCTCCAAGAGGGAAATTGAATTAGCATTTATATCAGCAACAAACGAAGCAGAGAAAAGTTTTAAGGATGGGAGTATTTTCATAGAGAAGTATATAGAGTTATCGCGGCATATTGAAATACAGATCATAGCAGATAAATATGGGAATGTAATATGTCTTGGAGAAAGAGAGTGTTCGGTACAAAGAAATAATCAGAAAATAATAGAAGAGACTCCAAGTCCGTTTATTAGTGAAAGGGTAAGACAGGGAATGTATGCCCAATGTGTTTCTTTGGCAAAGCAAGTAGGTTATTTTTCAGCAGGTACTGTTGAGTTTATTGTAGATAAAGATCAAAATTTCTATTTTCTTGAAGTAAATACTAGGTTGCAAGTTGAGCACCCAGTAACAGAGTTTGTAACCGGAGTAGATATAGTAGAAGAAATGATAAGAACTTCCTGTGGGGAAAAATTAAGGTTCAATCAAGATGATATTAAACTTACTGGATCTGCTATAGAAAGCAGAATTTGTGCTGAAGACCCATCGAAAAAATTTTTCCCTTCTAGCGGAAGAATAAAGTATTATGATAAGCCGGATGAAAATTTTTCTATATGTCCCCCTATTGTTTCAGTATCAAACACTGCAATCCAGGAAAAAAGTGAGTTAGTTTCAACATTGCATGCTGGAATGGGTAGCACTATTGGCTTTTCATCAAAGCAATTGCTGTGTAAGGAGTCCAATAACTTTCTAAGGATAGATGATGGAGTTGCTGCAGGCTCAGAGATTAGCATGTTCTATGATTCAATGATTACAAAAGTGATAACATATGGAAAAGATAGAATAGAGGCAATCGGCAGGATGCAAAAAGCGTTGTCTGAATGTTATATAGAAGGAGTAGCAAATAATGTAGAATTTCTGGAATCCATCTTTCATCATCCAAATTTTGTTGCAGCAAAACTTCACACAAGATTCATTTCAGACCATTATCCGAATGGGTTTCACGGTGACTTTATTACAGAAGAATATATTAAGATATTTATTTTTGCTGTACTATATGTTCATTTAGAAAATGAGGAAAGGTGCTATTATAGAGCAGTGAATGAAACATCTCTAGTGTCATTTAGGCATATGATGCTAGAATCTACAAAGAGAGAAGAATTGGTTTCAGCATCGGCTGCTCGGGTGACACCTTGTGGTGTTGGAATGACGCTCAGTAATATTGGGGCAATATCTAATAGTAGTGGAGTTATAGACAGACGTGCAAGAGATTTATTTATAGTGAAAGTAAATGGCAGCGAGTACTCCATAAATGCGAAGTATCAAAATAACATATTAACAACGGTATATAATCACAATATATACTCTGTAATAGGTAAGTGGAAATTAAGTTATAGATTACTATGTATCACAATTAATGATGACACTAGTATAACACTTAGAGTAGAAAGACAAGGCAGTAAACACTTTATAAGACATGCTGGAATGCAAGCTGAGTGTTCTGTATTTAAGCCTCATATAGCTAACTTAAGTAAATTTATGCTGAGTCATGAAACAGAAATAGTGACAGTAGATGCTGTAAAATCTCCAATATCTGGTTTATTAGTTAAGTTATGCATGAATGTAGGAGATCGGGTAAGGGTAGGACAACCTTTATTTGTTGTGGAAGCGATGAAAATGGAGAATATTATATGTGCTGAATCAGAAATGGTTATAAAAAATATTCCCGTTCAGGAAGGAAAGAATGTACAGGTTGGTGATGTGGTCTGCTTTCTTAAATAGCATAAAAAATATAAACCTGATCCAAATAAGATAAATGAAAACATTTGATGGGCAACGGCAACGGCTATTGGTATATACAATAATAAAGTAATTATCCCTAGAATTACCTGAATGATAACGGAGAGTAGCATAATATATACTGATTTTACACTAGTGTTTTTTATTGCAAGTATTATTGTTAAAACTAATATCAGCAGTGCTAGTGCTCGATGTATAAATTGCATTGTCGCTCTGTTCTCAAAGATATTAAGCCATATTGGTTGCAATGAAAATAAATCTTCTGGGATGATTTGTCCGTTCATTAGTGGAAAGGTATTATAAATTAAACCAGCATTTGATCCTGCAACAAAAGCGCCGAAGATTATTTGTATAGTAACTAGAGTTAGAATGAGCATTGTGTAATATATGCTACAATTAGTAAACTGAGATTCTGTCATTCTAGTACATAATACACAACTGTATGGATACTTGCTTTTAAAAGTAAATTGCATAGTAAATGGTGTTATTTCAGTACTTAGTACTGGAGTCCAGCTTTCACTATACGGCTGCTTGATATGTGCGTTTAAGGTTAAGTTTTCTGGATTCCAGTATCTGGTTATTGAGATGGCATCTTTCTTAGTGAAAATTGCTCTTATATTATAGTGTTTGTACAAGTGTGTACATAACACTGGGATCCATATTTGGTAATCAAAAAATTGGTATAATAGTAATGCAAAGATAACTAATGCTAACAGCAAGTGAAGTGCAAGCCTGTAGTGACTAACACATGGTTTAGATACCAAGCCACTTTTAACCATATACCAACCGGCAAGGGCTTGTAACACTCCAAACGATAGTGCTATAGATAGCCTTATTACTGCCTTTTTAGATATTCTCTTTTTCAGCAGAAAATATATAAATGGCAGAGCGAAGACTAAACCTATTAGTCTTGCAACCAATCTATGTATATATTCTATTAGATATATAGTACGAAACTCTTTCATGCTGATGCCATAGTTAAGTATTTTATATTCAGGTGTGACCTCATATTTTAATTTTTCTTGTAGCCAATCTTGTTCACTTAGTGGCAGTAATACTCCAGCAAGTGGTTTCCATTCCGTGATTGATAATCCTGCTTTTGAAAGTCTTGTGAACCCACCAATTCCCACCGTGAAAATCACCATAATAGAGCAGAGCAAGAGCCAAATGATTACGGATTTTGATTGCTTTTGTTCCATCATTATTGAAGATGAGTAATAAGTTTCTGCAAAACGAGGAAATTTGTAATATTATGTGTTTGATTATAGACAGGAGAAAATATCTATACTATATAAAAATATAAGGTATCTTTTATTGATTGACGGTTATTATCAAAAGAGTTAAGTTGGTAACTTATGCTATTATAAAATAATACAAAAATAATTTGTTTAAAATATGAGTTAACATTAATAAGAGTAATAAAGATGGAGTAGTTGGAAGTATAAAAGTGTAGAACTGGTGAAGAGTTTCAATAGCAAAATTCCTTCAAGTTAAGTATGTTTGTAAAGTGGCATTATCATTTTTAAATGGATAATGTAAATTTATATATAACCTTTGATTCGGTATATTCTTTGCTTAATTCAAACAAGTACAACAGTTGGTAATTTTCCAATATTTCCAAATTAGTGATTTTGGTTCTATATCTCATTTGTGTAAGTCTCAAATCTAGATTAGCATATTCAGTAATATTATGAACGTTATAGAAAAGTACTTTCCTTAAAGTTTTCACTGCAAAAATGTTTGTTTCTACTGCCTAGAGATAATGATATATTCATTTTCGAATAAGTGAAATGTTGAAACTAGTTTTATATTTTAGGGAAGAGATTTCATAAGAAAATTGAGGCTATAATTGTAGTAATTTAACCTTACCTGCCGCGCAGGCTGACTTATCCTTTATTAGATTCAATTAGTGTTTTCTCGATTATAATGGATCTGGCTTGTTACTTAAGTCGTATATTACCACACACTTTTTTCTGGTAAAGTTCATGTTATAATTGTATAACTTAGTTTCCATTTTAGGTAGTAATGAAACACTTTTATTACTTTAGAATATTACGGTAAAGTATATTTTTTCTGTCAAAAACTTTACATCTAATTTTGTTGGATAATTTGAACTTTTAATGTTTCAATTAATTGTTATATTACTGTACTATTCTTTGAATAATAGTCAACAAAGTGTTGTATGTGTAGAAAAAACCCTTTTCGTTTAATTTATTACAATCTATTTTGTGGTTGAAAATCACGTATAAGCTAAAAATTATAGTTATGAATTTAGATAATAGTTAGAACATCCAACTGCAAATGAAATATTAAAGCAAAGTATATGTACTTCTCTATCATGATTAAAATTGGAGCTGTAACAAAAAAGAAGCGGGAAATATTGCATTTAGTTAATGCTCTTAGGTGAGAGATTATGATTTTTGAATGTAAATAGTTACCTGTAGATTCTGAAGTGTTAAAGGTATAGGTTAAGGAAATCTCAGACTTGTCTATCACTTATAATGCGCAGGTATATCATAATGAACCTTAACTCAAGGATTGCTATCTCGACTTTGTGCTTTCAACCATAAAAAATAGCATTGTTTAATTTTTGCTAAGTAACTGTACTTATAATAGAGAAGATTTTTTTACTCTTGATGTAAGCTGAAATCAAACTCGATTTTTTTCTATATTGCGCTCTATATCGCTGGTAGAAAATCATTGTATTAAATCTAATGCAATTTTTTATTTAAGTCACGTGAAAGTGAAGATATAATATCGCTACTGCGCTTATCGTCATGGTGCACTTGTATTATTTTTTTTACAGCATCAGCGGCTATACTTGCTGTGCTAGCTTGTAAATCTTCAATAGCTTTTTCAACTTGGTCGGTGACTTTCTTTAGATGAAAACGTGCATTCTCATTCAACGTCTGATCCAATTGTTGTCTATTATACTTAATGATTCTATTAGCCTTATTAAGGGCTTCACTCATTGTTTTATTAACCTCCGCATCTAATTTTTTGTATTTTTCAGAAGACTTTTTATAATATTCTAACATATCTCTTTTAAATTTTTCAACCTCTTCATTTGTAAGTTTGCTCTTGTTACCTTTTTTATTAAGGGCGCTCTTTATTAGTTCTTTCAGCAGTCTATATGAAAGGATAAAACCTACTAAGAAAGCAAGGCCGATGATCATTGATGTAGACATAAAAACCTCTAAAATTCTTTAAATATTAAGTTAGTAACAAATTCCTCTTCAATTTCAGAATTAGTTAATTTATTGTAATAAATTAAAGCAATACCGGTAGCCATTTGCTTGAGTTCATTAATGTACTTAGATTTAAATTTTGCTACTTTTTCTTCAACAAGCTTGTTCATTTTTTTGTTTTCCTCTTCTATCGTGTTTTTCATGCTTATTCTCATTTCTTCTACTTGGACAAGTGCATTGTCTATAGCCTTTTTTGCTTGCATTTTAGCTTCATTTAGAACTAAGTTGTATCTAATAGCCTGATTTTCTATAAGCTTTAGGAGACAAATGGAACTATTAAAGGAATCTAATACTTTCTTGCTTCTAGTGTTTATTATTTCATCCAATTTTGGTAGAAATAAAAAGTTTACTATGAAAAAAAGCGAAGAAAAAAAAATCAAGAACCAAAAAACTTGAGAAAAGAAGGTTGAGACATCAAGTTGTGGCATATTAAACAACAAATATTAATAGCAATGCAAGTAAAAATGCAAATAATCCCATTGCTTCGACTAAAGCTGCTCCTGTATAGATATATTTTTTCATCTTGTCTTCTGACTCAGGGTTTCTTGCAAGTCCACTTAACATGGTAGAAAATATATTTGCTACACCAACACCGGCCCCGAGCATACCAAGCACACTTAACCCAATTGCTATAAACTTTAAAGCTGCTAAATCCATGTATTACCTTTAATCATTTCCTTATAAGCTTAATTATAAAATGCCTTAAAGGTAAAGTCAATTACTTTACTGTATCTGATAGATATACACATGTTAAGGAGGTGAATATATAGGCTTGTAAGATTGCAACAAATACTTCAAATCCTATTAAGGTAATTATAAACAAAAACGGTATAGGAGTTAGAGTTAAATGCATATTTATAATAAACCCTGCTATTACCTTAATAATTGTATGACCTGCAATCATATTCGCAGCAAGCCTGATTGATAAACTTATAGGTCTTGCGAGGTAAGCAAATAGCTTGATAAAAACCATTATTGGAGCAAGCCATAATGGAGTGCCTTCTGGTAACAATATACGTAAAAATTTTATTCCACTTTCTTTAAATCCAACAGCGGTTATGTAAACAAAAACTACTATCGATAAGGCAAAAGTAACTATTACATGACTTGTAACTGTAAAACTATATGGGAGGGTACCGACTAAATTACATGATAAAGTGAAAATAAATGCTGTAAATATCAATGGAATATGCTTTAAACCTTTACTTCCGGTGTTACTTTCTATTATTGAAACAACAAAATCGTATATATACTCAACTGCAGCTTGCAAATATCCTGGTATTATTGACTTCTGTCTTACTCCCAAGAGTAAGAAAAGTGTGACTGACACTACTGAAATCATCATAAAAAGAGATGAGTTAGTGAAATTTATGTTATACCCAAATAATCTAGGTAGCTCTATTATTGTGTATATTTTAAATTGTTCTAATGGATTTAATATCATTTTTATTATAAAAAAACTTAAGCTACATAATAAGTAGAGTATAAATTCTATAGAGTGAAGTCAAGAGTTAATATGGTATATGCTCTATAATACAGAGCATTTTTTACTTATTTTATTTTGAACTTATAATTCTCAGATACTATTTTCTGATAATTTGAAGTCATATTTATAGCATGGTTATAATCTTCACGATTAAGTTCAGTTTTATTGATAGATAAATCTTTTTAAAAACCATTTTTAAAATAATGTTACCGAAAATTATAAGGTAAACTGCCAACGTCCTTGGCCAGTTATTCTATTGGCTTTTTTCTATAGCTATCAGAGACGTTAAGTTATGTGCTAACATCTTTCTTGTTAGTTTTTTTGTATCCAAGATTAGTTTTGATAATTTTAAAAATTGGTTGACGAAAATTGGTTGATAATTGTATATATGTTCGATGCCGGCTTAGCTCAATTGGGTAGAGCAACTGACTTGTAATCAGTAGGTTGTCAGTTCAAGTCCGACAGCCGGCATGTACCCTAGTCAAGGATAGAGATATTTAAAATAAATAAGAAGAAGCCTATTAGCAAATAAATTTTCGAAGATATAAAGAGAGTAGTATGTAGGTAATTAAAGGTATAGCTAGAATTACCAGCAGGATCCTTGTTGGCAGGTGTTTATTATCCTCAGGTTATATCTATAACTATAAACTCTAAGATTTGGTTCTAAACTCTTTAAAAAGAGTATTAGAGCTATTACGTTTAAGTATATAGGAACGTTTTATAATAACTGCTATTTATGTTCTACTATTGACTTAATACCTTTCTAAATATTTTAATTTCTTTTTATAGAAAAACATTATAAGTTTTCTCTTCACTTTTTTCCAGTAAGATCGTTTTGACTAGTGCATAACTTTATCTATAGTTAAACATTTTTTAAATTACATATAAATATGAAGTATAATGTTCCATTAATATTCTTTAATGTTACTGAACACAAAGAGGGAAATATTCTTACTTAAGCTTGCACTAACATGAAATTTCAGATTAGTATTATGATGAGAATGGTAATGATAACTTGCTAGTAGGCTAATCCTTGTGTTCTTTAATAATTAAACCTTAATGAAAACTTTAAGTCTGATCTAGGATTTTTTGGTATAATACTGATCAAAAACAACACTAGATTTTTAGAGATTATTGCTCTGTCTAACGCTAAAGATAAGGTGAGCAACATAACTAGAACTTGTAATCTCTTTATACGAGGAAATATATACATGCTGAATATGTATTCTCTTATGTTTTTGAGAAAAATAATTATGAAATCATAAGATACACTACTCAGATTTTTTACATAACTATGTTTACTATCTTGTTTGGCACAGTATATATGGTTCGAATTTTGTTTTGATCGATTTTATTAGATACAGAGCTCATTGCTATTTTCTTCAATTCCTCTTTGGGCAAATTAATTGCTACCTTAATTATTGCACTCAATTTCCCGTTGATTTGCACTGCTACAGTTACTATCTTATCAGTCAGTAGTGACTTAGCAATTTCTGGCCAAGGCTGTAGGTACAGCATACCTTTACCACCTATTTCTTGCCATAGGCTTTCAGCTAAGTGTGGTATAAATGGCTCAATTACTCTGATTAATATGTGTATGCCTTCACCAATGAGTGATTTTCCATTTTCTGCATCTATTTCAGCTATTAAGTTCGTCATCTTGCGAAATTTTGCCACTGCGCAATTTAATCTGCAGCTTTCCAGGTCATCCGTAAGCCCGTATAGGAGTTTGTGTATTTTCTTTCTATATTCTAGAAGTTTGTCTGTAATATTTTTATCTGATGTTGTTTTAATGTGTGATAGTATATCTTCTTTCTTGGTCTTGGTGTCATCTGCTTGGAAGGTAGGAGATTGATTTTTGGTAACGATAGGTTTAAATCGCATTACCATACGCCATAATTTGTTTATATAGCGAAAACAGCCTTCTATGCCACTATCTGACCATTCTATATCTTTTTCTGGAGGAGTATCGGACAATACAAACAAGCGGGCGGTATCCGCACCGTATTTTTCTATGATAAAATTTGGGTCAACTGTATTCTTCTTGGATTTGCTCATCTTCTCGGCCTTACCAACTTGGATTTTTAAACCTAGTGCTACTAATTTTTTTGCTTCTTCAGGGAATAGCCACTTACCATGCTCGTCTTTATAAGTCGTATGACAAACCATTCCTTGAGTGATTAAAGTAGAGAAAGGCTCCTTAATGTTAAGATAACCGCATCTAGTTAAAGCGCGGCAAAAAAATCGTGAGTAAAGCAAGTGCAAGATTGCATGCTCTATTCCACCTATATAATAATCGACAGGCATAAAACGGTTACACGCATCCTTATTAATAGATTTATCTTCACTGCAGAATGCAGCAAAGTACCAAGAGGATTCAAAAAAAGTGTCAAATGTATCAGTTTCACGCTCCATTTGCTTCCCACATTTTGGGCAATCAACAAATTTCCATGTTGGGTGTTTATCAAGTGGATTACCACCGCTTATAAATTCTATATCTGTTGGCAGAGTTACAGGAAGGTTTTTTTCTGGTACTGGAATAGTACCACAATCTTTACAATGTATAATAGGTATAGGGCATCCCCAATAACGTTGCCTAGAAATTCCCCAGTCGTGTAGACGATAGTTTACCGTTTTTTTACCTATCCCTTTTTCTTCAAGCTTCTTGATGACTATTTCCTTTGCTTTATTAGCTGTTAATCCATTTAAGAATTCAGAATTAAACATCACTTCATCATTGATGTATGCTTCTTTTATGGTCTCTATGGTTTGTGTGCTCTCTTTATAAATTACAGGAATAATCGGTAGATTATATTTCTGTGCAAATTCAAGATCACGCTGATCATGTGCAGGGCATCCGAAAATTGCACCTTCTCCATATTCCATTAATACAAAATTTGCTACGTAGAGTGGTAACTTTTTATCAAGAAATGGATGTTTGACGTTTAACCCAGTGTAAATTCCAATTTTTTCGTTATTTTTTTCTTTGGTTTTCATATCATCAATAAAGCCCTGTATTTTTTCGTTTTTAAGATTCTGTATAATAGGATGCTCTGTTGCTACTGCGCAAAAGGAAGCTCCAAATAAAGTATGAGGGTGAATTGTAAAGATCTTTAATTTTTTATTTAAACCGATTATTTCGAATTCTATAGTGACCCCTTCGGATTTTCCTATCCAATGTTCTTGCATTGTTTTAACTTTTTCTGGCCAGTTTTTTAAATTTTGCAAGCACTTGAGTAAATCTTCAGCGAAATCGGTAGTCTTTAAGAACCACTGGGATAGCTTACGTTTTTCAATAACTGCACCGGAACGCCAGCCTTTTCCATTGATTACCTGTTCATTTGCAAGTACTGTCTGGTCTACTGGATCCCAGTTAACCCATGACTCTTTTCGGTAAGCAAGCCCATGCTTTAGAAAATCTAAGAAAAGTTTTTGTTCGTATTTATAATAGTTAGGCTCACACGTAAAGAGTTCACGTTCCCAATTATAAGAAAGGCCTATAGATTTTAACTGCACACGCATATTATCTATATTCTCTTTTGTCCAAATTGCGGGATTGATATTGTTATCCCTTGCTGCGTTTTCGGCTGGCAATCCAAACGCATCCCAGCCGATTGGGTGCAAAACCTCAAATCCACGAGCTCTCTTATAGCGTGCTATTACATCTCCTATTGTATAGTTACGTAAGTGTCCCATATGGATTTTACCAGATGGGTATGGAAACATTTCTAATACATAACATTTATTTTGTTTACTATTTTTATTTACAGAGAAATTCCATTTATTTTGGTAAAATTTTTCAATATTTTTAAAATCATATTTCATATAAATTTAAGTTTCATTACAGTTAGTATGTGACAAAGGATCAATTGTTTGACCGTTACACCGTATTATAAAGCATATCTGTGGGTACTTATCTTGTGTACTTAGCTTGCCTGCAGATCCAATGACTTGGCCCTGTTTTACTTTATCACCAATTTTGACATTTATATTTTTTAAATAGGAATATGCAGTCATGTAATTATCTTTGTGTTCTACTATAATTAAGTTTCCATACCATCTGAGCCCTTTGCCTACATATATTATTTTACCAGGTGCAGAAGCTACTACACTTGTCCCGCTTTGAGCAGTGATTTTTATTCCATCTTTACATGCTTCATCAAAGGAGACAGAAGTACCTTTTACTGGCATCATAAATTTACAATTTAACCTATTGATTTTCACATTTTGCGTATCGTTCTTGTTCCTATGTGTTCTGTTTACGATGTCTTTTCTATTTTCTTTTTTTATTAAAGAGTTAGTATCTTTCTTAATTAAATGGTACTCTCTTGTATATTCTAGATCTCTTTTTCCGTAAAATTCCTCACCTTTAAGCAACACAGGCGCAGGTTTTTGTAGGCTACAACTTACTAATATTACTTGTAATATAAATAACGAGGCTATACGCCACATAAATTTCTTTAAGATAATTTAAACTATATTAAATAACATACTTTTTAAGTAACAAAACTTTTTTGTTGGTGCCAATTTTATGTTCCACCCTTAGAGTTGTTATGCTCTTTGTATGAGAAAACATTCTATTCTTCTTTCTTTGCTCTTTCTAAGTGGTTAGTCTTGTAAATTCACTACTGTTTTACTTTAAAATTTCCTTTTTTATAATATGTTTTACTTGATAGAAATAGAGCTACTATAAGGTAAATAAAATTCCATGTTGCTAAGGAAATGCCTAGGACATAATTAGGCCTATCACAGAATGGGGAGTAGTTGGGATTTAATAACTTATTTCTAAGCTCTTCTATGCTAACATCACTGCCTGCTGCTTGTTCTGTACAGCCTAAGATATCATAAAATAAATGTAATTCAAGGCCTATGTGATAAAAGGATATTACTATGCCTATAAAATAGCTAAAGAACATTGCGTGGATTAAAATTTTATTACTTTTGAACATGTGTACTACTACAAGTAACCCTGTAATATAGTAAATTACCCGTTCATATATACATAGTTTACATGGCAACATGTAAAAGAAATACTCTAGCATATATGCGAAGATTAGAGCAAAAGCGCTTGATAACAAAAAGATTATAGAAACTCTAGAGTTATTATGCATAATTTAAAGTGAATTATTATAAAGAACTCTGGAAGTATAAAGTAGAATATTCATTTTACATAAGGATTTTTATTCTTTTTCAAAAGTAATCTGACTGGTACTCCTTTAGCAAAGAAATTCTTTCTAAGGTTATTAGTTAAATAGCGTTTATAACTCTCATTAACACTTTCAGGTATGTTACATATTAAAGAAAAAGCAGGAGGTTTAGTACCAGTCTGAACGATATATTTCATTTTAACTGCTCTACCTTTTATAAATGGGTGAGGATGGTTATCCAAAGCATTGATTAACCATTTATTTAGTTTTGCGGTGCTGATTTTCTTGTTTAAGAATTGGTTCACTTCAAGGCATTTATCCAGTACATTACTACAATGCATACCTTTTAACGCAGAAATTGTTATAATTGATACTTCTAAAGATAAACGAGTTACTTCTTGTTGCTCTACAAATTTTATTAATTTACTCCTATCATCTTTATTTATTAAATCCCATTTATTCAAAACAATGATCACTCCTTTTCCTTCTTTGATTGCAGCTTCACCGATTGATAAATTTTGTTGCTCAATACTTATAATGGAGTCGAACATTAAAATTACTATATGAGAACGTTTTATTGATTCCATGCTTTTCTTAACGAATCTTGATTCTAGGCTATCTATGATATTTGCTTTTCTGTAAATCCCTGCAGTGTCGATGAGAGTGATTAATTCACCATTATAATTATATGTGATGTCTACAGAGTCACGTGTAGTTCCTGGTTCTGGACTTGTTATTAATCTATTTTCTGTGAGTAAACTGTTTAGAAAGGTTGACTTTCCTACGTTTGAGCGTCCAATTATTGCAATTCGGAGCTTATTGAACTTATCAGTCGGTAGTTTGGTGCTTTGATTTAAGTTTCTAATAGTACTGGATAGCGCATCATAAAGGTCAGCCATGCCAAGGTTATGTTCAGCTGAAATATATACTGGACCTATAAAATCAAAAAACTGTAAGTAATCAAGATTTTCAGATTTATGACTTTCACATTTGTTTGCTATGAGTATTATAGGTTTGTTTGTTTTTCCCTTCAGCCATTTTGCAAATTTCTTATTTTTTTCATCTTGTACTTTTGCATCAACAAGAAAGAAAATTATATCTGAGTCAGATAAAGAGAGTTCGATTTGTTCAATAATTTGTAGTGAGAGATTGGTTTGGTCGTTCCATCCTCCTGTATCTATAACTTTAAATTCCAAATCACTAATTCTTCCAGCTCCTTCACGTCTGTCTCTTGTTACCCCTGGAATATTACTGACTACTGCTATTCTTCTTCCTACTAGCCTATTAAATAGAGTTGACTTGCCGACATTTAGTAGACCTACTATAGTAATTTTTAGCATAAATTTGAGAGCATTAAAGTAAATTATAGTCAGGATTTTTAATTTAGCTATATTGACTTTATAAATTATACTCTATTCTAAGGTGAAGATACTTTATCTTAATTTCATTGTATAAAAACTGGAAGTAGTTATATGTTTAAGCAAGTGACAAATGTAAGTTAGTTGGGAAAGATTAGAATAACAAGAAGTGCAACGGTGCTCGTACAGGAACATAGGACGTCTAAAAAACAACTGATTTTCAATTAAGCATGACAATATATAAATAAATTGAGAAAGAAGATAGGAAGAGATGATAGGGTGAGTGAGAAAATGGAGTACTTTTTAATAGCTAAACTGTAGGGAAAATTCTGGATGAGCTATTAGAAATTATAAATTTTGCATATAGGGATATAAATAATGTTTTATGTACTGTATGCTAATAAATAAGACTCTTAAAGAAAAGCTTAGTGATTATTTATCACACCTAAAATAAGTTGTGTGTAACAGTGTTAAAAGTGATAAAAAAGAAGGAATTATAATGGAAAGGTAACGCATTAAATTTTGGTACGATATGATGTAATGGATGACAAGAATTGTGGAGTTTTTTAAACATTATAAAATATTAAAAGAGCGACCACGTATAGAAAGGATCATTCATAGAACCAAAAATTTTGTTGAAGGGGAAAGTAGAAAACAAAGAGGGCAGTTTAGTTTTCTAGAAGATGGTAGTAGAATTAAGTGCATTGCGTTTGCCACTCTTAGATTAAAGTTCTAATTATTATATATAATGTTACTGAGTGCAATTATATGTACCTCTCTGCCTCTCTGTAAAATGAGTTAGCTTTTTCTTTACTTTTTCTTGATAAGCTTACCGAGCTATAATTTTTGATTTTACCCAATTATATAATTTACCTATTTTACTATCATGATCAAGCATTCCAGGGTTATTTTTATAAAAAGTGTCAATTATAAGTTTTATAGAGCCTATAGCAGCAGAGAATACAGGATTTTTATTGTATTCACTTTCAAGACCACTACAAGACTCAGGGTCAGGGTGCCCAATACGGACTTGTTTATTGAATATATAGCTTGCAATCTCTTTCATGCTTGTGAGCTGACTGGTTCCTCCTGTGATAACTACTTTATTAATTGGGTCTTTTTGTTTCTGAAGTTGCTCTTTTACTAATTCAAGTATTTCTTCAACTCTTGGTCTTATTATGTTAATAAGCTTGTATTTAGGTACTGGAATTGATTCATCATTTTCGCTATTTTGTACTGTAATGTATTCGTTTTCATCTATTGAAGTTACAATAGTGTTACCATGCAATATTTTTATGCGTTCTGCATATTCTATATTTGTACATAGTCCATAAGCTATATCTTTGGTGATATGAATACCACCAATTGGGATGCTGCTTGCATATATAAGTTTGCCTCTTTTGAAGATTCCAACTGCAGTATATCCACCTCCTATATCAACAATAGCAGTTCCGAGCTCTTTTTCATCTTCACTGAGACAGGCAAAACTAGCAGAATACGCGGAAGCAACACAACCAGCAATACTTATCCCATCATTGTTAATTATGCAATTTTCAATGTTGATAAGTGCTGGACGCGAAGCAGTAACGACATTTACATCAGCAGATAATCTTTTCCCGTACAGACCACTAACCTCTTTTATGTCAGTCATATCGTCTAAGTGATATTTTAGTGGTATATTGTGAATGATGACGTTTCCCTCAATGTACTTTTCAAATGTTTGAAAGACTACACGTTTTATATCCAGGTCAGAGATTTCATAATTAGCTACAATGATCTCATTGTGCATATTAAAAGATGAGATTCCGCATCCAGCAACATTCATATATATCTGGTCTATAGTTTTTTCTGATATTTGTTCAGCCAAACCTATGGTTGATGAGATAGAGTGACTTGCGTGTTTTATATCAATTACTGATCCACCATTTATACCTTCTGCGATCTTGTAACCTGTCCCTGTTATTTTATAGCTAAGATTGCCACTGATCTCGACAATTAGACAAATGATCTTTGTTGTACCTATATCTAAAACAGCAAAAATGTTTCTTTTTGGTTTTACTATTACTGCAGAGTACATTAATTGACTTTATTATGAATTATGAAATTTCATTTAAGTTGTAGCTTGCTTTAACAGTTTATATTTCTATTGCGTAAAATACAGCAATATTTTAGTATACCATAGATATTAGATAAAAAGAAAATAAAACATAAAAATAACTTTATGCCTAAGCTGCCGATTGTGATTGCACCCGATGAAAAGTTAACTACACGTGCCAGTGAAGTGACAGATATAAACGATGAAATTAGAGAATTAGTAAATGACATGTTTGAAACTATGCATGATGCAAAAGGTTTTGGCCTTGCTGCAGTTCAAGTCGGAGTGTTGAAGAGAGTTTTTGTTATGGATATTCAGTTAGAAGGCGTTAAGAGTGGATTAGCAGGATACAAATCTACTGGCGGGTTTTGCATGATTAATCCTGAAATCATAGGATTATCTGATGAGCAAATAGTTCTTAAAGAAGGATGTCTTTCAATTCCAGGGCAAAATCATGAAGTTAGGCGTCCAAAATGTTTAACTGTGAAGTATAGAGATTTAAATAACGAGAGAAAAACGCTGAAAGCTGATGGTTGGCTTGCGAGATGTATTCAACATGAGATAGATCACTTAAATGGTATATTATATGTTAGACATTTGTCTAAATTGAAGTATGATATGGCTATGAAAAGAGCACAAAAGGTTAAGAGGCGCTATGAATGATGAAAACCTGGAGTTGTTGAGATTTTACCATGAAGAGGGTATTGATTGTACTTTAATAGAGGGAGAAGAAGAGAAAGTAAAGGAAAGGAGGGAGAGTAGGCTTATACAGTCTACTACTATTCAAGCCGAAGAAAAAAAAGAACAGCAATTTATGTTTCCAAGTGACTGGGTAATTGAAGCGAGGAAGCTTGCAAGTAAGTGTAATAGTGTGAGTGAGCTAAGAAGTGTAGTTACATCATTTGAAGGGTGTGAGATAAAAAAAACTGCAACCAATACTGTTTTTTCTGATGGTAACCCAAGTGCGAAAATTATGCTTATTGGTGAAGCTCCAGGTGTAAATGAAGATCTACAAGGCATACCATTTTGTGGTGCAAGTGGAATGCTGCTTGATAAAATGTTGAGTGCAATAAACCTTGATCGCACTAGAGTATATATAAGCAATGTTATATTTTGGCGTCCACCGGGTAATAGGAAGCCAACTAACTTAGAGCTTGATATATGCAGGCCGTTTGTCGAAAAACATATTGTGTTGGTTTCACCACAGATTTTGATTTTGGTGGGGGGAATAGCTTGTTATAGCCTTCTTGACAACACAAAAACCATATCAACCTTGCGTGGTAGATTTTATAATTATACTAACCAATATTTATTTCATTCAATTACTGCAGTTGCTATATTTCATCCAGCTTACTTGCTTCGTCAACCAGCGCAAAAACGCTTAGCTTGGGAAGATTTGAAAAAAATCAGAAAGTACCTTGATGATAATTGTACTGATATTTAGTAAAGTGTTAGAAGGTAAATAACTGCCCAGGAATTGCTTGACAAATTTTAATAACCTTCTTCTCTTGAAGCTAAGACAATTTTTTAATCTAGAGTTTCTTTTTGATTTGTAGCTTTAATGGTAAAGCTTAGCAAGAAAACTTAAGATATTTTTTAGTAAATTACATAAAATTATAGCGGCTGTATACCTTTAAATTTTTTCTACATTTAGCTAAGTTGTACTTAAATTAAGCGTTGGTAAAGAATTATCTCAGCGCTAATTAAAGTTAGAGAGTTAAAACCAACACCATATAGATTCTTTATTTCTTTTCTATTTAATAAGTTTCTGTAATATTTGTACTAGCATGAATTAGATAAAAAGGTACTATCCTGGTGTAATTGGCTACATAACTGTATGGATTTTACTCTGAATCAGCTGATGAGTTAGATGCCTGGTAAGCATAATTTGGAGCCTCTTGTGTAATAATTATGTCATGAGCATGACTTTCTCTTAATCCTGATGCAGTAATAGTAATAAATTTACAGTTTTTCCTCATTTCTTCTATATTCCTATTACCAGTGTATCCCATTGCAGCCTGTAGTCCACCAATTAACTGATGAATTATTCCTGAAGCTGGACCTTTAAATGGAACTCTTCCCTCCACTCCTTGTGGAACTAATTTTGATTTTGAGTCTTTATCTTGGAAATAACGGCTAGCTGAACCTCTTTTCATTGCACTGATAGATCCCATTCCTCGATAGCCTTTATATGTTCTACCTTTATACGTGATAATCTCACCTGGACTTTCATTAGTGCCTGCAAAAAGTGAACCAATCATCACAGAATCAGCACCAGCTGCAATAGCTTTTGCAATGTCTCCTGAGTATTTTATGCCACCATCAGCAATTAATCTTACTTTTCTTGCCTTACATACTTCTGCGACATTTTGGATTGCGGAAAATTGTGGTACCCCAACACCTGTAACTATTCTGGTTGTGCAGATTGACCCTGGTCCTATACCTACCTTTACTGCGTCGACGCCAACATCAATTAACGCTTCAGCAGCTTCTTTTGTGGCAATGTTCCCACCTATTAACTGTGTGTTTGGATACATAGTTTTTATTTCCTTAATAGTATTAATAACATTTTCGGAATGACCATGGGCAGTATCTACAATAATTACATCAATTTCTTTTCCGATCAAAGCTTCGCACCTTTCTATACCATCCTTTTTACCAGTACCAATTGCAGCAGCAACTCTTAGTCGTCCTTTACTATCTTTGCATGAGTTAGGGTATCTATTGTATTTTTCGATGTCCTTGACTGTAATTAGCCCTATACAACAAGAATTCTCATCTATAACTAAAAGCTTCTCTATTCTGTTTTCATGCAATAATCTCATTGCTGAAACACTGTTCACTTCTTGCTCCCGCACTGTAATTAACTTGTCTTTTGTCATTACTTCAGAGACTTTTATATTTATGTTTCGGTCTTCAATAAACCTTACATCTCGATTAGTAAGAATGCCAACTAACCTATACTGGTCGACTACAGGAATGCCTGAATAGTTGTGCTCTTTCATTAAAGAGATTGCTTCTGCAACTGTTTTATCTGGGGAAATTGTGATGGGATTGTATACGATCCAACTTTCATATTTTTTTACCCTTCTCACTTCTGAAACTTGTTCGTCTATTGATAAGTTTTTATGTATGCAGCCTATTCCACCGTGTTGGGCAATAGTTATTGCAAAATCTGATTCGGTAACAGTATCCATTGCAGAGGATATAAGAGGGATGTTGAGTTCTATATTGTTTGTTAAATAGGTCTTTGTATCTGCATCACAAGGTAATATGTTAGAATGAGCTGGCAAAAGAAGTATATCGTCGAATGAATAACAAACTTCCATTTTTTTTCATAGACTTTACTTAAAGCTTATACACCAATTAATTGAATTGCAATAAGGTTTTGCAAAGTTAGCTATAGTTGATTCAAACAAAGCTGCTCCACTTTATATTGACTGGTATTGTATTTTACTTATTATAATGTTGTTTGCTTTAATGGTAGTAAACTTCTTGCTTGTATATCCAATAAAAGGAGTCATGGATGCAGTAGATTGTGGCGTGGTGCTGTCTATTAGGAATATTATCTGATTATTTAATGCTAGGATTTAAAAATAAGCTTACTAAATATGAAGAATATATAAGCAGTTGGTATTATATAAAGATAAATATGTCATAGTTATTTAATAACATACTTTTATTTTAGTTAAGATGCTGTAAAATATGGAAAGTTTATAGATATTGAGATAAGTTATACAGGAACTCTGCTATTATTTTTAGCATATGTATAATTAGTGTTGTTTTATAGGCAACGATAGTGTTTGTATAAGCTTTTTCTTATATTTTCTATATCACTCATTTACGTTATACAATAATACGGTGATGCTTGTAAAACAGTTATCCATATATTAATTTTATGATGATATTATCGGTATATATGATGTTTAGTGTACTAATAATAGCAAAGCTTAGTAGTGCTTTGGGGAAGTTTGTAATATATGTATAAGATGTAGGTATATTTACAAATGTACCCTGATATAAACAGCATAAGGTCCTTTTTAGAAGATGGCGTTTGGACTATTTATAATTTCTGTTTTTATTCAATTTCTGACTGCATTTCTAGATATTTTTGTAGTTATACTAATCTCAATCTTAGTATTTATGAAATACTTGATCGACGAAAGCAGGCTTTTTATGATTAAATTTTAAAAATGGTAATTATAGATTATAAGCCCAGCTGATGTTTTTCTTTAGTTGCTTATTGATTAAAACTTTAAGATTATTTAACATTGACGCTATATACTTAGGTGTTAAAATAGAACGGAAAAATTTTAGGAGTTTATATGGTAACAAGTGGAAAAGAGAAAATAGCTAGTAAGAATAATCCTACTCAGCGTAAAAGAGCTGAGCAAAAAATGTATAAAAATAAACCAATAAAGCCAGTTAGATATATAGATCGTGACTCGCGTGTAAATTATATGTCTGCTCAGTATGATAATGGTAATCTGGTTGAAGATGAGATAGGTGGTCATCCTATAAGGTGGGAAGCTATATAGTGGGTTTAAATTATGGTTAAGATTACTATCAACTCCAAGGAATATAGGGTGGAGCCTGGATTCACCATAATTCAAGCTTGTGAAGCTGTGGGTGTTGAAATTCCGCGCTTTTGTTATCATGAACGTTTAGCAATTGCTGGTAACTGTAGAATGTGTTTGGTTGAAATTGAGGGGGTAACTTCAAAACCAGTAGCTTCTTGTGCAATGCCAGTTGCGGAAGGAATGGTTGTCCGTACTGATACTCCGAAAGTTAGAAGGGCACGTAAAGGTGTACTTGAGTTTTTGCTCATTAATCATCCACTTGACTGTCCAATTTGTGATCAAGGCGGTGAATGTGACCTACAAGATATAACAATGTCCTATGGGAGAGGAATAAGTAGATTTGATGAGGATAAGAGGGCTGTGCCAAAGAAATATTTTGGGCCACTAATTGAAACTGCGATGAATAGGTGTATTCATTGTACTCGGTGTATTAGGTTTCTGTCTGATGTAGCTGGTACAAATGAACTTGGAGGGATTGGCAGAGGGGAAAATATGGAGGTTAGTACTTATATAAAAAGGTATGTTAGCTCTGAATTATCTGGAAATATTATAGACCTTTGTCCTGTAGGGGCCTTAACTTCAAAACCTTATTTGTTTAAGGCCCGTTCATGGGAGTTATCACATTGTGAAACTATAGATGTGCTTGATGCTGTAGGAAGTGCAATCAGAGTTGACTATCGCGGTCTTGAAATTGTACGAATATTACCAAGGATTAACGAAGAGATTAACGAAGAGTGGATATCGGATAAAACTCGTTTTGCCTACGACGGACTAAAAGTGCAACGTCTAGATCAACCTTATATAAAGAAAGATGGTAAATTAGTTTCAGTTGATTGGAATGAAGCATTAACCGTTGCTGCGAGGAGACTAAAGAGTACAAAACCAAGCAAAATAGCTGCAGTTGCGGGTGATTTAGCAGATTGTGAATCTATGCTTTTACTAAAGGAAATGATGCATAAGCTTGGCTCAGTAAATTTGGATTGTAGGCAAGATGGAGCAAGACTTATATCAAGTAATCGTGGATCATATGTGTTTAATACCACCATTGAGAACATAGAAAATGCAGACTTATGTCTACTTATAAATACAAATCCTAAAGTAGAGGCCCCAATCATTAATGCACGTATAAGAAAAAGATACTTGCGAGGTAATTTTCCTATTGCAAGTGTTGGTCCTGACGTTGAGTACTTATATCATGTTGAAAAATTAGGTAATCATCCTAATATTTTAAGTAAAATAGCAAAAGGAAATCATGAATTTTGCAAGCTGCTAAGTGCTGCTCAAAATCCTATACTTATCATAGGTCAAGATGCATTAACAAGAAGTGATTCCGAATCAATTTTAGCTATAGCTAGCTCAATTGCAGAAAAATTTAATGTGGTTAAAGATGACTGGAATGGTTTTAATATCTTGCATAAAGCCGCAGCAAGAGTCGGTGGATTAGATGTTGGGTTTGTTCCTAAAAAAGGTGGAAAAGATATTAACCAAATATTAAAGCAGGCAGAGAGTGGTAAGATAGAAGTTGTCTATCTTCTTGGTGCAGATGAAATTGATACATCAAAGTTAGGAAATACATTTGTGATTTATCAAGGTCATCATGGCGATAGAGGAGCACATATAGCAGATGTCATCTTGCCTGGGGCCGCGTATACAGAGAAATGTGCAACTTATGTAAATACTGAAGGTCGAGCTCAGAGAACTAATTTGGCTGTGCTTCCACCTGGCGAAGCAAAGGAAGATTGGTTGATAATTAAGAATTTGTCCCAATATTTGGGTTTTTCCTTACCATATAATAATTTATTTGATGTAAGAAAAAAATTGGATACTATCGGTCCACAGTTTAGAAATGCTGATCAAGTAGTAAAAAATGAGTGGATTTTAATTGATTGTAGTAAAATAAGCTTAAGTGATAAACCTTTTACTTTGAAAGAGTGTAATTTTTATATGACAGATCCAATAAGTCGTGCTTCAAAAATAATGGCGGATTGTACTAAAGCCTTTTATGAGCACGCTAGTTAACATCTTATTTATTTTGGTGCAGCTGCTGCTTTCGGTTGCATATTTAGTGTATTTTGAGCGCAAAGTTCTTGGTGCAATTCAACTGCGACACGGTCCAAGTGTTGTTGGGCCTTTTGGACTATTACAACCATTTGCAGATGCTATTAAGTTGCTAATTAAGGAGACAATAATACCGTTTAGAGCAAACACTATATTGTTTATTATGGCTCCGATTCTTACCTTTGTTTTAGCATTAATTGCATGGGCAGTGATACCATTTGGTGCTAAGGTAATTATAGAAAATGGGCAGAAAGTAGTAATTCCTAAGGTAATAGCAAATATCAATGTCGGAGTGCTCTATATCCTAGCTATATCATCTCTAGGAATATATGGCATCATTATTGCAGGTTGGTCTAGTAATTCTAATTATGCATTTTTGGGTAGTATAAGGTCAGCTGCTCAAATGATCTCATACGAAGTTTCAATAGGTCTCATAACTGCCGTGATTGTTATTATAACTGGCACACTAAATCTTGGAGAAATGGTAGTAATAAAACATAATATGCCATTTTGGGTTGATATACTACTAATACCTATAGCAATAGTGTTCTTTGTTTCACTTCTTGCGGAAACTAATCGTCATCCGTTTGATTTGCCAGAAGCTGAAGCAGAGCTTGTCTCCGGGTATAACGTTGAGTATTCATCAATGCCTTTTGCTCTTTTCTTTCTTGGAGAATATGCTAATATGATTTTAGCAAGTGCTATAATGACGATATTCTTTCTAGGAGGATGGTATCCTCCTATAGAGTTTAGTTTATTGTATGAAATTCCAGGTTTGGTTTGGTTCATTTTAAAAATAGTTTTACTATTATTTATATTTATTTGGATTAGGGCAACTGTACCTCGTTATCGTTATGATCAACTGATGCGTCTTGGTTGGAAAGTATTCTTACCAATGTCGGTACTTTGGGTAATACTCATTTCAGGAGTGCTTCTTTTTACTGAAAATTTGCCAAGTTTAAAGTTGTGAATATATTGCTGGTTTTGATATTAAGTTATTTTTAATAAATCTTATATATAGTATATAATGTTAAGGTTATTCTTATGCTGTGGCTTTTTCTAAATTTCTCAGCTGAAAATTAGGTTCAGCCTTTTTAAAGGAACTTTTGGTACGTGAAAAAGTGGAGAGTATTCTCACTGAATTATGCTTGTGTAAGCAACTCAAGAAGTGTTACTATAAAAAGCTGAGTTGGGTTGTGAGTTATGTAGTTTATCTACAATTAGCTAGTAGGAGTGATAAAAGCTTATTTTCTTTAACATGCTAGGTATTAAATAAAAATTTTAGTTAAATTAACTATATTTATGCAGAAGTCAGTTCTCTTTATCATTGGAAAAAGTCTTTGCCTTTTTGAAAAAAAATAGTGAGGATTGATAAATTATAGAAAAAAAAGTGAGAATTTGGGCAAGTAATTAAAAGTAATATATGTACAAATGTTTTTAAAGTAGACTGATTTTGGCAAGTTTATACTCTACTAAAGATAGAACGACTCCCCGGGCCGGATTCGAACCAGCGGCCAATTGGTTAACAGCCAACTGCTCTACCACTGAGCTACCGAGGAATAAACTGTTTTTAATTTATCATATTAAACTTTGATTGTAAACGATTTTTGTGCGCTTTGACCAAGACTTTTATTGGAGTATAAGTGACAGAAAGTTTGACTGGTAGTTACTATAATTGCAAAGATTCAATTTAGACGATAAAATCGCATTATTAAGTGAAAAATATATGCTAATTACTACAATGTCGGATCTAGATGACATGTGTGAGGAGCTGATAGCGAAAAAACCGAAATTTATAGCTGTTGACACAGAGTTCATTAGAAACAACTTAACCTATTATCCTAAACTGTCATTAATTCAAATTTCTTATGAAGAAGGGAGTTTTATTGTAGATGTATTAGCACCAGAGATTGATTTATCTCTTGTTAAGAAAGTTATGCTCAATCAAGAAATAACTAAGGTGTTTCACAGCTGCCGGCAAGACATAGAATCTTTATTTACTGTGTTTAAGTGTATACCTACTCCCATTTTTGATACTCAAGTTGCTGCTATGTTTTGTCATTATTACTATAACTTTATTAGTTATTCAAAATTAGTGGAGCAATACCAGGGAATAGTGCTGAATAAAGTTAAAGCTAAAAATTCAGACTGGTTGAAGCGTCCATTATCTGAGGATCAATTAGACTATGCAGTAAGCGATGTAGTTCATCTGTATGATCTACACCAAATATTGCATGATAAACTTAAAGAAAAGAATAGGATTGGCTGGTTTCAAGAAGAGATGGAATCAGTAGTTGATATGGATAAATATTTGCATAGTCCAAAAGATGCGTGGAAAAGGATTAAGTTTAATTATAGAGCAAATCCGAGATTGATATTAACTGTTAAAGCGGTTAGTGAATGGCAAGAAACTTTAGCACAGCGTTATAATAGAAATCGTAATAGGGTAATTAATAATTCTATAATATCTGGATTTATTGAAAGGAATGTAGAGCGTATTGATGAGATTTTAGATGATCTCAAGGAAAACGCAAAAAATATAAAGGAGGAAGATTTATTAGAATTTGTAGATATTTTTAATGAGAATGAAAAAAATTTTATGCAGCAAAATTATACTTTGTCAAACTATCATGATAGATCTGTGTTTGATATGCTTTCAGTTATTCTAGAAAGCAAGTGTAAGGAAAATAACATATCAAGGAAATTAGTTTCTTCGAAAGCTGAGTTAGCTAGCTCAATATCTGGGCAGATAGATAAACTGTTTAAGGGATGGAGATATGATTTTTTTGGTAAGTCAGTTGAATCATTTTTAAATGCAAGCTCAAAGTTTGAAATCTCGGTAGTGAGATTCACGAATAATATAACTGAAATTCGGAGTAATTTGATGAATGCAAGTTGTGAATTAAAATCAACCGCTGGAGCTTAACAAATCCACTACATCTTTTACTTGAGAAAGGACATACTCTTCACTTGTACTGGTGTTGATAGTAAAGTCGCTTACCCTCCTTTTTTCCTCGAAAGGTAACTGGATATTGAAAATTAAATCTAGCTTTTCTCTGTCTATATTGCGTTTACTAAGCCTCTGAGTTTGCATAATACTATCTGCGTGGATGAGAACAATAAAGTCGCAATATAAACAAAATCTCGTTTCTAGTAAAAGGGGAATATCTAAGATTAAAAGCTTTTTTTCGGTCTTTTTTTCTTGAGCAATAAAAAATAGCAGTTTATTTCGCACGACAGAATGGACTAAAGATTGAAATTGCTTCCAATTTTTATCATAAGCTATAAAATATTTAGACAGTACTGTTCTGTTTATTTTACCGTTTGCTACCGCTATAGGGAAGTTTTTTTTCTGCATAACCTATTATGTTTTTATCTGCTTTATAAAGTTGGTGTATGATAAAATCAGCATCAAACACAGCAGCACCAAACTTTTTAAAGCAGTTAGCTACAAAATTTTTTCCTACTCCAATTCCACCTGTTAGACCTATAACCATATAGCAAAAAATTAGCAAAGCTATATCTACAGTAGTTACTTTTTCTTGTATGTCTACTTAAAACTTAAATTTAGCTGTGTAAACTCTAACTATGTCAAGAGAAAATAAACAGCTATTATTTTTTTAGTAATTAAGTAGAATAGAACGAAAAATTGTGAAGGAAGATTTGAAAGATAAGATAAAAAAAATAGTAATTTCAGGAAAGGAAGTATGGCCAATCATTGAGGGTGGTAAAGGTATTGCAATTAGTGACGGGAGATCAAGTGGGGCATTTGCTGCAGCAGGTGCTGTTGGTACATTTTCTGGTGCAAATGCTAAGCTTATTGATGATAATGGTGAGTTGATACCGCTGATTTATAAGGGTAAAACAAGAAATGAAAAACATGAAGAGTTGATTGAATATAGCATTGAAGCTGGAATCAGTCAGGCAAAAATAGCTAATGAAATATCGCAAGGCTGTGGAAGAATACACATGAATGTGTTGTGGGAGATGGGGGCAGCAGAACGTGTGCTTCATGGGATATTAGAAAAGGCGAGAGGTTTAGTGCATGGTATTACCTGCGGTGCTGGTATGCCTTACAGGCTTGGAGAAATTGCAGCTAAATATCAGGTTTATTATTATCCTATTATTTCATCAGTACGTGCTTTTAAAGCATTATGGAAGCGCGCTTACCAAAAAGTATCTTCTTTTTTGCTTGGTGGAGTAGTGTATGAGGATCCATGGCTTGCTGGTGGGCATAATGGGCTCAGTAATAGTGAAGATCCAACGTTGCCACAAGCTCCATTTAAAAGGGTTGCAGAACTTAGATCTTTCATGAGTGAGGTTGGCCTTTCTGAAGCGCCAATTGTTATGGCAGGAGGGGTGTGGCATTTAAAAGATTGGGAACACTGGTTTGATAATTTGCAAATTGGACCAATAGCTTTTCAGTTTGGTACTCGTCCGCTTTTGACTAAGGAAAGTCCAATTTCTGTGAAGTGGAAAAATAAATTATTAACTTTAGAAGAGGGTGATGTGGTTTTAAATAAGTTTAGCCCAACAGGATTTTACTCATCTGCAGTGAAAAATAACTTTATACGTGAATTGCAGGAACGAAACTTACGTCAAGTGAAATTTTCAGAGAATGCCAGCAAAGAATTTAATAGTGAATTTGCAGTTGGTGCAAGAGGTAGAAAGGTCTATCTAACTGCAGAGGATAAAAGACTGGTAAATACGTGGACTAAAGCAGGGTATACAGAAGTAATGAAAACTCCAGATACAACTATTATTTTTGTAACACCAGATAAATTTGCAGAGATAAGGCAGGATCAAATTAATTGTATGGGATGTTTGAGTCATTGTCTGTTTAGTAATTGGAAAGATCGTGGTAACCATTCGACAGGTCGGAAGCCAGATCCACGAAGTTTCTGTATACAAAAGACGCTGCAAAGCGTTATGCGTGATGGTGATATTGAAAATGAACTTGTGTTTTCTGGGCATAATGTATACAAATTTAAGCAAGATCCATTTTACAAGAATGGTTATATACCAACAGTAAGAGAATTAGTGGAAAGAATGCTAACTGGATATTGAATTATATTCAAGCTGATAAAATAATGTTGATTTATTGAAGTGAGTGCTTATTAATTTAGGGAGGTGCTTGTAGTGGTGAACAACAGTACTTTAAAGAGGTGTATATTAACCTATATGAAAAAGTTCAGTAGTAGTGATAGTGTTCAAGAATTTTTGTAATTGTGGCGATGTATAAGACATTATAGATTAGAATAAATAAGAGGTTTTTAAAGGTTTATGTGAATAATTTACTGTGCAGGTCTAAATTCAATTAATGGGTTCAATATGAAAAACGGAAATGATCAACATGACGCTAGGAATAGCAGGTACCTTAAAAGTTTTTGGATTATATATGTGCTCAAATGATAATGGTTTAGGTTTTTGAAGTTTTTTTATTATTATGTATGTTAATACTTTGCTTGTGTGGTCACATTACTAATGTGATAGATTTGACTATGGTAATAACAACTGTTAAAGCAAAAAGGATAAAAAAATCTGAAAAGACAATAGAGAGTTATTAGCTTTAGGTACTAGTGGCTGTAGTTGATGTATTGCTTTCTGTGCCTTTGTATGTTGTTTCTGTTCTAATAATCAAGAAGTTAAAAAATCAGAAAAGATAAATTCACTAATAGTGAACTTTAGGTATTAAAGAATGTAAAAATTGTAATTGCATTATTTTTTAGCAGCTATGATGCCAGGTTAGGCTATTTAGTTTAACTTCACTAGTGGTTTTACTTTTAAAGTGAACCGAGATAAAGGAATAAAGATATTATAAGAGCGCTAAAGAAGTGATAGAAAGCTATAAAATAGGGTCTAATTGTGAATTACTCATCCTTATTCTCTTACTATCCCTAAGCTTTTTTCCTGCTGGCAGTAGCTAAATTTCTTCTGGTCAGTTTCTATAATTGTAATGTAATAGAACAAGGATCTAAAAATTATGGTAAGTAAGCTTATTTTAGGCCTAGAGCTGTATAAACATTTTGATTTTAGTCTACGGAGAGCTGCTATTTAAGTAGCAGATACTGAGAGATCTAAAAAAAAGAAATGTAGGTTCTAATATTACGTACTGGAGTGCGTGCCGTTTAGTGTGGAAATAAATATTCTTTTATAATTGTGTAATAATAAATGTTAAGAAATTTCTTAAAATAGAAAAAGGTAGAAGGAGTCCTATGATAAATGGTTGTTTGCTCTGGTCCTACAGATTAGTATTTTATACTATTTTTAATAACTATAGGTATGTTCTCGTCTTGAGAGCTTTAGATCATTTAGTAGGGTTAATAAAAGTACGGGATACATGTGGTGTAAAGATTGGATATGAGATACTAGCTGTGCAGTACTTTTATCATTGACCTGTATAGGTTGGAGGTAACTAAATAACTTCAGTATCATGATGAAAGTAGTTAGTAAAGATTATTGAGTTGTTTTATAGTCAAGCTTGAATTGCTAAAGGTTATGAAATGTTTGTGAAGTTATTGTGCATGAAAGTTTTATTTACTCTACAACATGCTTACTTATAATAATGTTGATGTAGAAATGAATGGAGGAGATATTGAAAAAAAAAGGCTATAATGTTAGAAAATTGAAAGGAAATTTTTTAGAACAAGCAATTAGAGTAAATCATGCTGGGGAATATGGAGCTGTTTGTATTTATTCTGGTCAAAAATTTATTCTTAAAGGATCTTCTATAATCAGCAAAATAATTGAGATGGAAGAACAAGAAAAGAAGCATTTTCGCTATTTTAGTGAAAAAATTAAAGAACAAAAAATTCGTCCTACTATTTTATTACCAATTTGGCATGTATTAGGAGTGTCGCTTGGTGTTGTAACAGCCATTATGGGCAAAAAAGCTGCTATGGCTTGTACTGCTGCAGTTGAGGAAGTGATCGAAGAGCACTACAAAGAGCAAGTTTTGCATTTAGAAAATGGAGAATTAAAGGAAACTATAAGTAAATTTCGTGATGAAGAGCTAGAACATAGGGATATTGCAATTGAATACAACGCTAAAAACGCATTTTGTTATAATGTCTTATCTTTATTTATAAAAACAAGTTGTAAAGCTGCTATTTATTTATCTAAGTTAATTTGACTAATTTTCAAGTAAATTTTTGTTTGCTGGTATAATATAGCAACTGGTGGTATATATTGTATAATGTTTACTCTTAGTAAAAATTAGTCTATGGATTTGAGTAAAATAACTGTAACATCGGATATAGTAAATGTAATAATTGAAATAGGTGCAAACGCTAAACCTGTAAAGTATGAGTTTAATAAGGAAATTGGATTATTACAAGTTGACAGATTTTTATCTACTGCAATGTCCTACCCTTGTAATTATGGATTTGTGCCAAATACCTGTGCAGGTGATGGTGATCCTGTAGATGCTTTGGTGTTAACTCAATATCCCTTAGCATCTGGTGTTTTAATATCAGTGCGTCTAATAGGTGCTCTGCTTACTAAGGATGAAAAAGGAGAAGATGAGAAAGTGCTAGCTATACCTGTTTCTAGTGTTGATAGTTATTATGATAATGTGAAAAATTATTCTGATCTACCTAAAAGCCTGCTAGATAAAATTGCTCATTTCTTTTTACATTATAAAGACCTAGAGGAGAGAAAAACAGTAATAGTTGGAGAATGGGTCGGTATGGAAGAAGCTAAAAAGATCATTGGAAATGCTGTTAGGTAAGGCTTTGCTTTTTATATAATTGATTTTCTGCTGTTAGTGTAAAGTGTTGCTATTTAAAAGCGTTAGACAGGTTGTGAAGTCTTAGTATTATAGTATAGTGTAAACTTGGAGCTTAAGGTTTGGAGAGGTGGCCGAGCGGCTAAAGGCGGCGGTTTGCTAAACCGTTATATGATTAAAAAGTCATATCGAGGGTTCGAATCCCTCTCTCTCCGTGTACTATTGACATAATAAATAATTGGCTATGTTAATCTATTTTTATCATTATTTGTATGTGGCAGTTAGATTGTATTGTTTGTTAATGGAGAAAAGCTATGGGATTGAGTAAGTTGGAACTGGAAGGGATAATTAGTTCAGTGAATAGTAAAATTGGATTAAATAGTAGTAATATAATTGGAAAAATATAAAGGCTTGCTTATATATTAAAAAGCGGGAGAAAGAGTAGTTTGATATGAATCACCTGTTTTGCTGTACAAAATAACTAACTTAATGAATACTATGAGAAAGTTATATTTATACACACGACTACTATAGTTGGTGCTACAAATTTAGTAAGAGCTTTATTAGAGGTAGAAGGAGTAGTGTTGATCTAAGGTATGAAAACAGAAGAATTATAATTGTTATACAAGATTTTAGAAGAAGAAAACCTAAAGAGAATATGATAATGAGCAGGTTAGAATAATATGGCGTTTAATTTTGCATTATTTGTGTAGGCATTTTATGCAAAGTAGATATTCTGTACGTCTTAATAACCATTCATCTCTACATGCTTGTTTTTTGTTATAGATTAATTATTTGATTGTAGTATCATTTTAGTTAAACTTATGCTTAGGATATTTATGAAGTCTGTTTTATGCTTTGCGTTAATATTTGGTGTATTTGGGTTGACAAGCCTATTTGCTGTAGAGCAGCTTGAGGAAAAAAAAGTTGATGCAGATAGATTAATTAGTCCTATACATGAAGATGTAGGTATAGAAAAGGATCTAAAGCAAGATTTACCAGAGAGCGTGACCCAACAAGGTAACGATCTAGAATCTTTCGAAAGCGAAGTTGGTGGATTGAGTGTTGAAAAGATACAAAATAACGAAGCTAGAAAAGCGGAGAGTAAAGAAGAGCTACAACGTGATAGGAATGAGGCTTCTGTAGTTGAAAAGGCTGTGAATGAAGTAGGGGAGAATAATAAAGATTTACAGGATTTTAGCAATAATCTGTTAAGGGAAGATAAAAATGAGGTAGCTCTAAATTTACCAAGTGTAGTCGATAGGGAAGTTAACAGAAATTTTATTTTTCCTCCAGGTACTGGTTTAAGTGGAAACGTAACTGATCTACAAGTTAATAGAAAAGTTGATGTTGAGAAGAATAAGCGTTTGAAAAATAATATAAATAAGTTATTAGAAGAAAGAAAGTTAGAAGGCCAAGTTAGAAAAGAGAGAGTGAAAAAATTAGCTGAAGGCTGTAATATAGGAGAACCTATCATTAAAAAGGATGAGAAAGGTGAACGAGAGGAAGAGAGTAGTTTACAAAGGTGGGCAAGGTTAAACAAAGAACCAGTAAAAGAATGGCATTATAAAAATGCACAAGATAAGTTGATATATAAGCGGCAATATGATACTCTTAATGAGCATCTTCCAACAACTGTATTTATTGGTGACTATAGTAAGCAGCTTTTTTATTGTATCAAAAAGGGTAACTTGATTTGCTTGAGAGGAATAATAAGTAAATTAGAAAAGCTTGGATTAACAGTTCAAGAGGTACTGAAGTTTAGAAATAAACTTGGAGATACCCCTTTAATTTATGCAGTTAAGCAAGGTGAGATAGATGTAGTGCGTTTTCTCTTGTTACAAGGTGCTGATACTAGAGCGGTCAATCATAGTCTCAAATCTTCTATTGATATAGCAATTGAAAAAGAACGGATTGATATGGTAAATGCAATTGCTGAAATGATGCCGTGTTTTTTGGAACATAAAGAAGTAGACAGTTAAGAAAGTCTAGAGATATATAATTAGACTATGAAGATAAAGGAAGGTAATGAATTGGAATGTGATGGTTAGATTGTTGGTATTGATTTTGGCTGGTCATTTGTGTTATGGAAATGAGGGAAACAATAAAAAATATCTGGTCAGTGATTTTTTGAACGCTTTGCATAAGGTGAAATATCTATCTTATAATAAGGAGAGCTTTGCTAAATTTCTGGTGAAGTGCCACAGAGAAGGTTTACCGGAAGATTTTGGAAAAGGTTTTGGTTCTGCTTTAAATGGAGCTAATTTTAGTCGATTGTACCTGAATAGATCCGTTTTTGATGGAGTCAGTTTAATTGGTGCTGATTTTTCTCATGCTGACTTATCAGGTGTATCATTTGTTAATGCTGATTTGCGTGGGGCTAATTTTTCTCATGCTGATTTACGAGGTGTAAGAATAGAAGGTGCAAACTTGAGTTTTGCAAAATTTGTTTCTGCAAATTTGACGGATGTTACATTTAGTCAGTCTGATATTAGTTATGCTGAGTTTATTAACTCTGATCTCAAAGGAGTGAGAATGCACAACATAACTGGATTACATACTAATTTCTCAAATATAAAAATGAATCTTTCTAGCTTATTGGACTCAAATGTTAATTATGTAAACTTTAGTGATAGTGAAATAGATAATACTGTTGTGCAAAGGAGCAGTCTTGATAACGCGGATTTTTTTGGAATGGATTCATATAAATTAAAAGTGCAATTTTCCTCATTGGAGAACGCTAATGTATATGGTGCGGAAATAAAGGAATCAGATTTTACGGGTAGTAATCTTTCTAATGTTTACCTTAATTCTTCTATTATAATCGATAGTAACTTTAATATGACTAATTTGAGCAATGCACAAATTTCCTATGTAAGTAGTGATGGTTCGAGTTTTGTCCGATCCATACTGAATGGTTCTAAGATAAAACATTTGTATGCTTCTGATATTACTCTCTGGGATGCTGATTTATCTAATATTGATTTTAGTTCTAGTGAACTACATCAAGTTAATGTTTCTGATTCTGATATTCGTCACGGGAAATTTGATAGTACTAAAGTTGCAAATTCTAACATGAGCGGCTCGTTTTTTGACTATTCATTATTTACCTCTGCAGAGGTAAATAATACAGACCTTTCTGCAGTTTCAATGTACAAGGTTAAAGTACAAGGTTCTCAAATTTATAACAGTAAACTCTCTTTCCATAGCATTGATTCTAGTGAAATAGAGTACTCAATATTTTTTAATTCAATAGCAGATAGCTCAAGCTGGTTTAATCTGAAAGTAACTAATTCAAATTTTGTTAAGAATAATTTTGAATCTTCTTTGCTTCGCGATAATGCTTTTAAGAAAACAGGCTTTTTTCTTAGTAATTTTGGTAATTCGACAATTGATAATACATCTTTCCATTCTTCAAGCATATACAAAGGTTCAGTTACTGATGTTCACTTAGTAGATTGTAATTTTGACCATTCAATTTTAATTGATAACGAAGGGCAGGAAAAGCTTGCAGGTTTAGAAAGTGCTATAACCTCGATTAAGGATTTACAAGAAGAGATATTACGGAATAAAAGATTTGATGTAAATTATGCCTACTTTGAGTTCAAAGACATGAATCTAAAGAATGCTGATTTTTCTGGTTCGATGTTGAGTAGAGCAAAGTTTATAAATGTTAATTTGGATAAGGCAACCCTTGAAAAAACTGATTTACGCTATGCTGTTTTTCATAATTCTTCTCTAATTGGTACTAATTTATTGGATTCTAACTTAGATCATTCCAGCTTTTTAAAATCTGATTTGAAGGGTGCTATATTGAGAGGTTCAGAGTTTAGTAAATGAGGAACTTTATGATATTCTTGTTGAATTTCTTTTTTTTAAAGAAAGAATGACTATAAGAGATGATGGTATATTATTAGTTTTATCTTCTCCTTCTGGAACTGGAAAAACTACTATACTAGAGAAGTTGCTTGATCAATCAACTAACTTAGTTAGGTCTGTTTCTGTAACTACGCGTAAACCTCGTTCTGGTGAAATAAATGGAAAAGACTATTTTTTTGTTACGGAGGAGAGGTTTCACGAGTTATGCGAAGCTGGTCAAATGCTTGAATACGCTAAGGTTTTTGAAAATTTCTATGGTATACCAAAAGATTTTATAAAGCAAAATCTAAGCAGTGGGGTAAGTGTTTTACTTAGTATAGATTGGCAAGGAGCGTTTCATTTATTTAAACTTATGAGAGAAAAAGTTGTGAGCGTTTTTATACTTCCTCCTTCGATGGAAGAGCTTAGGCTGCGTTTGCGAAAACGTAATGCTGATACTATAGATGAAATAGAGTATAGACTAGCTGAAGCTCAAAAAGAGATGAGTAAACGAAGTGAATATGATTATATAATAATCAATAATGATATTGATAGAAGTGTGGAAGAGGTAAATTCTATATTGAAGAAAGAAAAGCTTAGAAGATCGAAAAAGAGGCTAAGCTAGCAGGTTTATTAAATATATTTTTTAGTTAATCTTCAATGTTATATATATTCTTTTCTTTTTCTAATTTCTCTTGCTCTTCAATACAATATATAGCTAGCGGATTGGCTTTAAGTCTTTCAGCTCCTATTTCTTCTCCTGTTCCTTCACAATAGCCGTAGGTACCCAACTTTATTTTTTTTAATGCCTCCTTGATTCTTTCTTTTCTCTCTTTTCTGCGCTTAATTAATTTTTCGTTTCCACTATCTTCATCAGTATGGTATACACTTTCTTCTAATTCTTGCTTCTCCATTTCAGCAAGCATTGATTGTAACTTTAAACTGAAATATTCCAACTGCTTCACGTTCATGTATTCTTCGTCCTCTGAAGGAATATAATCTTCTGGTAATTTTATTTTTGGTAACTCTTTCATAATTATATTATTTATTAAATAATAAAATTTGTATAATTTATGAATAAGAAATTATACTATCTCAAAGTAAACATCATAATTTATAATAAATATTTAAAAGCCTAATATGATCAGTTCAATAAAAAAGTTGGTGATAAGTAATAGTGATTTTATCTATATAATATGTACATTTATTGTTATGTTAAGCTTATCTTCATTTACACTTGGAAATAACAGTGAACAAGAAATCATGTTGGCATTAATATGGATATGTGCTACATTTGCTCTGCAAATTTCTACAGGTAATTTATTTGCTTCTGATTACCATGATGGAATATTGGAACAAATTTTCATACAGCCACTTTCCTCTAAGTTTATCATTGCTTATAAGATTTTTGCTCACTGGATATTGTTTGGGGTACCGATTTCAGTAATTTCCTCCATATTTAATTTTGTAATTCTAGATAATGGTATTGAATATTCAATAATAACTGGTTTATCTTTATTACTCAATATGTTAATAGTAATTAACATTTCAGCTACTGGAAGTGCATTAATGATTGGTCGAAATAACTTAACATCAGGAATGCCACAAATTCTTGTTTTGCCAGTTATAATGCCAGCTTTTGTGTACTTTAAATTACTGATTCAGTTTGAAGGTTTATCTTTGAATGCTCATATATTACTTATTACTGCTTTAGTTTTTACCATTCTGTTGGTTAATAGTGCTATAGCTACCCATATGGCATTAAAATTTGCTGTAGAGCAGGATTAGGAAGCTTGTTGTTACTCTATAGAAGGTCCACTACTGGTAAAGTCTAAACTTATTAAATATATTTCTGTAGATTCAGATCTGCTTGATCTTGGTTTGAAGTATTTTGCTGTTTTAAACATTTTTTTTAACTCATTACAAAAATCCCTATCAGATTCTCCTTGGAAGATTTTTACTACAAACTTACCACCATAATTTAGGAAATGCTTTGCAAGGTTCAGTGCTGCTTTGCATAAAAGCATAATTCTGATATGGTCCAATGATTTTATGCCACAAGATTTTGGAGCCATATCAGATAAAATTACGTCAAACTTCTGACCTTTAAATTTTTCCTTTAAAATTTCAAGATCGTTTATAATATCGTATTGCATATGTTCCACTCCATTGATTAAATTTACTGGCCTTATGTCAATTGCAACTACATTAGCTCCTTTCTGAGATGCAACTTGTGACCACCCACCAGGAGAAGCACCAAGATCAATAATTTTTTGCCCTTTTTGGAATAATTTAAACTTATTATCTATTTCTATCAACTTATATGCTGAGCGCGACCTGTAACCATCCTTACTAGTTTTTTGTACATACTTATCATTTAAATGACGATATAACCACCTAGTTGAAGATAATTTTCGACCTCTAGCTGTCTTTATTCTAGTTTTTATTGTTGATACCTGTAAGAATCACTTTATTGATTATAACTTTTAGCTCTTTTTTGACTACTTCTTTCGCTAGTGTATACAAGTACTTATTTAGTTATTCTAGTAACTTGGGTTTTAGAAGAGATATAACTTATAACTCTTTAATGTTAGGTTTGTTTTGCTACTTTTTAAGTAGCTCTTTAATCTCTTCTATATTAAAACTAACCAGTTATTATTTTGTGCTTGTGAATTTTTGTTATCTATTTCATTATTACTAATTTTAGTATTATACTGCAGGCAAACGTCTTTTCCTTTTTTAAATCGTGATTATACTCATTGAGTTTAGTATTATTATAAATATTTCTTTGCTCTAGTTGTCATTATCGATATCTTTTCTCCTGTCATTTTCCTATTTTCCTCTTTGCTACCTTCTTCTAAATTTTCTGAATGTTTTTCTTAAAGGTGCAGAAAACATCATTATCTTCTTTCTCTAATTCTACTTTATTATCACATGCATTTTTATTAGGTGTAACTTTTTTTATGTTTCCCAGAATATCTTTTCAGACTGTTTTTCATTCACCGTCATAATGCTAATGCCATTAAATTTAGAGATTTATGCTGTTTATTGCAAAAAGCAACTTGTAAATGCTGATTATATAATTACCTTTTGCTTCAACTAAATCCGAACGTGCTTTTAATAATGTATCCTTAGTGTTCAAAAATTCAGTTGTGCTTTTTAAATTTAGGTTAACTTCTTGCTCGACCCCTTCCAGTGCTAGAGCTGCTGCTTTTTCAGCTTTTTGACTTGCTTTGATCATAGCTTTTGCTGTTAGAACGTTATTCCAAGCGTTTGTAACTTCTCTTTCTATATTTTTTACTGTCTCATAATAATCATAAACAGATTTTTTTGCATTCATTCTAGCTTTGCTTATATTAAAAGTATTAATTCCTCTTTTAAAGATTGGGACATCGAGAGTAAAGGTAATACTGGTAGTACCTAAAAGTGTATCAAGACTAACGCTTTCATTTAAATTTTTACTTGCATTGAGATTTAAGGAGGGTAGCCACTTAGAAGTTTCAGCAATTGCTGCCATTCTGGCTGCCCTTTTTTTATAAACTGCTGCTTTTAAAGATAAGTTATTGGTTTTTGCTAGCTGTAAACATTCGTTTAGTTCCGGAACATAGGGTAATTTATCATTAGCTTCAGAGAGTTCATTAGGATTCTCGCCAATTAAGTGAAAGTAAGCAATATTTGCTAATTTTAGCTTACCTTCAGCATCAACTCTTTCCAGCACTGAAGATGAAAATTTTGCTTTTGCTAGCAGAACTTCAGCGTTGGTAACCTCTCCAAGAGAAAGGCGCTTTTTTATTGAAGACAAGTTTTCTAAAGAAACACGTTCTTTATGCTCTTTCAATTTTAATATTGCTGTCCTTCTTAGGACATCAACGTATACTTTTACGGCGTTAAGTGCGACCTCTTGCTTTGATTGTTGAAACTGTATCTTTTCTGCTTTGAGAAGATGACTTGATTGGCTGAATGTGGCAAAAGCACTGCCACCGCCTATTATTCTTTGACTCAATGTTAGGCGTTTTCCAGGTAAATTATGTTTATTGTTATAAAGATTAAAATTACTATCAAAGTTATACTGCAAATTAATATCTGGCAAGAAACCAGCTAATCCGGAAGACTTTAGTTGTTTTTCTGCGCTTTTATATTGGTAGAATTGAGATTTTAGCTTTGAACTATTTTTAATGGCTTTACTTATAGCTTCTTCAATATCGATTGCATAGCAACTTGTAGTATTAAAAACGGCCATAAGTGTAATAATAATAAACTGAAACATTCTACTCCTATATCTGATATTAGGCTATGCAGCTAAGTTGTTAGCACAGATTGCTTTGATAATCAATAACTAATGTTGTTGACTTTGTTTCAGGGTTAGATATATCATGACATACTATTGTGAGTTAGAGTTATGAAGACTTTTTTTTTAAAAGAAAAACAAATCAATAAAAAGTGGTTTATTATAGATGCAGATAGGTTAACAGTAGGAAGACTTGCGGCATTTGTAGCAACACTATTGCGTGGAAAACATAAACCTGAATATACACCTCATATGGATTGTGGTGATAATATAATTATTATTAATGCAGAAAAGGTGTGTTTTACTGGAAAGAAGCTTAAAGAGAAAATTTACTATAAATATACAGGTTATCCTGGTGGTTTGAAAAAAACTACTCCAGATAATATTCTGAATGGTAAATTTCCTGAGCGTGTAATAGAAGTAGCAGTAAGAAGGATGCTTGATGATGGTCCCATGGCACGCAAACGTTTTAGAAATTTATATGTCTACTCTGGTCCAAAACATAAGCATCAAGGACAGCAACCTGAGAAGATAGATTTTGCTTCTTTAAATCGAAAGAATAGAAAATAATGGAGTAAAGATGCAAAATCGTGTGATAAATAAATCAAAAGGAGTAATTAAGCCAGTAATTGATTCACTAGGACGTTTATATGCTACGGGGCGAAGGAAGGAATCTGTAGCAAGAGTATGGGTAAAGCCAGGTAATGGAAAGTTTAGTGTTAATCGGAAAAATGAGTTATTCTCTTACTTTAAGAGGGAATCAGTATGCAAAACGGTAAGGATGCCACTTATTATAACGTCTGTGTTGGATAAATATGATATATTTGCAACTGTGAAAGGTGGAGGATTATCTAGTCAAGCTGGTGCTTTATCCCATGGGATAAGTAGAGCTTTAAGCAAAATAAGCCAAGGCTTACATTCCATGTTACGTAGTAAGGGGTTCTTGACGCGAGATTCACGTGTTGTTGAACGTAAGAAGTATGGTCAGCACAAAGCTCGTAAAAAATGCCAATTTTCTAAGAGGTAGTTATTCTTTAGCGATGCTTTTTGTAAGCGTTATACAAGTATTTGAGAAAGTGTATGATATACCCTAATTTCCGCGATAAATTTGGTTGACTATCAGTGTGAACTGAATATGCTGTTTGTGTAATTTTTTCAATATTAAGGTAATTTATGAGCAAGGAAAGTATAGTAAAACAAATGCATGAGGATTTGTCTAATCAGGGTATAGACATAACAATGTTAAATTTAGGCAAAATTTATGACGCGTGGATAAAAAGAATAAAAGGTGACTTAAAGAGGATAGGTAAGGTACGTCTACATAAGTTAGGTACATTATCTACTGCTGTAAGTCGGAAGAAACAATGTCGTAATCCTCAAAATGGTAGGATTATGACTGTTCCTGAGAAGATAAGAGTAAGATTTAAAGCAAGTCAGACCCTTTTAGGTCTTTTAAATGAAAAGGAAGAAGGAGTAGTTAGTTAGATATTATCATTTTCATTGTTTTTACTGTGCTGTGTAAGCTGTAAAATATAGCTTCACTGATTAAAAAGTGACCTATGTTGAGAGCTAAGATGTGAGGTATTTCTTTTATTCTTTTAGCATGTGTGCAGGTTATGCCATGTCCTGCATGGCACTCTATTTTTAGCTTATTTATATACTCTGCAGCGTGAGTGATTAATTGTAATTTTTCCTCTGATGAATTGTCGCAATAGTCTCCTGTGTGAATTTCTATTATATCAGGCTTTTTTTCTAGTTTCTCAAGGTATTTTAATTGATTGATGCTTGGATTGATAAACAGTGAAACCTTTATACCAGTGCTATGCATCTCTTTTATTATGCTAGAAAGTTTGTTATACATGTTAATTATATTTAGACCACCTTCTGTTGTTAATTCTTCTCTTTTTTCTGGTACAATATTAATTGAGTAGGGTTTTACCTTTTTTGCTATTTCAAGCATTTCTTCTGTGGCTGCAATTTCAAGATTGAGTTCAGTTTTAATGTTTTTTTTTAGGTTAAATACATCTTCATCCTTAATGTGTCTTCTGTCTTCTCGTAAGTGAACAGTGATAAAGTCTGCTCCAGCGTCAATAGCTATTTCTGCTGCTTTTAATAAATCTGGATAAGAAGTTCCTCGTACATTGCGAAGAGTTGCAACATGGTCGATGTTAACACCTAGTTTCATATCACCTCAAAAATTATTTATAGATTATACATAGTATTAGGTCTTTTACATAGTCATTATCTAACTGAGCAATGTCTAAGCTATTTAGTAATCTGTATAAGATTTGAGTAATATAAGTATTATGTAATTAACGTCTTATATTTAGTTTTTATATATTTACTTTATATTTTTATTAATTTTATCTAGGTTTCTAGCTTTTTTTAAGCTGAAGCACGCTTATGAAGGGCAGTGTAAATACAAATTACAGGGTCAGGGTAAATAATTATCTACTTCGTGTTTTTTTATTTTTTTCTGCTAATAAGTTTTCTAGCACTTAAGCTAAGGACCTCTGTTTATATTTTAAGAGTTGCGCTTGAATTGCAGCGTTTAGCCTAAAAAGGCACCAATACTAAAAATAGATACTGACAAGGTTTCTTTTGCCTTTTTTCACTTAGTAAACTTCTTGATATTTATGATCAAAGATCAGGTTTTAGGAGATCTAATAGATGGTATTATTTAATAATAAAGGATTATTTTCATTTTTTGAAAATAACATAAGTTAGAGTGACTGAGTTTATCAATAACTTTAAATTAGTTGTTATTCTGTTGTGTTAGGAGTGTTTTTATGTGAAAGATAATGTTTCTTTCATAAGTTAATTCTTATAAAATACAGTGAAAAACATTTTCGTTGTGATTAGAGTTTCTAGTATGTATATTAATAAACTTTTATTCAATAAGTAATGAAAATAGTGATTATCGTAGTGGTATTGTTGTGTAGCAGTTACACAATAGCGAGTGAACGAATAGATATAGTAGATAAAAGATTATCCCAAGGATGTGTGGCTCCAGTACTTGTAGAAAGTAGCATTGTTTTAGTAGATAAGCACGGTACTTTATATTCTTTTGATGTTAATAATTCAAGGGTTGTAAATTGGAAATTGCACCTTTCACGCAAGGAAAAAATTGGTAACATGAGCCTATCGCATCATGGAGGAAATATTTTTTTTATAGTAAATAACATTCTGTACGTAATAGATGCGAAAACTGGTGAGATTCAATGGAAAAAGGAACTGAGGGCTCCAGTAAGAGGGAAAGCAGTAGTAGTACATAACAAATTGATAGTGTTAACCATTGATAATTATCTATATGCTATTAATATGAAAGACGGTAGCCTAATTTGGGCCCACCAAAATGGAGTTAATGAGATTCGGGGTTTATACTCTATATCACCTGCAGTTTCTGATGATAAAATAATAGCACCGTTTTCAAATGGTGAACTAATAGCTTTCGATGAAGGTGGTAAAAAGTTATGGAGTCAGAAATTGGCTGCAAGCTTTTTAGATACACAGCTTACAGATGTAACTACCACACCAGGAATACTTGGTGATATTTTAATTGCTACAAATAGTTCTTATATTTATGGTATTGATGTAAAATCAGGAAATATTTTATGGTCAAAGCCGCTGCAAATAAAAAGTATATCAAATATTATATCATATTGTAATTCTCCTGTCTCTGCAAAGGAACGAGGAGCCAGTGGTAGGATTTTTATGATTACTCGAGATAATAGAATAATTGGTATTAATATCCAAAATGGAGAAACAGTCTGGACATTTGATTCAATAAAAAATACACAATTGTTTGCTTTAGTTATGCACGCCCATATGTTATGGGTAATAGGCAATAAAGGCTTAATGTTTGCTTTTTCTGAGTCTGAAAGTACAGGGAAGACAATTAAAATACCTGGTAATGTGTTTCATGCTCCAGTATTCGTTCGTGATAAGATATATATAACAACTGAAGGAAGTGGTGTTTTTTCTTTAGAAAATAGGTTTATTTTTTATGATGAATCATGATTTAATTGTTATAGGTGGTGGTCCAGGCGGTTATAAATGTGCCATTGTGGCTGCAAAGCTTGGGTTAAAGGTTGCCTGTATAGATAAAAATAGCATTTTTGGTGGCACATGTTTGCGAGTTGGGTGTATACCTTCTAAGGCATTGCTTTATTCTTCTTACCAATATGCCCACGCGAAAAACGATTTGTCAAAACTTGGCATAAAAGTCAAGGATGTGAGCTTTAATCTAGAAAAAATGTTAAAGTATAAGGATTTTAGAGTTGAGGAATTGGGGCAAGGGATAGGGTATCTTTTTAACCTTCATAAAATTACTAAAATCAATGGACTTGCGAAAATTACTTCTTTTGATCAAGGCAGCCTTGAAGTTTCGGTTGAAGGCAAGACGCTGAAAACAAAAAATATAGTAATTGCAACCGGTTCTGATGTTAATTCCTTGCCAAGAATTAGTATTGATGAGAAAAACATTATTTCATCTGCTGGTGCATTGTCTCTAACTGAAGTGCCAAGAAGGCTTGTTATAGTTGGAGCCGGAGCAATAGGACTTGAAATGTCTTCTATATGGAAAAGACTAGGGTCTGAAGTTACTATAGTGGAGTCTCTTGATAGGATTGCTACAGTGATGGATGTGGAATTGAGCAAGTCTCTATTTTTCAGTTTACAAAAACAGGGAATAGAGTTTTTACTTAGCACTAAAGTTGAGGAGATAAACCAAAGTAGTAATTCTTTAAGTTTGAAAATTTGTTCTATTCAAAATAGCCAAATAAGTACTATAGAGGCAGATAAGGTGCTTATTGCAGTAGGTCGTAAACCATATACTGATGGTCTTAATATTGACGGTAGAATAGAGAAGGATAGCCGTGGCTTTATTCGAGTTAACAATAGATATGAAACCAATATAAAAGGAATATTTGCTATTGGTGATGTAATTGGTGGGACAATGCTTGCTCATAAGGCGGAAGAGGAAGGAATGGCGGTTGCAGAAATAATAGCAGGTCAGTCACCTCATGTTGATTATGAAATTATGCCATCTGTCATTTATACCCATCCTGCAGTTTCTTCAATCGGCAAAACTGAAGAGGAACTCAAAAGAGCTGGTCAAAAGTATAAAATTGGTAAATGTCAATTTGCTGCAAACGGCAGGGCGAAAATTATTGATGATGCTGAAGGATTTGTAAAAGTACTAACTTGCAGTAGGACAGATACAATATTAGGTGTGCATATCATAGGGGCATATGCTGATACACTAATTAATGAAGCAGCAGTTGCAATGGCATATGGTGCAGCAGCAGAGGATATATATAGAATTTGTCACTCTCATCCTGATGTGAATGAAGCTTTCCGGGACGCATGCACTGATGCCTTCTTTAAGAAGTGACTGTGAACTTAGGTTCAATCATTAAGAATTGGCATGAGTGGCTGAAATGCAATAGGTCTTATTCACTTAACACCTTGGAATCGTATGTGAGAGACCTAAAAGATATGATGAATTTTCTTAGCACTCACATTGGAGGAGAAGCTAACATTGGCTCTTTGGAAAGATTGAGTGTGTTTGAGCTTAGAAGTTGGCTTAGCTTTCGTTATGCAAGAGGTGTGAATGCTAGGTCGAACGCTCGTGCATTGTCAGTAATCAGAAATTTTTTCAGGTACATAAAAAACAATTATGGAGTAAATAATGAGGACGTATTCTCCTTATCTAGACCAATTCAGAAAAGGACTTTACCAAAAGCATTATCAATATCTGACATAAAAACTTTAATAAAAGGAACGAGATTGTCTAATCTAGGTGAACCTTGGGTGGTAAAAAGAGAAATTGCGATTATTGTTCTACTGTATGGTGCAGGGTTAAGAATTAGTGAAGCATTGGATCTTAAGGTTGGTGATATCAATAGTAAAAGTTTAACAATTATAGGTAAAGGGAATAAACAAAGGCAGTTATTTATTCTTCCAGTAATAAAAAAGTGTATACAAGAGTATATGGAAGCTTGTCCTTATCTTAGTGTTAATAATGAAACGCAATATCTCTTTATGGGAATAAGAGGAAAAAAATTGAAAAGAACTTATTTCGCTAATCGTCTGCAAAAAATAAGAAGAATGTTAAGTTTGCCAGAAATCTTGTCCCCACATGCATTTCGCCATAGTTGTGCTACTCATTTGCTTCAAGAGAGCATTGACATAAGGTTAATACAGCAACTCCTTGGCCATTCAAATCTTGGAACTACTCAAATCTATACTTACCTAAATTATCAGGATATTTTTAATATGTATAAAGATACTCGGTGGAGTTTGGAAAAGAAATAAAAGAAACCTTGTAGCTCAAAAACTGTCAGTGGCACTGCTAGGTCTTACGTTTACTCATTTTATATAAAAAAGCATTCTATTTTAGAAAAAGAACCAATGCCAATGCTGTTAAGAGAGGTACTTATTTCTAGATAATTATTTTATGTTAAACATACACCAATAGTGCGTTCTTCACCTATAGCCCTTGCCTGCCAAATGTTTGTTCTATAGCATCTTCTTATGCACTAAGAGTTTAATACGCCTTTACTTATCAAAGCTCAGGTCGAGCAAGATTTTTCCAATGAACTCCTGCTCAATAAACTTTTTCCTAAATAACACTTTTGCTAGGCTAATCTTTCTATTGGGAAGAGTAGACAATAATTTTTCCCTTCTTGTTTAAATTCTAATTTTATTTGTGCTTAAATCCTCTTACAGTATAACTTTTAGAGCTTTCATTTTTGCAGTTTCTAATACCAGTTTTAATATCTGAGATGTATAAGTAATGTTTTTGCTATCTCTAGCTTTAGTTTGGTAGGCAATACATAAAAGCTGTATCTTCACATATGCTAGCTATTGGCCTGAACACTAAAAATATAATGTTGTGAAAGCCGTTAGTGTAACGTAGTGCTCTACAATATGTAACTTATTTACCTTTAGTACTAATATTGGATATCCTTTTCTCCAATGTAATAATTCGTCACTTACTACTGATGGTAATAGACGTTAAAAATGATTTCACATCTTCTAGTCAAACATGTTGTATTAGTAGTGCTTGGCCCTGCTCCTTTCATATGATTCTGTTTCTCTGATTGAAAAAAAGGATATTTTTTATATTAAGCATGTTGAGTCCCTCAATAATTTATTACTACTATACAGTAAAAAAAGAAAATAGTGATAAACTCCTCTTTCTTTTTAATGAAGAACTGCTTCTCACATTTCCTGTTTTTTAACTCTTTACGCTTATGCATTCTAGGAATTTTTCTGCATCAAGCGCAGCCATACACCCTGTGCCTGCTGCGACTACTGCCTGCCGGTACACCTTGTCTTGGACATCACCTGCAGCAAACACCCCTGCTCTGCTAGTTATAGTTGTACCAGGCCTTGTGATTACGTAGCCCTGCTGATCCATTTCAACAAAGCCTTTTAAAATACCTGTATTTGGTGTATGCCCAATTGCAATAAACACTCCATCTACTTTCAATTTTTGTATTTTGTTAGTCTCTGTTGATTTTATTATAATACCAGTAACTTTTTTTGGGTTTTCTTCTCCAAGAATTTGTTCTACAGTATGATTCCACATTACTTTTACCTTATCTTTTTTGAAGAGCCTGTCTTGCATTATCTTTTCTGCTCTTAATTTATTGCGCCTGTGTATTATTATAACTTCTTTGGCAAATTGGGTTAAAAATATTGCTTCTTCAGCAGAGGTATTCCCGCCACCAATCACAGCTACGACTTTATTTCTAAAGAATGCACCATCACAAGTTGCACAGGCTGAAACTCCATACCCTTGAAAATCTTTTTCACTCTTGAGACCAAGCCATTTAGCTTGTGCGCCAGATGCAATTATAACTGTACCTGAATAGTAACTATTAGTGTTACCAAAGGACTTAAATCTATATTCATTAGAGCCTTCAAGTTGTTCAATACTCTTTATTTCATCGTCTACTATTTTCGCACCAACTTTCTCTGCATGTAATCTTTTTTGCTCCATGAGCTTTGGTCCTTGTATTGAAATAAAGCCAGGATAATTTTCAACACCTGTAGTAATCATAAGCTGACCACCAGGTTGCATCCCTGTTACTACAATTGGCTCTAGATTTGCACGCGCTGCATATATAGCAGCAGCGTAACCAGCTACTCCAGATCCGATAATAAGAACTTTTGTATTAAATGGCTTCATCATAATTCTTCACTGTATGAATTTAAGTAGTCAGCTATACCTTCGTTACTTGCTTGTATTGCTGGCTTGCCTTTCTTCCACCCAGCTGGACATACTTCACCGTACTCTTTGTTATGCTTGACTGCGTCAATGATTCTAATGAATTCATTGATATTGCGTCCTAAAGGTAGATCATTTACAGATTGATGACGTATAATAAACTCATCATCAATAATAAAGGTAGCTCTCAGTGCAATTGAGTTATCGTATAATACTCCATAGTCTCTTGATATAGACTTTTTGATATCAGAAACCAAAGTATAGCTAACCTCTCCGATACCACCATCATTGACTAAAGTCTCTCGCCATTTACAATGTGAGAATTTTGAATCTACACTTACTCCTATGACTTCGGCACCACGTTTTGAAAAGTCCTCTATTTTATTACTAAATGATATCAATTCAGTTGGACAAACAAAAGTAAAATCGAGTGGATAGAAAAAAAGGACAGCGTATTTATCTTTTACATGCTTGCTTAGACAGAAATCATCAACTATTTCCCCATCAGAGAGAACAGCAGGGGCGATAAAATCAACAGCAGATTTTGTTACAAGATTCATAACTAACCTCTTTATTTTAAACAACTATAACTTTATAGCATGATGAATTTACATGCAAGTCTTCTTTTCTTAAGGATTTTTCTAATTAGTTATTCCTACTGGCCTGAAGTACACTTTAAGCTAATAATGGACCATCAGGCATATTACTAATTACATTGATTTGATTTAATATCTTGTTAGTAGGGTAAAAATAGTTTTTTATGAACTCTTTATATATAGCTGTCAGTTTATATATATCGTCTACTGACGCACATTCATTTACCTGGTGTGTAGTTTTATTAATCATACCAAATTCAATCACTGGACACACATTTTTGATAAACGCAGCATCAGACGTACCGCCGCTTGTGCTCATTACAGCATTAATATTGGTGACTTTATTTATTGCGTCAAGCATAATATCAGTGTTCCTATCAGGCATGGAAAGGAAAGCTCCCCTACTAATGTGAATAGAGAGTTTATAATCGTTAGTCACGCTAGAGCATATTTCATCGATTAATTTAAATAAAGTGTTAGGTGTTTGTATATCGTTATATCGAATATTGAAATTTGCAACTATTACATCGGGTATTATATTATTATTGTTGTTTCCGACATCAATAGTAGTAACCTCGCAGTTTGAAGGCTGAAAGTGTTTATTACCATTGTCAAAAGTAGTATTTCTTATTCTATTTAATATTGATATCATCTTATATATTGGATTATCAGCTAAATCTGGGTAAGCAACATGTCCTTGTTTTCCATAACAAATTAATTTGAATATTGCAGATCCTCTTCTGCCTATTTTTATGGTATCGCCTAGTTTTTCACTACTAGTTGGTTCGGCAATTACACAATAGTCTATCTTCTTTTGCTTACTTTCCATCCATTCTAAAACTGCTTTTGTTCCATATTCTTCCATACTTTCTTCAGCACTGGTAATCAATGTACTTATCGAACCATTAAACTGAAATTTTTCTACAACAAAATTTACCATAGCAGCAATAAATGCAGCTACTCCGCTTTTCATATCAGCTGCTCCTCTTCCATACAATATTCCGCCTCTGACTTTTGGATTAAATGGATCAGATATCCAATCTTTTAATTGACCTGGTGGTACAACATCAATATGTCCAGCAAAACATAAATTTGGTACTCCATTTATATATTTTGCATAGAGACTTTTAACTTTAGCTTTGTTATTACCGAACTCTAAAATCTTACACTTAAAGCCACTTTTCTTGAGAATTGCTGCTATATACTCTATTGCTCCATCGTCTTTTGGTGTTATACTCTTGAAAGAAATCAACTTCTTAGTTAGCTCTACAGGGTCAATCTTCATGTCAATCTTGAAATACTGATGTTGCTATATTGTAAACATTCTATGCATTATTTAAAACAAATATTACACCAAGCTAAACAAACTCTTATAAGGGAGGTAATAGTAGATCGTCATCTTGTTGATAGTATACATGAAATATGTACACAATATGGAAATGACATTTTTCTGGTTGCAGATGAAAATACAGCAGAATTTTTGAGCAAAAACACATTTAATAAAATTTCTCACTTAATTATTCCTAGTAGTATTATTAGGCCTCTTGCAAAACCATATGTCATTTTAAATGCTTCTGAAATTTTGTCATCTCAGTATTCTGACATTGGGATCCAGAAAAAAGGAGTATGGATCCCAATGTCAAGCACTAGAATGATACCAAGCGGAGAAATGATACTAAACAGAGCTGCTTCTCTTGAAACTGTCAACTTAGTTAGAGATAGGGCAAAAGATAGTGATTTAATAGTTGCACTTGGTAGTGGCACTATTAACGATATCTGTAAGTATGCAAGTTACCTAGAGGGCAAAAACTACATATCCTTTCCAACAGCTGCTTCTATGAATGGATATACCTCTGCAAACGCTTCTATCTTAGTAGACGGATATAAAAGGTCTTTCGTAGCACACCTTCCCAAGGCAATATATATTGATACCAATATAATTGCTAATGCACCACTTCGCCTGACATTAAGCGGATTTGCAGATTTCATTTGTCGTTCAACAGTGCAAGCTGATTGGCTATTATCTCATCTATTGCTTGGCACAGAATATAATGAATTACCTTTCACACTTGTTCGTGATCTAGAGGAAATTTTACTCAGAGAGTATCTTGCGCTCTCAGAAAGAAGCAAAAAAGTGGTCTTATTACTTATGGAAGCCTTGCTGATTTCAGGACTTGGGATGGTAATATCGAAAGGCAGCTACTCTGCAAGTCAAGGAGAACATATAATAGCTCATACAATGGAGATGGTAACAAAAGATTATTTTTCTGCATTACATGGTGAAAAAATTGCTGTTGCGATGATCACTATGGCTAATTTGCAGGAAAAGATATTGTCAATACAAAATCCCATCGTTAAACCAATAAGCTGCTTCAGTGTTATTCCAATGTCAAACGCTAAAATTCAAAAAGTGAATCAGTGTTATACTGCTTGGATGACAGAGGGCTTAACAGGGTGCTTTGATGGTACTGAATTTATAAAAATCCTAAAGCAAAAGCAAATTTTGCAGCAGAAGATTAAAGAGATCCTTTATAAGGAATGGAATAATATTTCTAACTTAATTAAGCAAAATTTGTTACCTGCGAAGCGCCTGCAAAAAATGTTTGAAGATTTATCAATTCCACATTTACCAGAACACCTTGGTTGGAACAAAGAGCAGTATTGCAAAGTGGTTAGCTTTGCATTTACAGCAAGGGATAGATTCACCTTTCTTGATCTAGCTCACTGTATAGGAGAAAGTAAAGTGTTGTAGCTAAAGATAATTTAAGAAATTGTTGATGTTTTTATTTCCTAGTAATTGCTCTATATTTGCTTAGGTAAAAGTTGATATAACTCACTATAACGGACTTTGCTTGTTGTAATTTTTATGCTTTCGGGTAACAGTGCAATACTTGACATCAATAGACTTTTTTGTCGAGTGGGTGAACTTGATATCCTCTATTATGTTATTAGTAGGTTTAATAAATTTACTACTATTCTTAAATAGATAATTATTCCTACTACAGCGTATAGTTTTAGAAGAAAATTGGAAGCTTAAAGTGCTTTTCTTTTTGTTATTAAGCGAAATTGCTAGTGTTAAAATCAGGACATTTTCAATGCTTCAATTACCACAATATCCAGCAATTGACTAGATATAATTTGATTTCTTTGAGGGAGAAAGAATATTAAAGTTTTAGCTATAGCAAACGGAAAGCTCAGTAATCCTTCTATATGGGTCAAAGTTTTCTTTTGGGTATATATTATATTAATTCTTTTGCTGCAGCAACAATGATTAGGTAATTTCTATATATTATACAATATTTGCTGCAATGTTTATTCTCTTGTAAATCCGGAGACAACGATGAAACCGGCTTTGATCAAATCAAATACCAGCTTACTGGCAGGATCTTCCTTATTTACTGAAGAGTTAAGCTTATTGATTATTATAATCATCTCATGACTTAATGATGACATACAGCTAAGTGTAGCTGTACAGAGGAGGTAATCTTATATGCTTCTTTTAAAGTGCTGGATAACCTGAAATGACATACAGGTATGATTTTAGCTTCGGTTTTCTTTGCACTATTGGTTCTTTTCATGTATCTTGAACACTATATAACTTTTTGTTGAGTTCTTTGTCTACAACTCACACGCTCTCTTAGTCATGGAAGGCTTAGTTAGCCTAAAGCTTTTAGCTAAACTCAACTATGTCTCTAGTTCCTTATTATTTAATTTACTTGTCTTCATGAAGAAGTTTTCTTCTAACTACTTGGAAGTGACTTAATGTTTGTTAGCATTTAAACTATAATAATAATGAAAAAGTTTGAATTTCTTGTCAATTTAGTGTACCAAAGATGGGTAAATATACATTGTTTTATGACACATTTTATTACGGATAAATGTATAAAATGTAAATATACAGATTGTGTAGAGGTGTGTCCTGTTGACTGCTTCTATGAAGGTAAAAACATGCTTGTAATTAATCCAGATGAATGTATTGATTGCGGGGTATGCATACCTGAATGTCCAGTGGATGCAATCGTAACTGATGATTCTATAAAAGATATTTTAGAATTAAATGAAGAGTTACTGAGTAAAGAACAAAAAAATTTTAAGTTATTTTACGATATAAATGTAGAATATTCGCGGAAATGGCCAAATATTACGGCTAAAAAACAACCTTTGAATACTGCAGAAGAGTATAAGGAAAGAAAAGACAAAACAGCTTATTTTGATGAGAACCTAGAATAATATCATTCATTGAGGAAAAGAAAAGCTTCTCTTAGTGTCTTATGCTGGTTATTTTGTTTGCATTTAACAGCATGTAATTTAGCTAATTTACTTAGAAATAAGTTAATCTAAATAGTAACATAATAGTTTTATTACTGTTTAATTATTAATAGATAATGTATTTAAAATAGCCATATTAGCGCGGGACATGAGTTACAGCAAACCGTGTAAAAACTACTAAAGGTGCTATAGTGTATTTAATTGACTAAGTTATATTTTTAGTCTATTACTCATTGTTTTATTTATATTATTAGTATTAGGGGAGAGGTGAACCTCCTTTACTGGTATTTTTAATCATGTCTTTCCTAATGTTGATATAGCTATTGAAAGTTACTTATAAGCAAGTGGTAAGTATATAATAGTAGGGTAGTAAGTAAGAAATGAGGAAGAAACATCTAATAGATTTGTAAAAGGGAATGGGTTAGAATAAAAGAATATTTCAGAGTTCAGTGGTATAGGAAAAGAAAGTAAGTCATCAAAATATGGAAAAGAAGAATATTAAATTCAATTCTATACATATTACATACAGAATACTTAATAAAGGTACTTATTACACAATTTTCTGTTATGAAAAGCAGTGAATGAACAATTCAAAAAGTTGAAGAAGCATGGAATCTGTCTATTTAAATTGCAGAAAAATGGGAGTTAAAGGCTATGATGGGAGTGGAAAAGTAAAGGGTGAGAAAAAAGACATAATAGACTTTGGATGTACAGAAATCATTACCTAAGTTGCTATCAACTAAAAAGTAAGGATCTAAATGTAGCTCAGTAAATGGGTTACTAAAAGGGTTTCTATTTATTGAATCAACAGGATAGAAAGCACCAAAGAAACAAAATTTATTTGTAACATTCACTGATGGTTTTATATGCCTTGCTGTAAATGTGATTGTGGTAGAAAGGAATTTCCCACAATTTTACTGATTGGTGAATGATATCTAGGAGAATACTTTTAAACATCAATAAAAGAACAGGATATCCTGTTCTTTAAGAGAACACCGGTTGCTAATAGTGCCTTTACTGCAAAAGCTTCAATGTTCTGATACTAAATTGTACAACTTTTCATTGTAATATCAGCAAGTGATCTAAAGTCTTTTTCTGCTCTAGATAACTTTCTATGTTCTCCCTTTAATGTTTTTATTTCTTTAAAAATTTTTGCACGAAGGTAGCGAATTTCTTATTATTTACGGTATGACTATAAAGCTCTTATAATGGATCTTCAAAGATATCATTTCGGTTATTACTAGCATAAATATTTACTGCATGTTTATAAAGAAGTTTATTAAATCAGGAAGTTGTTCTTTAAAATTGACCATCTACCTAGTTCATTGATGATTGACGAACAATCGCTGATGTAAAATAGTATTTCTTCTCTATTATCTCTTATCTCTACTTTATTAACGCTTGTTTCACTTTCTAGTAGAAGTCTTGTTATTTTTATATCTAATAATAACTTTACTGCTTCTTTATTCTTATTTTTTCTCATATAAATAGTGCTATGAGTTTTAGTATAGCTATCTCTTATATAAAGTTAGTTAACTTCTTTAGTAAAGATTTAATTAGTAGTACACGTGTAGCTTCTTTTCTCTGCGATCAATTGCGCTATGCAAGAACGTTTATTTCTGATCTGATACTATAACTATTGTGTAACTTGAACCTAAAACTTAGATTGACTTATATTCTTTTTACTTTATTATATATGAAAATCTTTCCTTGGCTAATTTTTTATTTCTTCGTAAATTTGGTATGATTAATCTTACTATGGTCAATATATCACTTATCCTTGCAAATATGTTGATCAACTTTTTGAAATGGGGCTCATTTTTTTGTACTGTATTATTAAGATAAAGCTGTTTAATGATATATGGTAAACCTGAAGAAGGTTAGGATTTTTGTTTTCGATGCTTATACCTATTACCGTAAAACATAGTTGCCTATAGTTTTGAAAGAGAGTTAGTATCAAGTTATCAATAAACTACTTATGAGATAAGTTTTATGGAAAGTAGAGCTAAAACTTGGTCTATTTAGCCGATTGGTGACCAAGTTATTATATTTAGTAAAATACTGATAATCTATACTTTTACAAGTGTGAGTTTTAAAAAAAGAGCTTAGACCTACAATTATGTAAGTTGTATTGGCAAGTTTAGCATGTGCTTGAACTTTTGCCATCTCACGATTTTTCAGTGGTGATTGCAATTGGAGCTCATTTGGTTTTATTTGAACTACTCATTTGAACGTGCCTGTTTTCCTCTTACCTGATTTGAACTGATATTTTCAATTAATACAGACAATTTCAAGCCTTCCTATGTTGGTGATTTGAGCGTTTTTTTATAGTTTGTTTGCTAAGGTTATATGTTGGAAAACCTGATTGTATACATAATGCTATTTTATGTGTTGATGCTTGCATTCATGTTTTTATCTAAACATGTTTTCAGAGAGCTATTTTAAAAGTACTTAATAAAGAGCTTAATTAATAAGAACGGTAATGTATTCTATACTTGTGGTGCTGGGATTAAGGGGTATCTAGGTAACCTTAACAGTAGGTGCTATTACTTCTGGAGTATTTCTGATCTTTAACATCTCAAGAGTTTTGGGATTATTGAGCAACTCAGAGTTTTATGTAAGGGAATCAGATGAAGCAATTGCGATTGTTGGTTTGGTCTTGTAATCAGTGCTCCCTAATTGCAGGTTGAACCTAAAATTTATCTAGAATGGAAGGTACACAATCTCTTCTCTATTATATAGAGTGTTTCAATTATCATTTTGCTATGTGGCTATTTAAAAGTTTATATTATATGCTTTTATATGTTGACGTTTGGTCTTCTTGCAGGGCACATGTGCTTGATTTTACTTGTTGGAAGCGAAATTGTGGAATGGTGATATAAGCATATTATTGTCTATTATTAACAGATTTGTGTTTAAAATGAGGTAGAGAATTAGAGCGTTAATTCTAGCACTTCTTACAAGTTATCAAATAGTGTTTTTTGATATTTGGAGTGTTAGCAACTGCTAGTATTTTAAATTATGCTGTAAAAAAGGAATATCGTAAAATAAAGTAGCTGGGTCTAGAGTTAATTATTATTTTATATTTGCATATTGTAATAAATTATGGATTACGTTGTGACAAAAGACATAACAGTAATTAAAGCAACAATAGCTGAAGGTATCAAGAAATTGGATTGTCAAAAGAAGACTCCACTGCAATAATAGACGATATATTGGATAAAATAAAGATAAGCTTAGCAAAGGAAGGAATAATGAAAATATCATTATTTATTTGGGGCGTTCTTAGTTAAAAAAAGAAAGACCAGGGAATATACCAAAAACATCAGGAAGAATGGTGATTCAAGCGAGAAATTCGGTTTTTTTAGACCTTCAAAAGTAATAAAGAAATTAATTAATAAATAAGAAAGTTACTCTACATGAAGAGAAGTTGCTAAAGAGCATACTTGAATAATGTATTTAAGGTACTGGGGAAATCAATTCTGTCAAGTAAAATCTATAGAGAATGAGGAAAAAGGTTATATAGTTATAAGTGTGTAGGTTATAAAAAATAAAGCATATGTTATATGGTAAAATATGTATGATAGAAAGAGTGTAAAGAGAATTTGATGATGGTGTAAAAAGTTAATCGCAGTTCGAAGGATTTGTTGCAAGAACTTACCCACAGGGATTATTTGATCAGCAAAATAAATAGTAAAGGAAATGGTCAGTAACCATAAGTGTATGGCATGTAAATTGTGTGTGTATAATTAAAAAGGTAATCAAGAAAAGTGGTGAACTTATATTTAAAAACGTCTGTGTCGTTAAGTGGTAAAGTAAGAATTTAGTTAATATTTACCCTTGCGATTAAGAAAAAATCAATACATTCACAATAGATTTAGTTTATGTTTTGTGTGTGGATGTTAGAAATGAAATTTTACATAGGTAAAGAAAGAAGAATAGCAAATATAGTAACTCAATACTGGAGTGAGGTAAAAGGGCCAAATAGAAATTGGCCAGGAAGGCATGAGATAGATGTTGCCGAAATAGTGGAATCTTGGCAGCACTGTTTTATTATTGAAGTTAATGATTGTGGTTATATTTGTGAAAACGCAGGAAGAAAGGCTATTGAGTTCTATGGGTTTGAAAAAAGTATGCGTATTGATAGCAAATATGCAATTGATGCACTATTTTTGCACCTATATAAAATAGATGTAATTATTGATAAATTTGATGCTGTGGTAGATGGTAAGTGCTTGATCAACGAAGAGGAAGAGAGTGAAAGTGTTAAGATGAGGCAGGTTTTGTTGCCACTTGGAAACAAAAAAGATATAACACACATACTGGGCTTAGTTACATTTAAGCTTCTTTAATATACAATTTTAGCTTGTACTATAGCTTTAGGTTGTATATTATAGCATTATAAGTTACAATGCTGCTCTATTCTTTAATAGAGTTAATTAAGTAGTTTCTTTTGAAAGAATTGGGGTGATAATCTTTATATGTAAATTTATATGAAAAAAATGAAATTGAAAACGAAATCTTCTGTTAAAAAACGTTTCAATCTTACAGCTAAGGGTAAAGTTATTTCTACTCAATCAGGTAAAAGGCATGGTATGATAAAAAGGAGTAAATCTAGCATTCGTAATCAACGTGGTACAGTGATTCTTGGCAAGTCTGACTCGCGTATAATTAAGCTTTATATGCCTTATGGTATTTAATAAAATGGAGGTAAGATAGAATGGCTAGAGTAAAACGTGGAATTACCACTCACGCTCGTCATAAAAAAATATTGAAGTTAGCGAAAAGCTATAGGGGACGTGCAAAAAATTGTTACAGAATTGCTCTACAAAGGGTTGAAAAAGCATTACAGTACGCTTACAGGGACAGAAGAAATCGTAAGCGTGATTTTCGTAGTCTGTGGATAATACGTATTAACGCAGCAGTAAGGGAACATGGGCTTACTTATGGTAAATTTATACATGGACTCACCCTTGCTAAAATTTGCTTAAATAGAAAAGTTCTTGCTGAAATGGCTGTTAATTATAAAGATGATTTTAAAAGATTAATAAAAACTGTCAACAGCAAATTAGTAGAAAATTCTTGATCTCCTTAAACGAAGCAGCATGAGAGTTATTTTTATGGGGTCACCTGAATTTGCTGTTAGTACACTAAACCTATTATTAAAGTCAAAAAATGAGGTAGTAGCAATATATACCAAGGCTCCCAAGCCCTCAGGGCGTGGGCAAAGGCTAACGAAATCTCCTATACATGCTGTCGCTGAAAAAAATGATATAGAGGTGTGTGCTCCTACATCGCTTAAATCTTTAGTAGAGCAAGAAAAGTTTAAGAGTTTCAAACCAGATGTTGCGGTGATTGTTTCATATGGATTGATTCTTCCAAAAGAAATTTTGAATATTCCTAAGTATGGTTGTATTAATATTCATCCTTCACTGCTGCCTAGATGGCGCGGTGCAGCTCCCATACAACATGCAATTTTAGCAGGAGACCGAGAAACTGGAATTAGCATTATGCAGTTGAGTGAGGGATTAGATTCTGGTCCTATTTTAAAGCAGAAAAAATTTGTGATTGAAAAAGATGATAATTACAAGACATTGCACGATAAATTGTCTATATTAGGCAGTAATTTGCTGATGGAGGTATTAAATGAAATTGAAAAACAGGTTCCTTTGGAGCAGGGAGATGATAATATATGCTATGCTGATAAAGTGGAAGACTATAGGATATATGCAAATAATGCTTGTGAAATTGCCTATAGGAAAGTTAAGGCATTTTACCCTAAAGCGTTTGTCAAGATAGGGAACAAACGTCTCAAAGTACTAGATGCTGATTTCGAAATAAATCTCTCTTTAACTTCAGCGCAAGGTGAGATTATTAATGATAATATGCATATAAGCTTAGAAAACGGCGTTTTGATTCCTAAAGTGGTCCAAATGGAAGGAAGAAACCCTTGCAAAGTTGCGGATTTTGTCCGTGGCCTAAAATTAAACATAGTGAAAAAGTTTATAGAGTGAGCAACTCTCCTTGTATAGTCAATTTACTTGATTGATATGTCAAAGCAAGTGTCAGAGCAGGGCTACACCTGGCGGTTTTGTGATGAAATAAATTTCTCAACACTACTAATAACAAAATTAGTTGTACTATCAGCTGCCTCATCTAGTTTGTCGTTTATGCTTTTCCCTATTTCTTCACCCTTAAAACACTCACGTAGAGCTAAAGCAGCTATAGCTGCATATGCTGCTGCAGTTGACCAAGTTTGTGCTGCAATAAGCAGTGATAGCCAGCCTACAAATGTGGATATTAGCCCAATAGCTAGATTTGTGATTTCGTCTTGTGTTGTTTTTTGTGTTATTTGGTTTTGATATGCCTGTTTACCCTTTAAGATGTTTAACGCTGCTTTGGAAGTGATTTTTATTGCTATTGCTATAATCGAGGCTATAATTAGCCTTGCAGCTATTCTTGCTAAAAGGAAAATCGATGATAGCATTGTTATGAATAATAATGAGCTGGATAATGAGCTGGCTGCTATAATGTGCCACTTTTTATTTATTTGCTTAGTTTGATTTTCATTATTGCACATAATAAGCCTTATACTTTGCTTAAATGACTTATTTAAGTTAACATGAGATATGAGAGTAGTCAAGGTATGTCTATATATAGGGAATATATTAAAAGTATTTTCTGTATTATTCTTTGCTTATTTATGGTTAGGTTTAGAATTTTAGAAAGAACTTTTTACCTATTATGTTATTTAAAACTCTTATATACTACTTTAAGATCAGTTAGAAAGAATGAAGTGCAAGATGCAGTTTTAGTTTTACAAAGTGGTAAATCCTTTTTAGGGAAGTCAATAGGTAAAAAGGGTAAGTGTGTAGGTGAGATTTGTTTTACCACTTGTGCTACTGGTTACCAGCATACTATAACTGATCCTTCCTTTGCTGATCAAATTATAATGTTTACTTTCCCTCATATCGGTAACATTGGAATAAACAGCAAAGATAGTGAAGGAGAAAAAGTTTTTGCAAGTGGTGTAATTATACGCGAACTTTCTCCTGCATCTCATCCTTCTTCATATATTAGTTTAAATGATTGGTTAGAGAAAAATGATGTAGTTGGAATATCAGGAGTTGATACTAGAGCCTTAACTAGATATTTAAGAAAGCATGGATATCAAAATGGAATGATATGTTCATTGACCTATCCTTTAGGGTGTAATGCTGGTGCCTATAGCAATCAAGCTATTCAAGTGATAGAAGATTTATCAAATGAGTTAGGTGAATACAAATTTATAAATGGAATGGAAATAATTAATGTAGTTAGTTTGAGTAATGATATTGATACGCCTGTCGTTCAAATAGCTGACACTAGAGCTCAGAGTATTGAAAAGTATAAAGTCATAATAGTTGATTTCGGCGTAAAGTCTAGTATAGTTTCACGCTTAGTAGAGCTTGGATGCATAATTAAACTAATTAGGCCAGATAAAGGTTTTTCTCAGAGAATATTAAATATGTGTCCGGATGGCATAGTACTTTCAAATGGTCCAGGTGATCCACAAAAAATAGGAGAGAACATAATCTCAGAAATAAATGTTATTATAAAGTCCAAAATACCAATTCTTGGAATATGTATGGGTCATCAATTGCTTGCGATTGCCTTAGGAGCAAAAACTACTAAGATGAGTGTTGGTCATCGAGGGAGTAATCATCCAGTTTATAATGTAAATAGTAAGAAAGTTGAGATTACTAGCCAGAATCATGGCTTTGTTGTCGATCCATATTTTTTACCAAGAAATGTGGAGGTTACTCACGTTTCTCTATTTGATAACAGTATAGAAGGAATAATGATGAAAAATTATCCAGTTTTCTCTGTGCAATACCACCCGGAAGAAGCGCCAGGTACTCATGATTCACATTACTTATTTAAGTACTTTATTAATAATATTAAATTATATAAGACGAAATCTATATAATTAAAATTATTAAAGATTTTACTGCTTGATTTTTTACTTTTAGGTATTTATTATAAATATAATAAGAGATTAAGTTGAAATGCTGAGGTAATACTTTCTTAATAAATTTTTGTGGAGGGGTGACCGAGTGGTTAAAGGTAACAGACTGTAAATCTGTCCGCGAAAGCGTACATAGGTTCAAATCCTATCTCCTCCATTGTGCGGGTATAGCTTAATTGGTAGAGCTCTAGCCTTCCAAGCTAGTGGAGTGGGTTCAAATCCCACTATCCGCTCTTTTTTTTTGTTGTATTTTTGTAAAATCAATATATTACTATTGATGTATTTTGCATTTTAGGTAGAAAAGTTTAGGTTATGGGACAAATAGTAGAGGCATTTGGTAAGCCACATGTGAATGTGGGAACAATAGGACATGTAGATCATGGGAAGACAACGTTGACAGCAGCAATAACGAAGTACTATGGACATTTCGTAGCATATGACCAAATAGATAAAGCACCCGAAGAGAGAAAAAGGGGAATAACAATAGCAACAGCACATGTCGAGTATGAAACAGATAAGAGACACTATGCACATGTTGACTGTCCCGGGCATGCTGATTACGTAAAAAATATGATAGTAGGTGCAGCACAAATGGATGCAGCAATATTGGTAGTGTCCGGAGTCGATGGGCCAATGCCGCAAACAAGAGAGCATATATTACTAGCAAAGCAAGTTGGTGTTAAGTATATTGTTGTGTATATAAATAAAGCTGATGTAGCTGATCATGATATGATTGGTTTAGTGGAGATGGAGGTCAGGGAATTGTTGAGCAAGTATGAATTTCCTGGTGATGATGTTCCTGTAGTGATTGGGTCTGCATTAAAAGCGCTAGAAGATGAAGACAGTGAATATGGAAAGAAGTCAATAGAAAGATTGATGGAAAAATTAGATGAATATGTAGCAGTTCCACCAAGGCCTGTGGATTTACCATTTTTGATGCCAATTGAAGATGTATTTTCAATACCGGGACGTGGGACAGTAGTAACAGGAAGAATAGAAAGAGGAGAAATAAAAACAGGTGAAGAGATAGAGATAGTAGGTTTGAAAGCAACGCGGAAGACAATATGTACAGGAGTAGAAATGTTTAAAAAGTGCTTAGATAAGGGGTGTGCTGGGTTGAATGTAGGAGTATTGCTAAGGGGAACAAAAAGAGAAGAAGTAGAAAGGGGTCAAGTATTAGCAAAGCCAAATTCAATAACACCGCATAAGAAGTTTAAAGCAGAGGTATATGTATTGAAGAAAGAAGAGGGAGGAAGACATACACCATTTTTTGAAAATTATCAGCCGCAGTTTTATATAAGAACTACGGATGTGACAGGAAGTATAAAATTGTTAGAGGGAAAAGAGATGGTAATGCCAGGGGATAATGTGAGTATAGAAATAGAATTACAGGTACCAATAGCAATGGATAAGGGGTTGCGTTTTGCAATAAGAGAAGGTGGTAGAACTGTTGGTTCTGGTGTTGTTTCTGAAATTTTGGAGTAAAGTGTGTGGTAACTGAGATAGAGCAAGAGATACATATTAAGATAGAAGCTTTTGATTGTTCAAGGCTAGAGGAGTATATTAGAAAATTTGTGCGTGAATTTAAGGATAAATTAAAACATTCTGGTACAAGGTTGTCTGGTCCAGTTGCTTTGCCAAGGAGGAATCTTAAGTTTAACGTCAATAGATCACCTCACGTTGATAAAAAATCTCGTGAGCAGCTTGAACGGAGGACTTCTAAGCGTTTGATTGTTTTATATAATCCTACCTCTGCTATAGTGCAGATGCTTGGGAGCTCATCTTTCCCTTCTCCTCTTCCTGGAGTAGAAGTTGATTCAAAAATTAAGAAGGTCATAAAATTTAAGAAGAAGGGATGAAAAGAATAAATTCATTAAAAAGAATTGGTTTATTAATGAAAAATGTTGGTCATACTACTATATATTCTAGCAGTGGTTGTGTAGCTGTAACTTTATTGCATCTCAGCGAGACTTATATTGTTGATGTAAAGGAGCAAAGTAAGTGTGGGTATAATTCAGTTATTTTAGGTACTGGAGATTTTAAAAATATTGCGAAGCCTCAGTTGGAATATTTGAAAAAAAGGGGAATAAAAAATAGATGTAAGTTATATGAAAGTAAATTAAATAACCTCTCGGGGATAAGATGTGGTAAGAAAGTAGGTGTTAGCCATTTTGTAGTTGGTCAATATCTTGATATTACAGGGTATTCGATTGGTAAAGGATTTGCTGGTGTAATGAAGCGACATAATTTCAGTGGGCTTAGAGCGTCTCATGGTGTTTCTATTGCTCATAGGTCGCAAGGTTCTACAGGTCAATGTCAGGATCCTGGTAAAGTATTTAAAGGCAAGAAAATGGCTGGTCATTTAGGCAGTAGTAGAGTAACTGTACAAAATATGAAGGTGTTATTTATTGATTATGAAGATAGTATAATTGCTATAAAGGGTAATAATGTTCCTGGGTTTAGAAATTCTTATGTTTTTGTAAGGGATGCGATTAAAAAGCCTTTGCATAAAGATGCTCTTTTTTCGGCAGGTTTGCTATTAGATACAAGTAATGTTAATACTAGTAATTTGGTAAGTTAGTTATGGAATGTAAATTAGTTGATTTATCCAGTGGTGATGTAGGTGTTGTTCAGCTTAACCCTTTGATGTTTTTTGTTAAACAGAAATTGAATATTTTACATGATATAGTTATGTGGCAATTGGCAAAAAGAAGGGCTGGTACTCATAAAACAAGAGGTATCAGTGATATTTCTGGTACAACAGCTAAGCCTTATAGTCAGAAACGTACTGGTAGAGCAAGGCAAGGTAGTCTACGATCTCCTCAATTTAGGGGTGGGGAAATTATTTTTGGTCCTGTTGTAAGAAGTCATGCTTATTCTCTTAATAAGAAGGTGCGTGAGCTTGGTTTAAGAATTGCTTTATCTCTAAAGTATTTTAATAATCAAATAATTATTCTTGATAGTTTAGATATTAATGTAAGGAAGACATCTGAAATGTGTAGATATGTTAAAAAATTTAAATTTTCTTCCTTCTTGATAGTTGGTGATTATGGAGATAATTTGCTGCGGGCTACTAGAAATTTGCGCTATGTAAATTTGATCAAGCCTATTGGATTAAATGTCTTTGATATGTTAAATCATGAGTGTATAATGCTGACAAATGATGCTTTAAAGAGTCTTGAAGATAGGTTATTATGATAAAATATGATAGTATAATAAAGTGTCCTATAATTACAGAGAAAGCTTCTTTTTTAAAAGAGAAATTTAATAAATATTCTTTTTATGTTTTTGTAAATGTAAATAAGCATAAAATAAAGCTGGCAATAGAGTCTCTATTTAGAGTTAAAGTTTCATCTATAAATGTTGTTATGGTTAACCCTAAACGTAGATGCTTTAGGGGTGTAGTTGGTTATGAAAAACGAAAAAAGAAGGTTTATTTTTCTTTGGTAAATGGTCAAAAATTAAATATAATGAGTATTTAATATGGGAATAAAGTTTCTTAGTCCTGTTACCCCTTCTTCTCGTGGAACTGTATTAGTAAGTAGGATTGGGTTGTCAAAAGATAGACCAGAGAAATCCCTTACATTTGGTAAAAAATCTAGTGGTGGAAGAAATAATTGTGGTAGAATTACAACTCGTCATAAGGGTGGTGGTCATAAAAGGAAGTATAGGGTTGTAGATTTTAAGCGTAATAGAGGTGATCAAGGTATAGTTGAAAAAATAGAGTATGATCCGAATAGAGGTGGATTTCTAGCATTAATATCATATAGAAGCGATAATGTTAAGTCTTATATATTGGCTCCACAAAATATAAAACCTGGTGATCTTGTAATGTCAGGTGATGGTGTTGATATAGTAACAGGTAATTGTTTACCGTTAAAATATATACCTGTTGGTTCTTTTGTTCATGGTGTTGAATTGAAGCCAGGTAATGGTGCTGTAATTGCTCGGGCTGCTGGTTGTTATGCGCAAATTGTCGGTTATGATGGTAACTATGTTTTATTACGATTAAGGTCTGGTCAAGTTAGGCTGATTTTATCTTCTTGCAAGGCTACTGTTGGTGTAGTATCTAATCCTGATCGTAAAAACAGGAAATTTGGTAAAGCTGGAAGAAGTAGGTGGTTGGGGATTAGACCTACTGTTCGTGGAGTTGCTATGAACCCAGTTGATCATCCTCATGGAGGTGGAGAAGGGAAAACTTCTGGTGGGCGCCATCCTGTTACTCCTTGGGGTATTGCAACAAAAGGGAAAAAGACTCGTAAGAAAAATAAATTTAGTGACAAGTATATAAAACAGTTAAAGGGTTAGTTTATGAGTAGATCTGCATGGAAATCACCTTTTTGTCATCCTTCTGTACTGAAATTAGTGAATAGGGCTTTAAAAGAGGGTACTATTAATAAAATAATAAGAATTCATTCTAGAGCTTCTGTAATTCTTCCTAATTGTTTAGGCTTAAGATTTGCTGTTTATAACGGTAAGGATTATGTTCCTGTTAATGTTAATGATCAAAATATGATAGGTCATAAATTTGGTGAATTTTCACCTACTCGTAAATTTAATGGACATAGTGGTGATAAAAAGGCAGTGAGAAGGTAATTAGTATGAAGGATAGATGTGTAGTGATTAAAGCTAGTTCTAGGGTTTTAAAGTCAACTCCTCGTAAATTGAATTTGGTTGCCAGTTTAGTGCGTAATAAAAAGGTTTCTTTTGCTACTATGCAATTGAGATTTTGTGAGAAGAAAGTTGCTAGCCTTATAGCAAAAGTATTGAATTCTGCAGTTGCTAATGCTCAACATAATTATGGGTTAGATATTGATGGTTTATATATAAAGGAGATTTTAGTAGGTAAGTCTTTTACTTTGCGTAGAGTATACCCAAAGGCTATGGGTAGGGCTAATAGGGTTAATAAGTATTATAGTAGTATAACTATAAAATTAGAGGAAGTTATATAATTTTAAGAGTGTAAAATTGGTGAGGAAAGTATAAAATATGGGGCAAAAGGTTAATCCTATAGGATTAAGGTTAAAGATCAATGCTAATACTTGGGATTCTGTTTGGTATGCTAGTAAAGATTATAAAGAGAAATTGCATCAGGATTTATCTATTCGCAGTTACATAAATAAATCTTTTAAGCATGCAGGTCTTTCCAGAATAATTATAGAGCGTAAAGGTGATTTGATGTCTGTGACAATACACTCTTCTAGACCTGGGGTGATAATAGGTAAGAAAGGCTTAGATATTGAAAAGATAAAACAGAAAATAGCTAGAAAAGTAAAAGATAATGTAGAAGTGAATGTGGTAGGAGTAAAGAGACCTGAGATAGATGCGGCCTTGATATCAAACAGCATAGCACAGCAATTAGAAAAACGGGTTTCATTTAGGAGAGCAATGAAAAAAGCTATTCAAAGTTGTTTGAGAATGGGGGGAAGAGGTATTAAAGTAAGTTGTTCTGGACGTCTTGGTGGAGCTGAAATAGCTCGCACTGAATGGTATAAGGAAGGTCGTTTACCTTTACACACTTTGCGTGCTAATATAGATTATGCTTTATGTGAAGCAAAGACTATATATGGTATTATAGGAGTTAGAGTTTGGGTTTATATTAGTAATTGAGGTATATTGAAATGTTTGTCCCTAAAAAGAGTAAATATAGAAAGGTATTTAAAGGGAGAATTAAGGGTAGTACAAAAGCTGGTGGTACATTATCTTTTGGAGATTATGGTTTAAAAGCTATAGAGGCAGGTAGGATTCAGTCTAAGCATATTGAAGCTGTAAGGCGTGTAATATCTAGAACGTTGAAACGTTCTGGTAAAGTGTGGGTAAGGATTTTTCCTAATATTCCTGTTAGTAAAAAACCTGCTGATGTACGGATGGGTAAAGGAAAAGGTAGCGTTGAGTTTTGGGTATTTAAAATTAGGCCTGGTAGAGTGTTATTTGAAATTAGCGGTGGTGTTTCTATATATTTGGCAAAATTGGCATTTGAAAAAGCAGTTGCTAAGCTTCCTGTAAAATGTAAATTTGTATCTAATCATAGTTGAATGGAGTTACTATGGGTATAGTTGAGATTAGATCAAAATCATCGCAAGAGTTGTGTCAATTTCTTATAAGCTTGAGGAAAGAGTTTGTTAATTTAGCTTTTCAAAAGAAATTGGGGCAGTGTAACAATATTGCGCGTTTTAGTTTGATAAGGAAAAGCATAGCTCGTGTTTTGACTGTATTAAATGAAAGAAGAATAGAGGAAAAGAATGCCTAAGAAGATTTTGCGTGGTGTTGTAATTAAAGCTGAGTGTGATAAAACTGTAAAGGTTTTGGTGTTGCAGGTATATAAAGATAAGCTGTATAAAAAAGTTGTAAAAAAATACAGAAAATATACGGCACATAATGAAAGTAATAATTGTAAAACAGGGGATAGAGTTTTTATACAGGAACATAAACCTATTTCTACTACTAAAAAGTGGATTGTTATTCAAGTCTGGTAAAGTGTTTGTATGATTCAGAAAAATACATTGTTAGAAGTGGCTGATAATTCTGGTGCACGTAAAGTGCTTTGCATTGGTTTATTAGGTGGCAAGAAATCTGCATCTGTAGGTGATACAGTTATTGTATCTGCTAAGTCCATTAACCCAAAGGGAAAAGTTGAGAAGGGGAAAGTATACAGAGCGGTTGTTGTTAGGGTGAAAAGTTGTGTTAGAAAGTCTGATAATTCTGTAATTCGTTTTTCTAGTAATGCTGTAGTTTTAATTAGTAATCAAGGTGAGCCATTTGGTACTCGAGTATTTGGTCCAATAAAGAAGTTACCGTCTGGTTCTTTTATGAAAATAATGTCATTAGCTATTGAGGTTTTATGATGAGTGCGAAAATAAGGAGTGGTGATGACGTTATAGTTTTAGCTGGCAGAGATAGAGGAAAAATTGGTAAGGTGATTAAAGTTTTAACATATGATACTAAGAAAAGGGCAATTGTCTCTGGGGTAAATATATATAAAAAACATGTTAAGCCGAAATCTGGTAATAGTGGTGGTATATTGGATAAGGAGTTGGCTATTGATATATCTAACATTGCAGTGTTAGATCCTAAGTGTAAAGCTCCAACTAGAGTGGGATTTAAGGTTGTAGATGGTAAAAAAGTACGTTTTGCAAAAGTTTCTGGGGAAGTAATAGATTAAGATGATATGTTCAAAGAATTATATAGAGATAGCATAATAAAATCCTTAAAGGATAAGTTTAACTATAGCAATGTAATGCAAGTACCCAGGCTTATTAAGGTATGTATTAACATGGGTGTTGGGGATGCTGCTACGGATAGTAAAGCAATAAATGAGCCGTTTGGGTGTCTGCATTTAATTACAGGACAAAAACCTGTTTTAACTTTTGCGAAAAAATCTATTTCTGGGTTTAAGGTAAGAAAAAATGCTATAGTAGGCTGTAAAGTAACTTTACGTAGGGGTAAAATGTATGAGTTTTTAGAAAGATTAATATATGTTACTTTACCGCGGGAAAAGGATTTTAGAGGATTTAGCATAAAACAATTTGATGGTAATGGTAATTTTTCTTTTGGTATAAAGGAGCATATATCATTTTTAGAAGTAGATTATGATAAAGTTAGTAAAATTAGAGGTATGGATATAAATATTGTAACAAGTGCAGATAGTGATGAAGAAGCAAAGCAGTTATTACTAGCTTTTAGATTTCCCTTCTTTGATTGATTAAAGAGGATATATATATGGCAAAAAAATCTATGATACAAAGAAATCTTCGTAGGGTGAAGTTGTGCGATCAGTATAGGGAGAAAAGAAGGGAATTAAAATCTATTATAAATAATAAGAGTATACCTATGAGTGAAAGATTTGCTGCTCAAAGTAGGCTGATTAAGGTGTTACCTAGGGATTCTTCTAAAATCAGAATCAGAAATAGATGTGTTTTAACTGGTAGGCCAAGAGGAGTATATAGGGAGTTTGGTTTGTGTAGAATTGTCTTGCGTGATTTATGTGCTTTTGGCAAAATTCCAGGAGTTACAAAATCTAGTTGGTGAATGTAATATAGGAGTATATTATGGCGTTATCTGATAGCATTGGTGATTTTTTGACAAGGATACGTAATGCTCAATTAGCAATGCATAGGACAACAAGGGTTTTGTTTTCTAGAGTAAATTCTTCTATGCTGAAAATTTTAAAAGATGAAGGATATATTCTTAATTATCAGAAAGAAATTATAGGTAGTGTGCCGTTTTTTATTGTAAAGTTGAAGTATTATGAAAGGTTGCCTGTGATTAGTAGTATAGTTAGAATATCAAAACCTGGTTGTCGTTGTTATTCTAAGTATAAAGACATTGCTAAAGCGTATAATGGGCTTGGTGTTTTTATTATATCTACATCTAAAGGGGTAATGACCGACTTCAATGCACGTAGGTTAAAAGTTGGTGGGGAGATTTTGTGTCGTGTATTTTAAGTAGTGGGGTAAATTTATGTCTCGTATAGGTGCTTTACCTATCAATATTCCTGCTGGTGTTTCAGTTGAGTATGATGATGGTGGGGTATTAATAAAAAGTGCTAGAGCAGAAAAAAAAATTAGGTTAAATAGTAATATTATGTGTTGTGTTGTTAATAATCAGTTACTGCTTTCTATTAGCCAAGGTAAGAGTAACTATGATGAAATGAAGCCTATCTGGGGTACTTATAGAAGTAATATTAACAATATTATTAATGGTATGATTAATGATTTTTCTGTTGATCTTGAGGTTAATGGTATAGGATATAAAGCGGAGTGTGATGGTAAATATTTGACTTTGTATCTTGGTTATAGCCATAGTATTAAATATAAAGTACCTAAAGATATCAAAATCAAGTGTATAAAACCAGTTCACTTAGTAGTTAGTGGTATAGATAAGCAAAAAGTTTGCATGATAGCGTCTGATATATGTAAAATTAGAAAATATGACCCTTATAAAGGTAAGGGTATTGTAGTGAAAGATAAATTTATGTTGCGTAAAGTTGTTAATAAAAAGAATTAATGAAAATGAGAAGGTTGTATAATTTTCTAAGTAATTTAAAAAAAAGGAAATTGCGTAATAGAAAGAAGCTCAATTATGGTGATAAAAAACGCTTACGTATATCTGTATTTAAGTCTAATAAGCATTTTTACGCTCAATTGATCAATGATGAAAAGGGAGTAACTCTCGTTTCTGTCTCTACTTTGGATGCTAAGATTAAGGATGTATGTAGAGGTAGGGTTAATGCTGAAACTATAAGACAAGTTTCTTCTTTAATGATTGAGCGGTTATCTGATATGAAATTAGAGCGAGAATTAGTATTTGATCGTGGAGCATGTAAGTACACAGGGTTAATTTCTCAATTTGCTGAGGCTTTAAGGAGTTCTGGGTTTAAGTTTTGAAAAGTTTTGAGGTATGGCTGTAAAGAATTTACAAGATAATAATGATTTATCAGAGCTTTTAGTTTCAGTACGGAGAGTAACTACAGTTACAAAGGGTGGTAGGAGGTTTTCATTTTCAATTTTAGTTGTTGTTGGAGATGAGAGGGGTAGAGTAGGGTGTGGAATGGGTAAGCATGCAGAAGTTGCCGAAGCAAGAGTAAAGGCTGTAAATGCTGCAAAAAAATCTATGGTTAGAGTATATTTGCGTGAAGGTAGAACTTTGCATCATGATATTAAAGCTAAGTTTTGTTCTGGTGAGGTAGTTTTAAGGGCAGCTAGAGCTGGAACAGGTATTATTGCTGGTGGAGCAATTAGGGCAGTTTTTGAGGTATTAGGTATAAAAGATGTAGTGGCTAAATCTACGAGATCAAATAATCCTCATAACGTTATATGTGCAGTATTTGAGGCTTTTGATAATATGTTATCTCCTCGTCAAGTTGCAAGTAAGAGAGGTAAAAAGATTAGTGAGATAGTTGAAAATAGGTAAAGTATGAATAGTGCTACGAAATTAAACTCTATATTTTATAAGTTATCAAAGAAAAAGAGGTCTAAATTACTGGGTAGAGGTATTGGTTGTGGTAGAGGTAAAACATCCGGTAGAGGGCATAAAGGACAGAAGGCTAGAAGTGGTGTTTCTATAAATGGGTTTGAAGGTGGGCAGCAGTCTATATATACTCGTCTACCTAAAAGAGGTTTTAATCCTGTGTGTAGAAATATATGCTCAGTAGTTAATGTTGGTGGTGTGCAGCGCTTAATAGAGGCTAAAAGGATAGTAGAAGGTTCTATTATAGATAAGGAAATGCTATATAAGTTAGGTTTTATAAAGTCTATTAAAGGTAAAGTTAAGCTTCTTAATAAGGGTAAGTTGAGTGAGAAATGCGTATTTCATGTTGATTTTGTGTCAGAAGCTGCAAAAAAATCTGTAATTTCAGTTGGCGGTAGTGTAGAAGTACTATCATAAATAATGAGCAGTAAGTCCGCATTTAATAATTTGGATCCTGCGTTATTATATAAAGGTGATTTATTGAAGCGTATACTTTTTACGCTAGTCGCTTTAGTTTGTTACCGTTTAGGTACTTATGTACCTATTCCTGGAATTAATCTTGATATAATTAATGATATCTTTCCTAAAGAAGGTTCTGGTGTCTTTGGGGTATTTAATCTGTTTTCTGGTGGTGCGTTAGCTAGAATGACAATCTTAGCGCTAAGTGTTATGCCATATATAGTTGCATCTATAGTTATGCAGTTATTATCTTCTGCCATTAAAGGAATTAATGAAGTTAAGAATGATGGAGAGTTAGGACGTCGAAAGATGAGTTCTTACATATACTGTATGACCGTAGTATTTTGTCTGTTTCAATCAGTCACTATTTTAATTGGATTAGAAAGAATGAATAGAGAAGGAGTGCTAGTTGTAATCGAACCTGGTTTTATGTTTCGTACGGTAGGGGCATTTAGCCTTTTAGGTGGAACAGTGTTTCTAATATGGCTTGGTGAGCAAATTAGTGCTAGTGGTATAGGTAATGGTATCTCATTAATCATTTTTACAGGTATAATATCAGAATTACATAGTGCTTTTTCATCACTGTTGACATTAAACAAAAGTGGTAATGTATCGTTGCTTATTATCCTTTTTGTTTTAGTAGTATTTTTCTTGCTGTTGCTTCTGGTTATTTTTACAGAGTCCTCTTATAGAAAAGTTGTTGTTCAGTATCCTAGAAAGCAGTTTAAAAGATTGCATAATGACGATTTTACTTATATACCGTTAAAGATTAATCTATCTGGTGTAATACCAACTATTTTTGCTAATGCAATTTTATTAACTCCTATTTCGGTTGCAAATTTTTTCAATGGGTATGCTTTTTCTGATTTTATCTTAGATTACTTAGTAGCAAATAAAATAATTTATATTATAGCTTATTTAGCACTTATAGTATTTTTTAATTTCTTTTATACCAATTTTATATTTAATCCAGAAGAAAACGCTAATTTTCTTAAAAGAAATGGTGGCTTTATACCTGGTAGAAGACCTGGAAAACATACTTCTGATTACCTTCAAGAAATAGTTTTAAAGTTAACATTTATTGGCTCTGCGTATCTAGTGGTTATATGTGCTGTACCTGAAATTATAAGATATTATTATAATATACCGTTTATTTTTGGTGGAACGAGCTTATTGATTATAGTTAATGTTGTTACTGATACTATTATGCAAATACAATCCTATATTTTTTCGAATAGATATGATAGCTGGATAAAGAAGTATGAGTCTAGAACAAGAAAATTGAGATGATTATTATAATCTTTGGTCCTCCTGGCTCTGGTAAAGGTACTCAGTCAAGTCTTCTAATAGCAAAGTATAGCTTGAAGTTAATTTCAGTAGGGGATTTATTGAGAAGTATTATATCTAGTGATAGTAAATTAGGGAAAGAAATAAAGAGTAATGTAGAGTCTGGTAATTTAATTCAAGATGAAGTTATATGTGAATTATTATATGACCAGATTGCATTTGTAGGTGATAGTTTTTTATTGGATGGTTTTCCGAGAAATCTGAATCAAGCTCATTTCCTAGCTCAGATTTTGCGAGAAAAGTATAATAGAAATGTGAATATTGTTATTGAATTGAAGATTGACGATAGGATTGCAATTGATCGATTAAGAAATCGACTTGTATGTTTAGACTGTAAAAGTATATACAGTGTATCTTTTTTTAAGAAGAATAATAATCTTGTTTGTATAAGATGTAAAAATATGAAGCTGGAAAGAAGAATTGATGATTCTGATTTATCTGTGATTAGTAAGAGAATAAGAGAGTATTATATACAAATAAAGAGTTTACGTGAATATTATAGAGATAAATTATTAACAATTAATGCTAATCTTAATGTAGTTCAGGTGAAGCAGGAGATCGAAAGCAAGATTTCTTGTAATTTGATTTGATTCTTGGTTATTTATATAGTATAAATCAAGAATTATTACTAATGAGAATATTGGAGTTTTAGTGGTACGTATTGCAGGTGTAAATATTCCAGTAAAGAAGTGTGTTCCTTTTGCGTTAACTTATATATATGGTATAGGTATTGCTACTGCGAATGCAATTTGTCGTGCTTGTGAAATTAATAAGAATAAACGTATTTCAGAGTTGCAAGATAAAGATATAGAGAGGATCAGTAGTTTTATTAGACAAAATTATATTATAGAAGGTGAGCTTAGGAAAGAAGTAGCTATGAATATAAAGTCTCTAGTAGAAATGGGATGCTATAAAGGAGTCAGGCACAGAAAAGGTTTGCCTGTAAGAGGACAAAGGACTCATACTAATGCTAAGACTCGTAAGGGTAGGTCTCATTTGCCTATTGCTGGAAAGAAATAAAATTTATTATGAGTTATGAAAAAGATAAGAACGGTTGGTAAAGGTATAAAGAAGTTTGTTACTGGAGTTGTTCATATTCGCGCAACTTTTAATAATACTTTTATAAATGTAACTGATATTCAAGGTAATACTTTATATCAAACTTCTGTTGGTGCACATGGTTTCTCAGGTTCAAGAAAATCTACACCCTATGCTGCAGGTAGAGCTTCGGAATTCGCTGCAAAGATTGCAGTAGAAAAGTTTGGCATGAAAGTTGTTTCTGTGATAGTACGTGGCCCTGGTTTTGGAGCTGAAGCTGCGGTTAAAGCGCTTCAAAGCTATGGATTAACGGTAACCTCAATTGCAGATAAAACTGCAATTCCTCATAATGGATGTAGGTTAAGAAAAAAAAGAAGAGTATAAAATATTTAAGAAGGTTGTTTTATGTATCATAATGATAATGTTACTATTTTTAATAATTTAAGTAAATTGACTAAGCCTAGTTCAATTAAGGTGTTGCCAGGTGATTCAAATGAAAAAGGCGATATAGTACTAGAACCATTGGAGAGTGGTTTTGCTTTAACGCTTGGTAATGCACTAAGGCGTGTGATGTTATCTTCTCTTATAGGTAGTGCTGTTTATGGAATAAAAATTGAAGGTGTAACTCATGAATTTACTTCAATTCAAGGAGTAAGGGAAGATGTGACTGATATAGTATTGAATGTAGGTATGTTAAGGTGTAAATTGAATGGTACTTCTAATAAATGCTTAAGTTTGAATGCTAAAGGGCCTTGTCAAGTAGTTGCTGGAATGATAGAAACTGATGATCAATGTTCTATTGTTAATAAGAGTTTGTTAATATGTACACTTGGACAGAATGTGGAGCTTAATATGACTATATATGTAGCTAGTGGAAAAGGCTACCTTCCTGTTACTAAATATAAGGAAAATGAGCTTTTGAAGCTTGTTAGTGAGCGGGATCTAAAGGGATTCATCCCGGTTAATGCTTTATATAGCCCTGTCAACAAGGTTTCATATAAAGCAGAGAATAGTCGTGTTGGTCAAGTTACTGATAAGGATAAGTTGATATTGTCGGTTGAGACTGATGGTACAATTTCCCCGAGTCAGGCTGTTGATTCTGCTGCAAGGATATTACAAGAGCAACTACAACCTTTTATTAACTCTGATATAGGTCATAAAAAGTCACAAGTTTCTTCATCTAGCAGTTATAGGGATTTAGGTTATGACCCTATTTTATTACGTAAGGTAGATGAAATGGAGTTGTCTGTTAGATCACATAATTGCTTGAAAAATGAAAATGTTACTTATATAGGTGATCTTGTTCAGAGAACAGAGAGTGAAATGTTAAGGACTGCTAATTTTGGGAGAAAGTCTTTGAATGAGATTAAGGCGGTTTTAAGTAATTTTGGTTTGTCTTTAGGAATGGATGTCCCAAATTGGCCGCCTAAGGATATAGATGAATTAGCTAGACAACATACTGATGAAGACTAGGTGATATATGAAACATAGGATAAAAAAGCGTAAACTATCTCGTCGAACTGAGCATAGGTTATCGATGCTGAAGAACTTGTCTATCTCTCTAATTATCCACGAGCAAATTATAACTACTTTGCCAAAAGCTAAGGAGCTTCGTCCATATGTAGAAAAGTTTATTACTTTTGCTAAGAATAAAAACACTTTACATGGGAGAAGGCTTTTACTTTCACGTCTTCATAATAATAAATTAGCAGTTGATAAATTACTAGCTATTTTAGCTAGCCGTTATCAAGGTCGTAAAGGTGGGTATTCTAGAGTAGTAAGGTTTAATATTCGAAGGGGTGATTGTGCTTCAATGGCAGTGGTAGAGCTGGTTGATAGGAGTACTGTAATAAAAGGTAAGGTTAATAATAGAAGCAAGGAAGAAAGTAAAATAGTAACAAAAAGTTAATTATTACTTATAGTAAATAGGTTATGCCTTTATTGGAACTTTTTAATTTGATCTTTTGTTGTAGTAATTGTAGGTTCATGTTCTTAATAGGAAACAATGCTTAAGGGTTTTCTCTTAATTTTTATGTTTATAGTGTTTATGCCGCTATCAAACGCTGATGCAAGGAAATATATTAGGATTGTTGGGTCTTCGACTGTTTTTCCTTTTATCTCATTTATAGCTGAAGACTTTAGTCGTGTGTTCTCTTTTAGAACTCCAGTTGTGGAATCAATAGGAAGTGGGCAAGGGTTCAAGATGTTTTGTTTAGGAATAGGGAAGAACACGCCAGATATTGCTGCCTCATCTCGTCCTATAAAAGATGCAGAGAGAGAGCTGTGTAAAAGAAATAAAGTTAATGAAGTGATAGAGATCATTATTGGGTACGATGGGGTTATAATTGCAAATTCGAATCAAAGTTATAAATTTGATTTTACGAAAAAAGATTTATTTGAAACTTTATCTGCGTATTCCCAAGAAAATGGTAAGTTGGTGAGGAATGATAAGAAGTTTTGGTTTGATGTAAATGAGTCTTTGCCAAAAACAGAAATTGAAATTTATGGTCCACATCAAAATACAGGTACGTATAACACTTTGATTAATTTTGTTATGCTTGATCAACACTTATGCATGAGTTCAAGAATTTTTAGAGAGAATTATAAGGATCCAGAAGAAAGGAGGAAAGCATGTAGTAGTGTAAGAGATGATGGGAGGTATATAGAAGTTGGTAGTAATGAAAATATAATAATACAAAAGTTAAAAAGTAACAGAAATGCATTAGGGATATTTAGTTTTAGCTTTTTGGTGAGAAACCAAGATAAAGTGCAAGGGAGCACAATTGCAGGAGTTGAGCCAACTTATGAAAATATATCGTCGGGAAAATATATATTAGCAAGGCCTCTGTATATTTATATAAAAAAAGAGCACTTAAATATCGCTGATGGATTAAGAGAGTTTATTAGAGAAGTAATAGATTCAATCAGTGCTAAGGATGGATACCTATCTAGGCTTGGTCTAATTCCGCTTTCGAATGAGGATATAGAGAAAGTTTTAGCGAAAGTCTATGATATAGTGTAATATCGTTTTAGAAAGTGAATCTGAGAAAGTCATCAACGTTCGCGGCTTTAGCGTTTAATTGTATTTATTGCTGAAGTGTTCCTATTATTAATTTTCTGGCTAAGTTTATGACTACCTGCCTGGTGTAGCTTTTTCTATTGAGAAATTAAATGAATTGCATAAAATATCATTAATTTTTGCAGTTATCAGTTGGTGTACCTGGATTCATTTTACTCTGGTTTGCAGTTATTATATCTGGTAGTTGTTTTATATTAGTACGTTGGTTGAAATGGCATCTTGCTTTTGTAAACAATACAATTGTTTTGTTGGTATTGAAAAAGCTATCTCTATAGAGATTTCTTTGCTTTCTTACACTAGAATTGAAATCTCTTGAAAAATAAGGTCTTGTGGTTGCGTTAGTTACTATTATATTCACCAATATCACGATTTTGTTTTCAATGATTTCTTCAGTACTTTTAAAAAAAACTTTTTCAAATTTTCCTTATGCTATTAAGTAAAAAAACAACTTGAATGATAATGGTAAGCTAGAGAATTTATTATTGTAGTAGGTAGAACATAAAATAAATTGGGAACTATTTAAGGTTCTTTCAAAGTAATTCTGTTTGATCGTGCTTATGTTTGCATAAGAAAATTTTATGTTAATATGAAAAATTATAGTCTCTATATATCTGAATGTACCTTGATTAATTTAATATACCTATAAGCTACACTGGAGTTGGGTTCTTTGTTGATTTATGTTCACAACTTGTATATACGTTTAAAAATATGAGATTGATAGTCTTCTCATAGTAGAGTAAAAACTCATGTTTCCTATAATATACTAATTAATTTTAAAAAAGGTATATGATAATGTTATTTCACTTAAATCTTTTGTGCTGTTATCATGTATTATCTCAGGGTCTATATAAAAAGATACTGGCATAGCTGCTTTTTGTTTTGGCAGTAGTGTTTGTTCTTCAAAACAAAAGCATGCAACTTTATTGAAATACTTGCCTGCTTTGAAAGGTGTGACGTTATATACTGCCATTCCAAGCGAAGGCTGATCAGATAAATTTTTTGCATAGTAGAAAGCTAAAATTTGTTCCCCTATATTTATATCAGTGTAGTTAGTTTCTGGATAGAGCTCCCATAATAAATCTGGCATTACGTCAGCATTAAAATGGACTCTAATTTTTTGATTAATTGTATTCGTTAGTGTGTTAATTGCTTTTTTCGTTGTGCCTCCGTATCCGGTAACTTTACAGAAAGTACTATATATTGGTACCGATGCATATGTAAGACATAGCATTAATACTACTAGGGAGATTAGGAAAAAAACTATGGAACGTTTACTACTTCCTTTTAAAAAGAAAAACATCTAATCTCTGTTATTGAATAAGTTAAATAACCTAAGTAAGTTGAGAAAGATGTTGATGAAGTCGAAATAAAGATTAGTTGCACCAAGTATAGCCAGCTTAGTAGCTGCAAGTTCTGAACCGTCGTTATATCTATAATAAACATCTTTTATTCTCTGAGCATCATATGCAGTCATTAAGGTAAAAATTATTACTGATGTGAATGAAATTGCAAAATAGAGGGGATTGCTTCCAAGGAGTAGGTTAACTATGGATGCAATAATTACTCCCCAGATTCCCATGATCAGAAAAGAACCTATACTAGTTAAATCTTTTTTTGTAGTATTACCATATAAAGCCATGGAACCAAACATAACCGATGTAATGAAAAATGCCCTTGCTATATTTTTTGCGATGTAAACTATAAAGATATGGGATAAAGAAAGCCCCATTAAAACTGAGAATAAGAAAAATACGGCAACTGTAGACTGAGCGCTCAGATGTTGAAGCCTAAAAGACATATAAAATACCAGTACAACTGGAGAGAGCATTACTACAAGTGATAGGACGGGATTAGAATAAATTACTTGGAAAAGACCAAAAAATACCGTCAAGAATGCAACAAGCCCAGTAATACCTAAAGCTAGAGCCATATAATTATATACTTTAGTTAGGTAACTTCTAAGCCCAGCACTATAATAAATACTTTGAGAGCAAATACCCCTTTCGTTTCTCATATAAGACATAAATATGACTCCTTTTTATTTCTTAATATTACTATAGTACAAAACTGTATCTTTATCAAGTAAAAAAATCACTTTATTATTTTTATATGCTGTGTTTTAGTGTAAATAGAATATAATCCTATTGCTGCTGCATTTGAAACATTTAAGCTGTCAATTACATTTGATATTGGAATTTTTAAAAGGTAGTCACAATTTTTTTTAATTAACCTTCGTATTCCTTTCTCTTCAGAGCCAAAAATAATTACTCTTTTTTCCCAAAAGCTTTTCATTTCATTTATATGCTTTTTAGCATTACTATCAAACCCATAACACCAGTAGCCAGCCTTTTTTAAATGCTCTATAGTTTTAACCATATTTGTAACGTATATTAGTGGGATAATATCTAATGCTCCACTTGCTGCTTTTGCGATAGATGCATTTTCACTTGGTGAATAGTTATATGATAAAACTGCTGCATCAACATTAAAACAGGCTGATGTTCTTAGAATTGATCCTATATTACGTGTGTCAGTAATTTGATCTAAGATGATTATAGTAGAGCTTTCGCTTGAGTTTTCAGCTATTTCTTCGATGCTTGAGCTATGGAGAATAGGAGTAACTTTTAAAGCAATTCCTTGGTGATTGGCTCTTTTTGATAAGATATTATTGAATGTTTTATTTTCTACTAATTGGATTCTAATACCTTTATTATCTGCATATTGCCTAATTTCTTTTTTATGTTCCTTATAGAAATTTTTTGTTATTAATAGTTCTATGCACTTTCTGTTTTTATTCTTCAGTGCTGATATACAGGTGTGCTTTCCATATAGCCAGAAACTTTCGTTAACCTTCGGTGATTTCATTGTACTGTTAGGGGGTCGTGTTTCTGTAAAATAAGTGATATTTTACTATGTTTAGATATTCTTGTAAAATTATAAAATATAATTATGGTGTATTTATGTCAGATGATGAGTTAAACTGGCAAAAAAATGTCAAACCAATAAAATCTGAGAAAATAACTTTAAAAGTTGATCATAAAGTAGATATAAAATCTGTAATTGATAAAGGTACATTTTATTTACAAGAAAATTTTCTCAATACTAATATTGGCAACTTGCCATTTTGCCTTGACTACAACACAAAGTCAAAAGTTGATAGAGGAAAATGTTTCATAAGTGATAAACTTGATCTACATGGCTATAGTATAGAAGATGCTTACTGTAAATTAGTGGATTTTATTATTAAAAATTATCAGGCAGGAAATAGGTGTTTGTTGGTAATTACAGGGCAAAGTAGTACAGTGGGTAAAACAGGTGTTATAAAGAGCAATTTGAGTAAATGGTTAAATGATACTAAAATTCAGCATATAGTTCTATATTATCAACAAGCTATAAAAAAACATGGTGGTAGAGGGGCTTTTTATGTCTTATTAAGAAGGAACAAAAATCTTAGTCTCGTAGATTGGTTTAGCTGCTACTGAAGTTTTAAGTATTAATTTATGGGGGTAAGAAAAAGGCAAAAGAGTTCTGGATGGGGTATCTATTAAAAACATTAGCGTTTTTATATTTTAGCGTTTAAACTATAATTCAGCTATGTTCTTAATGTAACTAACCTTTAAATTAATGATCTGTTTAAGAAGTTTGCCAGATAAGAGAAAGACATGAAAGCGTGTAGCATAAAAGTTAAACATGGGAATCATAATTATGTGATATTTTGATTGTTTTAATCTGCATGAGTTAAGGTAACTCTGAGTGTTTTGAGTATCATAATCGCAAGAGCTGGTAAGGTTTATTAAATAGCTTCTTTCATTTTTGTCATGTATAAAGTAGCCTTTTATTTTTCATATATCTGGAGTAATTCTTCTGCGTTAGCCTTTATTAGAGTAGGGCATTTTCTATCATTTAGTAATGAGTGTAATATTTTAACTGCGCCTTTAATATCATTATTATGTATCTTTATTATAGCAATAGCTTCTTGGCTTGAATAGGGGTACACTACACTTAATCCTAAATTATTAATTTTATCTTCATTTATTTTTTTACTATAGTAAAACAAGCACATTACTTCTAAATATTGTGCTAATTCACGCAAAACATCAGGGATATCTTTGTTGTCTACCATATCGCTATAAACAGATGCAGCATTTGTTAATCTTGAACTTAAGATATGGTTGAATGCACTTTCAAAATTTGCTAAATGCTTCCAATTTGAGTCTACTTTTTCTAATAATTTAACATCTTTTTTAAAGAATAATACTTTGTAAAACTTATTGCCTGCAATCATGGATTGCTTTGTGTTATTAATACTATACTGTGAATGCAGTATGATACTAACTAGAACTGATATGAATGCAAATAAAAAGATATACTTCTTCATGGTAATATCCTTAATAAAGATGTATTTATATGTTAATGCTTTTGGTTTGCAAAAACATATTGACACTATTATTATATTACATGATAATATCTTTAGAGTTGTTTGAATAGTTGGAGATTAAAATATTTCTAAAGTAGAAATAAAGACAGCAGTATAAAGCTAAATTATCCTTTATCGGATTTATCCGATGTACTTTCAACCTTTTAGGTTGAAAGTCTAAATTTGAGAGTTTGATCCTGGCTCAGAATGAACGCTGGCGGCAAGCCTAACACATGCAAGTCGAACGGGGTTATATATAGCTTGCTATAGTGTAGCCTAGTGGCAGACGGGTGAGTAATGTATAGGAATCTACCTAGTAGTACGGAATAATTACTGGAAACGGCAACTAATACCGTATACGCCCTATGGGGGAAAGATTTATTGCTATTAGATGAGCCTATATTAGATTAGCTAGTTGGTAGGGTAATGGCCTACCAAGGCTATGATCTATAGCTGATCTGAGAGGATGATCAGCCACACTGGAACTGAGATACGGTCCAGACTCCTACGGGAGGCAGCAGTGGGGAATATTGGACAATGAGCGGAAGCTTGATCCAGCTATGCCGCATGAGTGAAGAAGGCCTTTGGGTTGTAAAGCTCTTTCAGTGAGGAAGATAATGACGGTACTCACAGAAGAAGTCCTGGCTAACTCCGTGCCAGCAGCCGCGGTAATACGGAGAGGGCTAGCGTTATTCGGAATTATTGGGCGTAAAGAGCACGTAGGCTGGTTAGTAAGTTAAAAGTGAAATTCCAAAGCTTAACTTTGGAATTGCTTTTAAAACTGCTGATCTAGAGATTGAAAGAGGATAGAGGAATTCCTAGTGTAGAGGTGAAATTCGTAAATATTAGGAGGAACACCAGTGGCGAAGGCGTCTATCTGGTTCAAATCTGACGCTGAGGTGCGAAAGCGTGGGGAGCAAACAGGATTAGATACCCTGGTAGTCCACGCTGTAAACGATGAATGTTAAATATGGGAAGATTACTTTCTGTGTTACAGCTAACGCGTTAAACATTCCGCCTGGGGACTACGGTCGCAAGATTAAAACTCAAAGGAATTGACGGGGACCCGCACAAGCGGTGGAGCATGTGGTTTAATTCGATGCAACGCGAAAAACCTTACCACTCCTTGACATGGAAATTATGCCTGTTCGAAGGGATAGGGTCGGTTCGGCCGGGTTTCACACAGGTGTTGCATGGCTGTCGTCAGCTCGTGTCGTGAGATGTTAGGTTAAGTCCCGCAACGAGCGTAACCCTCATCCTTAGTTACCATCAGGTGGTGCTGGGGACTTTAAGGAAACTGCCAGTGATAAACTGGAGGAAGGTGGGGATGACGTCAAGTCATCATGGCCCTTATGGAGTGGGCTACACACGTGCTACAATGGTGGCTACAATGGGCTGCAAAGTTGTGAGGCTAAGCTAATCCCTTAAAAGCCATCTCAGTTCGGATTGCACTCTGCAACTCGAGTGTATGAAGTTGGAATCGCTAGTAATCGTGGATCAGCATGCCACGGTGAATACGTTCTCGGGTCTTGTACACACTGCCCGTCACGCCATGGGAATTGGTTTCACTCGAAGCTAATCACCTAACCGTAAGGAGGGAGTTATTTAAAGTGGGATCAGTGACTGGGGTGAAGTCGTAACAAGGTAGCAGTAGGGGAATCTGCAGCTGGATTACCTCCTTAGGCTTTGTGCATAGCTCACTGCTTTTAATGATAGTGCTATTATGCACTATACTGCTGTCTTTACTTCTTCTTTATTTTAATCTTCCTATTTTAATTTCTTGGTATGAGATTTTATGGGTGATAGACCTCTTTCTCCACATTTACAAATATATAAAATACAAGTCACTAATCTTTTTTCTATCATACATAGATTAACTGGTATCTTACTATTCCTTTTATTAGTGATGTTTTCTTGGTATTTTATATTATATGTTTATTTTCCTAAGCTGTTTATAGTAAGGTACTTGAACATATTATTGTCTACTTCTATTGCTAAGTTAGTTTATCTTTTATGTTTTATGGGTTTTCTATATCATTTTTTTAATGGTATTCGTCATTTATTATGGGATGCTGGGTTTAATTTAAGAATTACTGATGTTTCGAAAAGTGCTATACTACTGACAGTAATGTTACTTCTTTCTACTGTAGCTTTTTTATTGATGTTTATATGAGCCAATCTAGAAATTCAATATATTATTGGTGGGTACAACGTGTTTCTTCAGTGATTTTGCTGTTTTTATTCCCTTGGTTTATCTATTTGTTTTTTTGTACACTTTATACTAGTGCTTCTTTGTCTTTTAATGAGAAGTTACTTCATGCTATTGATCATCCTCTAGAGCTTTTGTTTTTTGTTATGTTGCTATTTTGTATTTTTTGGCATGCAGTTCTTGGAGTGCAGATAGTGTGTGAAGATTATATACATAGCATACCTATGAGATTTTTTGCAATTACATGTATAAAGTACTTATCAAGCTTAACTTATATAGTCCTTGCTTTTACAATCTTTTTCTTTTATAGGCATATTCTTTTATAAGGTTGTCGAGTTTTATATTAATATGTTGTTATTATCGTATTGGTTTTATCATTGAACTATAGTGCTTACAGTAATTTTTATTTAATGATATGTTAGAAGTATTGAAGAAGATAGGAACAAATCTGATACTGAAGATGAAGGTTCTATTTGCTCCATTTGAATCTCAAATTTATGTTAAAGACCTTAGAAAGGTGGTGGTGTATAGTGATGGAAGGAAGTGCCGTTATCCAGAAAATTATGATCACGTTGCTAGGTTTGGTAAAATAGAAAAAGGTAAGGATAGTAATGACAGTGGTATATATAAGCTTTGTTATGGTGGATATAGGTACAATTTAGTTTCTGTTTTATCGGATGAAAAAGGAGAACCTTTTAAAACACAGGATGATAAAAGTTATTTCACAATTAAGTTTTTAGTTGATAAAGGCAAGGTCAATAGAAATGAGCATGATAATAATGACGATTATCATGACTTTTATGAACCATTTAAGTTTAAAAAGTTTGATCTTGTAAAACATTTGCCGGTTTTTGAGATTGATACTAGTTTACTTAGGTTAGTTAATTCTTCTGTGCTTACTAGAAAGGAAAAAAATAAGGAAGGTAAGGTTCAGGAAGTCATTGATGAGAAAGGAAGGAATGGAAAATTATTGTACACTAGTGATTATAAGAAATTATGTACTAGTTTTTTTGAAATTAGAGCTCAAGGTAATAATCTTGAACTAGATAAAAGTCTTATATCCGTTCCTATTGTCTTTGCTGCAAGCTTAGCTAAGGTTTGCGCTAAGTTACTAGCTTTTATTCCTGTAAAGTTAGGGAGGCATTTAATAAGTAGACAAAATCTAATTGCAAAATCTTGTGGTTACCTTTTGTTCACTCCCGCAATAGTAGTGAAGAATTTAGTAAATATAGGAGCTACTGTATTGAAAGCTCCAATTTTATTATTTGTGGCAAATAAAAAAAAGTATGGTGATGCTTACTTAACCATGTGGAATTATCAATTAGGTGAGTACTGGGAAGAATTCATGAAAGACCTTAGTGTTATTGGGATTGGAGAAAGGGAAAAACTAAGTGATAGAAATGATGAAAGGATTGTAGGTACATGGAAAGAACTTAATGCTAGGAGGCTATTTATTGAAGGAAGCTTAGAGAAGGGAGTAAACAGAAGTAGTGGAGGTATAAACAAATCTAGAGAACAAAACTTAAATAGAAAAAAGTTACGGAATGAAGTTGATGAAAGGATGGCTGAGTTTGAAAATCAGAGAGACAGCAATATTTACATTAGGAAAGAGCAGAATAGGAGAGATTCACAACAAGGGCAAGGTGATACGCCTCATATACACTAATTTGTAATTACTTAAGTTGATGTCGCTTTCTACTTTGGTCTGTGTTTAAACTAAAGCAGCTTCAGGGAATATTTAGTTATGGTACTCTGTTTCAGAATACTTTGTTGAAGCTAAGAAGTAACTATAGGTGTCTATGGGTTACTACAAACATATGAATATAAGTTGTTAGTGATTGAAGAAGTGTTATATGTGTTGTAGAATATTAAAGTAATTTTTAAATCAGTGAAGCTGGAACAGTATAATTGCTATATTTCTCTGCTTAAAAAAATATCCTAAGGTAGCTTCTCTGGAACTGATTCTATAATTCCCTTTTAGGGTGGAGGGTCATTTAGTTTGCAATCAGAAAGAAAAGTACTATGTAGTAGAGAAAGTTCTGCAAAGAAACTTGAGCGCAAGTTGAGTAACTATCGTTACTGGAATTTTAGCATGCTTGTGTTTAAAATGAAGCGCTACATGAATAAATTTAAAAATTTAACTGTATTTTTATGATTTATGTTGCGTGAGTGTAAACTTTGTATGCTAAAGAGAGGTCCTTTATTTTAGGTAATGAGGTCTTACAGAGCTTGGAAAGCATATAGTTAAAAGAAAAGAAAAAGTTTTGCAACAGAAAGATAATACAAGAAATTTACTAGATAAAGTTTATAACAGCAAAATGCTCTAGATTAGAATCTTAAGTATCATTTATTATAGAATTAGAAAAGTAAAAATTTCTAGTTTTAAAGCAAAGAAGAGTTTATCATTACATGAAGTTTTAGGAATATAATGCTTAACTTCAAAATATTTCATAATGTCTATTACCTTTGAAGTTACTATGGCTATTCGTTATTTGCAGGCGAGGAATGCTAAGTTTTGTTCTATAACGACTTTATTTTCTATTGTCGGTGTTGCTCTTGGAGTTGCAACACTAATAGTGGTAATGTCTGTAATGAACGGATTCAGAGTAAAATTGCTTGACTCAATACTTGGTATTGATGGTCATATTAATGTTTATTTTGATAGGAACATAGATTCAGATTACCATGCAGTATCAAAATCTATCGAGAAAATTCCAGGTGTATTAAAAGCAACTCCTATGACCAATGATCAAATTATTGTTGCGGCAAATGGTAAAGTTGCAGGCAGTGTAGTGCGAAGTGTGTCAACTAAAGACTTGTTCTATAATACTACTATTACAGATAATATAATTGTGGGTAATATAAGAGAGTTTGATAAAGGAGTAATAATAGGGGCTCGATTAGTAGAAGCTTTGAATATTAATTATGGCGATAAAATTATGCTTATATCACCTGAAGGATTTGATGCATTATTTGATGTAATGCCAAAAATGAAAGAGTATGAAGTTGTGGCAATATTTGATACTGGCATGTTTGAGTATGATAGTACTTTGATATATATGCCTATGAAATCAGCACAGGCTTTTTTTAATTATGAGGGTAGTGTGAAAAATATAGAAGTGTTTGTAGATGATATTGCTAGAGCTGATGAACTAGCAAGTGCTATAGAAAAGGAAACGGGAATGAAAGCTGAAAGCTGGCAATTGCAACACAGCCACTATCTTAGTGCTTTAAAAACTGAAAAGAATGTAATGTTTTTAATTCTTACTTTGATTATAATTGTAGCTGCATTCAATATTGTTTCAAATTTAATGATTATAGTGCAAGAAAAGAAGTTTGCAATTGCAGTTATGCGAACATTTGGTGCAACGAGTGGAAGTATTATGCGCATATTTTGTACTTGTGGTCTGCTTATTGGTTTTATAGGAACTTGCCTTGGGTGTAGCATGGGTATTATTTTTTCTCTCAATATTGAAAATATTAGAATGTTTTTGGAAAATGTCACTAATACTAAACTGCTTGATCCTATGATATACTTTTTTTCAAGCTTGCCAGTAATATTAGTTCCTCAAGATGTAGTAAATATTTCTGTACTTGCATTATTCTTATCGTTTTTAGCAACAATTGCTCCTGCATTGCAGGCAGCTGCACAGGATCCTGCGGAAATACTATGTTATGAGTGATATTTAGTGATAGCACATAGGTATGGCTATTAATGATGTTATTAGTTGTTATTTGCATTTTAGTAATAGCATGGTGTTTTTAAGAGTAAATCAATGAGAAAGCAGAAGCGATGAAAAGGGTTTGTTTAATAGGAGGCGTGGATAAGTTGAAGATGTTACTTTAGGTTAATCAATCTAGGCAATACTTGAATTGAAAGGAAATTTACTTACTTAATGTAAGTAAGATGTGGTAGTAGTCTAAAAGATAAGAACCTTAGCTTGGATTTTCTTATGATCAATAAGCTGATCCAGCTTAAGCAAAAAAAACAGTTTTTCAAAAATTCATAGAATATTGCATATTACATAGAGGTTGGGTAACGTAATTTTGGAGTTGAAGGAAGCTATAAAGTTCAATGTTTTTCTTTCCTTTAATTATAAAAAATGTTGACAGTTTTTTTATTGTGCTTCAGCAAACGATATGAAAACGAAGGAAATTACAAGAAGGCTTTGAGAGCCTTATTTGAAGTACAAAGTTATCGTATAGCTTTTTAGCCCATTAATTATTTAAGAGCAAAGTTATGTATTAGAGTTAGAGAAATTAGAAGATCTCCTGCAAGCTAGAGAAAGAGTATATAGTGAATCTTACTTTCCAGTCAGCGCTAAGATTTACATTAGTTTAAATAGTAAAGGTGCTGAAAACTATACAACCTGCGTTCTGATTACTATTTTAGTTATTGGTACTTGCTTTATCTTCAATTAGCTTAAGTTGAGCAGATATGATCTTAAGACCAGCATTTAGATATTGCTATGAAAAAAAACTAATATACGTTGATCTACCTTATTATAGTATAGCTCAAAGTTGCATTGCAAGAACATGACAAGTAATTTATTGGTTAAAACAAGATAGACTAAGAAACTAAAACGGTGGTGTTGTAAGTGCTCAAGTTACAATAGATTTCTGTGTATATTGTGTTTGGTAGTGTGAATCATTTTAACTGTTTCTAAGTTAGAACTTTTATTGCTGCCTTGTTTATCTATTTTGCTTCTTCTCTCTAAAAGGTAATACTCTTATATGAAAGTCTCAGTACTATTATGATATAATAGGTCTTACTTGCATAGCTTTCTTCCATTATAGTTATATTTTTACTATGTTCTATAGAAGGTTAGCAATCTGACTTTTTATAATTTTCTTTACTTTTTAGGTAATATTATTTTTATTTTATTAGTATAGTAACTTTTATATCTTGTATAGCTTCCAATGTAGTCTATTTTTTACATTTTTGTAACTTTTCCTCTGCTACTTAATTTATCGTACTATCTTTATGTCATAATAGTATTTTTTAGTTGCTTTCTTTATAATATAATATTTTTTAAAAGTGCTGTATTTTCACATTCATGCTTCTCTCTTTTACTTGGCACTCTTTTTCTATATTAACTTTGATAATCTTTATATTGCTTTTTATTAAAAAAATTTAATTTTTTATTATTACTGAATACCTTGTGATGTGAGTTTACCTTTCTGAGTATTTGTTCATACAATATACATTTTTACACATTTACTTCATCAAATTGATTCTTTTTGAACACAAAACTTCTCTTGCACATTAACTAAATTTAGTTAATGTTTTTAGTTTAAATATTGTTAAGTGTTGCTCTAGCAACACTTATTAGCCCTTTCTTGATGTGTACCTTGAGACTGCTCACTAGATTAAGAAAACAGGATAAAAGTTAAAACTTTTATAAACTATTCTTATTTTAACAGTTACAATTAAGGAACTTTACTTTATCAATGTAATAAAACAAAACTTTTTTAGTGAGTTCAAAGTCTTCTAAGGTATTTCCTTCGCATCTTGCTGTAATGCAATTTTGTGTATTTGACACTCTAAGGAGCCACCAACCTTTATTATCGTCATTCATTACTTTGATACCATCAAGCTCTGAGAATGTGATATTTTGTTGCTCTAGCATTTTCTTTATTAATTCAATTATTTGAAATTTTTTTTCGTCTTCAACTGCAATCTTCACTTCATGGGTGATATATAACTTTGGTAAATCCTCAATTATCTGAGATAGGCTTTGTTTTTTCTTAAACAGAACGTTAATAGCTTTAATAGCAGAATACATTCCGTCATCAAAACCTAGTTCAGAAAAGAAAAAGTGCCCGCTTAATTCACCAGCAAATTTTGCTTTTTCCTCTAGCATCTTCTTCTTAATTAGTGAGTGCCCAGTAGCACAAATAATTACTTGTCCCCCTAACTTGTTGACGAAATCGTGTGCTTTCATGCTCATTTTTATATTAGCAATGACTTTACTTTGTGGGTATTTCTCTAGTACTTCACGCGCAAAAATCATAAATAAATGATCGTTAGAAACGATGTTACCTCTGTTATCAATTAGGCATATTCTATCACCATCGCCATCAAGTGCGATGCCAAGATCACATTTATTTTTTTGTACAATATCGATTAATTGAGCGAGGTTTTTTCTCTCTATGGGATCTGGATCATGTAGTGGAAATGTTCCGTCTATAGAGTTATTGACTATAATATGCGTGTGACCAGATAAGATTGTTTCGATGTGCCTTAAAATTCCACTTACTGGACTGTTTCCACAATCCCAGGCCATTTTTAGCTTTTGTGTAGTATTGTTCTTTAATACACTTTTTAATATGCGAATATACTCACTATATATATTTATGTTAATTAAGCTTCCAATTTTTGTACTATTTTTAATCGGATTGTTTGTAACTTCTCTTATTTCTTGGTCCGAGTATGTTTTTTTACTGCTGAAAAATTTAAAGCCATTATACTTGCTAGGGTTATGTGAAGCAGTAATCATAATGCCAAGGTCTGCCTGTATAATTTGTGTTGCAGTGTAAAGCATAGGTGAAGAGCATAATCCAATGCGTGTAACATTTGCTCCTGATAAAGTTAGACCTCTGATTAGTTCTTTTTCTATGCTTGGTGAGGCTATTCTGCTGTCGTAACCTATACAAACACTAGATACAGTTTGGCCAAACTTCCTGCCTATCTCATACCCATCATTGATCTGTAGATCTTTACCTACTATACCTCTAATATCATATTTTCTTATAATGGTGTTATCCATACTGGCTGTTTAGATTAACTATTATATAACATTACAGATAAATGCTCAAGTTTCTTCTTTATTCATTTGCATAGTTAATTAGGTTTAAATATATTTTAGGAATTAAAGCAATGTCAGGGAAAGAAGTTTATTGGGTAGAGGAGAAACAAAGGCATGTTTGTTGAAGGTCGAAATTTAGATATAGAGGTGAACAGGGAAAATAATATTTTGAGTTTCATTGAGTCTTGTAGCGATTTTTTATGGTTTCATCAAAAGTAGGTTCAGAAATGTTAGCACAAGATTTGGTCTATTTGCGTACAGTTGTTTGCGTTGAGCAGTAATTTATGTTTTCTTCTCTTTAAATAGGAGAGGTCTTTGTTTAGTGTTAGTGAGTTTAGTAGTGATGAAGAGACATAAATAGGAAAAAGAGGAAAGAAATGAGCGTCTTAGGAAAATGTAGAGTTAAAAAACTATAGTGGGAGAATAGTAGAGGAAAATAATAAAGGAATAAGCTAATTGGATAAGGGAAAGCAAGGCATAATCAATAAATAGAATAGAGGAACAGTTAAAGAATCAAGAGTTAGCTAAAGAGTTGAATCATCTGCGAAAAGAAAAAGAAATTTAAATAGCAAATCAGGAATCTAATATAGGTGGTAGTTTACTAGCAAATAGGTTAAACGAGAGAAATATGAGGAGAATAAAAAAAGCTTCAACGTTAATTTAAGGAAAGAGAAAGTATGTTAGCAAGTGCATGGAAAAAAGTGGAGTTGTGTAGAAGAGTTTAAAGTAATTATATAATATATTACGGTAATAAGAGGTTTAAGAGAGATAATGATTATATCAACCCAAACTGAGGTTAGCATAATGGTGTAGGATTAATTAACTACCTTGTAATAAATGAAAAGAGAAGTTAAAGGAGTAAGAACTCAACTTCAAACTACTATATAGGTTGACCTATTTCAAAGGGACTATAATTTTTATAGCTACAAAAAAGCTGTAGACAGTTGTTGTACTCAAAAGGAAAGAAAAGTTTTATAGCCCAGATAATTTTTGCTTCTGGGGTAGTACGTAAGGCTTTTTTGATGAAAAGTGAAATTGAGAGCGTTGCTTACAAGAGGCAGGTGGAGTTATCAGATATAAAATCACCCTAGCAAATCAAAAAAACACGTTGTGAAATTTGACCGAGGTGTTATAACTTTTGTCAATCCGGCGTGTTTCAATATAGTACTATTGCTAATAGATAGCGTGATATTGGTAATCCTAAGCTACTTTAGCTATAAATACTTAAAAATTTGCTAAAGGAGTAAAAATTATAATCTGTGGCTTTAATTCTCTAATTTCCTAAATTAGCACTGATGATCCTTCAGCTAGTTTAAATGTGATGATTTAACTATGTGTAGAAGAAGTCTAAGGGATATGCAACTACTATAGTCTTATGTAATCTGTGAAAAAAGATACTTTAAGCTTTAAAGATTTTTTACTGAATTTTTTTTATTGAACCTGCAGATTAAATGAATTTTGGAGTGAAAACTCCCCTTAATGTTACATTAATAAAGTTGTTAAAATTTGTCAAGTAATTTTTATAGTTTTTTATGGCTTTGAAATTAGCGTCAAGAAGCCTGGAATGGTAAAAAAAGGACTTGTAACAATTTTCAGTGTCATTGAGGGGATTTTTGCTTAAAAATATATTTTATTTCATTTAAAATATTCTATCTAGTAGTTTATATTATAGTGAATAAGTTACTGCGGAAGTTTTATAACATTATTTATTGTCTTTATCGCGCTTTGATTGATACAATTTATAATGACGGAATGGAACATGCAGGGTACTTATCATTTTTAATCCTATTGTCAATATTTCCTTTTCTCATTGTCTTGATGGCTTTGGCGTCAACATTTACAAACTTCTTAGATCAATATAATATCGGCTGGACATCTATAATTGACAATATGCCACAAGACATTTTAGCATCTTTGATGCCACGCATTGAGGAAATAATATCAGGTCCGCCACATAGTTTATTGACTTTAGCAATTGTAGGGGCTATTTGGACTGCTTCATCAACGGTTGAAGGACTTAGAACGATATTAAATAAAGCCTACAAAGTTCCAGTTTCTCCTCCTTACATATTAAGGAGAATATTAAGTATATTACAATTTTTAGCAATTACGTTTATTATAACTCTAACCATAATATTCTCTGCATCAGCGCCAATTCTAATGGGTTTCTCTTATCGTGGACTTGGTTATACAAAATATATCCTTATTGAATTTGTGCTCTTTATAGTAGCCTCTTGGCTATATTTTATATTACCAAATATAAAACAAAGCCTGTCAGATGTGTTTCCTGGATCTTGTGTAGCTGTTGTGCTTTGGACAATCTCTGCTTTAATTTTTAAGCAATACTTGAAAGCTTCTTTTGGCCAACTAGATTTAATATATGGAAGTTTAGGTGGTGTGGTAGTGTCATTACTATTTTTTTATATGATGAGTTTAATTTTTATATATGGAGCAAAGTTTAATTTTCAGATAAGATGTTTTAATGGATTTCGCTGAGGAGAAATGAATGGGTAAATTAGAAGGCAAAATAGCTTTAATTACTGGGGCTTCAGGTGAAATAGGGTCTGCTGTTGCGAAGAGGTTTATTAGGGAGGGTGCGTATGTAATTTTAGTTTCAAGGTCTGTTGATAATCTTAGGCCACTGTATGGTGAAATTGAAAAGCTTGAAGAATTTAAAGAAGGCTCTGTAAAGCTAATTCAGCTTGATCTTTTAGATTTTGAAAATGTAAAAATACTAGCAAATATGATGGAGAATTTGAAATTATCAGAATCTGGAGCACTTGATATATTAGTTGCATGTATTGGAATTTTAGGTAAGTTGAATCCTATTCACGACTGTGAACTTGAAGAGCTGCAGAATGTAATGAATACAAATTTTACTGCTAATTGGTACTTGCTGAAGAATTTAGACCCTGTGCTAAAGAAATCTAGTTCTGGGAGGGTGATATTTATGACTTCAGAAGTGACACTTTCTCCATCTTCTTACCCGTATTGGGTGCCTTATGCTGCAAGTAAAGCTGCACTAGAAATCATGGTAAAGATATATGCATCTGAGACAAAATATACAAAATTGTGCGTAAATGCTGTATATCCGGAGGGACCTATTGACAGCGAAATGTATAAGCAAGCCTTTCCTGGAAAGGATGTACCTGAACTAGTATTACCTGAAAAACTAACAGATAAGTTTGTAGAATTGGCTTCTAGTGATTGTAATATATCAGGAGAAATATTGCCATTGAGTAAATCTGTTTAACAGGTTACGCAAATGTTGTTCTTTAAGGAACTATACTAATTTAAAGTTACCTATGGTTTTTATCTGGTTATATAGCTCATAAGTTTAATAAAGATTCGCATTTATAGGAAAGATTGGTAACATTACTCAAGTAAGGATTGTTGTTTTAATTATGCCAAAATGTACGGATATAGAATCTGTATTAGTAATAGGAGCGGGTCCAATAGTCATAGGTCAGGCATGTGAATTTGACTATTCAGGAACTCAAAGTTGTAAGGTGTTAAGGAGTGAAGGTTATAAAGTTATTTTGGTGAACTCTAACCCTGCAACTATAATGACTGATCCTGAATTTTCTGATGTAACTTATATTGAACCTATATTGCCTGAGATCATAGAGAAAATCTTAATTAAGGAAAAACCAGATGCAATATTACCAACGATGGGTGGACAAACTGCTTTGAATTGTGCAATGAAGCTTGCAGATGATGGGATATTGGATACATATAATATAAAGCTTATTGGTGTGAGTAAAGAAGCAATTAAAAAAGCGGAAGATAGAGAGCTATTTCGCCAGTCTATGGATAAAATAGGACTAAAGTATCCTAAAAGTGTGATTATAAAAAATAGAAGACAAATGAAGGAAGCTCTAGATTATGTTGGATTGCCTGCGATCATTCGTTCATCATTTACTCTTGGTGGTGCAGGTAGTGGTATAGCATATAATAGGGAAGAGTTTTTCAACATTGCAGAGAACGCTCTAAAAATTTCACCAATACGTGAGGTTCAGATAGATGAATCTATTATCGGTTGGAAAGAGTATGAAATGGAAGTTATTCGTGATTGTAAAGATAACTGTATAGTGGTTTGTTCAATGGAAAATATTGATCCTATGGGAGTCCATACAGGTGACAGCATTACTGTTGCTCCTGCTTTAACTCTACGTGATGCGGAGTACCAACAAATGAGAAATGCGTCTATAGCAATACTTAGAGAAATTGATGTTAGTGCTGGTGGTGCAAATGTTCAATTTGCAGTCAATCCTAAAGAAGATGAAAGTCTTGTTGTGATTGAAATGAATCCAAGGGTTTCTCGCTCTTCTGCACTTGCCTCAAAAGCGACAGGCTATCCCATAGCAAAAGTTGCAACTAAGCTTGCTATTGGTTATTCTCTTGATGAAATACGCAATGACTGTGCACCGACTATACCTGCTGCGTTTGAGCCAGTGGTTGATTATGTTGTCACTAAAGTTCCTCGTTTTGAGTTTGAGAAATTTAAGGGAACGGATTGTGAATTATCAACTTCCATGAAATCAGTGGGAGAAGTAATGTCTATAGGACGTACTTTTAATGAATCAATACAAAAAGCTTTCCGTTCACTTGAAACTGGTCTTACAGGACTTGATGAAGTATTCTCTAAGGGTACAGATGTTAATCATATAAAATCTCAATTAGCAAAATTACTACCAAACAGATTACTGGCCGCTGCTGACGCAATGCGTCACGGGATGAGTATAGAAGAAATAAATTCGATTACAAGGTATGATCCATGGTTTTTACAGAACATACAGCAAATTATCTTAGCTGAACAGAAAATTAAAGAAACTGGTTTGCCTGAAGCTGCACATGAGATATTAGAACTGAAAAAGATGGGGTTTTCAGATGCAAGGCTGGCAAATTTAAGTAATGACCATATTTCTATTATCCAAGTAGCTGATGCTGGGGTTCAAATGCAGATTCCAGTTTCAAATGCTAGAACTACGTCGGATCGTATAGAGATAGAGCAAGTTGAAGCAATAAGAAAAAAGTTTAGCATTAATCCTGTTTATAAACGAGTAGATACTTGTGCAGCTGAATTTGAATCCAATACTGCTTATATGTATGGTTGCTATGAAGGAGAGATTATAAATAAAGCAGAATGTGAAGCAAACGTTTCTGACAGAGAAAAGGTTGTTATTTTAGGTAGTGGACCAAACCGTATTGGTCAGGGTATTGAGTTTGACTATGCATGTGTGCATGCGGTTTCTGCTGCTAAAGAAATGGGATATGAAACAATAATGATTAATTGTAACCCTGAAACTGTTTCCACTGATTATGATACTGCTGATCGTTTGTATTTTGCTTCATTAACTGAAGAGGATGTACTTGAGGTGCTAAGTAAAGAGCAAGAGAATGGCACACTATTGGGTGTTATAGTTCAGATAGGTGGTCAGACGCCTTTGAAATTAGCTAAAACACTAAATGAAAGGGGTTTTAATATATTAGGTACATCTTTTAATTCTATAGATCTTGCTGAAGATCGCATGAAATTTAGAAATCTTGTTTTACAACTTAATTTAAAACAACCTGAAAATTCTGTTTGTTATTCAGTAGAAGAAGCGTTAGCTAACGCAGAGAAGATTGGATTTCCGTTAATAGTTAGGCCATCCTACGTTTTAGGTGGTCAATCCATGTCAATTAAGTATGATATTGATAGCTTCAAGGAATATGTTCTTAGTCAAACTAAAATTTTTGGACATGGCTCTTTGTTGCTTGATAAATTCTTGGTGAATGCAATTGAGATTGATGTTGATGCTATATGTGATGGGGAAAAAGTTTTCATTGCAGCGATTATGGAGCATATTGAGGAGGCTGGCATTCATTCCGGTGATTCAACTTGTTCGATACCAGCAAATACGTTAAGTGACAAAATTGTAAAGGAAATTAAATTGCAAACTGAAAAAATATCTCTTGAATTAAAAGTGAAAGGCCTAATAAATATTCAATTTGCCGTTCAAGAAGATAATATATATATACTTGAAGTGAACTTAAGGGCTAGTCGCACAGTTCCCTTTATTTCTAAAGTAATCAATATTCCTATCGCAAAGCTTGCCACTCAGGTTATCTTAGGTAAGAAATTAGACCAGGAAAAAAAATCTATTGATCACTTTGCAGTTAAAGCTGCTGTTTTCCCATTTTCTCGTTTTTTAGGAGTTGATATTCTACTTGGTCCTGAAATGAAGTCAACGGGAGAAGTGATGGGAATTGACTCATCCTTCGAGGCTGCGCTCGCGAAAGCGTACATGGGTGCAGGGTATAGGTTGCCAACAGAAGGAAAAGCTCTGATTTCAGTAAAAGATGATGATAAAGAGTACATGTTGTCAGTTGCACGAATGCTAAAGGAACTGAGTTTTGAGATATATGCCACCAGGGGTACAGCTTCGTATCTAAATAATAATGGTATAGCTGCAAAAGCTGTGAATAAGGTAAGAGAAGGCAAGCCTAATATAGTTGATATGCTTAAAGATGGAAAAATAAGTCTGGTAATCAATACTTCAAAAGGTGTAGAATCGGCCTCAGACAGCAAAGATATTCGTAGAGCTGTTATTTCGCAAAATATTGCTTACAGTACTACAGCTTCTGGAGGCAGGGCACTAGTGCTTGCAATCCAATATTTAAAGAGTAGCAAGCTGGAAGTGAAGTCATTACAACAGATACAGAATATTTGAGTACTAAGAATAAAATAGTTTTATGTAAGTAGTTTTAGCATTTTTTAGAATTGGGTCTGTTTTGCTTATAGCTAATGAAGTTAGAATTTATTGACGTTATCTGCAATTCGTTTGCTATACAGTTATATATCTAAGCTAGGTAAGAAAAGGATAATATACTAGATTTAGATTATATGGAAATTTACATGCGGGAGTGATGAGACTTGAACCCATGACCTCATGCGTGACAGGCATGCGCTCTAACCAACTGAGCTACACCCCCATTTTTGGGCTTTGCTTTTAAGGCTAATGGGTACACTACCTTTTGTCAATATTTTTATTTGCGTTTTGGTCTCTTTTATATTATCATAAAAATAATTTAATTTCATGTATGGCTTATACAGATAGAGATTGTGCCATGTGAAGATGAACCGTTTGGAGGAATTAGGATGGTAAATTTGCCTGAAATCACTATACGTGATTTAGCTGGGTCTGGTGTGCATTTTGGTCATAAGGTTAGTCGATGGAATGCAAAAATGGCTCCATATATATATGGGATACATCAAGAAAATCGTATACATATAATTGATTTGCGGAAAACATTACCACTGCTACAGGTAGCAATGAGAGCTTTATATGACGTTGCATCTCAGGGTGGTCGTGTTTTATTTGTTGGCACGAAATTTCAGGCTTTGGATATTATTGCAAGTGAAGCAATTCGTTGTGGTCAATATTATGTAAATTATCGTTGGCTAGGTGGTATGCTTACTAACTGGGAGACTGTTTCTTCCTCAATAAAGACTTTAATCCAATGTGAGAAAATTTTAAATAATGGAAATAGAATTTTAACGAAGAAAGAATTAGGGAATATTGAAAAGAAGAGACAAAAACTTGATAAGGCATTAGGTGGCATTAGGGAAATGGGAGCAATTCCAGATATTTTGTTCGTTATTGATACTAATAAAGAGCACATTGCAGTTAAAGAAGCTAAAAAATTAAGAATTCCAATAGCTGCAGTACTTGATACTAACTCCAGTCCAGATGATATTACTTATCCTATACCAGGAAATGATGACTCAAGAAAATCAGTAGAGCTTTATTGCAGGTTAGCTGCTGACTGTATATTATCAGGGATAGAATCCAGTTTAGCAAAATCTGGAGTTAAGGTTGGTAATGTAAAAGGTAGTGAGTTTATTCAAGAGAAAGGAAATAGTGTTGTAGAGGTTAAAAAGGGATATAGTAAAGTTCATAGAAAGGAGGTGATAGTAAATGAAAATGAGTCTAGGTAGTATAAGAGAACTGCGTGGTAGAACAGGACTTGGTTTGAGTGATTGTAAAAAGGCGTTAGAAGAGTGTGATGGTGATATCAAAAAGGCCATTAACAGGTTACGTGCAATTGGTCTTGCTAAAGCTGATAAAAAGATTAACAAGGTAACTTTAGATGGGCTAATTACTATGCATTTAAGTGAAAACCGTGGTGTATTGATAGAGCTCAATTGTGAAACTGATTTTGTTGCGAGGAATGAGAAGTTTATAAAGTTAATCTTAAATTTAGTATCAATTGCTTATCGAAAGCGCTGTACTAGTGTTGATGATTTAAAAGATGCTAAGTATGAAGGTGTTGGTACAGTGCAAGAAGCTATTATGAATACAGCATCTGTTTTTGGTGAGAAAGTAGAGCTGAGCAAACTTTGTTACCTGGAAATTAAAGATGGAATTATCGCTGGCTATGTACATGGTGATATGCGTAACCTAGGTAAAGTTGGAGCTTTAGTTGCATTGCAATCATTAGGTGATCAGTTAAAGCTACAGGAAATTGGAAAGCAAATAGCAATGCATGTAGTTGCTATGAAGCCTGAAGCTCTTTCTATAGATGGTTTAAGTTATGCAAGATTAAATAGTGAGCGTTTTATGATTGAGGAACAAGTAAATAGTTTAAGTAAGCCTGAAGAAATAACAGAGAAAATAGTAGATGGTCTAATGGCCAAGTATTATGAAAAAGTTATTTTGTTGGAGCAGAAGTTCATTAAAGATGATAAGATGAAAGTTTCTGATTTTATAAAGTTGAGTGAGTTGAATGTGAATTCTTCTATTAAATTGTCTGATTATAAGTTACTTGTTTTGGGTAATAAAAATTAAGTAGTTAGAAATGACTGCTGCAACAGATGAAGAAAGTAAGCTAATAAAATACTCTAGGGTATTATTCAAAATTTCTGGTGAAGCTTTAATGGGGTCACGGCATTTTGGTCATGATATGGAAGTTATAGATCAATTGTGCAAAGGTATAGCTGATATTTATAAGCTTGGGGTTCAGGTGTGTATTGTAGTTGGTGGTGGTAATATCTTTCGTGGTGCATCTACATTTTTAAGTGGTTGTGAAAAAGCAAGCAGTGACTATATTGGGATGCTTGCAACCATAATTAATGCTTTAATTTTGCGAAGCTTTTTGGAAAAAAATTCAGTAAGTTCTAGAGTGTTGTCTGCAATACCTATGACTACTATATGTGAGCCTTACATAAGGAAAAAAGCTATTCGTCATTTGGAAAAAGGCAGAGTAGTAATCTTTGCAGCTGGTACAGGTAATCCATTTTTTACTACAGATACAGCTGCGGCTCTACGTGCTGTTGAAACGAATTGTGATGTTATCCTGAAAGGTACCCAAGTAAACGGTGTGTACTCTGCTGATCCGGAAAAAAATGAAAATGCTGTAATGTATGATAGGCTTTCTTATATGGATTTGTTAACACGTGATTTAAAAGTTATGGATGCATCAGCCATCTCTCTTGCGCGTGAGAATTCTATTCCAATTATAGTTTTTTCTTTAAAAGAGGAAAAAATAATCAATATTATTAAGGGCCTTGGTACTTGTACTGTAATTTCGTCAGGCTGTAAATGATAGGTAATTTATGTTGAATAAAGTAAGAACTAAAATGAAAGAAAAGATGCTAAAAACTGTTCAGTCTTTTCATAATGATATTAAGGGTATACGTACCGGTAGAGCTAGTTCATCATTACTAGATGGCATAGTTGTAAATATCAATAGTGGACATCAAAAGCTAAATCAGGTTGCTGACATTTCGGTTGTAAATAATAAAACTTTATCAATTAAGGTTTGGGACATTAGTGTTATAGGTGAGGTAAGAAATGCTATATTAAGTGCTAATCTAAATTTAAACTCTGTGATTGAAGGTAATGTTATACGTATAACTCTTCCAGATCTCACGCAAGAAGCTCGTGAAAGATTAGTAAAATTATTGTACCAGTTTGCTGAAAATGCACGTGTTGCCGTTAGAAATATACGCAGAGATGTTATGGAAGAAATAGGGGAAATGCAGGAAAATAAAGAAATCTCAAAAGATGATTTTCATGGTGCTAAAAAGCAAATACAAGATATTACTGATGATAGTATCAAAAGGATTGATAATGAGTTGTCCATTAAAGAAAAGGAAATACTATATCGCTAAGTTGACATGAAAGAAGCCTTCAGTAGTAAAGATAAGCAAATTACTTTAAAGGATGTTGTCCCAGTGCTCCGATACTGGAGTCTAGCTTTTAGTAATTTTATTAAAAATATTGTATTTATAATGTAAGATTGGTTCTTTTATGCTCATCGACCTAGTGTGCTTGTTGTTTGCAATCAAAGTTTCCGGATTTCAGTATTGGAGCATTGGGATAATACTCTCCAGATGCATGCTGAAATCCAAAAGAACTTTGCTCAAGTTAAAACCTGATTAAATTTGAATGTTAAATCTAGAATCTTTACCAAAACATTTAGCAATTATAATGGATGGTAATAGTAGATGGGCAAATAAGCAGGGGAGGGTAAAGGTTGATGGTTATAAAAGGGGTAGTGAGGTTGCGTATGACATTGCTAAGTATTGCATAACTTTAACTATACCATGTTTAACTTTATATGCATTTTCTATGGAAAATTGGCTCAGGCCTAAAGAAGAAATTGATTGTATATTTGATTTATTTTACTTTGCTTTGGCAAATGAGGATAAAGTTAATTTTATTTGTAACTATAATATTAAATTGAACTTTGTTGGAAATTTAAATCTGTTACCTCAAAAAGTATTTGATCAAATAAAAAAAGTAGAAGAAATGACATGTAAAAATGATGGCTTATTACTTACTGTAGCGGTCAGCTATGGAGCAAAACAAGAAATTATACATGCTATAAGTAATATAATAAAAGAAAATATTGATTATGTGTCAGAAGATAGATTTGAACAATTTTTATATACTAAAGATTTACCAAAGCTAGACTTGTTGATTCGTACTGGTGGTGAAAAAAGGTTAAGTAACTTTTTGTTATGGCAAGCAGCTTATGCTGAGTTGTATTTTTGTGATACTTTATGGCCTGATTTTTCTTGTCAAGATTTAAGCAGAGCATTAGAAGACTACGCAAAAAGAGAGAAAAGATATGGTAGATAATAATTTTATAATTAGAGTACTGTCTTCAATAATAATATTGCTTATATTCTCTTTTGCTATGTATTTTAGTGATTTATCATTTTACCTACTGGTTTTTTCGATAGCGGTTCTATCTTCTTTTGAATGGTATAATCTGACTCGGGGAAGCAGGATCTTATGTGTTTTCGCGTTAGCATTGATTGCACTGCCGAATGCTTCGTTGATATACTTATATAATCTACCGCAAGGGAAATATACATTAGTATGGCTCATCTTGACCGTTTGGAGTATTGATGTCACTGCGTATCTGTTTGGTAAGAATTTTGGTGGGGCTAAAATTTGCCCGATTATTAGTCCTGGAAAGACTTGGTTAGGTCTTTTTGGTGCAGCTTTAGCTGGAATAATATGTACGACTTTTGGGTCAGTATTTTTAAGTTTATTTTCAATTTTTTATTCTCCGGTAATTGGACTTACGGTTGCTATTCTAGCACAACTTGGTGATTTTACTGAATCACTTATCAAAAGAGCTTATAATGTTAAAGATAGTGGAAGTATGATACCTGGTCACGGAGGAGTACTTGATCGTATGGACAGTTTCATCTTCACTGCTCCTCTTATTGCTATCTATGTAAACTAGCTAGCTTTAGAAAATGAAATGCTATTAAAGTTCATCCATGGATTCTTTTCCTTTTATTAGCTCCTGTCATAATGCACTTATTAGTAAGTTTAGATTCTTTAGATTTAAATTCTTCATCCATTGGTTTATTACAGTAAGGGCAGAACGTTCTTCCTTTTTCTTTATATAAATATATTAGCGGATGGCCGAAACCTTCGTCGTCCTCATCACCACGGCAACAAACTATTACACTATTATTTCTTACTTCTGTCATGCTGCTCCTTTGGTTTATACTATTTTATGTGTTAAATATATATGTTTGAGAGTGGAAAATAAACATTATTCTTTACTTCTTGCTCTATTCATATTTAGGTTAATCAGTTCTTTTTGAACGCTTTCTGAAGTAAATTTGCTAACACTTTCTCCTAATCTCGCTATTTCTTTTACAAAACTTGATGAGATGAACTGAGTGTCTTCAGAGGCAGGAAGAAATATAGTCTCAATTTCAGGAAGAAGTTTATAATTTATCCAACTCATTTGAAACTCATAATCAAAATCTGATACTGCTCTAAGTCCTCTAATGATAATAGAAGCATTTTGCTCTTTTGCGAACTTCATTAATAACCCATTAAAAGATACAACGTCTGCACTAATTCTTAACCTTTTGATTTCATTTTTGACCATGCTTGTACGTAGCTTTGCGTTAAAAGTAGTGTACTTATTAGTGTTTTCTGTAACACCAATTATTAATTTATTGATTAATTTATACGCCCTTTTTTATTATATCAATATGCCCAAAGGTTATAGGATCAAATGTACCTGGGTAAATTCCTGTTCTATTACTAGTGTCCACCCTTTATTTTTATGAAAATTGCTATTAAAAACTTTTAATAGACACGATAACATTTTTTATCTAAGAATGGAAGCACGTGGTTGGCCTGATAGCTCAGTTGGTAGAGCAAAGGACTGAAAATCCTTGTGTCGCTGGTTCGATTCCTGCTCAGGCCACTTTTTCTTTCTTGTTAAGTTTTCCTTCTTTTTGATGCTAAATAATTTATTATATGTTATCTCACTTACATGAATGTAAGTGAGATAACATATAATAAATTATTTAGCATCTTATTAAGCATAGTTCTATTATTCAATGGTATCGCTTATACAAACACTGATAGAAGTTTATACTCAATAAATAGAAATATAGTTGTTGGTTTATTAAAAACAGAGAAAGAAATATATTCATATGAGGTTGGTTTATTTCAAAATATTTATGAAATGTTTAATAATTGGAAGGCAAGAACTGTACTGATTGACTACGATAAGATAATTAACCTTGAAAAAATCCAGGCAGAGTCATTTAATCTCGCAAAACAAGATGAAATATTGGCAAGGAAGCTAATATTGAATAGAGTAAAAGTTAAAGTTGCAAAGTTCATTGAGGAGTTCAAAATAAATAGAATATTTATTCTAGGGAGTTACTACAATTCATACTCTGGACCACTTTCTCCTACTTCTTGCCGTCAGCTTGTTATTGAAGCAATTATGGAAATAGTAAATAGCAATCCTGCAATTCACTTACTTGCTATGTGCGGCGGCTTACAAAGCATTATGAATGCAAAAGGGATTGAAGTAGTAAACGCGACAGATCTTGTAAGTGATAAAGAAAAGCGAAGGTTTCATTCAAGATCAACACCTAATCCACAGCAAGAAGACATTCCCCTCCAGCAGGTAAGGATAATTCCAAATAGCCGCTTAGCAAAAGTAGTGGCTAAGTTTTTGCTGCCTGATGAGAACGGCTGGTTTTTAACATATTTTCTGGGTGCTTATTCAGGAGCAATAAATAATACGCTAGAAAATAGAAAGAAATTGGAGTTACTTGGGTATAAAGTTGTAGCATTTTCCAATGATGGAATAATAGAGGCTATTGAAGATAAGCATGGTAATATCTGCTTTCGAGGTCATTTAGAAATACTTACTGTAAAGCCAAATAGAAACCTATATTTATTGAATCATAAGGCACGTCATGTTCCTACACTAGTTGTTATAGCAATTGTAAGTGATTTTCTTTACCGTGATTAATGGGAACTTTCTGAGATAAAACTATAGTGTGTAATGCTGAAATCTAATTCTTATTATGCAATTACTTGGTTAAAATTGAGTTCCCTGGGTGGGGTGACAAAAAATTGTTTAATATATTTTTGTAGCTCCATTATTATTAGCAATAAGAATGTTTTTGGAATTAGAGTTTTTCTTTACTTGTAAGTTTTTCTGTTAAACGATAAAGTTCTATAGAAGTTTAATGTATTTTTACTTTAATGTGTACAAAAGTATACATATGCTCTTGTTGTATCTGCATTACATTTTTTCTGAATCTTAGGAGGTTCTGTATCTATAAGCTAACTTCTGTGTAGCTTCTCGTACAGTCTATTATTTATATAGCTTAGTAGCGTTTTGCTAGTCTTATAAGTAAAGAGGTTTTTTTACAGTGGCCACATACATATGTAGGCGTTTATTTTGTTGAGATAGTTTGTACGAAAATGGTGTCGTGAGATGACTTACACTTGATAGTTTCAAAAAAAGTCTATTAAAAAGGAGGATTGTTATATCTACGATAATTTTATCATCAACTTAAAGCTAAACTAGCTGCATTTCTGGTTCGGTTGGTGTCGGGTTATTGGTCCAGTAGGGTCTTGAGTTCTTTTTGGTGGATAAATTTAGTAATGGAATATTTATAGCCTTGATACCAAACAAAAGGTAATGTATAGGTAAGATTAAAAAAACTTCAGGTTCATTCAACTTATGGTTAGGATAGTCTCCAATTGTCTGTGGTACTGCTCATGTTATAAAGGAAATATTATTTGGATGTGGTAGTAGAAGAAGAGTAGGGTAACCGATTAAATAACATGAGAAAAATATGAGCATTGAGTATAACTACTGTGTAATACTTGTAATTGTAGCCTGCAAAAAAGCAGTGGATGAATAAATTTAGGTAGGTACAAAAAAATAGCTGAGTTTTGATGAAATAGAATATGCTTTTTTGTACTGTTAATTGGAGGTGAGGGTGTGCTTCAGCTTGTAGAGGAATATTTTGTGTAGTTATCAAGGGTTTTCGTTTGGTGGACTAATGTATAAGCTGGTTTTCAGTAGTGCGAAATATTAAGAGTATCAATACTATGACTAGATTCAGAAGAGTTTGTATATATAATATAAAAATACGGAAAAATTATGCAAGAAAAGATAAGTAGTAGCTGTTATATTTAATATAGACTAGTGATAAAGGGTGAATTGTGAAGTTATCTAAGAAGAGCAGTGTAATGCTTACTTTAAATCAATTAAAGGGAAATTTGTCAAATATTGAGTAAATATAGTAATAGTTGATCAATTTGCACAAGCGGTTTTAAATATTAAGGATTGTAAAATATATCCTGAGTTGAATTTAAAGATGTGGTTCTACATCAGTTTCTGGTGATTATATGATGTAACAGAGGTAGTAGTAGTGAATTTCAAAAAATAGTAGCAGGAATCAACGATGTGGTACGTGGTTAGTGATTTAACGTTAATAAAATATAGAAGAATTAATATAATAAAGGATGTGAGATGAACTCTACCTAGAGCACTCTTGCTTAGTACAAAAGACAAGTGTTGGTAGAAAAATTTAACGAAGCCTATCGAAAGATATGAACAATCTTTTAAAGGGCTAATACAACAAATTTATAAAATATTATACAAACATTGTCAAAAGGGAGTGAAATGGGAAAACTTATTACTAAGTTTAAACTTACATGTCTACTAAATTATAAATTAAAAGATGTTCAAGGTAATTATCCTGTAGTTATAGAACTAGCTGAACTTGTAAAGTGAATAGAACCTTAACTGGAAAAGAAGTAGCAGTATCTATGCTATGCTGATTTTGAAGTAAGTATCATTTATATAGTTGCTGGCACAACGTGTGATGGGCTTTAGTATTATGAATACATTAATAAATATAGGTTTGTGTAGATGTTTATTCCTTGCTTACTGGTGGTTTAAACTCTTCTTTTGGTTTTATTCTACAGAAGGTGTAGTCAATGATTTGAATAATGGAGTCAAGTGTGTTTATTTCTGTGATTATTTAAGGGGTAAAATAACAGTAGGTGTACAGTAGAAAAACATAGAAAAGTGGTAGATTAGAGTTTACATAAATCCGGTAGTAGAACAAGGGACTACTAAAAGTAGAGAAAATGTGGGTTACTAGATATGAATTCTTACTTGTATCAGCAAAACTATCATAAAAAAGATAGATTTTGTACTATATTAAAGTTAGTATTGTAATCTTTGCTTAGTTAGTGAGGAAGAGAGCTGAAAAGAAGTGACACTTTTTATTTCTAGTAGCAGTAAGGATTGTAAACCCATTATAAACATAAGTAAATAATCTGTTTATGGATATGTAATTGGGTATACTAGTGAGAGAGTTGCAGTAGTGTTGAGTTTTAGTGAGCTATTTGTTATGAGTTCAATTGTGAGTTTAGAGCTGATTTAAAAAAAGAGATAATGAAACTTCGAAGTGCAAGCTTATATATAAGTATAAGCTTAGCAACTTAATTAGAAAGTGGTAAGATACTAAAGAATGTAAATACACTGCAGGTGAAAAAATTTTGCTATGCTGCTTGTCGATTCGACAGTATGCTTTTAAAGCATGCAGCCAGAAAAATGGCTTTTTCTTTAAAGCGTTAACTTGTGTAATTTATTTGATAACACAGAGGCATAAACTTGATCTTGAATTAAAATTAGATGCTTACGATAAAGTATTGAAATTCGCATTTTAGCTTCATTACTTAATATTTAAAATCTGCTCTGCTAACTTAAATCATATCTCTCAATTTTTTGATTATTGTTAATAAAAAAGCTAATGATTTAAGCTGTACCATCTATAGAGGTACGATCTTAAATGAATTTTTAGTCGCTTAGATTTTTCTGACTTTTTAGCACTTTCATAAGTTTTGAGCAAAAGTAGCTATCTAATCTTACTAGACGTTTTTTTCTTTGCTCATATGCTAATAACTCCTCTTCTCCGACTAGTTAAACTTACTTATCTCTTTATAAGCTTGTTTTTATTATTAAGTTGTTGCTTAATATTTTTTTAGGCCCTCTTATTTTTAGCTACATATCAAAAAATAAGACCACTTTTCTATTATATTTCTTGATAGCTCTCTTTTATGAATTTCAGTAGCTCATAAATACAAAATAAAAGTCTTTAAGTCATATTCATTAATATTCTCATTCTGAATAGTGTGGTTTGATTTATAGTTAGGCCTTATCTAGAAAAGTAATGCAATCAGTAACAACTATGAGGTAATTTCCTTGAAGTTTATGGTAATTGTCTCTTGGTCTACTTGATTTAAGTGAATTTTAGCTCGTATAATATTGAGGACGCTTTCAAGACTTCTTAATCCTAGTGAGTTGGATTTCTGCTACGTATATAAAGCCTGGAAAAACTTTATAAGAAACATTAATGGTGCCTTGCTTTTTAGTAACAATTTAGGAGTCTAGGAATAGTAGCTAAAATTCAACGTTAGGTTGCAGTTAAGCTAGTAACGCCTAAAATGCCGTTCAAGAAAGAATGAGAGTGTCTTTATTTTTCTCAGTGTCAAGAAAATATTCTTGTTGGTATAGTAGTTATTATACGTATTAAGAAGCTTCAAAGGTCCATATGAGAATTATTAAAATTCCTTACGTTGTATATCCTCAATTAATAATTATTTAATAATTTGTTGTTTAGCTTTACTAATGTTATTATAAGAAACGCTGTTGCTAAATTTTGTAAAATTTATTACCCTATGGTTTCAAGCCAGGATGAGCTTGTTAGAAGCATATATAATGTGTTTGTGAGTAAAGATTAAATGAGAGAAAAGTTAATATATTACTTTAGCCGAGGCAAGTGTGAAGGCAGTGCAGAAATGAAGAATCTGCTAGGAGGAAAAGGTGCAAATTTAGCGGAAATGTGTAACGTTGGTATTCCTGTTCCACCTGGTTTTACAATTCCAACCTCTGCTTGTAAGCAGGGGTTATCTGATAATTTACGTGATGAAATTAAAAAGTACATGGTAATGCTCGAAAGTGATGTTGGTTGTAAATTTGGAGGCTCAGGAAATCCTTTACTGGTTTCTATACGTTCTGGCAGTGTAAGTTCAATGCCAGGTATGCTTGATACAATTTTGAATGTTGGCCTAAATGACGCAACTGTTGTTGGGCTTGCAAAAAAAAGTGGAGAACGCTTTGCCTATGATAGCTACTGTCGTTTCATCATGATGTACTCAAGTGTTGTGCTGCAGCTTGACTATCACTTATTCCAGAGTGTTATTGATGACGAGCGACAAAGGAAAGGAGTAAAAGGTTTATCTGATTTTGATGTTGACGTTTTAAAGAGGGTTGTCAACGATTTTGGGAGAATAGTATATGAAAAAACTGATAAACATTTTCCGCAAAGTGTTGAAGAACAGTTATTCAGCTCAGTGAATGCAGTATTTTCTTCTTGGCAGAATGACAGGGCTGTTTCCTATAGAAGGATAAATAATATTCCTGAGACCTTTGGAACCGCAGTTAATGTGCAAGCAATGGTTTTTGGTAATTTAAATAATAATTCTGCAACTGGTGTGATATTTACACGTAATCCTTCAACCGGAGCAAAGAAATTTTTTGGTGAATTTTTGGTTAATGCTCAAGGCGAAGATGTGGTCTCTGGTGTTTACACTCCTATGTCAGTTAATGGGGAGCAAGAAAATACCATGGAGAAATTGATGCCAAGCGTGTACCGAGAATTGTGTGATGTATGTAAAAAACTTGAAGTGCATTATAAAGATATGCAAGACGTTGAATTTACTGTTCAGGATGGTAAGTTATGGATTTTACAGACTAGATCTGGCAAACGCACAGCTGAAGCTACTGTCCGTATAATAGTTGATATGGTAAGCGAAGGAGTGATTACAAAAGGAGAAGGAATATTAAGAATTAATCCAAAAATTCTTGATAGTTTATTGCATCCAGTTCTTGATATTAAAAGTGATCAAAAAATAATAGGGAAGGGACTGCCAGCTTCTCCAGGTGTTGCTTCAGGGTATGTAGTATTTAATGCAAATGACGCAGAAAAAGCTGTGGAGCAAGGTAAAAAAGCAGTTTTAGTAAGATCAGAGACAAGTTCTGAGGATATTGATGGGATGAATGCTGCAAGTGGTATAATAACAGCACGGGGAGGGATGACTTCGCATGCTGCTGTTGTTACAAGAGGAATGGGTAAACCGTGCATTTGTAGTGTAAATGGACTTTATCTTGATAAAGGTGGAAATTTCTTTTCTGTAGGGAATGTAAAAGTAAATAAAGGTGAGCCAATTACTATCAATGGAGGGACAGGTGAGGTAATGCTTGGTATTCTTCCTACAATTTTACCTGAGTTATCACAGGAATTTAAAACGATAATTAACTGGGTAGATGGAATTAAAACGATTAAGATAAGGGCGAATGCTGATACTCCAAAGGATGCAAAGATTGCTAAAGAATTTGGCGCGGAAGGTATAGGATTATGTCGCACGGAGCATATGTTTTTTGTTCGTGATAGGATTGAGTTTATTCAAAAATTGATAATAGCTGATGACAAAAATGAAAGAGCAAGTGTATTAAGTAAATTGGAAGAAATGCAAAAGTCTGATTTTAAAGAGATATTTTCTATTATGGAGGGCAGAGAGATCACTATACGTTTACTTGATCCACCTCTACATGAATTTTTACCTAATGATCAATCTGTTATAGAAGGAATTGCTAAGTCGCTAGATAAGCCTGTTGAGTTAATAAAAAACAAAATAGCACAGTTATCAGAAAAAAATCCAATGCTTGGTCACAGAGGGTGTAGACTTGCCATTTCTCACCCTGAAATATATAGCATGCAAATTAGGGCGATACTCAATGCTGCAAATGAGTTAAAAGAAGAGAAAAAGGTGGAAGTTATGCCTGAAATTATGATTCCTTTTATCATGGACGAGAAAGAGTTTATTTTGATATGTGAGTTGATAAAAAAAGAATCTTCTATTATCTCAGCTGAAATCCAGGCGCAGATTCCAGTATCATGTGCTGAAATGACACCAGGCAAGGCTTATTCAATTGGAACGATGATAGAGCTACCACGAGCAGCACTTATTGCTGATAAGTTAGCGCAACATGCAGAATTTTTTAGTTTTGGCACTAATGATTTAACGCAAACAACCATGGGACTTTCAAGAGATGATTCAGTAAATTTTCTTGATTCTTATAAGGAAAACAATATCTTCGGGAATGATCCATTTGAAGTACTAGATGTTGAAGGGGTAGGTGAGTTAATTAGAATAGCTACTGAGAAGGGTAAAAAAATGCGAAAAGAGATTAAGCTTGGTGTATGCGGGGAGCATGGTGCAGATCCACAATCTATAGAATTCTTTATTAAATCAGGTGTGGATTACGTTTCATGTTCACCTTATAGAGTGCCGGTTGCAAAGTTAGTGGCAGCACAGTTTAGTGTTAAATCTAAAATGTATTAGATGAATTGGATTTTAGTGTTACGTGTTTGAAGTATGCTTTTTCTAATCTTTCAAATCACAAAATTTGTGCAATTTTCTGGATTTACATATTCGATCTTATTTTTTCTCATCTTCCTATAACTTTTGATAGTGTAGAGTTTTTTTACATTTAATTCGTAGCTATTAGAGCTAAAACAGTGACAATACTTGTAACTCACCTGTGTCAAGCAACAGATGAAATTATTATATCGAAATAAATAATCATATAATAATACTACAACATATCTTTTGTTTTTATTGCACTTAATTTCTTTATATGTTGAGTAGAAAAGATTGAGCTTCTGTAAAGCTATTAGTTTTATTGCTGCTTAATATAGCAGTGAAACTATATTTGTTTTTCTGCTAGTATAGAAGGTATTGGTTTATTACCAATATTCTCTTTACTGCTGCAGGATTATTTTTTGTAAGAGCAGTACAGAATACATAAATCCTTTAATTTAATTGTTAATATAATCCATGCAATTCTTCTTTAGGATTTAGCTATGATTAGTCTACATTAATATTTTACAGTAGCGTATACTTAGAACATCAATATTGCTATTATCAGTATGAGAAATAACAGAGCCTAATATAGGTTCGTTCTTCTGATTTTTCATCTTTGATTGCATACTCTATCATGCGTTTTCCAGATCAATACTTTGCTTACACTTGCTCTGAAAGCTGATTTTTCCTATTCAAGTCCTGCTGTTAGCTTTCAAAGCTAAATTTAGTTTATCGTTCTAGCTATGTGAATAGAATCATCTTGTGAACCATTCTAGAACGGTAACTTGACTAGTGCTGGCAGTTTTGTGGCTTATTGGGTTCTATCTATTATTTTTTGAATCTGGTGTGTTTTGACTTCTCTTTTTTATTTATTGTTGATCTAAGCAGTGCAGTCATTGCATAGGTCGAGATATATATGGTTAAATTAGATTTTAGAAATCTAATTTAACTTAGAGCCTATTCTAAAATCTTTCTTTGTATCAGTTTTTAGTAATATGTGTCATCTATATATTTCAAGAGTAGTTTAGTTATTGAATTATTACCACTTACAATGGCTTATTCAGAATATTAACTCTTCTTTCTTTATTGGATCCACCTTTATCTAAGAGTATATCTTTTATAGTTTAGGTTTGTTTTTTTTTTGAAAAACCTTATCTAGCTGCTTGTATCAAATGGTTTTGCTTAATATCTCTGGTTTTCTTTTATGATTTATGTAACCTGAGAGATCTTAACACTGACTTGACGGTCATCTTTATCAATAGCATTATCGAAGTATTAAGTGTTTTTTTCATTTTTATTGAATTTATCATTGTCTAGGAATATCCTTTAAAAGGTCGGCTTCTTTATTATAGCATAGCCTAATAGAGTATTAGAAGCAATATTCTTAGTATTGTAATTACTGGTATAGTTACCTTGAGTGAAATGCAATTTTTTTTCATCTGTTTCTTTCTCTTGTATTAGTTTTTTATAAAACTACTAAGCAGTTATCTTAGAGTTTTAAGTTACAATTTTCTTGTCTTTTCATAAGTTAAGCTAGCACTTGTGTTAGATCTTGCAACCTCAGATGGTACAATATATATTAGATACTTGTTTCTTGAATGAATAATGGAAGATTTAGCTTATAAATTAATCAAAGTGACTGAAGCTGCAGCACTTGCTGCACATAAGTTTGTAGGCTCAGGTGATGAAAAAAAGGCCGATCAGGTTGCAGTTGATGCAATGCGGACAGTTCTGAATTCCATAGAAATAAATGGCACAATTGTGATTGGCGAAGGTGAAAGAGATAAAGCGCCGATGTTGTATGTTGGAGAAAAGGTTGGTACAGGGTATGGTCCTGAGATTGACATTGCTGTTGACCCACTTGAAGGCACCACAATTTGTGCTCATTACAAACAAGGAGCGATGTCTGTCCTTGCTGCAACAAAGAAGAATAATTTTTTGCATGCGCCTGATGTTTATATGGAAAAGATAGCAGTAGGAAGAGATCTCCCAGAAGGCGTAGTTTCACTAAGAAATAGTGTTGAAGAAAATTTGGATAATCTAGCTAAGGCGAAGGGGTGTAGAGTAAGTAATCTTGTGGTAACTGTACTTAAACGTGAAAGGCATAATGAATTAATAACAAAAATTAGGAAGTTAGGAGCGAAGGTTAAACTGATAGATGATGGTGATATTGCCGCTGTAATTTTGCTAATGAATGGCAATCATGATATGTATATTGGAATAGGAGGAGCACCAGAAGGAGTATTAACAGCTGCAGCACTCAGCTCAATCGGTGGACAGATAGAGGGAAGATTAATATTTAATACGGATCAGTTAAAAGAGAGAGCAAGAAGTTTAAATATTAATGATCTAGAAAAAATTTATACTATAAAAGATATAGTAAAAGGTGAATCAGTGTTCATTGTAACTGGAGTAACAAATGGAGAACTTGTAGATGGAGTTAAATTTAGTCATAATGCCTGTTCGATTCATTCTTTAGTAGCTCTACCTGGTATGCTGGTAAAGTTGCAAACGACACAAAATTTATGCAGGTAGTGTTATAAGCCTAAACTTTAGCTTTATAGTATCCTGATACTAGATGTGTTGCTTACTATCTGATAGCTTCATGGTAGTGTAATGTTAAAGCCATCAAGGGTACTTTTTGAAAGAAGTTAGTTGTGCAAGAGTTTTTTTGAGACGATTATAAGTTTGGTGGTGATCTCGAAATACTAATTGTATTAGATGTTATAGATAAAGATAGAAAGGTAGATCTATTTAATAATAGTAGTAAAATATTATAGAGATAATAAAAATATTTTAAGGTTATGGAAGCTATCGGAAATAGGTGATTGGATCTTCTTCTTAAAGAAAAAATGTGGTATTTAAACCAAAGGGCAATTCGTAATAGGAATAAACGTGTTTTTAAATTAGAGTTAGCACAGGAGAGATGTGAGAGAAACTTTTTGAATAAGAGATTTTCTTGATTCTAGTTATTTTCTTTAATGTGATTTCAAGCAACGTGCTAAGGATTAAGCTCTAGTGTTCATAGAAATCTTAATGTTAACGTTATTCAACTTAAGTAAGCTTTAGAAATCAATGGTTTTTTCAGTGAAAAGGTTAAAAGAAATAGAAAGAGAGGAAAGTGAAATAAAAATTACATAGTGATGGTGAAAAATAGTAGCAATGTAAAAGAATGATAAGTGGTAGAAAAGTTATTGCTTTGCAAGGTTTATAGTGTTCAATGTTGAGATTAGTTGATATTAGGTAAATCTAGGAAAGATTTTAATTGTACCATTGTTCTAGATATAAGTTTTAGTTAAATCGGTATTAAAATCAGCTAGGTAAATCGAACCTATCCCCTTAAGGGGGTGAAGCTTTGCATAGAGTTTTAGAATGATATCTAAAATAGGTGTTATATATATAAGGTTATATATAAGAAAGAAAAAAAAAGTTTACATTCTGCAAGAGAATGCATTGTATTTGGCTCTGGTATATCTAATTCTACTATTGATGAAGGATAACTGAGAAGGTAAGGTTTTTTCTTCTCAAAAAAAGAAGCTACTGCTAATATCAGGTCTGCTACACGTTAAACCTAAAGTGCATTATATCACCATCTTGTACAATGTAATCTCTACCTTCGAAGCGAATTTTGCCTGCGTTTTTGCAAGCTGATTCGCTTCCATATTTTATATGGTCTGTGAAGCTTATAGTTTCTGCTTTTACAAAACCTTTCTCAAAATCAGTATGAATTGTACCTGCTGCTTTATCAGCTGTTGATCCTATCTTTATTGGCCAAGCGCGTGCTTCTTTTGGCCCTACAGTAAAGAAAGTTATCATGCTCAGCATTTCATTATATATGATACGCGCTATTCCATCAAGCCCTGATTCTTGTAAGCCAAACTCTGATAAGAGACTCTGTTTTTCTTTTTCGTCTGCAAGATTTGCGATATCTGCTTCAAGTTTTGCTGAAATACAGTAAAATTTACTCTTGTTCTCTTCTGCTATTTTTTCTACCTTTTTAGAAAGTTCATTACCAGTTATAACACTTGTATCTTCAATGTTGCAGACATATATAATGGGCTTTGTCGTCAGTAATTGAAGTGATTTTGCTTCAGCTTTATCTATGTTTCTTAAACTTCTTGCAGGCTTACCGAGTTTCAAAATAACTAAAATCTCCTGCATTAAATCTAGTTGTCTCTTCAGCTCTTTACTACCCTGTTTTTTTGCTTTTCTTTCCAGTTTAGGTAATCTTTTTTCTATGCTATCAATGTCAGCTAGGATTAATTCCATCTCTACTATTTCAGCATCTGATATTGGATCTATTTTATTATATATATGGCTGATATTGTCATCCGTAAAGCACCTAAGTAAGTGAATAATGGCATCGACTTCTCTGATGTAACTTAGAAACCTGTTACCGAGTCCTTTGCCTTTGCTTGCACCTCTTACTAAACCTGCGATATCTATGACTTCTAACTGATTATAGATTATCTTTTCTGAGTTAGCTATTGCTGCGATTTGCTTCAAGCGCTGATCTTTTATTGGTACTTTACCAATATTGGGTTCTATTGTACAGAAAGAATAATTTGCTACTTCAGCTATGGTTGATTGTGTGAGTACATTGAATAAAGTTGATTTTCCTATGTTTGGTAATCCTACTATGCCACAGTTAAAGTTCATATTCTCTATAAAATTATAATTATTGTGTAATTTAAAAGTTTTTGCTACATTTAGCTTTTTAGGAAGAGAAAATATTACTGTAGCTAATAAGCGGAAATTATCAAGTAGCTTTATAAGATTAAAAACGAGGAAAGCCGAGGAGCTTAAGGAAAGAGGTGGTCTTCTTTTAAATAAATATTCCTTACTCTAGTAGATTTCTCTATATGGGAAAAGAAATTTACTAATAAAAGTTACTTTTTTGTTTTATTTAAGTGTAGTATGGAGTAGCAAACAGAAATGCAGTTAAAGGGAAGGTTATAAGAGATTTGTATAGAATAATCGGTGATTTGTAAATACAATCGTCAGTGAATTTAATAAAATTATATGGATGAAGTTGCATATTGTAGAGAATTGAAGCAAGTTAGGCTGTTTTTGTATCAATTAATAGATGGTGCAGGTCCAGAAAGTACAGGTAAATACAATAAGGCTGATTATAATGAGTGATATCTTTTGCATATATGCAATAAAGGTATGTTTGATAAAGATGGAAGTTTAATAAAATAAGAACAGGAAGAATTCTATTAGTAAAAAAAAGCTTTAGTTAAATGGATCTATAGGAAGAGAAGGTTAAAGAGTATGTAAAGGGTGGAATGTTGGGCAAAAAATGCTAATGAATAAATAGATAGTGTTGTAAGGCAAGGTAAGACAGTACATAAAATACTTTGAAGAGTAAAACCTTTTTTTTTGACTACATCATACAGTGTGGAAGAATTAAAAGCGCTATTTTATTAGCAGCAGTTAGTGTTTTATAGTTCTAATCTTCATAGCTATGTGTATTCTTTTGTATAAGACTTTCTGAGGCATTTTATTATATAGTATGAGCTGTAACGTTATAATACTGACCTAAATGAAAGTTGACTATGAGACCAGCATAATTATTGATGCTATAGAGGAGTTTAGTGGTGAAATAAGACTTGTTGGTGGATGTGTGAGAGATTCAATTCTGCAGTGCAACGTTCATGATATTGACTTAGCTACTAATCTACTTCCTGGTCAAGTAATTGAAGCGCTGAAACTACGTAATATAAAAGCTATTCCAACTGGCCTAAGACATGGAACTGTCACTGCAATTTTAAGCAAAAGATCTTTTGAGATCACAACATTAAGATACGATGTTGAATGTGACGGTAGACATGCGAAAATAGAATTCACCAACAATTGGAAGGCTGATGCTTCAAGGCGCGACTTTACATTTAACGCTTTATATGCAGATAAGTATGGTCATGTATACGACTACTTTGGTGGTACTCAAGACTTAAAAGCGCGTAGGTTAAATTTTATAGGTAATGCTGAAGGTAGGATTAAAGAAGATTATCTACGTATTTTGAGAGTGTTTCGTTTTCACGCTAAGATATGCGTTGGAGACTTGAGTGATGAAATATTGGATGTATGCAAAGAGTATTCTCACATGATTCAAAGCCTTTCTGGAGAAAGAATAAGAGAAGAAATGTTTAAGTTACTGGGGTGCGATGATCCAGTTACGGCTCTTAAGAGCATGCAGAAATCTAATGTTTTGCAAAAAATTATTCCAAAAGAAGTAAAGTGTGAAATTTTGTCTTCGCCACTTCTTATTAATGCTAAACCTCTAAAACCGTCTGCTATTTCAGCGCGTGGCTCTGTAGTTTATGCATCTTCACTAAATCCTAGCATTAGCTACTTAGATGATACCAAGCCAATTGATGCACTAACGAAATTAGCGTTGCTTCTTAGGACTACTGAAAAAGATGATCAAGTGAACCTTGGAGAGTACATAAGCAAGTTTTTACGTTTTTCGAATAAACAAAAGAAAAAACTGTTGTTTTTACTATCCAACAATATTAAAATGGAGCTCTTGAAAAGGGAGCCAAAGAAGTATATATCTTTCTTTGGTAAAGAATTATATTGTGATTTAGTGAGAATTTATGGTATTGAGTCTGGAAAAACCGTTGGTGAGTATATTGAGTTTGCCAAGATATTTAATATTCCTGAATTTCCTTTATCTGGTGATGATTTGATAAACATAGGTCAACAGCAAGGGAAAAATTTAGGTAAAAACTTAGAGTTGCTAAAGCAGCGTTGGGAGGATAGTTCCTATACTTTAACGAAAGAAGAGTTGCTATTTTATGCTAAGAAATTGATCTAAACTGCTCTCTGAGAGTTAAGTAAATTAATACTTGCAGTATTGTTAGCGTAGTTCATAAAAAGGGTAAGCTTTTGTAGCTGTTTGACTAATTCTTTTTGCTCAGTGAGTTTTTTGCTTGTTTCTTGTAACTCTTTCTCCAATCTTTTTTCTTCTTTTAACTTTTTTATCTTATTATCCTTTTTAAGTCTTTTAGTTATAGATTAAAGTTCTCTATTCCCTTTTTTAAAGGGAATGTTTTATAAATGTTAGAGTTCTTATTCCTGATTTGCACCTTCTAATTATTCCTTTGGCTTTTATCACTCTCTGTATACTTTATGGTAATTATATTAAACCAATTATTATCTACTTTGATGCTAAAACAGCATTCATCAGTAAATCTGTTACTTACTATAGCGTAAATTCTTTTGTCTTCACTCATTACCTAACTCTTTTTTTTCTGCTATTCTAGGTTTTTAATTAAATTGAATGCTTTCATCTACTATTTTAAGATCATCAATATAAATTTTGTTCTTCCAGTAGCTTTGTCATAATGTAGAATATTCTCTGCCTATTTACTCTATCTCTTTAGCAATATTCATTATTTATGTCGGAGCATAAAATTGTTTTATTTTTGAGCTTAAAAAACTTTTCCTGAACTAGAAGCTAAGGCTTTAATTAATAATTATTAAAGTAATAATAAAGTTGTATATACTAGTATGAATATTAGATAAGTATTAATGTAAATGCTTAGTTTTATTTAGACGTGTTTAATGTTAGGTAGGTATTTTTATATTTGCAGTGAGGTCTTGTATACAAACAAGCTTTAGGTAGAAACACATATATTTATAAGGGTATCAATTGTTTTTTTTACTCTTATTAACACTTCTGTTTATTATCTTGATATTTCATATTCACTACCTGAGTGGCTGAATTGCAGAAAGGTGGCTAAATTAGTTTTCTATGATCTTATTTTGTAGGTATATGAGCTAATTGAAAGCCCATTGATTATTCTAGTTTGAGGAGTTAAGTAATCCCCTTCTGGCTTTTTGAATGTTCAGAGGTGAATGTATAGTTATATACAGATTAACGTCATTTTTATGATACCTACTATAGTATAACTAGGTTTGCTTGGATTGTGCTGCAGAGGAGTTTTGTTTTATCTCTATCCAAGCTTTCTTTTGAATATTCTACTAGTAAGGTTAGATCATTCTGTTTATCAACTACGTTAAAAGCCTTTTCTCATAGCAGAGAAAAAGCACCATTTCATAAAGCCTTTTTTGTAGGTTTTAGCATTAGAAACTTTATTTGGAATATATGTCGTAATATTAATTAAAGAGTAAATAGTACTACAGAAAGAAGGAAGCATTTTAGGAGGTTATATAACGATAAAACTTGCCATCAGCAGTTAAGCTTATTTATAGCTATTCTTCTATTTTTAAGTAGAGTATACTGAAATGACGAGTAGTGGGGATTGACTTTAGGTTATACTGTTCGTACAGTATGTACTAGATAACATCAAGTGTATTTAATAATCAATGAAGAAATTGGAGAGGATTTTAGAAAAAAAGTTGTAGCACAAAAAAGTTTTGGCGTAGCGTTCTCAATAAGAATTGAGGATAGAAGTATTAGTTTTGCCCTTGAAGTTCTATGACGCGCAAGCGAATGAAGATAAAGAAAGAGTTGTGAACAAGCTGTTAAAGCTGTGCCGGAGTAAGGAAGGTGACCATGGTTACTATTGATCGAAAACAGGCTACAAAACAGGTGCCTAAACTACATATTGATGGGGTGAAGAATATAATTGTTGTAGCTTCTGCTAAAGGAGGGGTAGGTAAATCTACAGTTGCATTAACTCTTGCTCTTTCACTAGCAAAATTGAAACACAAGACTGCACTAGTTGATGCAGATATATATGGTCCTTCAATTCCTAGAATGCTTGGTGCTGAAAAATTAAAGCTGAAAATACAGGATAGTAAAGTAATACCTGTAGAAAAGTATAGGCTACATACTATTTCAATTGGCTATTTTATTAATAAAGACTGTGCAGCAATATGGCGTGGACCCATGGTTACAAAAGTGCTTCACAGTTTACTAATGGGAACAAAATGGTCAGATATAGAATATTTAATAATTGATACACCACCTGGAACTGGTGATGTACACCTAAGTCTAATGGAGAATTTTAGCTTAACTGGAGCGGTAATAGTTTCAACTCCACAGGAACTTGCTTTGGTTGGTGCTCGTAAAATTTATGACATGTTTACAAAATTCAGTGTACCTATTATTGGTATTGTAGAAAATATGAGTTATTTTATTCAAGGTGACTCAAAAATATATATCTTTGGAAAAGATAGTATAAAAAAAGTATCTGAGGAGTTAGGAATCAAACTCTTGGGCAGAGTTCCTTTGGATCCGCAGGTATGTAGTGCTTCTGATTGTGGAAATCCTCTAATGCTGAGTGAGAAATTAATGAAGATTTATGAAAATATTGCTAAAGATATTGGGTCTTTTATATAAAATTTGTTAAAACTACTTTCAAAACAGATGAGATATGATTTAAGAGTCAGCAAATGAATTATGATGTAATTATCTCAGGTGGCGGGTTACTTGGTCTCATTACTGCTATTGGCCTCAGCAGTAACTCTGTGTCTGTAGCTGTGGTTGAAAAGAGTAGTCTGCAACGTGTGATTGATGATAATCGAGCATTTGCTATCTCTCAAGGCTCGAGAAAAATATTGGAAAAGTTAGGGATTTGGCCGCTCATAGAAAGCTGGGCAGAACCTATACTTGATATATGCATAATAGATGGAAATAGTCCAGTTACTGTACACTATGATCATAAAATGGTTAGTGAAGAACCGATGGGCTATGTTATTAATAGTGCTACTATGTGGAATGCGATCAACAATAATTTTTTGGAGAGGTTAAACATATATTCTTCACTTTCCTATAAGACAGTTGTTTGTGATGGAGGGTATGTAGAAGTTATTCTGGATAATGATCAGAAATTAGTATCTTCATTACTTATCTGTGCTGAAGGTAAAAATTCCAAGCTACCAGAGTTATTTTCTATACCAGTGATGAAATTTGATTATGAACAAAATAGCATAGTATTTAATGTAAAACATGAATTGAATCATCAAAATTTAGCTATAGAAAGGTTTTTTCCTGGTGGTCCATTTGCAATTCTACCAATGAAAGGAGGCTATACTTCTTCAATAGTTTGGACGGAAAAATCTAAAATTTCTGAAATGCTAATGAACCTAGCTGAAGAGGAATTTATCATAGAGCTTAAAAAAAGGTTTGGCTCTTATTTAGGGGAAATTAAATTAGAGGGTAGAAGAAAATCTTATTCCTTGAGTTTTGCTTTTGCAAAAAGACTATATAAAAGTAGAGTTTTGCTTATCGGTGATGCAGCACATTTGATTCATCCTGTTGCAGGTCAAGGACTTAATCTTGGGATTAGGGATGTAGAAAGTATTATAAGGCAAATAACTGCTGTAAAAGCATATGGTATTGATGTTGGTAGTAATTATCTGCTGAGAAAATTTGCATGTGATAGATACTGTGACAATTTTACCATGGCACTTGTAACTGATGGTTTAAATAGGATATTTTCCAATGAAATGCTTTGCGCTAAGATATTAAGAAATCTTGGCTTAATGGTAGTTGAAAATTCAAATTTCCTCAAAAAACGCTTCATCCATCATGCTATGGGGTTGAGGTGAGGTTTATATCTAAAGGCTTTGATTTAAAGTTACCTTTCGAAGGGCTATTTTTAAGTTTTAGTAATGATAAACTAATGTACTAATTCAGGAAAGTTATTATAATAAAGCTTCTGTAGCTCAGCGAATCATTAGTGGCAATACAAAATATTATCTCTCTTGTCATGATACTATCTGTAGCAATTGCTGATATGGCAACTGACTTATACTTAGTTGCACTGCCAAGTATTGCTAATCATTTTAAGGTAGAAGGTAGTGTAGTGCAGCTTACAATTAGCTTAAATTTAGTTGGATTTGCTATGTCTGGACTAATTTATGGTCCTCTATCTGACTATTATGGTAGACGTCCGATCATGCTGATTGGTATGGCAGTTTTTACTGTGGCAAGTGTTATGTGTTGTATGGTTAATAATATTATGTTCTTAATATTGATTCGTTTTATACAAGGAATAGGAGCTGGTGTTGCAGGCGTTGTTGGATATGCAGCAATAAAGGATATGTATTCAGGTAGTGAATATTCGAAGATGATTTCAAAGTTAAATATGGTAGTGGCACTCTCACCTGGGATAGCCCCAGTGGTAGGTAGTCATATAATTTCACATGGTTATAACTGGAAGTTTTTATTTTTTATTATATCACTAGCAGCAGTTATTATGCTTATTTTCATTTACTTTAAGTTACAAGAGACACTTGCTGTAAGTAAAAATGAAATTAGTATGGCTAACTTGGTTATTAGTATTTTCAAGCAGTATATATTAATGTTTAAAAACTATCGTTTTCTTGGATTTTCGACTATTCATGGATTAACTTTCATGTGGCTTTGGGCATATGTTGCTAACTACCCTTTCGTATTTGAATCTATGGGTGTTGAAGTAAAGTATTTCGGTTATTTTATATCAATTATAGTTATATTTTTCATGATTGGGGCTTTGATTAACAGAAAGTGTGTGCCAAAAATAGGTGTGAGCAGAATGTTAATAATAGGTTTAGTGTTGCCAATAATACCTGAGAGTTTACTGGCATATTTTTGCTCTGTAGACAAGTTGAGTATGTTTGTCCTTCAGGTTATTTGGATTCCAAGTAATATAGGTCTTGCACTTGTAATAAGCAACAATGTAACTTCTGCACTAGAAACAATTAAAGGTATAGGACTTGGTAGTGGAGTTCTCTCATTCTGTAATATGATGTTTGGGGCTATCGGGATATATATAATAGGAAAGTTTTTTTCTTACGGCGTTTTGTCAAACGCGCTGTTAACAGTTGCATGTTCTATAACTGCGGTTTTTATATATTATTTGCTTGAATACACTAAAAAGTATTCTAAAGTCTAATAATGGAAGGTAATTAAAAGTTTAACTAAACTAAAAAAAATCTGTTTAAAAGTGTGGTTAATATCAGGTATTATAAAGATGATATCATGAAAGGTGGTGTTGTGCTCTAGAATCAAGCATCTAAATACATGGGTCTATTATCTTAGATGTTAAGGCAAAATTATTATTTTTTTTGTTGTGGTATTTAGATGAACGCGAATTTTTCTTATTGCAGCACTAAAGAGATTTTAGCGGTTTTTCCAAAGTTAACTAAACGCTGGTAGAGTGTTTTTCATTTTTCTATTAACAAATGATAACAATAATAGACATATATAGATAGTATTTTTTAAATGTAAAATCTGTCACCTGTGATTTTGGGCTTTGCTAGCTTTCTATATAAACCATCTAATAATTGAATTGTGTTGTTTTAAGTAGGGAAATTATGTACCTGATTATCAAGGTTTAATATGAGGATAAAAGGATTTATGTAATAAATTATTATTGCAAGGCTATTATTCAAGCGATGGCATATCACCAGTATTGTAAAAATGCTTCAGGAAGTGATTTTTTACTGCAGATTATTTCTATCAGTTTTAGAATGACTAAAGTTCTCAGTGTTGTCTAAGTAAGTATCAATGTTTATTTTTCTTGCTATTCATGATGATAGAGATTATTATAAAGGGGTATGCTTTGAGAAAGATTAAGGATAATGGCAAATATCTAATGTATGTTCTAATATTTTTTGGCTATTACTGTTTTGCATTGGCAGCTGGGATTATTGCTGGTGATATTAATATGCAAAGTCAAAGTCTAGTGTTAAATTAAGTGATCTATATTAGGAAAAATAGTATATAATGTTAGCTCTGTTATATAGGTACTTATAACCTTGTTTAGAGAAAATGGGGAGAAGATTTAGAATATTTTTTGTGAAAAAAGGATATTCGATAAACCATACTTTACTATGTTAGATCTAAAGAAAGGGAAAGTAGTAAATTATTTAATATCTTCTACTTTTTTGAGCTTGGTGTTTAGGTTTGTAGTACTAAACCTAAGTAAAAGCTGATTATTTACGCAACTGATATTACTACATGTATTTCCCATGCTATACAATATGATACTGTTTGCAACAATGCTGCACCAACAAGGCTAGCTATAACTAGTTGAAATTTTCTTTATTGAATCTACCACAGTTCTATTTCACTGGAAGAGAGGCAGAATATTTGACCCATGAACCCAAGGTATTTTATTTAATGTTAAAGTGAAAACCTTTGCTGTTTTTAATCTATATAAATTAAAAATAACTAAACATCTTTATTCCTGTGCTAAAATAACTAGTACAGTTTGTCAAAAAATTTTTAAATGCATTACTAAAATTTATTATGTGGTTTTTATAAGAGATCTATTTACTCCTTGTCATTTGTAGCGTACTGCATTAACATTTATATATTGATTCAGAAGGTATTGATGAATAATATTGTAATTGTTGGTTTACAGTGGGGCGATGAAGGAAAAGGTAAAATAGTAGACTACCTTTCTGAAAATGCTAGTGTAGTTGTGAGATTTCAGGGGGGAAATAATGCAGGGCATACCATAGTAGTAGATGGTGAAGTTTATAAATTAAATTTGCTACCTTCTGCTGTTTTAAGGACAAGTAAGATATCTATTATAGGAAATGGTGTTGCTCTTGATTTGCATGCTCTAATCTCAGAAATAGAATTGTTAAAAAATAGAGGTATAGATATCAATCCTAACAATTTGATGATATCTGAAAGCTGTCCATTAATACTCAGTGTACATAAGGATAAGGAAAGGTTGTTTGAAAATTTAAATGGAAATCACAAAATTGGTACAACAAACAAGGGAATAGGGCCATGTTATGAAGATAAAGTTGGAAGAAGAGCTATACGTCTTTGTGACTTAGAAAATATAGATGAGCTTGATAAAAAAGTGGATACTCTTCTGAGTTACCACAATGCTATCAGGCAGGGCCTAAGCTGTCAAGTGGTAAGAAAGGAAGAAGTATTGAAGGAAATTAAAAAAATCTCAAGAAAAATTCTTCCGTATAAGAAACCAGTATGGAGAATATTGAATGACCTTACAAAAGAAGGCAAGGAAATAATATTTGAAGGTGCCCAAGGCACATTTTTAGATGTTGACCATGGGACATATCCTTTTGTTACTTCAAGCAATACTGTAGCGTCGCAAGCAATAATAGGTTCAGGGTTCTCTTTCAATGCTTATGTTATTGGTGTAGCAAAAGCTTATACAACAAGAGTAGGAAATGGTCCGTTTCCTACTGAACAGAAAAATGAAGTGGGAGATAGCTTATTTTCTATAGGCAAGGAGCTTGGAACGGTAAGTAATAGAAAAAGGCGCTGCGGTTGGTTTGATGCAGTTTTGGTTCGTCAAGCAGTACAGCTTTCTGGAGTTTCAAGTGTTATATTAACTAAACTAGATATTCTTGATTCTTTTGACAAAATTAAAATATGTACTGGATATGGGTATAATGGAAGTGTATTGTACGATTATTTACCAGCACTACATTCGATACAAGGAAAATTGGAGCCGATATATGAAGAATTTCCTGGCTGGAGGGAAAGCACTCAGGGTAAAAGGTTGGTCAAAGAGTTACCCACAAATTTAATAAGGTATATAAGAAGAGTAGAGGAATTAGTAGGTGTGCCAATTCATTTAATTTCAACTAGCCCAAAAAGGGAGGATGTTATTAAGCTCAGAGATTTTAAACTTTCTAGGAGTGCTCTTATGTCTTAATTACCTGTTGCCTATAAAAGTGCTTTCTTAACAGAAGAGTATTTAAGGTAACTTGAATATATTTTATTAGCTAAAATAGCTTCGTATTATAAAGCTATGGTGAAAGTTGATTCAGCATGTAAAGAGGAGTAAAAAAGTTAAATTCAAGTCTAACACTTGTGGTTATTTTTAACTTGATTAAGCTTTCTGATCAGAGTTAGCGTAAAGAAGGTTGTTAGCTTTAAAGTATGATTATTTATTTAAGTTGGATATATTTAGCTTATGAGGTAGAAAGAAGTGAAACGATAGAAGAGGAAAAAGCAAGTAACCTTTTTTGGAAGATAATCTTTTTATACTGCCAGAGCAGTTCTTATCTTGAATGTAATAAATAGTTTAATGGTGTTATGTTACTTGTACCTTTAAAGAGTAGTATTGGTAAAATAGGAAAGAGTGGATCTTTATATGAGAAAGAATTAAAAGCTTTAACTAATCTTGCAGAAGATTTTAATGCAACATATATTGCTTTACTGCCAGTTAAGGTTTTTTTTACACAACGAGGTTCCGATAGATAATGATATATAGGATTCCTTTTAAGAGCTTATGAAGAATAAGAAGGGCTTTTACTACTGTAATCTTTACAAGAAGTGGCAAAAGATTTATCTAGTAGACGTACTCTAAATGCAGCTTTCAACTTATATATAAGATGGGTACTATCTCTTTATAGTATAATGAAAGATTGAAAGGACAAGAAGCAATGAATAGAAAAGGTAACATGGAGAAATATGTTTTATATAGTAATATGTGAAAGATTTGGGAATATGATTAATTAATTCATTAAAAAATAGCAGATACGATTTCTGTGAGGGGATTTGATGATATACGTTTTAATTTTCTGGTTTCTGTTCAAAAAGGACTGTAAATCGTTGCATATGCTGCGGTTATGGTGATGAGAATATAAATAGCCTAGCTTTTTCTCTTAGATATCATGCTGGTGGTTTAAATTTATATTAAACTTTCCATTTTATATTGGGAATCAGATGCAACTCCGTATACTCTATTTGGTGGGATGATTTTATTTTTTATACCAAAGTTAATGCCTTTAGTTATAGCTGCTAGTACTTTTTCAAGGTTGCAATCTGCTCCGGGGACACGGTGTTCTAAGCGACATTTGCCACTGCAACTTAAAATCCTAATTGCAGCAGTTCTATTATTCACACCCCAACTAACTGTAGTTGGGGTGTGAATATCCGGATATTGAAATCTGAGATATGAGTTATTATTGGGAGCAAAGAATAACATATCTTTTTTCATCATAGCACATAACCCACCAATGCTGTAAATCAAGAAGTCACTATACCTTTGTTTACTGTAATAAAATAAGTTGCTATTGTGTAAGTCAACTAAATTGACGTGCACGTTTAATGCACTGCCTGCTCTATCTAAGTAAGGTTTTGCTTTAAAGGAAACATTACCACCAAGTTTTTGTGCTGTTTCAGTAATTAATCCTTTTGCTAACTCAAAATTCTTAATTAAGTTATTAAAGTCCATGTAACAACCACTTTTTGTTTCATATTGATGTATAGAGCTCTCTTTCTCACAGGAAAATCCAAGTAAAGCTATTTTATCTTTAACACTATTGAGAAATAAATACTCTTTCTCTATTCCTTCTGTATAAAATTCTAATTCAATTCCAAATTGTACATGACAGTTCAAATTATCTAATATGTTCATAGATTTACTTCAGTAAGTTTATATTAAGTTAATTATATTTATACTAGCACTTTACTTTTTGCTAATAGATTTAATACCCTATTTATGTAGTGTATTGTTGTTTTTTAATGCATTGCTAACTCTTGAAGCAAGTTATGGCTTATTTGTTGAAAGAAAAATGATCAATTTTAGTACTTTTATACCCTTTACAACTTATCAAAAATCACCATAATTTTTAGTGTATATTGAGTATTGTTGGCTTTTCACTTTGCAGTAAGCTGTTGATTATCTTTTATTTTTCTAATTGTTACTTTTTTCTTGGTATGGTGTATGAGCTTAATTAACCCTAAGGTTTCTGCTATGTTTTTTGACCAGATTGTTACAGTGACAGATCATAACATTGCTTGGGAGAAAATCCAGAATTGTCTTTATAATCTTTATGGAGAGGCAACATATAACAGCTGGCTAAGTTCACTTAGGTTTATCAGTAGTAGTAACGAGGAAGTTTTATTGTCTGTGCCAACAAGATTTATAAAGGAATGGATTACAGTTCATTATATGGAGAAGATATTATCTTTATGGCAAAGTGAGGATAAGAGTATACGTTCTATTGATATTCGGGTAACTGAGGGAAAGGATTTAAATTCTAATGTTATAGCAAGAAGCAAGGAGGAGAATAGTCATGGTCTTGGTTCACCACTTGACCCGAGATTTACCTTTGATAATTTTGTGGTAGGAAAGCCAAATGAACTAGCGTTTACGGCTGCGAAGCGTGTAGCAGAGGTGGATCCAATACCAGGTAGCAATCCTCTGTTTCTATATGGTGGAGTAGGGCTTGGTAAAACACACCTTATGCATGCTATAGCTTGGCACATAGTCAATTCTCTTCTGGAAAAGAGAAAAGTAGTGTATTTATCGGCAGAAAAATTCATGTATCAATATATTACAGCACTGCGAAGTAAAGATATCATGTTATTTAAAGAACAATTTAGGTCGGTAGATGTGTTAATGGTAGACGACGTGCAGTTCATTAGTGGTAAAGATAGTACACAGGAAGAGTTTTTTCACACTTTTAATGCATTAATAGATCAAAATAAGCAGTTGGTTATATCAGCTGATAGATCTCCTAGTGATCTTGATGGGGTAGAGGAAAGGATAAAATCTCGGCTTGGTTGGGGATTGGTAGCAGATATTAATGAAACGACTTTTGAGTTAAGGCTTGGTATATTGCAGGCTAAGGTAGAACAAATGAATATATATGTTCCGGATGATGTTTTAGAGTTTCTAGCAAGAAACATAAAATCTAATATAAGAGAGCTAGAGGGAGCCTTAAATAAAGTTGCTCATACTTCATTGATTGGAAGAAGTATGACAGTAGAATCAGCCAGTGAAACTCTGGCAGATCTTCTTAGATCAAATCATAAGCAAATTACAATAGCAGAAATACAGAAGAAGATAGCTGAGTTTTTTAATATAAAAGTCGCAGATATGCATTCTAATAGAAGACTCCGCGGTCTTGTAAGGCCGAGACAAGTAGCTATGTATTTTGCTAAAAAATTTACGCAGAAGAGTCTTCCAGATATTGGAAGGAGCTTTGGTGGTAGAGACCATGCTACTGTTATACATGCAGTAAAACAGATAGAAAATTTTATAAGAACTGACTCTAATTTTGCTGATGAAATTAATCAGTTAAAAAAAATGTTTAAGTAGAGTTTTTAAAGCTAAATTATATTACAGATCTAGTGTCATACTTGTAAGGTTAAGGAAATGTAGTAGTGGATTTAACTTAGGAAAGGGAAAAGGAAAATGCCAGTTATTTTAAATTTAGTAGAAGTAGAAAAATAGGAAACTTATATATAATGGGGAAAATACTTATTTGTCAAAAAAGTTTGAAGGTTTTTTAATGAAAAGATTAAGTGAAACTTCGTTAATATAATAGGACTTATGAAGGAGTTAATAATTATAGTGTAGAAATAATGTATCAATTATTGAACAAGGATATGATAGATATAACAGAACAAGGTTTGAATTTTAAGAAGTGGCAGTAGAGTTTATGGGGGAGATACAGCAAGCCTTTAATGTTACTTGAAGGTGCCTTGGTTGTAGACTTTTGAAGTAATTCAGAAGTGTTAAGTTATTGGATAGATAGTAGATCTATTGATCTGCTAATAGTATGGGAATATATATAAGAGACATAGTAACGGTTATATGATAGTTAAACTTTAGAAGAAATACAGCAGAACTCTTAGCTTCCAAAAAGAAAAGGTGGTTGTTGAGCTAAAAAGCGAATCAGAAAGTTATTTAAAACTAAATAGCAAGTTAACAGTTAGGGAATCTTTCTTTTAAAAGCTCATATTGGTCGCGATTTTCATAAAAAGGCAAGTATGGAAAAATTATGGTATCTATTTTAGTTTATCTAAATTTGCTTATAATTTGCTAATTACTATACAGCTATACAAATATTGTGAATAGCAATATGCGTAACAAGATGGTGTCATTTCAATATCTGGATCAAGTTTTTGGTAATTTTATCAAAAGTGTTTTGTGATGCGTTTGTTTATAATCAATTTTATTAGATCTCGGTATCGTAAGCATTGGAATGACATCCTTCTAGGTTGCTTGGGTGGTAGGTGATACTTTCTTGCTTGGTTTATGAGTTGCTTTAGTATTTAAGAAATTTGCTAATAAAGAAAAAGGCAAAAAATCTTTATTAAAAAAAAATTGTAAACAGCAGTATTACTTATATCACCTATTGCTTAATTCTCATTTTACCATGCTATAAGTGATTGTATTAGTCGACTAAAAGATCTGCTTTCTAGCAAGTATCTAGGAAATATATTTGTATGATTGCGACTTTCGTGTTTCCCAGTTTTTTACGTATTGTTTAATTAATTCAGGATAATTTTTGATGATTAATAAATTTTCGGCATTGCCTTTTCTGGCCGTTCTGCTAAGGTTAAATGATCCTGTAATGACTCTTTGATTATCAATGATTATTATTTTATTATGAGCAATTTTAGGCTTGTCATCAATCCAAATTGGTATTTTGCTAGCGAACAATTCATTTATTACACTGTATTTTGAGTGAAGCTGCGATTTATCCAAGATGACTTTAACATCAATGCCACGCTTTTTAGCCTTAATTAAGGCATATGCAACTGCTTTAAGAGTAAATGTGTATTCTTGAACTAGAATGGATTCTTTAGATTGGTCTATCTCGCTGATTAACGATTTAGTACAATCTTCTTCAGGTGAGAAGCAGACCGTAGCTCTTGGGCAAGGAGAAAATATAGAGTCTGTATGGCCTGTATAGTAATATGGAGAAGAACATGCTAACAAAAATAGAAGATATAAAAGTCTCACAACCGCACCGAAAGTATAGGACTACATTGTAGTTTAATTATCTGTTAATCCATATTTTTTCCACTTCTCTGTAACTTTTCTTATTGTTTCCTTATCCATTTCAATTTTTCTTCCCCACTCTCGTTTAGTTTCAGGTGGAATTTTGTTTGTTGCATCAAATCCCATTTTACTTCCAAGTCCGCTTTCAGGGGAGGCGAAATCTAAATAATCAATTGGTGCATTCTCTATCATGATAGTATCACGTACGGGGTCCATTCTTGTTGATATTGCCCACATTACCTCTTTCCAATCACGTATATTTATATCGTCGTCAACAATTATAATAAATTTCGTGTATAAAAACTGTTTTAAAAAGGAAAGTATGCCCATAACGATTCTTTTTGCATGTCCTGGATAGGATTTTTTAATTGACACTACTGCTATTCTATAGGAACACCCTTCTGGTGGCAGATAAAAGTCTGCTATCTCTGGAAATTGATTGATAAGAATTGGCACAAAAATTTCGTTGAGTGCCTCGCCAAGAATTGATGGCTCATCTGGTGGCTTGCCAGTAAAGGTACTGAAATAAATTGGATTTTTACGCATTGTAATTGCAGTGATATTAAACTCAGGAAATTGCTCAACAGAATTATAGTAGCCGGTGTGGTCTCCATATGGTCCTTCATCTTGATATTTGTCCAAACTTACATAGCCTTCTAAAATAATCTCTGCGTTGGCTGGTACTTGAAGTGGTATTGTTTTACAACTTACAAGTTCAAGAGGTTTTTTTCGTAGCAGTCCAGCAAATTGGTATTCTGATAGTGTTTCTGGTACTGAAATTACTGCAGCAATAAGTGTTGCAGGATCGCTACCAATCGCAGCAGCAGCAGGAAATTTTATGTTCTGCCTTTCTTTCTTCCATTGTTTGTAATGACTTGCTCCATCACGATGTATAAGCCAGCGCATTAGAGTCGTTTTTTTACTTATAACCTGCATGCGATATATACCAAGATTGAAATTATCTTTTTTGCCTTCCGTTGGTCCTTTTGTTACCACAACTGGCCAAGTGATAAGCGGTGCAGGTTCATTTGGCCAACATGTTTGAATAGGTAATAACGCAAGATCCACTTCATCCCCAGTTAACACTATCTCTTGACATGGAGCTTTGCTCACGACTTTACTTCGCATTGATAATACAGCTTTCAATAAGGGAAACATTTTTATAGCATCCTTGAAGTTTTTTGGCGGCTCAGGAGATTGCAAAAGTGCTAGGAATTTACCTAAGTCTCTTAGCTTACTATAATTTATATTTAACCCTAAAGCTATCCTATTGATGGTGCCAAATAAATTCACCAAAACAGGAATTGGATTTTTGCCATTTTCTGTAATGACATTTTCGAAGATGATAGCTGGTCCTTTGTTTGATAAAACTCTGCGGTGAATTTCTGTCATTTCAAGAACTGTTGAAACCTCTTCCTTGATTCTGATTAAGTCCTTTTTTCCCTCTAATGCTTTAATGAAGTCGCGTAAGTTATCATACATAATTTAAAGTAAATCTTCTGATGTAATTACGTAATGTATTCTTTTAAATATTGGTTTTCAGAAATCCAGCTTGCAGTAGTTAATGCCAAAAGTATCCACTTGTTTGATTTCATTTTTTCTCTATAAACTACTTTTTTATCTTTAAGTACTTAACAAACTTTTTTGTTACTGTATATAAGACTTATTCACTGTACTTTACGGTATAAGACATTTTATACCAATCTTTTTGATCGAAGGCTACAGATCTATTTGAATGTCAGAATCCTTACTGCATTTTAATCAGCGTTGATGCTGTTAACCTCTACATATAAATCTTGTATACTCTATATTACATTAGCATGTTTCAAACATATCATTTCAAGTACTTGCCTTGTCTGCGTTTGTCAAGCTATTTTTTATTGTTAATTCTTGATAGTAATATCACTTGTTGTTGCTTTTTTTATACTTCTCTGAATGGTCTTATCGAGCTAGAAAATGATTTATCTATTATCCTATAATATACTTCTTTTATGTTTTATTCAGTAGTAAAAAACGTTTAATAAGATTGATGACTGCTTAAGTAGGAGTACTTTTTAGTTCTACGTAGGTTAAAAAGACTTTAAAAGCTTATACTTATAATAAACCTGGATATAGAATACACCAGATATGAGTGTTTTTATAATTGATACTAAATTGTTTTTTTTCAATATATGGATATGTGCTAAAAATTTTATATGTAGGTCCTTTAAGTAAGTGTATGCCTAGAATAAAATTTTTATTATTTTATACTTGCTATTGCAGGTATGCTAGTAATAAGCAGTTGGTTTTCACAGCAAATAAACTCTAAACAATTGTTGTATAAGTAGAAACCTTAACAAGGTCATAGAGATTTTCTGAGAAGAGTCAATTAAAAACGATTATGCTGCTTGGAGTAATGTAATTAAAGGTAAAATTTTGTAGTATAAAAATAAGAGATATTTGACTCTACTTACCCTTTCTCAGTAGACAAGAATGACAAGAATAGCAAAGTTGTATCTGTAGGGTCCTTTGACTATTCTTGTGGTTATTGTAAAGCCATAAATGAAGAATGATATCAAACGATTGATTAATGATGGCAAAATTTTAAATATATTTTTAGGTATACTCCAATACTTGGTAATAACTCTTTAAAGGCAGTAAGGAGTGCTTTAGCTGTCTATTTTATTAATAAAGAAAATATTTTTGTTTTTATTATGCTGCCTTAAATTATATGGGAGAGTTTTCAAATAAAACTATATCGAATATAATGAAAAATATATGGATTAATGAAAGTGGCTTTGATAACTCTATGAAAAATAATGTAGATAAAATTGAGCAAGCGATAAATAATAGTAAACTTTTAGTAAAGGGACTAGAAGTAGGTGATACACCTTTTTTAATTATAGGGGATAGCTTGTTTGTAGGTGTTGACTGACTTAGGTGTACTGTGTAAGAAAGTCGATGAATTAAGCCATGAGTAGGGCTAGTTACACAATTTGTTGTAAAATTCTATTTTTTACTTGATAGTACAAATAAACTTATGGTTTTACTGAAAGATAATTAGTATTTTCTACTAATGTTGTCACAACTTATGATGGTTACGGGCACGCAACTTCAATTAATTTCATCTGTATGCAAATATAACATAGTCTATGTAGGTAGGTTTACAGCTAATAAACAAGAAATTGGAATAGGGAATAGTAGAAGCGACTTTTTTCGACTGATTAGAACTTATACAAGTAGAAAAGATGAGCACATATGTATGATTAGGGAATATTAGTGTTATGACACAATAGAGCTGATCTATTTAAATGACAAGGTAAAAAGCTAATATTCAGAGAAATTACTTAATGACTTGCTTCAAAATCTCCTCTTGTTGTTGAGCGTGGACACTAATATAGCCACATGCAGGAGATGCAGCAGCAGGTCTTGTGATACACTTAGGTCTTTTTGCTTGAACATTGAGATTGAATAATATTTCCTCTATCAACGGGTTAATAAAAAACCACCCTCCCATGTTTTTTGGTTCTTCTTGGCACCATACAATTTCAGCATTTTTGTATTTTTCAAGCTCTTTGCTTAATTTGTCAGCAGGGAATGGGTAAAGTTGCTCTAATCGTATTATTGCTATATCATTTATTTTTTGTGCCTCACATGCTTCAATTATATCGTAGTAAACTTTACCGCTGCATATTATGGTTTTGCGTATTTTGTTATCTGAAACTAAGTTTATTCTATATTCTGGGATTACTGTAAGGAATTTTCCTTCGAAGTCAGACAGATTGGAAACTGCTCTTTTGTGACGTAGTAGTGATTTGGGTGTAAATACTACCAAAGGCTTACGAAAGTCTCGATGGATCTGCCTGCGCAAAACATGAAAGTAATTTGCTGGAGTAGAGCAATTAACTACTTGTATATTGTCCTCTGCACAGAGTTGCAAAAACCTTTCTATACGTGCAGAGCTATGTTCAGGGCCTTGGCCTTCATAACCATGAGGCAGAAGTAAAACTAGACCGCTTGATCGTAACCATTTTGTTTCTGCTGACGCAATAAATTGATCAATTATGACTTGTGCACCATTTGCAAAATCACCGAACTGCCCTTCCCAGAGTACTAGTGAATACGGAGAGTCAAGACTATATCCATATTCAAATCCCATTATAGCATACTCTGACAGAGCGCTATCTACAACCTCAAAGTTAGCCTGTTTTTTGTTTATATTATTTAATGGAATAAATACCTCTTCTGTTATCTGATCAATAAGCCTTGAATGGCGGTGCGAGAAAGTGCCACGACTAGAATCTTGCCCTGATAAACGCACTTCTATTCCTTCTGTTAGTAGTGATGCAAATGCAAGACTTTCAGCCATTGCCCAGTCTATGTTACTACCAGAGTTTATGCTATCTATTCTAACATTGAGTATTTTTCTAATTTTATTATTAATGTTAAAGCTGTTTGGTATATTGCTATTTATGCGTACACCTAGTTTTTTTAACTTATCTGGTGGTACACCAGAGTCTGTGTAGTATTCGTTTAGATCATTCAGTTTCGCTCTTCTGAGTTTTGACCATATTCCACTGAACCAGTCAGCTTTTTTTGGGGTATACGCCACTGATTCAGTGAAACTTTTATCTAATTTTGCTCTAAATTCGTTACGTAGCCTGTTTACCTCATTACTGTTTAGTACTTTTTCTGCAGTTAACTTCTCTTCATACAGCGTTCCTGGAGTTTTATGCTTTGATATTACCTTATACATAAGTGGCTGAGTGAGATTTGGTTCATCACCTTCATTGTGGCCATATTTACGATAGCATATTATATCAATTATAACATCTTTTTTAAACTTCTGCCTATACTCCATCGCTAGACTTGTAACAAAACTTACAGCTTCTGGATTATCTCCACTCACATGAAATACTGGAGCCTCTATTGATTTTATTATGTCAGTACAATAAAAAGATGACCGTGTACAACATGGATTAGCAGTGAAACCAACTTGGTTATTAATGATGATGTGTACGATTCCATCCACTTTGTAACCTTTAATATTGCTCAAGGTCAAAGTTTCAACAACTACTCCTTGACCTGTAAAGGCTGCGTCGCCGTGAATTAATACTCCAAGTGCAGACCTTATTTTTTGCTTCGCTCTCACTCTTCCAGCTAGAACTGGATTTACTGCTTCGAGATGAGATGGGTTAGGGCATAGGCTTAAATGTACTTTTTTACCGTCGGCAAGTATGCGGTCAGATGAGTAACCGAGGTGGTATTTGACGTCACCAGATACCCCAAGATTACTTGGGTATGCAAGATTGCCTTGAAATTCAGATAATATTGCCGCATATTCTTTTCCCATGACTTTAGTTAAAACGTTGAGCCGTCCGCGGTGAGCCATGCCAAGAACCACTTCTTCAATCCCCCAAGCTATAGAGTTACTAATAATCTTTTCGATTGCAACAATGGCTGATTCTCCACCTTCGATAGAGAAGCGCTTGTATCCAGGAAATTTTATGTGGAGAAACTGCTCGAACATCTCAGATTCAATTAGGTGTCTCAGCATTTCTCTTTTATCTTGTGAGCTTAGCGTGTAGACTTGATTTTCGATTTTTTCCTGCAGCCATATTCTTTCCTTATAAGAAGAAATATGCATAAATTCAAATCCGATATTCTTACAGTAAATATCTCTATAAACTACGGTACTTTGTGTTGGGGAGAAATTTGAATATTTCTGGTAATCTATTTCCTTATTCATGTTTGGTAACAACGGATTAAGATCAGAAAAGAAATGACCATAAGATCTGAAAAAATTTACCAGATTAGAAACTGAATTATCTGCCTTAGTCAGATATTGTGTACTGCAGCCCTTATTAACTTCTAAATTAGTTGAAAAGATTCGATACCAATCTTCTCCAATTGATTTATCGCCTTGCAAGTAACGGCTGTACATCCCCTCTACAAATTTTGTGTTATCACCGTAAAGGTAGGAGTTATTTTTAAAATTTGGCATAATTACATGAAAGACATCAAATGCTTATAAGTATAACTTAAGTTTTTTAAAAAAGAACTTTTTTTAGTGCCAGTGAGTTAGTCAGTGTATTATCGATTTCTTGAAAATTGTCTTTAGCATTTAACTCAACAATTTTTTTAGTAATAGCTTCAGTAAGCTCGTGAGTAAGTTCTTTTTCTTGTGAAAAACGTGACTTTTATAGTACTAGTGATGGAAAGATATATAAAACTGTATGTTTATAGAAGCTTGAAACTTATATAAGTACGTGAGATATATATTACCACATAAAATTAAATACAATGTACCAACTACGTAATGCTTTTGTTGTTTAGCCTGTACAGATTTAATGATAATTAAGTACTTTTGTTGCCATAATAAAAAGGATGGTGAAATCTGTTAAGTAATTTTTAGTCCTGTCTTATAACTGAAAGCCAAACATTTACTTAAAGTGATCTGGTGCTGACATTAGCCGCTATAACTTCAGCTCGCACCTTAAAAGGTGCGAAGTAGGAAGCTATTATGCCTAAGCCACATATTATTTGGCTAATAAGAAATTTGCAAGTTTTTTTAATTAACTATGGAAAAAATTTATTTGCATAAAAGTTTTTCATAATATTTAATGTATCATAATCTGTAAGATCTAATTTTATTGGTGTGATAGTAATAAAACCCTCTTTAATTTTGCCTACACTGCCACTACCTGAATGCTCTCTAGACCAACCTAAACTTAAAGAACCGTCTGAATTTTCAGTGAAAGTGAAATCTCCATCAATGTTATACTCACCTTGTTCGGCAAATTCTACTCCTTTCACTTTTTCTGTTGCAGGGAAATTTATACTCATTGCTATATTTTTAGGCCAGCCAACCTCGACTAATTTAGCGGTGACTTTTGGTGCAAAAACCTTTGTATTATGCCAGTTTATTCTATTGTGATATACTTGACTTAATGCAATAGAAGGTATAGATCTTGCAGCACTTTCCATTACGGCGCCAATTGTTCCTGAATAACAGACATCGTCTCCAACGTTTGATCCAATATTTACTCCAGACAATACTAAATCTGGCTTTTTATCCATGATCTTATTCAGTGCAATGATAACACAATCTGCAGGGGTACCAGATATACTAAACTCTTTTTCACCATGTCGATTTACTCTAATAGATTGCCTTATTGGGTAATCAAGGGACCTTGCTGCTCCACTTCTATCAGTATCTGGTGCCACTACCCATATTTCTGATGCAAAGTTTTGTGCAACCTCTTTGAGTAATTTTATTCCTTCACTTTCAAAACCATCATCATTTGTTATTAATATTATCATATAAGATGTTATATAGCTCCAAAGCTATGATAAGTAATTCTGATTATTGGTTGCAAATAAATCTATTGTTCTTATCTACTTTTATTATTTGTGGTTTTTCTTGATTTTCTAGTACTTTACTTCTACTATGTGTTAAATTCATGTAAATTTACAGCTTAATGAGGAAATTAATATGGCTCTATGTTTGTACGCTAGTTTCAGTGTTTTAAGAGTAATTTAGGTATGATTAATTTAGAAAATTTGAAACGAGAGCTTGTTAAATTGCAAATGCAAATGAACTATCATGATATTTTATACCATCAGAAGAATAAGCCGGAAATCACTGATGCTGAGTATGATGAGCTAAAGCGAAAAGTGGCTGAAATAGAGATACAACTTCCAGGAATTTATGCAATACGGAAGGGTGTTGGTGCTCCGCCTGATGAGAGGTTTTCTAAGGTGAAGCATCAAGAACCTATGCTTTCCCTTGAAAATGCTTATGATGAACAAGGTGTAGAGAGATTTTTATCTAGGGTAAAGAGGTTCTTAATTGAAAATGAAATAGAAATATTATGTGAACCAAAAATTGATGGGTTATCATTTTCTGTAGTCTATGAGGATGGGAAATTTATTAAAGCTGCAACTAGAGGTGATGGCTTTATAGGAGAGGATGTTACTCGCAATGTTGCGACAATAAAAGGCTTTCCTAAGTTTTTGCAAGGTGTACGTGGCAGGTTAGAAGTTAGGGGTGAAATATATATCAGTAACAGTGATTTTTTAAGTCTAAATGAAAATAATGAGTTTGCTAATCCTCGAAATGCAGCTGCTGGTTCTTTAAAGCAATTAGATGCAAACATTACAGCAAGTAGACCACTTAAATATTTTGCCTATTCTTTAATTGGTGGGGGAGAAAAAAGCCAAAGTGAAGTGTTAGATAGGCTTAAGGCACTTGGTTTTTGTGTAAATGAACATCAATCTTTAACAAGTAGTTTGGATGGAATGTTGAAGTTTTATAATGAGGTCTGTAATTATCGCTATAGCTTAGACTATAATATTGATGGAATAGTTTATAAAATTAATGATTTAATACTGCAAAATCGTTTAGGGAACACTAACAAAGCACCGCGTTCGGCGCTTGCATACAAATTTTCTGCGGTTTACGCGAAAACAAAATTGAAAAAAATATTTATACAGGTAGGTAGAACAGGAATTTTAACTCCAGTTGCAAGTTTAGTACCAGTTAATATTGGTGGAGTGCTAGTTAGTAGGGCAAGCCTGCATAACCATGATGAGGTAAGGCGTAAAGACATAAGAGAAGGAGATATCGTAATAATTAAAAGATCAGGAGACGTAATTCCTCAAATTGATAGAGTAGAGGAGGGTTCTCGTCGTATAGGTATGCCTGAATTTGTATTTCCTGAAAAATGTCCTGAATGTGGTAGTAAGATACAGGTTGAAAGGGTAGCAATAAGATGTCCTGAAGAATTTACCTGTAGAGCTCAAGTTATAGAAAAACTGAAGCATTTTGTATCAAAAGATGCGTTTGACGTTATTGGCCTTGGTGAAAAGCAGATAAGTTTTTTTTATAACCTTGGCCTAATAAAAAAAACTCCAGATATTTTTGCCTTGGAAAAAAAATTAAATGAATTTAATCTAGAAGGTCAGTCTGGTTGGGGCAAGAAATCACTAACTAGTTTATTGAATGCTATACAAAGCAGAAAGGTAATAACTCTAGATAGGTTTATATTTTCTTTGGGTATTAGATTTATTGGCCAAGTTACAGCAGGATTGCTTGCAAATTATTATGGTTCTTATGATGTCTGGTACAACTCGATGATTAAACTGGTATCAAGTGATATTGAGATAGATATAGGTAGTACAGAGAAGAAAACGGCTAAGTCTTCTAGTGATGAGCTGATAGGTATAGATGGAATAGGAAAAAAAGTGGTAGAGTCTTTGAAATCGTTTTTTTCCAGGGAACGTAACATCAAAATGATAAATGATCTGATTACTTATCTTCAAATCCTTCCTGTGATCTCTAATTCTAGCAATTCTGTTTTAAACAATAAAATTGTAGTGTTTACTGGTAAGTTACTTACTATGAGTAGAGGAGAAGCAAAAGTAAAAGCTAAAGCTTTAGGGGCAAAAATCAGCTCAAGTCTCTCGAATAAAACTGACTATCTAATTGTAGGAGGAGATCCAGGATCTAAATACAAAAAAGCAGTGGAACTAGGTGTAGAAATTTTAGATGAAGGTCAGTGGCATAGAATGATAAATTTAAAAAATGTCTAAGTAACAATTGTCTAAGTTCTTTTAGGTACGTATAGGTACTGCTTATATCTCTTTATATCTCTTGACATTAATAGATTTATGGATAAACTAGAATAGTTTTGTATTGACCAAAGGAGTTATGGTAATGTTTGTTCAATTACTTGATAGAGAGTTAGATGGTTTGCATTTACTAAAGCATCAATTTTACCGATTATGGAATGAAGGGAAATTGAGTTTTAAAGCTCTACAAGTTTATGCTAAAGAGTATTATCATCATGTTGCTGCATTTCCTCGTTATATTAGCAGTATACACTCTTTGTGTCATAATCTGAAAATGCGGCAGGTTTTACTTAATAATTTAATAGAAGAGGAGCAAGGTGATGAAAATCACCCAGAACTATGGCAACGTTTTGCTGAAGGGCTTGGTGTTACGCGTTCTGATTTTCATGAGAATCCACAGGTTAAGAAAACACAAGAGTTAGTTGATGGTTACTTTAATATTGTACGATCAGACTTTGCAATGGGTCTTGGTGCTCTTTATGCTTATGAACGTCAAACTCCAGAGGTTTCTAAATCTAAAATTGAAGGTCTGAAAAAGCATTACTTAATAAGTGATAAGCGTTCTCTCCAATTTTTCACTGTTCATATAGACGCTGATAAATGGCACACTGAAGAGTGCGCAAACCTTATTGTAGATTTAAACAAGAAAGAACAAGAAAAGGTTATACAAGGTGCTAAAAGGGGAGCCAGGCTTCTATGGGGTTTTCTTGATGGAATGATAAACGCATATGTATCTTGTTGAGAGATGATCTCTAATAAGAGGAGAAAATTTCTCTTGAGTAGCTTAGTGGACTTTAGAGATATGTAGTAGGGGATAGCAAAGTGTATAAAGATGGAGATAAAGTATGAAACCTTTATGTAATCTTTTTATCCAGGATTTACGGCTTTGGATTCATTTAGGGTGTGGTATAGAAGAGAAGTTTAACCTTCAATTAGTGAGTATTAGTATTGATTTTATTTTTAAATCTCCTCCCTTAGGGTTTATCACTGATCAGCTTGGAGATACTATCTGCTATCTAGAAGTAGTACAGAATATTAAGTCTCTTGTTCAAAATAAGCAATTCAATTTAATCGAGCATTTTAATCATGATATATGTGTTACTGTTAGTAACCTTGTGATGCAGAAAAAGCATATTATTTCTTCTATAAAAGTAGTTACTCACAAAGTTGTACCACCTGTTCCTGATGTACATGGGGGTGTTGTTTTTACTTACTGCTATACGCTACAAAAGCAGGAAAATAACTGATGGTTTATATTTCTATTGGTTCAAATTTGAGAAATCGCTTTTCTAATTTACAAAAGGCTACTCAGTTACTAAAGAAGTCCTATTTTAAGGATTTAAAATCTTCAATTATTCTAGAAACTCAGGCTATTTTACCAAATGGTGCTCCGACTGAGTGGGATAAACCATTCCTCAATATGGTTGTATATGGAAGGTGTCTTGTTTCTCCTGAAGAGTTATTGAGAGGCCTCAACCAAATTGAGTGTGATATTGGTCGTCCACAAGTCCTTGAAAAATGGGAACCTCGTATTATTGATTTAGATATTTTATTATGGGATGATCTAGTGCTCGATACACCACATCTTACTATTCCTCACCCGGAATTGATGAATAGGCCATTTCTTCTTCACTTAATGGCAATGCTGAGTCCTATGGATAATATTCCAGTAGTTAACAAAACGTTTAATGCTGTTGCTTATAGTAACCCTAACATTAAGGATTGCTTTTTAAGGAGCTTTACGCTTTCACCAAAGCTTGTAGGAATTGTTAATGTTACTCCTGATTCATTTTCAGATGGTGGCCTTTATTGTGATTCAGATCAGGCGACTAAACAGGTGCTAAAACTAGTATCAGATGGTGCAAGTATAGTTGATCTTGGTGCTCAATCAACTAGGCCTGGATCTTCTATACAGCCTTCGAAGGTAGAATATGCACGCTTAAAGCCAGTACTTGATAATCTCAGTCATTATATAAAAGTTAATGATATTAAGATTAGCATTGATAGTTTCTGGCCGGATGTTATTTTAAATGTTTTAGAACGCTATAACGTTGCTTGGATAAATGATGTGAAAGGAAATTTAGACGATAATACCTTAAAAACAATTGCAAGTAGTGGATGTAGTGTTGTTATTATGCATTCACTCTCTGTGCCCCCACACGGGGATAATATTATTCCAAGTGACACTAACCCAATTAATATCATAAATCGGTGGGCAGAAAAGAACATTAACAAGCTACTTGCCTTTGGTTTTGATGAAAATTCAATAATTATTGATCCTGGTGTTGGTTTTGGTAAATCTCTATATCATAATATCTGGATTTTACAGAATATAGAAGCATTGCAAAATTTTGGCTGCAAAATCCTGGTTGGTCATTCCAGGAAGTCATTTATTTCTTCTTTTTCTACAGAGCTCGTCTTTGATCGAGATTTAGAAACAATCTCTATGTCGTCTGTATTATGCGACAAAGTTGATTTCCTTCGAGTACATAATGTACATGATCACATGCGGTTCTTTGTGGCTCAGGCTGTCTTACAAAGATGATAGTTATCGGGGTTATGGCTGTTGATCCAAATGGAGTGATTGGAGTGAATAATAGATTACCATGGCATTATCTAAGTGAGTTAGAGCACTTTCGTCAGGTAACTGACAAGCAGATCGTTGTTATGGGCAGGAAAACATTTGAAACAATACCTCAAGGTGTATTAAAAGATCGTACTCCCATTATTTTTTCTCACAATAAGTTAAGTTCTTGTTTTAATAGAAATATAGAATGTACAGTTGTTTCTTCTATAGAAGAATTTCTGTCAATTCAAAGTGGTTCTAAAATCTATATGATTGGTGGAGCACAGATAGCATATCTTTTTTTAAGGCATAATCTAATCTCAGAGTTTATCATAACAAGAATTCACAAGCTTTATAAAGGTGATGTATATTTCAACTTAATGCTTCTTAATGGATGGAATGAAACTATCCTCACAAAAACGCAAGATTATACTATATGTAGAGTAATACGTTAAATATGCATGTTGAAGCGATTTGTACCCACCTGATTCAACACGGTGAGGCATTAGAGAAAATTCTTGATTGCTATATTTCGAAGTTATTGGAAGAAAAGGTTGTACTTGCTATTGCATCAAAAATCGTTTCCATTTGCCAAGGACGAGTAATCTGCAAAACTGCTTGTTCTAAAGAAGAGCTAATCAGAAAGGAAGCTGATGCAATTGCTGATATAGGTTACCAGCTTGGGGTTTACTTAACAATCAAAGATGATACCTTAATTCCGTCTGCTGGTATTGATGAATCAAATGGTGATGGAATGTATATTCTATATCCAAAAGATGTTCAGAAAACTGCTGCGTCATTATGGAGCTACCTTAGAGCAAAACACTGTATAAAACATCTTGGTATTTTAATTACAGATAGTAATATAGCGCCTATGCGCCTTGGGGTTACAGGGATTTCTCTTGGTTGGTGTGGATTTGAACCACATTATTCTTATATAGGCAAGCCAGATCTTTATAACAAGCTACTCCAGGTAACACAGGTCAATCTTCTTGATGCTCTAGCAACTTCTGCTGTTTTAGTTATGGGAGAAGGTGCAGAGCGAACACCGCTAGCGCTAATTAAGAATGTGCCAAGAGCTCGCTTTGTTACCCGCCTGCCAACTATAGAAGAGGAGAAAAATGTTAAGATATCAATACAAAAAGACCTTTATTCTCCTCTCTTCATGAGAGTTAAGTGGTTAAAGAATGGAGAATAATTTAAAAAAAATTTATGAAACTTAGGGCAATATAGCTTGACTTTATCTTTTATATCATATTTTATTAAGTCTTTTGATAATATTCCTTATTTTTGCTGCCTCTTCAAACTCTAGATTCTCAGCATGTTTTAGCATCTGCTTCTTTAAGTTTCTTAGATCGATGTTACTAATATTGATACCTTCCTCAGCTGCTATTTTGTTTTGTAAGGTATTGGATATAGTTTTTGTTATAGTTTTTGGTGTAATATTGTGTAGAGTATTATATTTCTGTTGTTTCTTTCTTCTTCTTTCAGTTTCCCTTAATGCGCGGTTCAAGGAGCCAGTTATTTTATCTGCATATAAAATTGCCCTACCTTCAGCATTGCGTGCAGCACGCCCTATCGTTTGAATGAATGAAGTTTCTGACCGTAAAAATCCTTCTTTATCAGCATCCAAAATTGCAACTAAGCCACACTCCGGAATATCAAGACCTTCACGTAGCAAGTTAACGCCAACTAGTACATCTATTTCTTTTGACCTTAATTTATGTATAATGTCAATTCTTTCCAATGCGCCGATATCTGAGTGTAAGTAACTTACCTTTATATTTAGCTCACTCATGTGGTCAGCTAACTTTTCAGCCATTTTTTTTGTTAATGTAGTAATTAAAACACAAAATCCATTATTTATTGTCAGTTGTGCCTCATGAATTACATTATCAACCTGGTTTTCTGTTGATTTTATGATACAAATTGGGTCTGTAAGCCCTGTTGGACGGATAACTTGTTCTATAAATACATTATTGGTTTTTCCTAACTCATATTTTCCAGGGGTAGCTGAAATGTAAATAGTCTGCGGCCGTACTGCTTCCCACTCTTCGAATGTTAGTGGACGATTATCAAAAGCAGAAGGGAGTCTAAAGCCGTAATCAACTAATTTTTTTTTACGTGCCTCATTACCGCTGTACATTGCACCAATTTGAGGAACGGTAACATGACTTTCATCAACGAATAAAATTACACCTTTAGGTAAATATTCAAACAAAGTAGGTGGTGGATATCCAGCTTCTATTCCATAGAGATAACGTGAATAATTTTCAATACCTTTACATGTTCCAGTTGTTACCATCATTTCGATATCAAAATTAGTACGCTGCTCAAGACGTTTTGCTTCAACAAGTTTATTTTGTGAGTAGTAATAATCCAGGCGTTCATGCAGTTCTTCTTTAATCAGCTTAACTGACTTTAATAGAGTCTCACGTGGTGTGATGTGATAGCTGTTTGGAAAAACGGTGATTTTGTCTACATGTTTAATAATATTACCAGTTATGGCATCAATTTCAGAGATTTTTTCTATTTTATTGCCAAGTAGTGATAAACGCCAAGCTTTGTTTTCATAACAAGCAGGGAAAATATCAATAATATCTCCACGCACTCTGAAATATCCTCGTGCAAATCTGATATCAGAGCGTTTATATTGAAGATCAGCTAGGTTACTCAGGAAATCATTAACACAAATTTTATCTCCGACACTTAAGAATATAGTCATATTCATGTAGCTTTTAGGCGAACTAAGACCATATATGCAGGAAACGCTGGCGACTATGATTGTGTCCCTGCGCTCCAAAAGAGAACAGATAGCAGAATAACGTAGCATATCAATTCTTTCGTTGATTGTAGAGTCCTTTTCAATATAAGTGTCAGTTTGCGGTGAATAAGCCTCAGGCTGATAATAATCATAGTAGGAAATGAAGTATTCAACAGCATTATAGGGAAAAAATCCCCTCATTTCTTCATAAAGTTGTGCTGCTAAAGTTTTATTGTGTGCCATAATTAATGCAGGCCTATTTGTTCTTGCAATAACATTTGCCATGGTGAAAGTTTTTCCAGAGCCAGTAACTCCAAGCAAAACTTGGTCTCTTTTGTTATTGTTTAATCCTGCAACTAAACTGTCAATTGCCTGTGGTTGATCTCCAGCTGGTTTGAAATGTGTAACAATTTGAAATTCCATAACCCTTGTGATTTTATATACTTTATTATTAATACACTTATTATTATAAATAAAGTATAAAAGTGAGTGCCTAAGAAGGTCTATTTTTTATTTTTATAAAGTTTACTCCAAATCCTATTGTTGGTTAATATAAAAAGTATTGTCAAGATTATAAAATACGCCACTACTTTAAATCCAAGTTTGTGCCTGTATTCCAATTCTGGCTCTGCTGCCCATTGTAAAAAATTTACTACGTCATATGCCATATTTTCAACTGTAGCTTGTCTTGCATCATCATATTTTACAATTCCTTCGGAGAGCGGTGGTGCCATAGCTAATTTGCCTGTTGGAAAGTATGGATTAAAATATAAATTGTTTTCGTCGTGCTCACCGTTTTGATAGCCGGTTAAAAGTGAATAGACATAATTTGCACCGCCGTGCCTTGCTTTAACAATTAGTGATAAATCAGGTGGAACTGCACCATTGTTGCTTGCTGCAGCTGCTTCTTTTGTATTAAAAGGTGCAATAAAGTAATCTGAAGGTATTCCAGGTCTGTAGAACATTTCTCCTAGATCATTTGGACCATCTTTAACTTGGTAAGAAGCTGCAATCTGTTTTACGTCTTCTTCAGAAAAACCGGCATCTTGCAAGTTACGGAATGCTACTCTATTCATTGAATGGCAAGCAGCACAAACTTCTTTATATACTTTATAACCACGCTGAATTGACTCTCTGTCAAAGGACCCAGTAATTCCATTAAAACTCCAGTTCATTTTCTTATTGGTTGATGGTTTGAATTCTTCTGCACATGCAAGGTTAGCAAGAGACAATACACAAAACACAGCAAACATATTTTTCACTAGCATTATTTTGTCTCCAGAACGGAATCACTTATAGTTTTTGGTAGTTCTACTGGCTTTTCGTACTTACTAAGTAGTGGCAAAATTACTGTAAAGTATAAAAAATAGTAGAGAGTGGAAAGTCTACTTAGTGTGATATAAGGTTCTTTTACTTTCTGCCCCCCGAGCCAAGCAAGAAATGCAAAATTTACTGCGAAGACCCAAAAAAAAACTTTAAATAATGGACGGTAAGCACCACTTTTAACTTTTGCTTTATCAAGCCAAGGTAACAGGAACCATACTAAAATAGATCCAAACATGGTAAGCACACCAATAAATTTACTTGGAATTGAGCGTAACATTGCATAGAAAGGTAAAAAATACCATTCTGGTACTATATGCACTGGAGTAGCCATAGAATCAGCTTCTACATAATTGTCTGGATGCCCAAGATAATTAGGGGCATAGAAAACAAGCACAAACAAAATTATGAAAAATAGACCAAAAGTTGTACAATCTTTGACTATGTAATAAGGATAGAGTGGGATGGTATCTTTATCTGATTTCACTTCTATTCCACTTGGGTTACCAGAGCCAAACCTATGCAGGGCAATAATATGTAAGGTAGCTAAAGCGATAATAATGAAAGGCAGAAGATAATGTAGAGCAAAAAAACGATTAAGTGTTGAGTTGTCAACAGAAAAACTGCCCCATAACCATATAACTATTTTATCACCAATTAAAGGTACAGCTGAAAATAAGTTAGTTATAACTGTCGCACCCCAAAAACTCATTTGTCCCCAAGGAAGAACGTACCCCATAAAGGCCGTTGCCATCATTATAAAAAATATGAATATACCAATAAACCATACCATCTCTCGTGGCTTCTTATAAGATCCATAATATAATCCGCGCATTATGTGAATATATACCACCATGAAAAAGAGTGAAGCCCCAACAGCATGAGTGTAGCGTATTAACCATCCATAGTTTACATCACGCATTATGTGCTCTACACTGTTAAATGCATGATCGACATGCGGAGTATAGTGCATAGCGAGAAATATACCTGTTATTATTTGCAGAATTAGCGCTATGCCAGCTAAAGAACCAAAATTCCAAGCGTAATTTAGATTTTTTGGCACTTGGTAAGAAGCGATATGTTTTAAAAAAGAGAATACAGGTAACCTATATTCTATCCAATCTAATAAGCTTTTTTCTTCTTTTATTATTGTGTATTTTTTAGTATCATCTTGCATAAAAGTTTTTTCTATCTCTAATTTGCCTATTGTAGCAATTTATCTTCTGTAAACAATAAAAACTTTAAATTAGGAGATCAGACCTAACCGCATCAAAAATTGCAAGCAATTTTACTCTCTAGTACACGTATAAGTGTTACTTGAACAGTATCGTAGAAATACCGGTTAGCTATTTAGGTAATATCCTCTTCTTTCATAAATCATTCTTTATCTCGTAATGATTTTTTTTTCTCTTAGTAGGCTTTGTAGCTCACCTTTTTCATACATTTCACGGGTGATATCACAACCACCTATAAACTCTCCCTTTATATACAATTGCGGAATCGTTGGCCAATCAGAAAACTCTTTTATAGTCTGACGTACTTGATTATTTTCTAGTACATTAATATATTTAAAGTTAACATTTAATCTTTTAAGAATTGATACAACGAGCCCAGAGAACCCGCATTGAGGGAAATCAGAAGTACCTTTCATGTACAATACCACATCATTTTCCATTATATCTTTTTTTATTTGTTCAAAATTATTCATAAGTATCACCTCAATCTAAGCACTGGTTTCTAGTTGCAACGCATGTATTGACTGGCCTTTTAGGGCCTTATATACCATTTTATGCTGTTCCACTTTTGTTTTCCCAAGAAAATACTTGGAAATTATTTTTAAATGATAATGATTACTATCTCCAACAGGGTCATTAATCTCTATATCAGCATCTGGAAATGATTGCTTGATGATTTTCTCTAATTCATGAATTGTGATAACCATTAATTTACTTTGAATACAATATTTATATTATAAATCTAAAACGACTATATGCAATTAATTACTGGGAAGATAATAAATTCAGTGTGCTGAGAGCATTCACAAGACGAGATTTTAATTGGCTTTCATATTTATTCCAATCCTGTATTACCTTCCTGGCGACACCTGAGTATACTGCAGCTTTTGCAACGGCAGGAGAGACTATTGAAATTAATCTTGGGTCAAATGGGGTAGGTATTATATATTCACGCCCATAGCCCATTTTACGATTACCATAAGCTGCGGATATCTCATCAGGAACTGGTTTATGTGCAAGCTTTGCTATTGCATCTGCAGCTGCAATCTTCATTTCATTATTTATTACTGTTGCGTGTACATCAAGTGCTCCCCTGAATATATAAGGGAATCCCATTACATTATTAACTTGGTTATTGTAGTCTGATCTACCAGTTGCGATTATTGCATCTGGTCTTACAGCTTTTGCGAGCTCAGGCCTTACTTCTGGGTCAGGGTTAGCAAGGGCAAAAATAATCGGATCTTTACTCATGCTTTTTAACATCTCTTCATTAAGCACATTTTTTACAGATAATCCGATAAATACGTCAGCGTCTTTTATTGCATCAAGTAGAGAACGTTCTTTAGTATCGGTTGCATATTTTTCCTTCCACTTGTTCATGTCCTCTTTTCTGTCCTTGTATATTACTCCTTTCTTATCACACAGTACTATGGTTTTAGCGCCCATGTACCTTAATATTTCTAAACATGCAATACCAGCTGCCCCAGCACCATTTATGATGATCTTGACGTTCTCTAGTTTCTTTCTTGCAATATCAAGAGCATTTTCTATACCTGCTGCAACAACCACTGCAGTTCCGTGCTGGTCATCGTGAAATACTGGAATATCCATTAATTCATTTAGACGTTTTTCTATTATGAAACAGTCAGGAGATCTTATATCCTCTAAATTTATTCCTCCCCAACTTGGTCCAAGGTATCTTATTGCATTGATAAAACTTTCTATATCTTCTGTATCAACTTCTATATCAACTGCATCAATATCAGCAAAGCGCTTGAATAAAACAGCTTTGCCTTCCATAACAGGTTTCGAGGCAAGAGGACCAATGTTGCCAAGCCCGAGCACTGCAGTACCATTTGAAATGACAGCAACGCAGTTACTTTTTGTTGTATAATCATAGACGACTTCAGGATTTTTAGCTATTTCAAGGCATGGGGCTGCAACTCCAGGGGAATAAGCAAGCGATAAGTCATACTGAGTAGATAAGGGCTTTGTTGGCAGGATAGATATTTTACCAGGGTTATTCCCTTTGTTATGGTATTTGAGTGCTTCTTGTTTTGTAATACTATCTAAATCACTGTTCATCATTATATCTTATATTTTGATCTCATGGTTAGTAAATTTTTAAGTATATGGAGTTTTTGTAAATGTTCAATTGTAAACTATTAGCTTGTGAATTGTACCTCACTTCTGTATAAGTTTACTGTACTGCATTAAAATTACATTGCATGCTTAAGAAAAACTTGCCTAATTTGTTGACAATTTCTCGTGCGCTTGCAATACCAGCAATAATACTAAGTTTTTATATAGAAAATAAATATGCAAACTTAATAACAATATCAATTTTTGTATTTGCATGCATTACAGATTTTTTTGATGGTTACCTAGCACGTGCATGGAAAGTACAGTCAAAATTTGGCAGGCTGTTTGATCCAATTGCTGATAAATTAATAGTAGTTTCAACAATAATCATGCTAGTTTATAAACATAAGATAAATGATTTTACAGTAATACCTTCAGTTATAATTGTTTGTAGAGAGATATTAGTTTCTGGCTTACGGGAGTTTTTGATAGCTGCAAATGCTAGCTTGCCTGTCAGCAAAATTGGAAAAATCAAAACATTTTTACAAATGGTTGCTGTTGTAGCACTAATAGTGAATAATTATGAAATGGTTCAACGTATAGGTATAACTTGCCTGTGGATTGCAGCTGTTATAACTGTATGGTCAGGCTATAGTTATATTTTGACTGGGATTAAACAGACTAGCTGAGTTTCTTAAGAAAATTAATATGTAAATAAATTGAGATTTGAGCAAACTTGGCTGGGTAATCAAGATTCTATATAATACATTGATTTGTAGTCTAATAGAGTTATTTGACTTATAGCTTTAGGGCTAAGTTTTCTGCTAAAGATTTTTTTTCATGGCTTTTATCTGACAATTGATGAAGAAGTTTAAAGAGAAAGGTACAAACAAGAATTATTTAATATTAAAAGAAGGAGCTTAAACAAAAAACTACTAGTGCTGAAAAAGGAAGCTGTGTAAATAATACATATTGTTGATCATAATGATCTTATTTGCATTGTTGAGAAATGGCTGTTGAACTAGGAAGATAATATATCTGGTCAGGTATTGTTGATGGTTATAAATAGTGCAGCACTAAGCTATACTATATTATCTTTATAGCCTTATCTCTTAATTTTTATATTATATTTATTTATGATAATAAAAAGATAGTGAAAAAAGAACTAGAATTGAGGATATTGAAAATGGGGAAGAAATAGAAAAAAAGGAAGAAGCATAATTTTTCTAATGTAAGTGAGTGTTTGATCTATTTTACTTAGAGCGACAGAGGATACAGTTTTATTTCTTGTTGTGATTGCTTTTTTACAGTCTTTTATTTTTAATGAGTGTGAAAATTAGCAATATGTCTACTGCTGAATTAGCGCTTGCTGATATTTCTGTTTTCTTAATAAGTGAAAAGGATAGGTTTGACATTGATATCTTCATTAAGCTCTGTTGTTAGAATTACTTTAGATTTAGTAGATACTATGCTTTTTATGATTGTATGAATGTTGACTATATATTTCTACAGTTATTTCTACAGTTAAGAAATACTAAGGAAGTCAAAAGTAGAAAAATGTGTTTTAAAGGGTACAGCACTGTTTCAAATTTAGGAGATAATGATAGGTGCATAAGGGGACTAATGATATGATTTTCTACTGCTTAGTGGTTTTGAGAGTCATAGAAATCTATTTATTTATATAGCATTTGGTCTATACTGTATTTTAGTCGAAAAAAATCTTATGTATTATAAGACTTTAATTACGTGTTTTGTTCTTCTGATTTCCTCTTTTGTGCAGTCCTACGCAAATGGTTATGAACCTAATGAAACTGAACTATATGAAGAGGCAGTTAAACTTTTCGACCAGAAAAAATACAAACAAGCTATTAGGGCATTTCAGAAAATCGAAGACTTGTACCCTTTTTCTTATATAGCAATGAAAGCCAGATTATTATCTGGTGTTTCTCACTATAACATGGGTGACTATACTAATGCCGCAAATGATATGGATAATTATATACAGACCTATTCAAATGGTGAGGATTTACCGTATGTATATTACTTAAGGGTACTATCTTATTACATGCAAATTCATAAAGTGCGACTTGGACAACAAGCTGCATACAAAACTTTGGACTTGGCTACTGAGTACATTAACTTCTTTCCAAACAGTATATATACAGAGGAGGTAAAAGGGAAAGTAAAGCTAGTGACAGAGCACATGTTAGAAAAAGAATATTCTATTGGCAGGTTTTATTTGAGGCGTGGTGAATATTTAGCGGCGATTAAGCGTTTTCAAAATGTAATAAGTAATAAAGATTCTAATTGTTTTCCTAAATCTATTGGCTACTTAATAACAGCCCATTCAGCTCTCGGCCTTAACCTAGAAGTTCAACAATATGAAAGTCTATTGGCAGAAAATCTGAACAGAAAAAGTGGAGTGCCACATAAAAACAGCAAGTCTGAAAATTTATTTTAGTTTTCTCTATGCCTTGGTATATAATCAGATTTTTAATTATTTAAATATGGCTGGTCACTCACAATTTTCAAACATAAAACATCGGAAAGGCACACGGGATGTAAGACGCTCTCAAAAATTTACAAGGCTCATTAGAGAGATAATGGTTATTGCAAGGCAAGGATTACCTAATCCTGAGCTTAACCCACGTCTTCGTTCTGTTGTGTCTACTGCACGCAGGGAGAACTTGCCAAAAGATAAAATAAAAACAGCAATAAGGAGCGCAACTGGTAGTGTTACAGGAGAGAATTATGAGGAAGTACAATATGAAGGCTATGGGCCTTCTGGTACTGCACTCATTGTGCATGCTCTAACGAATAACCGTAATCGAACTATCTCTAAGGTGCGTTATATTTTCTCTCGCAAAGGTGGAAATTTAGGAGAAACGGGTGATGTTAGTTACCTTTTTAATCACGTAGGGCTGATCACCTATAAAGCAGAGGGTGTAAATTTTGAAGACCTATTTAGTTATGGAATAGAATTAGAGGTGTTAGATGTTGAAGAAGATAATAGGGAGAGGTTATATGTTATAACCTGTAAAGTAGAAGATTTTGGTAGAGTACGTGATGCTTTCTATGCAAAATTTGGAGAGCCAGAGCTTGCTCGGCTTTCATGGCAACCAAAGGATCTAGTTAAAGTTAGTGATAAAAAGTTAATTAATAAATTATCTATGTTAATTGAGGAGCTAGAAGATAATAGTGATGTACAGTATGTTGAGGGTAATTTTACTTTTTCTGATTCTATTTAAGCTATGAGGCTGATAATACTTATGTTGTTTTATACTTTACCAATATTCAGTTTGCATGCCTCTAAAACGCAAAGCAATAATAAAGAGATCTTGCTAATATCTAGTGACATAAAGTCTTCTTTTTTTACTACGGGGATTGAACAGGGGTTAGCTCCAAGTACAGTAATGAAGTTAATCGACATATATAAAAGTTTTGATTCAAACTTTGAAAAGGACATTGTACCAGAAAGTAATTTGAAAGTTCTTTTTGAGAGATCGCTTAATGACCGAAAAACTGGAGAAAAGATTTTATACACTTCATTGACAACAAACAAAAAGGCTACTTGTTTGTATCATTATAAATCACAAAACGGTAAAGAAAGTTATTTTAATGAGGAGGGAATAAGCTTAAGAGATGGCAAAACTTTTGTAAGTCCTTTAAATGGAGATTTTTATGTATCCTCGAAATTTGGCAATAGAAAGCACCCTATTTACGGTAAAATTATTTTTCACAAAGGGGTAGATTATGCAGCTAAATTTGGTGCTCGTATACATGCTGTCGCAGAAGGTGTGATAGAATATATAGGAAATAATGGAGGATATGGTAAATATATTAAAATAAAACATGAGAATGGATATTCAACCTGCTACGCTCACATAAGCAAATTTAACGGTGATATAAAGTTAGGCTCCACAGTAAAGCAGGGGCAGGTTATCGCTTATGTTGGTAGCACTGGTGCCGCAACAGGGCCCCATTTGCACTATGAGATCATATACAATGGTAAGTATATTGATCCGCTTACAGTAGTACATAAAAGCGAAATAAGGTTAATTGATCATGAATTAAAGGAGTTTAAACTATTTGTGAATAAGATAGATAACGCAATCAATAAAGAAGGTTTAAGTAAAAAAGAAGTTTAAAAGGCAGGCAGACAAGTGTACTAAAATGGTAGAAATTAAGTCAACTCTGTTTTCTTATACTGGTAGTATTTAAAGTAATCCTACTAGTGCCTTTGGTGTACGGTAGTACAGTTATATTTGGAGTTGTTATTATTTCAGTAGTGGTTCTTATTAATAATCCTGCAAAGCAAGAGTGATGAGATTTCTTGGTTTATATTAGAACTTATTTTAAATTTAGAATATATATTACAATTCTACTTACACATGCACGTTATTTCTCTTAAATTTTAAAATATTGACATAGAAAAATAAAGTGAATGATGTAGACGGGATCCAGTAGAGGTTTTAATAGTGAGGAGAGTAAGTGTACATTATATGATATATTATAATATTAGTTACTAACAAATTCTTTTTTGTGTAAAGTGACTCAATGATAGAAAATTAGCAAGATATACACCTAAAAATTAGATTAGACTCTAATTAGCATAGAAGCACAGCAAGTATGTGGACTAGCAAACTAACAGTTTTATATATATAATAGAATATGTACGTTAAGGATATTCTAAAAAAAAGCTGAGAGTACAAAAGTACTCCCCCTTTAGGCTTGCTATTACTAAAGCAAGTATGGGTGGAATATATGTACATAAGTATTAAAGAATACTTAGGCTTCACTATGTTGATTACATCTTTTATTGGATAATTACTCTAGTAACTTAAGTAACATATAACATATGTTACTAGATTTACTTATGGGTGCATATACTGGTAAATCTGTCTTGTTTTATTCATTATCTTAGATTGGCTATGTACATACTAGGGCTTAATTTCTATGCTGCTAAGCAGCATTTCTGGATCAGTAACTAGTTTCAAATCAGTTGTTCAAGAATGTATTACGATACTCAATTTACATTAGGCATGTAATAATTATGTTCTACACTTGTAGAATATATATCAGTATCATATTCTATTGTATGTTCAATAAGGAAGTACCTGGTTCACCTCATTTTTAAGATTGGATACATCTATTATTATTGTAGTGAAGGGAAAAAAGCTAATTTAGAAACAGTAGCTATTGACTATAATACTACAAAATATTGGCGTTTTTCTCGGTGCAGATGTATTTTACTTTCCATAAAAGAATACATCTTTTAAAAAGGTATTACCTAGCTCAGTACTAAAAGCTCAAATATCAACTAAAGGATTTAAATGGAAACTATATCTCAGCTTACTTTTTCAAGAAAGAATTCTTGCTTTAATCGAAGTTTAAACGATAGGTTATTCGTAAAGATAAATAATGGTGTATATGTTTGACAGTGATTTATTTGGAAGCGATAGATGATGTTGGGGTATAAAATTAAAAAGTGAAACAAAGATTTGCTAAGTAAAAAAAGGTAAAAACTGTGTTAATCTAAGGTGCATGAAATTTTGCTGTCTAATGTTAAAAATTAATGGCGTTTTCTGTGTTTTTAATGTATATAACACTTAAACCTATAAAAAGGATTAAGCTTAATAATAAGTGTAGCTAAAAATAGAAAAAAGGTAAGTGTGCGTGGCAGAGATATATGTGTACTTCTGCACCTACTTGCATGGGTATGCTGCTGTACCCTTTACTGAACTTGGTTGCTTAGATAGGAAACTTGTAGACAGAGATAAGTTTTGAGAGTTCTGAAATATCTTTGCTGTTAGTATAGTGGTTTTGAGTATGCGGAGGTAATCTTTTTTATCTGATTAAAGAAATTTGGCTATTTGGTACAAGCTTCAGTCTAAAAATTGTTGAATTCTAATATTTTAAATCTGGAATAGAGTATATGAATTATGTTCCTTAATTGCTGTGAATCTATCACTTTTGATTAATTTCTTAAAACTATATTTCGTTTGTGTCTTTACTTTAGATTTAGATCTAAATTTTTAGCAAAATTTTTGAAAATATTCTTTGATAATGTCAAAACAGGTTCTTATTACTCTCTCTATAGTGATTTTTGAGCTTCTCGGAAACAGTAATTAATAGTCTAACATTTCTATTTATTCTATTTTTGCTATCTTGAGATTCAAGTATAAATTTTAATAAATTATTCGACTGGTATATATAACTGCTTGTCTTGAGTTATAGCTGTCAGTTAATGGTTTATTTTGGTGTAGTTGATATAGATAGCACCTCGACTTTTAATATAGCAGTTAGACTTTTCTTTGTTTCTGTTATGGTATTGCCCTTATTGGCACATTAATCAATTACACCATAGAACTACTGATAATTTAATGATGATACCTCCTGTATAGACTAAGATTTTTCTTTGGTTTAGTATGTATATGTGGTAGAAAAAGTCTATGGTGAAAGAATTGTTAGTAAAAACTGATGTAGCGCAAGTTGGAGATAAGAAAGCGGCGAGAGGCTTTTTAAAGATACTGGGTGAAGTAACAGATGCTGTGAGGTCATGGATTGGTAATATTGGTCCTGATTTAGATAATAGTCGCGATATCAGTAGTCTGGTTTTGAAGATGAGTGAGTGCTTAAATCCAAGGGGAGGAGAAGTTTCAGCACGTAAAAACACTGTATCTCTTGGTAACTTGTATTTAAGTTTATCAGAAAAAGGTAAAATAAGGTTTTTGCAAACTCTAGCAGAAAAATTTAACACGAGTAAGGTAGAAGTAGATGAGAAAATAAAAGGATACTATGAGAATAGGAATTCTGAGTTAGACTATAAATTTGAACAAGACTTGATAAAAGTTCTTGAATCACCGCGTTCTAAAATACTAAAGCAATTTATCTCTTTGCCAGAAGGACTCAAATTTATTGTTGATATGCGTTCTGATGTACTTAAGTTGAGGAATCAATATAAGGAGCTCAATCGATTAGAAAGTGAACTAAAAAGCATACTTCTTTCCTGGGTTGATGTTGATTTACTTGATCTTTGTCAGATTACTTGGGGTTCACCTGCATCATTGTTAGAAAAACTTATAAAATATGAAGCTGTGCACAAAATTTCTTCATGGGGTGATCTAAAGAATAGGCTAGATTCTGACCGTCTCTGTTTTACCTTTTTTCATTATAAAATACCAAATGAACCTCTAATTTTTGTAGAAGTTGCGTTAATGAATAAAATTGCAGATAGCATTCAACACCTTTTAGATGAGTCAATGCCTTCAAGTGATCCGAATAATGCAAATACTGCTATATTCTATTCAATATCAAATACTCAAGCAGGGTTATCTGGAATTAGTCTAGGTAATTTTTTGATCAAAAGAGTTGTAGAAAAGCTGTCGCAGGAGTTTAAAAGTATAAAAACATATGCAACGCTTTCTCCGATACCTGGCTTTATAAAATGGCTAAAATGGAACCTAAGTCGGGATATTACTTTGCTAGAGAAATTAGGTATAAAACAATCTAGTACAGAGATTTTAGAAAGCATAGAGCAATTAAGAACTAACATTGAATATGAGAAACAATACTTGTTGAAGCTTTGTGCATATTACTTGTTAAAGGTTAAAAACGATAACGGCGGTGCCTATGACCAAGTAGCACACTTTCACTTGAGTAATGGTGCATCAATAAAGCAGCTGAACTGGATGGCGGATACTTCTGAAAAGGGCATTAGTCAGTCGGCTGGTATGATGGTAAATTACTTATATGAATTATCTAAAATAGATAATAATCACGAAAATTATATGGTTAATAAAATGATTTCTTGTGCAAGGCAGGTGTCATCCATATCGAAAGGATAAGTAAATAATTGTTTTAATACTATTTAAAATGCAAAATAAGTTCTACTTAAGTAAGCAGATTGATGAATAAAATAAGAAATTTTGCAATAATAGCGCATGTAGACCATGGGAAATCAACGCTTGCTGACCGTTTAATAGAGAAATGTAATGGCCTTGAGGTGAGAGAAATGACTGATCAAATGCTCGATTCAATGGAGATAGAACGTGAGCGTGGAATTACAATCAAAGCGCAGACAGTGAAACTTAGCTATACTGCAAATGATGGTAATCAATATTGCTTAAATCTTATGGATACTCCTGGTCATGTTGATTTTTCATATGAAGTAAGTCGAAGCTTAGCTGCGTGTGAAGGTTCGCTCTTGGTAGTAGATAGTAGTCAGGGAGTTGAAGCTCAGACTCTTGCAAATGTATATAAGGCAATTGATAATAATCATGAGATAATAGTTGTACTCAATAAAGTCGATCTTCCTGCTGCAGATCCAGAGAAGGTGAGACTTCAGGTTAAGGAATTGATTGGTATTGATGCAAGTAAGTCAATTTTAATATCGGCAAAAACTGGACTTGGAATAATGGATGTATTGGAAGCAATAGTAACAAAGCTTCCAGCTCCACAGGGTGACATAAATGCTCCACTGCAAGCAATTTTAGTTGATAGTTGGTATGATTCTTATTTGGGGGTGATAATTTTAGTGCGAGTTAAGGATGGAGTACTGAAAAAAGGTATGAGAATTATTATGATGTCTAATAATGCTACGTATCAGGTAAATGATATCGGCATTTTTACTCCTAAGAAGATTATGACTGGTGAACTCTCAGCAGGTGAAGTTGGTTTTGTAACTGCTTCAATAAAAGAAGTGGCAGACTGTAAAGTAGGGGACACTATTACTGAAGAGAAAAGACCGTGCGGTGAGGCATTACCAGGCTTTAAAGAGGTGCACCCTGTTGTATTTTGTAGTATTTTCCCTAACAAAACATGTAGCTTTAAATATTTGAGAGAAGCGCTAAAGAAATTACACCTAAATGATACAAGCTTTACTTTTGAAACTGAGACTTCAAGTGCGCTAGGTTATGGATTTCGTTGTGGTTTTTTAGGAATATTACATCTTGAAGTTATTCGAGAAAGGCTCGAGAGAGAATTTGATTTAAGCCTAACAGTAACCGCACCAAGTGTTATATATAGGGTTATAACAAAAAATGGAGAGGTTCTGAATATTTATAACTCTAGTAACATGCCAGATCCAACAAAAATTAAAATGGTAGAGGAACCATGGGTTACTGCGACCATAATGGCACCTAACCAATATTTGGGAGAAATTCTCTCTTTGTGTAAAGAGAGAAGGGGAGAACAGAAAGATTTATATTATATTGGCAATACATTAACAGCATTACTAAAATATAAGTTGCCACTGTCTGAGGTTATTTTTGACTTTTATGATAGGCTGAAATCAATTTCTAAGGGATACTCGAGTTTAGATTGGGAAATTTCTGGTTATCAGGAAAGTCAAATAGATAAGCTGAGTTTTTTAGTCAATGGAGAATCAGTCGATGCATTAGCATGCATTATTCACAAAAGTAGAATAGAAAAAAGGGGACGAGAAATATGCTCTCGTTTGAAGGGTTTAATACCGCGCCAGCAATACAAAATTGTGATTCAAGCAGCAGTAGGTGGTAAAATTATTGCTAGAGAGACGATTAACCCGTACAGAAAGGATGTGACAACTAAGCTCTATGGCGGAGATATAACACGAAGGATGAAGCTTTTAGAAAAACAAAAAAAAGGTAAGAAAAGGCTATATTCTATAGGAAGCATAAATATTCCACATAGTGCTTTTATTCAAGCTTTGAAAATAAATGACTAGTATATGGAAGTATAACTTAAAGACACTTAGATTTACTAATGAAATGTTCCTCTACATAATTATCAATAATTGTCTTAAATTCTTCAAATATGGTGTTGCCTTGTAAAGTCTTAAAGTACTTACCATCTTTATAGACTGCTGAAACTGATTTTTCTCCATATCCAGGTAAACTAATTCCTAAATTAGCATATTTACTTTCTCCAGGGCCGTTCACAATGCAACCCATGACAGCAATATTCATATGTTCTACACCTGGATTTTTTTTCTTCCAGATTGGCATGCGAATTTTTATGTAATCATTTACTTCTTCAGTCAATACACGAAAGCGATTGCTATTTGTGCGTCCACATCCAGGACATGAACTAACTTGAGGATTAAAGTGGCGTAAGCCTATGGACTGCAATATTTCTTGACACACTTTTACTTCATTAATTCGTGATTCACCAGGACGTTGAGTTAAAGAGGCGCGTATCGTATCTCCAATACCATTTTGTAATAAGTAAGTAAGTCCTGCTGTGGTGTTTATCACCCCTTGATTGCCCATGCCAGCTTCTGTTAAGCCCAAGTGCAAAGCATAGTTAGAAGACCTTGCAAGTGCCATGTAAACTAAAATTAGATCTCGCACTTTGCTTGCTTTACAGGAAATAATTATTTTGTCTGAGTTGAGTCCAATTTCTTCAGCTTTTTTTGCGCTGTTGAGAACAGATGTTATAAGTGCCCTGTGTAATATAATATCAGGGGATTTTGGATTATTGGATAAAGAGTTTTTATCCATCAGTTTTTGTATAAGATACTTATCAAGGCTACCCCAATTTACCCCAATCCTGACGGGAAGATCGTGTTTTACTACATATTCTATAACTCTTTCAAATTTTCTATCACGTTTATTACCAAAACCTATATTACCTGGGTTTATTCTAATTTTACCTAGCATTTTGATGTTATCTGGATAATTTTGGATTAATTTATCCAATTCGTATTGCCCGCAACCTACTAATATTTTGTAATCAAAACCCTCTTTATTTATCTCTTCTGCTATATAAGGTATTGCTTTTGCTACTTTTTCTGAATTCAAAGCAATTCGTACCAGCTCTGAGCCTGCATGCGCTAGTTCTATTATTTCTTTTGCATATTTCTTAGCACTGTTTTTAATGTTATTAGGATCTATATACACACCAAGTGCCATAGATTGTATAGCTATAGGATTATTCCCGCCTATCTTTACTTGTCCAACTTTTACAACATGGGTTTTATGTCGAGGAAACTTGTATAGTTTATTCCACGGATTTTCATTTAACATATCATTAAACTTATTCTGCTGTATCAGCTACACCCCTAAATAAATCCGAACCATTTGAATTATGTTGTTCCTCATTATTAAGATCAGTGATAGAATCATGGGAGCATGTTTTTTTTAATAGTGTGTTTTTTGTAGTGACGTTTATGGGAGAATTTTTTTTCTCTTGTAGTGCTTTATTAAGCTTTTTCTCCTTTTGCTGTTTATCTTCGCGTTTTTCGTTTTTATATTCAGGAATCTGCCCTTGATCTATAAACGTAGCTCCTTTCAGACGTGCAATATTGATACCGTGCTGATTTATCATATCTTCTTTTTCATCTTTAGCCATACATGTTTCTAAATCTCTTAGCCTATGTTTAAGAATGGCAATTTTTTTTTTCTCTAACTTTTTAGCTAAGTTTTCTTTGCTTATGCTAGTATTAACACGGCCCTGCAACTTTTTCTTCCTTAGAAGTTCTCTACGTTTCTCATATAGTTTGTATGATTCGGCAAAATCTTCGTCTTCATAAAAACTTGCACCACCAGGATTACCTGGAGGTTTATATTTCTCACTCAGTTTTATTTTAGACTTGGCTTCAGCACTGCTCACAATAAAAGAGCTAAAAACTAAAAACGTTAGTGTAAATAAAACTTTAAAAGAAATCTCAAGCATATGTTATTATAGTAAATATTATTTTTTTTTAAATAGCAACTAACAGATTTTAAGTAAACTGAATCCTTAATTAATTTTATAGTGAATAGTGGCTTATGTTTGATTAACACAAATAAATCTTTCAAATATATATATTCTTAGCTTATTTTATTCCTGCTTTTTGCTATTATTTTTTTATAATATATATAAAATAGTTGATTTTTTAGTTATTATAATGTAAAATTAAATAATAGTTAGTGAAAAAAATGATGTTAATATTTAAAAAAGATTTAAATACTTTGTCAGAAAGTTTGGTAAAGCTGATACAAAGTTTCATCTCCAGGTAGCAGTAAAGGGAACAATGATTTCCTATGATTTATGTAGCTACTATTCAGGTATAAGGGCTGGAAAAAAGAAAGTTTCTAAGAGTAATTCAAGGGTTAAATATTTTGCTTGAGATGAATAGTCTAACTAGGCAAGATTTATGATGAAGAAAATTATATAACCTGATAGATAAGTCGTATGGTATAACTGGTTAGATTAGTTGAAGAAGAAAGAGGTTATATGGTTTATGTATTCATGCTTGATGGAAAGCTAATAACTTGCAAATATGTTAATAAAGCTAAGTTAGCTCACTGTCGTTCGATATTTGTGAGTGGTAACCTGGTTTTGTGTTCTGCTTTAATAAAGATGAAAGGAGAGATAAAGTAGCTCATATGGATAATAACAGTGGGTGTTACAAACTGGCACTAGTGAATTTATACAATGTAGTGGGAGAATTAAAATTAGAAGATCATTCTTAAAGAATGCAAGAATTATTTAACTAGCATATTGGACTGATTCCATAAAGTAAACTCTATTTATGTATAAAATCGTCTCAGCAGAGCAGGAATTGATAAAGAGATTGATGGGAAAAAGGGAAAAATGTGTTGACTAAGAATAGTAGGAAGCATTCTATTAAATGCAAAGAAAGTACAATGAAGTAAATTATAGGCATAAGCCTAAATTGTACTATGCTAAAGATAGAAAGTTATAAAAAATAGGTAAAATAGAGGGTATAAGTATAACTTTTATTATGGGAATATTGCAATGGCTTCATTAAACTTCTAAACTTTAAAAAGCATAACTGTATTTATATAGCTCATTTAAAAGATTAAAAAAGTGATATGCTTCTCAGGTCATGTAATGGGAAAGTTAAAATTACTGTAAAAAGATTGATACTTAGTGAATATACAGTTTTTTTATGAGTGTAAGCTTAGCGGTAAATTTAAAGATAGGTAGTATTAAACAATTAGGCAATGCAGGAGTTATAAAAAAAACTCCCTAATAACTACCTAAAACTCTTATTTCCCATTCAAGTTCAACGTTAAACTTATTTTTCACTGCATCTTTTACTCTGTTACCAAGTGTTTCTAAGTCAGATGCAGTTGCATTATTATAATTGAGCAAAAAATTACAGTGCTTCTTAGAAATTTTAGCTCCACCATTATTTAATCCTCGGCATCCAGACTCGTCAATCAGTTTCCATGCTTGGTAGTCTTTTGGATTTTTAAATATACATCCAGCAGTTTTCCCTCTTATGGGCTGACTTTTATTTCTTTCATCAATAATTTTCTTCAGTTTTCTGAATATAGTTTTATACTCTGAACTTACTCCTTTAAATTCAGCTTCAACAAAAATCCACCGCTTGTTCGAGCTATGCCCACGATAAATGTAACCCATCTTTTTACTTGAAAATTCATACAGATTTCCATCTTCTAAATTTACTGCTTTTATGGATTGTATAACACTTGCAATATCGCTGCCATATGCGCCTGCATTCATTTCTATTCCACCACCAACTGTGCCTGGAATTCCAACTAGAAACTCTAGTCCACTGATTTGCTTCTCCCCTGCAAAGTGAGCTAAATCGCTAAGTAATGCAGCACCACCAGCAACGATAGAGTTGTTGCCCTTATATCTAATATATCCAAACTCCTTACCCAATTTTACTGTTATTCCTCTGATGCCACTGTCTCGCACTATTATATTAGATGTTGCGCCAATAACATTAATTGGTAATTCAGTATTTTTAACTAAATATATTAGATCTTTAATGTCGTGCGGCTTAAATAACACATCTGCTTGTCCACCTACATTTAACCATGTTATTTTAGACATTAAAGTGTTATATCGATAGACTCCACGCACTTTAGGTAAGCTTATAAGCATCTTAATTTTAATTCTAATCCTGCATCCACGCCCATTTTTTCTGCGTCTTCTGCAAACGAAGTGCGTTCAGTAAAGTATATATCTTTCTCATCTGCTAGCATACAACGGAGACGTAGCATATTTTCACTCACATATTCTGCTAAGGCTGCAAGCGGTGTGAAGCATGAACCATTTACTGTCTTCATGAAGCTGCGCTCTGATTTTACTCTTGTGGAAGATTTGTTGTCATTAATTTTCTCTAAAAGATCAATAATTTTTATATCATTTTTCCGACATTGAATACAAATTGCTCCTTGTCCTACTGCGCTTAGCATAGTTTTTGATGGTAATATCTCTGTAATTAAGAGGTGTTTTTTTAGTCTCATTAGCCCAGCTTCAGCTAAGATTATTCCATCAAAACTATAATTTTGCAGTCTAGTTACTACGTTTCCACGCAGTGGTACTATATTTAAATCTGGTCTGAGATTTAGTAGCTGGACTTTTCTTCTTATTGAGGAGGTTGCAATTGTGGCTTGCTGTGGCAAAGCCTCAAGGCTATTATGTTGATTAGAAATAAATGTATCGTGTGGACTTAATCTTTTTAAAATACAAGGAATTACTAAATCTTTTGAAAAAAATGCAGGGACATCTTTTACCGAATGAACTGCCATATCTATATTATTTTTAAGCAATTCAATCTCAATTTCCTTGAGAAACAGTCCTTTGCCTCCTATTTCAGCTAAGTTTACATTGGTATATTTATCACCGGAAGTTTTTATCTTAATGATTTCGATGAACAAGTGGGGAAAAGAGTTTATCAGTTTTTGTTTTGCTTCTAAAGCTTGAGCAATTGCAAGGCTGCTTCCTCTGGTACCTATTTTGACTAGCATGTATCTAAGTTTTAACTTAAACAGTTTTTACAATTAGTTTATAATCAATATTTTGTACTTACAACTTATGCATAATAAGCTTATAATCAAGTCTTTTTTGGTGCTATGCATTTTTTTGTTTGCTTTATATACAATACTGCCAAACTCCTTTGATAGTAAGTTCCTTGTTTCAAAAAAAAGAATAAACCTAGGACTTGACCTAAAGGGTGGGTCATCTTTACTTCTTAATGTAGACTTGAATTTTTTCTTTAAAGAGAAGTTAAATATATTAGCTACTGAGATAAAGGAAAGTCTACTAACAAAAAATATTGAATCTAGAGTACAAAGGGGTAGACAAGTAGTTGTAGCTTTAACCAATGTTGATGATTATAAGAGAGTTTCAATATTAATTCATAAAATAAACCCAAATTTAGAGCTAAATAGAAAAGGTACTTCAGTTTTCGTCTCATATAAACCTCATTACAGAAATTCTCTGATCAATGAAGTAGTTTCAAGGTCAATAAGTAATATTCAGAAACGTTTGGATAGACTTGGTACTAGAGAAGTAAGTATACAAAAACAAGGACAGAATAATATATTAGTCCAAGTGCCTGGAGTAGAAGATATTGAACAAATAAAATCTCTACTTGGTAAAACTGCTAAGCTAAGTTTCCATTTAGCAAACACTAAGGTAGCTAAAATGAAGGATATAGATCATGAAACTACTATAATACTTAAGGACACTTTAGGTAATTCTTATCCAATATTTCGCAAAACTGAAATAGGTGGTGATTCATTGGTTAACGTATCAGTTAGATTTGGTCACTTGGGCAAACCAACAGTACATTTTAAATTTGACGGTATAGCAAGTAAGAGATTCGCGAAAATCACTAAAAAAAATGTTGGAAAGCCCTTTGCAATTGTTTTAGATAACACAGTCTTGACCATGCCAATAATACGTGAACCAATTCTAAATGGAGAAGGAGAAATCAGTGGTAATTTCACTGAGAGACAAGCAAGTGAACTTGCAATACTTTTAAAGTCTGGAGCACTACCAGCACCACTTAAAATAATAGAAGAGAAAAATATTGGTCCAAGTCTTGGAGAAGAGTCAATAAAAGCAGGGGAAATAGCAGCAATAATCTCTATTACAGCAGTTGCTTTGTTTATAATTATTATTTATGGTAAGTTAGGCTTATTGGCTTCTGCTGCATTGCTTTTTGATGTGATTTCTATATTGTTAATTCTTACCCTACTTGAGGCAACTTTAACTCTGCCGGGAATCGCTGGTATTGCACTCACTGTTGGTATGTCAGTAGACGCAAATGTTTTGATATTTGAACGTATTCGTGAGGAGATAAGATCAGGGAAAAGAACAGCACGTGCTATTGAAGAAGGGTTTAAAAGTGCAATAAAAACAATTCTTGATTCAAATATTACTACATTAATTGCTGCGGGGGTAATGTTTGTTATTGGCAGCGGAGCAATCAGAGGTTTTTCTGTTACTTTATCAGTAGGGATTTTATGTTCTATGTTTTCCGCAATTATAGTTACGAAACTTCTAATGGAGTTATGCGTTAACCCAAAGAAGTTGGTGCTTTAATTTATGGTGTTATTGATTCTGAAAATAGTAAAATTACTGTAATGCTATCTTCAGGTTTGCGGTACTTTTTTTCTATGTTGCTTGTGATGATTATTTACTATTTAAACAATAAAGTTATACTTGAATAGTAAAACTATTTGGTGACATGTTTATCATCTTGCTCAGATAAATAAATTTTAATTTCAGTTTTTATCTGTATGATCCTTAACTTTTAGTTTTAAAGACTTAGTTAAAATCTTAACCTTAGCCAAGGGAAAACTGCTTTGCACTCAGCTTGTAGTTATTATAGCTATGTTTGTTATATTGTTTCCCTGCTTATTGATAAATCCAGCGAAAAAAATTCATAAGTAGTGTGATAGAAAGTATGAGTGACAGCATTGATGATTGAGTTTTTTTTAAAGTTATCAGTGGGTGTAATATCACTAATCACTATAGACTGTGTGCAAAAAAGCTAAGATGCTAAAAATTGATGTCTTTATATTTCACTAATATGCACAACAATTAATATAGATACATGTACGTTATTTATTTTGATTATGGTAATGTTTATTATAGAAGTGAATAGGTCACATATTCCTTTTGAAGGAGATATTTGTATGATTTTTTTGTAACTAGTTACCTTGCTTTAAGGAAGGTTCTTCTATACATTATAAGACTAGTTTTATCTATTCGCACAATTATCAATATGTCGGAATTGCAGTAAACGTATGGTTTGATGTTTATATAGATTATATAATTAATTAAAGAATGTGAGAGTGAAACTTAAAAGATGGTATTAGGTGAAGATAGTTCAATAATAAGAGAACTTGAAGAAGCTGGGGCAGTTTTATATGGACACTTTGTTTTATCCTCTGGGCTGCATAGTGGTATATATATACAGTGTGCTAAAATTTTTGAGAATCCAAGTAGAGCCATGAAAATTTGCTCACTATTAACACGTAAAATAAAAAAAGAATTAAATAGTTCTATAGATTTAGTGCTATCTCCTGCAATTGGTGGAATAATTGTTGGTTACGAGATTGGTAGACAACTTGGAATTAGGACAATATTTTGTGAACGTGTTAACAGTAAGTTTGAATTGCGCCGTGGATTTGAAATTGAACAAGGTGAAAAACTCTTATTGGTTGAAGATGTAATAACTACTGGTAAATCTTCACTTGAAGCTATGGAATGCGCAGAAGATATGGGTGGTAAAGTTATTGCTGGAGCTTCTATAATCAAAAGAAATAGTAAAACGCAATTGTCCTTTCCTATTATATCTTTGTTTGAACTAAATATTAAAAATTATAGTGAGCAAGAGCTTCCTGAAGAACTAAAACGACTGCCAATAACCAAGCCAGGAAGCCGAGAATATTTAACAAAGTAATCTTATTTTTGAATATCGTTTAACAGAGACAGAAAATACTTGACAAGTTTTACCAATTACTTTTTAATAGAGTTAGAAGTTGTTTATTTGTCTTTAATTTGTATGAATTAAATGATAAAGGTTACTGTGGTAGGGGGAGGTAGAATGAAGCTCGTTTATGAGTCATTTTAGGTAATATGAGCACTAATTTGTAGGTAAAGATTGGGTAATTACCTACAGTGTTTTTTGTTTAATGGTTTTTTTAATATCTATATAACTGAAGCAACCCGAGAGTGTGTTAATGGTGCTATTTCAATGTGTGATGCTGGGGTCTATGTTTCTTTTTTTTTGGGTTCTTGTGTTCATTACTTCGATGGTAGGAAGAAAAGAGACTGAAAATGGATATCAAAGGGTAGTATAGTGCCTTTTTATGCAAATTTATGCAAATGTTGGTTATGTGGTGAGTTCATTATTAGAAAATTAAAAGCTTGATGATTAAAGCTACAATTATAGACCATAGTAAAAAGTAAGTCTTTATGTTTGATCTAGTCTTAACTTGGATATTCTCTAGTTTTTGATCAGCTATTAGGTTTAATTTCTCTATAAGGCCAAATATTTCTTGGATTGCTTTTACGGGGTAAAAGCTTTTTATTTTTTCTTTATAGTCTGTTTTATTTTTGTGTTGACTCTTTACCCATGTTTCAACTACCTTCCACATATTGATTTCTGGGTAGATCTTTCTGCAGGTTCCCTCTAGCAAGATCATAGTTTTTTGCAGCAGTAACAATTGTGTTTGGACTTTCATATTAAAATCACTAGTTATTTTAAATAATTTAGCAAGTAAACTAGCGAAAGAAATTTTCTGTATAGGTTGTCCTATAATAGGTTCACCTATTGCTCTGCATGCTGTAACAAAATTTTTGTATTGTGGTGAAACATAGCCAGCTCTAAAGTGTGCTTTTGCAACGTGATCATAATTCCGATTTAAAAAACCTTTCAGTATCTCTATTACGCAATAGCACGTCTCACTGTCTATTCGACCCATAATTCCACAATCTAAAGCGATAATGTTATTGTTGATGTCGACCATTAGATTTCCAGGGTGCATGTCCGCATGAAAAAAGCGATCTCTGTATACTTGATTGCAAAATGATTCGATAAGATTAATAGCTATCTGTTTGTGGTTATTTAGTTTTTCAACTTCGTATATTGGTGTTGCTTCTATCCATTCTGATGTCAAAACTTTCTTTGAAGTTCTACTCCAATCTACTTCGGGTACATAAAAACCTCTATCGTTTTTTGTATTTTCCCTCAGTTCTGAGGAATGAGCAGCTTCAAAACGTAGATCTAGCTCTAACCGGCAAATTTCAGCAAAAGTTTTAACTAATTCGATCGGTTTTAGTCTCTTTGATTGTTTGCTAAATCCTTCCATAATTCCTGCAAGCCAAAAGAGCATTTTTATATCTTTTGAAAATATTTTCTCAATGTCTGGCCTTAAGACCTTTACCGCAACTTTTTTACCTTCTGTTGTGGTTGCTTTATGTACTTGGGAAATTGATGCCGCTGCGATTGGCTCTTGAGAAAAGCTTAGAAAAATGTCGTTTAACTTACAATTGAATTCGCTCTCTATAGTTCTAACTGCTATCTTGTATGAGAAGGATGGCAATCTATCACATATTAACAATAAGTTGTCTGTTATATCTTCGTTTAAAATATCAGTACGTGATGAAATGGACTGTCCAAATTTAATAAATACTGGACCTAACTTTTCAAGAGCACATTTTAACTTATAGCCACGTATTTTATTTATTGACTTCTTTGAAGGATAGAGTAAATGATATAATATGCTGTAACGAGTTAGTACTGCGGTTATGTATAAAAGGCGCAGAATATTACGAATCATCTTGCTATGTAACTGCTAAATATCTCGCTTAAAGTCTTATTCTTCGTGATTTCATTAGGTTTACCTTGGTAATATATGATGTGATTTATGCAAATTATGTAATCTGAGCATGGCACTATGGAGCTTAAATCATGGGATGTCATGAGAATTGAAATTGATCTTTTTTTTGCTATTTTGTTTATTATGTCATAAAACTTAGCTCGGGCATTAATATCCATCGCGCTAACTGGTTCATCCAGGATAACTAAGTCAGGCTCTGCGATTAAACAGCGTGCAAGTAACAATAGTTGTATTTGCCCTGCAGAAATTTTCAACACCTGTTTTTTTAAAATGTTACTAATACCAACTAATTCCACCATTTCTGTAATAATTGATTGATTTTTCTCTAATTTTTTTGAAAAGCTATTTAAGAGAAGATATTCAACTGTTATTGGCATCAAATTGCTAATGCTAAAGTTTTGTGGCATATAACTAATTTTTGTATTGTCAGCAAATGTGACACTACCAGTATAGTTCTTATTTATACCAGCAACTACCTTTACTAAGGAGGTTTTACCTCCACCATTTGGTCCAAGTATAGTAACTACATCGCCTTTTTTTATTGATAAATTAATATCATCAAGAACTTTCTTATTATCGTATACAAGAGTAAGGTTTTCTATTTTTAGAATACTATTGTTGACAGTATTTAACTTTTTGATAAAACTTAATTCTTTCTCAATGTTTTTATGAAACATTTATTGCCTTCTTTTCTATTACTTTTGTTTACACTATACTACAGTACTACTTTCTCATCCAATTTAAAAGTTGTAGCTACAATAAAGCCTATACACTCGCTTGTAGCTTCTGTTACAAACAGAGTCTTGGAACCGGTCTTATTGGATTATACAACTTCTGCACATGATTATATGTTAAAGCCATCTGATGCAAGTAATTTGGAATCAGGTGACGTTATATTTTATATCGATGATAATCTAGAAACATTTGTTAAGGCTTTCGCTAAAAACAATAAAGAACTTGTACAGTTATCGAGGTCAGTTAGTCTACTTCCTGTTAGACCACATTCATTCTCTAGGCATGTCATTCATATTCAAGACGAAAATGACCTGCATATTTGGCTTAGTCCAGAAAATGCGAAAAACATGATATTCTCTATAAGTGCAACATTATCCAATATAGATAAGAAGAACGCTCATCTATATAACTATAATGCAATGAAAACTATAGAAAGAATAGACCAAGAGGTAGAGAGAATTGCAAGCGAATTGAATAACTTTAAAAATGAAAAGTACATAGTTACCCATGATGCTTATCAATATTTTGAAAAACATTTTGGCTTAAGTAACCCAAATATTATTCTGTCTATAGAAGAAGATTCTTATATTGGTATGAGAAGATTAATAAAACTAAAGAAGACAATGAAAGAAGAAAATATTAAATGTATACTTTCTCCTTCGTGGAAAGATAGTGTGAGGCTTAAAACTCTTTTTAGTGATGCAAGAATGGAAATTCTTGATCCTATTGGGTTAGATATAAAACCTGGAAAAGAAGCATATTTAGCTATAATTAATAACATCACACAAAGATTTAAGTCTTGTTTTGTTGAATGGTAACAGCTTAGTAAAGATTGCAGGTGACTCTATTCAGAAATGTGGTTGATTTATTAATATTGAGTTAAAAGTAAAGTTATTTAAAATTTTTACTCTCTATCTAATGCTTGAGCTTAAAACATAGTTGATTAAATATGCCTTTTACATCAATATATGATGAAATCATTTATTGCGAGCGCTATTTTTGCTTTACGGTCATCTTTCTTTTTATACTGCCTTGTCTATCCATTTTAATATTTTCCTGAATATAAATAAGCTTATGAAATAAAGCAGGGACTGTGTGCATTTGTTTTACTCAATTTAAAGCTATACTAATTCGCATCCAGCAAAAAAGAAAGCTATTTCTCTACGAGTGTTTTCTGGACTATCTGAGCCGTGGACTCTGTTTTCACTAATATTATCAGCAAAATCTCCTCTAATTGTACCTTTATCTGCCTGTTTTGGGTCTGTAGCTCCCATGATTTGCCTATATTTGCTTACTGCGTTTTCACCGACCAAAACCTGAACTATTACAGGATCAGAGGTCATAAATTCTACTAAATCCTCAAAAAAGGGCCTGTCTTTATGAATTTCATAAAGTAGTTCTGCCTGTCTTTTTGTCAGTAACATCATTTTTTGTGCTACAATTTTTAGTCCGGATTTTTCGATATAGGAATTTATGTTGCCTGTAATATTGTTTCTTACTGCATCAGGTTTTAATATCGAAAGTGTTCTCTCAATTGCCATGTCGTTTCCTTATATAGGGTTGTATGTTTGATTTATTTTATTACAAATTTTTATTTTATCAAGACAGTTTTTTTATTTATTATAAAATAAGCTATTAAGAGAGTATTATATGGGTAAGTGCTATTATACCAACAAACAAAGTAAGCTAACTTATAAACACCAGATTAAAGCTAGACTTACTGGTGAAAAGTTGATAAATAACTTGAAGTCGTCGATTTTTTGTGGAGTAAAAGGGTTTTTGACTTTTAGCTTGGCTTTTTTGAGTTATTTGGAATATAGCTTGCATCGCAATACAAAATTGCGAGAAGATGCTACCTTTGCAATGAAAAAGAACACTATTCCATTCCTTGAAATGATGATTATAGTACCACTGGTTTGTTTTGTACTGCCAGCTATGGTAGGTAGCGTAAGTATTGTGAAGTGTGCACTTATCTGTGCTGTGCTGATGATAGAAGCATGCCTTTTTATAAGAAGCTTTCATGTACGTGAGTGGTTGTTAGAGAAAACTACTAATTACAGTAGAGGAACAATAGACACAGAATTAAAGAAAGATACTATAAAATTTCCTATTTTCAACCAAAACAGAAGACGCATTGAATATAATTCACCCAGCCAAGCAAGTGAGTCAGGGTATACTTCCTTTCTTGTTGCATGTTTAGTTTTCCCTCTTAAGACCTCTCAAAGTTACATCATGCTGTCTTTAGCTGCTGTTGAACTTCTTGAAGCAGCACCAAGTTTTTGTGTTGATCTGAGTTTCGATAGAAGTTCTTTTGCGTCTACAAAAAGTAATTTGCAAAGATCTGGTTACTTATTGTATGCTAGTGTAAGAAATTTGGTGCCTATGTCTATGCTTGATGGACTTGTAACTGAACGTGTATGTACCTCAAGAGCAGTTTGTTGCAGCGCATAGGTGAAAAAGGCGATTATCTTATTTAACCTTGGTGGACCTGATTCACTCAGTGCGGTTCGTCCTTTTTTATTCAATCTTTTTTATGATAAAAGAATAATAAATCTACCAAACCCTTTTCGATTCCTTTTAGCAAAGTTTATATCTGCAAAACGAGAAAATACTGCACAAAAAATATATAAGCAAATTGGGGGTAGATCGCCGATCCTGGAAAATACAAGAATGCAAGCTAAAGCACTTGAGCAGGAGCTCAATAAATCTGTATTTTGTCATTCAAGTAGCATGATACTAGAATCTAGAAAAGAGAATATGATTCTATCATCATGTGCCAGAATAGCACCAAAGCTGGCTAAAGTATTCATCTGTGTGCGGTATTGGCATCCATTTGCTGATGAAGTTGTTAAAAGTGTAAAGCAATTTGATCCTGATGAAGTAATTCTACTACCACTATATCCTCAATATTCAACTACCACAACTTTGTCATCCATCGAAAATTGGCAAAAAAGTGCTAAAAAGCATGGTTTAAAGTGCAGTACAAAAACAGTTTACCATTATTATGATAATCAGGACTTTATTGAGGCTCATGCTCGCTTGGTAACTAAGTATTATAAATTGGCTAGCAGAATTGATAAGCCAAGAATTCTATTCTCTGCCCATAGTTTGCCCCTGAGTATTATTGAAAAAGGTGACCCTTATGCCTTGCAAATAGAAGAAACGGTAAAATTAATAATAAGAAGATTAAATATTAAAGGCCTTGATTGGGCAGTATGTTATCAGAGCAAGATTGGACCTGTAAAGTGGCTAGAGCCTAGTATAGAAAGTGAATTATTGCGTGCAAAAGCTGATAATGTGCCTGTGGTTTTATCACCTATATCTTTTGTTTCTGAACATTCAGAAACTCTTGTTGAACTTGATACGGAATGTAAAGCAATAATCAAATGCGGATATTACTTTCGTGTGCCAACTCTTAGTACTGATTCCTTATTTATTAAATGTTTGGCTGATTTATGTAGAAATCGCTCTTAAAGTCCTGATTTATAGTACTTTTCTTTTAAGATTTTATGTGATAGAATGATGAGAAATTATTATTTCATTAGCTACCTATGCTAAATGAGCTAAAAAAGAAACCAAACACGTTTGCACAAAAGGTACATGATGCTTATAATCATGATATCAAAAAGGTAATTTGTATCACAACAAGTTTAACAGCCTTGTTGTGTAAGGTTTCACTACAATTTTGCTGCGAATTTATTGATAATAATAGGTCCAACATTCTCCTTATACGCGAGATTGCTCAATGGATAAAGTTTCCAACATTCATTCTATTGATTGCACATTCTATATTTACTTTACGTGACCTAATTCAGGATTATAGAAATCCTAATGGTAAAAAGGAACTATTGAAAATAGTGGGTAAATTGGCTAGCCTTTTAAGTAACGCTATAGAAGCGTTACTTATGTTACAAGTCTTCCATTTCTTAACTAGAAGTAATACAAATGCGATAAGTCGTATTCATTTAATATCAACAGCTCTATTCTTATTCACTTCAGAACCCATAGGCTGTTATTATATATGCAAAAAATATCAAGAGGTACATAGAGGGTATCAAGATAAAAAAGGTGTTAATGAATCTGTTGAATGCAAGAAAAAGCTTGCTGAGTGTAAGAAGGATCTTATTATCAGTACATTAACTTTATCATTAGGCTTATTAAACTTTATATTTAAAAGGGTGGATGTTGCAACTACGCCGATAAATTTAGGTAATGGTATAGTTTATAGTTTTAATTTAAGTGTAACGATTGGCATAATATGTAGCACAGTATTGCTATTAGTTTGGTTTGATAAATTACTTAATCAGCCTATCAGTGATAGTCTTTCTACTGAACTTGATAAGGCTTGCTATGTTCGGCCCAGTAGCAATTTACCAAATGGTCATGCTATATAGAAGTAAGAATTAAATATGAAAAGACCTCATTTCTACTGATAATGCTAATACTGCTAACTTGCTGACCATATTCCAGAGTAATAAGGTTTTATTTTCCAAAACTTGGCTAACATCGTGAAATTCACAATTAGTGGAATTCAAACTAGAATATATGTTTTTTTTGCTGTTACAACGATATAAGTAGCACGTTGGTGTATTTCCTATATAGTATATTAGTGGCTCTGCAGGGTTGTGTTCGAGTACATCTATGGTTGGTACACCTTCTTGTATAATAACGCTATTGATTTCTATCCCATCCTTTATCTTTTTCATTTTGTGGCGCTTTTTTTTATTGAGGGTTAATATTTCCTCTCCACTTATTGCCGTTATAATGCCCATTCCGTATGTTCCATTGTTTGCTTTGATAAAAACATAAGGTTGAGTTTTTATTTTATATTCCTCATATTTTTTTTTTACTAGAGATAGGACTTGATCAACTTTGGTTGCTATTGTTTTTAGCGATAAAGCATCATCAAAATAGACTCCTTTGCAGCTTTTCGTAAATACAGAAATAAGCCACGGATCTATTTTAAATTCACTACAAAATTCAGATGCCAATTTTTGGTAGATTTCAAAGTATCGAAGTTTTTGCCTGCTGTGCCAACCATATAGTGGACTTGGTACTGTTTCTTGCTTTACATTTTCTAACACATCTGGAATATGGCTTGTCATATCCCGATTGAGTACAATAACATCGGGCACAAATCCTGAAGTTGTCTTTAACAGAGAGTTATCTTTCACAATGGTTTCATATGGTCCTATTAAATTATAAGCTTCGTTATAAAGAAGGCCAATCTTAGTTTCGAAGCCTGCTAGTTGTAGTATCTTTTCTATGGCAAATACGTTTTCTGTATACATTTTATTTCTTGTATAGTTTTCCGGTATCACAAGAGTTTTTTTATATCGTTTTTTTTTGAAATAATTTTTTATCAGTTTCGCCGCTATCATTTTTGATGTATCACTTAAATTGTTGAACCCTGCAGGAAATAAGTTAGCGTCTATTGGAGCAATTTTATAACCTGAATTTCTAAGGTCTACGGAGCTATAAAATGGTAACGTAAAATCGTTAAATTTTGCCTCAAACCAATCATTTATATTTTTTTCTAAATTTGGATGAATTATGTTTTGCATCTACAACTTTAAATGTTATAAGGAAAGTACTATATTATACGCTATAGCTGAAATATATTTAACTAATGGTTACAGTATAATAGAGTTACTATTTAAAATTATAGAAAAATGATTCAACGTGACAACAGTAGAATGTATGGGACTACGATATTATCGATTAGAAGAGGTAAAAGTGTGGTAGTAATAGGTGATGGACAGGTTTCACTTGGTCACACTATCATAAAGTCAGGAGCAAAAAAAGTCAGGCGTCTTTCTGGTGACTCTGTAATTGCTGGATTTGCTGGGACAACAGCTGATGCATTTACTCTTTTTGAAAGACTAGAATCAAAACTTGATAAGCATCCAGGACAACTGATGAGAGCGTGTGTTGAGCTTGCGAAAGATTGGAGGATGGATAAATATTTAAGAAAGCTGGAGGCTATGATGATAGTTGCAGATGAATCTATTTCATTAGTGGTTACAGGGATGGGTGACGTTCTTGAGCCTGAAGATGGAATTGCAGCTATTGGTTCTGGAGGGAATTTTGCTCTATCTGCAGCAAGAGCTCTAGTTGACGTTAAAGGGATGTCAATAGAGGAGGTTGCAAAAAGAGCTATGAAAATATCAGCAGATATATGTGTTTATACAAATCATAATGTAGTTATTGAAAAGGTAGAAGGGTAGTATGTCTTCCAAACAAAAAATTTTATGCACTAATTTTTCTAATCAATTTGTGACTCTTTCAGAAGGGCGGACTTATAATAATGATTCCTACAATGAAAAGGGTGATCCTTGTAAAGATACTAAGAGTAGTTGTGGTTCAAATGATGGTGGTACTCAAGTTAATAATTGTACACAGATTCTATTAGATAATCTGCCGCCACAAAAGATAGTTAAGGAACTGAACAGGTTCATAATTGGACAGAATGATGCAAAGCGTGCTGTTGCTATTGCACTCAGAAATCGTTGGCGTCGTAATAAAGTTCCTGTTCCTTTGCGTGATGAAATCATACCTAAAAATATACTGATGATTGGTCATACCGGAGTTGGTAAAACAGAAATGGCTCGTCGCTTAGCAAAACTTGCAGGTGCACCATTTATAAAAGTTGAAGCAACAAAATTTACTGAAATAGGTTATGTTGGGCGTGATGTTGATTCTATAATACGTGATTTAGTTGATGCAGCAATAGTTTTAGTTAAGGAGAAAGCACGCAAAGCTTTAGCTAAGAAAGCTTTAGATTTAGCTGAGAAAATAATAGTCAACTCTATGGTTGGTGAAGATGCAACTGAAGAGAGTAAAGAGATTTTTAGAAAGAGATTAAAAAGTAAAGAGTTTGAAGATGGAGAAGTTTCCATTGATGTTAGAGAAAGCAAGAGCATGCTACCAGCTTTTGATATACCAGGTATACCAGGTGGGCAAGTTGGTATAGTAAATATAACAGAATTAATGGGTAAAATGTTTAACGGAGGTAAAAAAACAAAAACTATTACGGTTAAAGTGAAAGAAGCACGTGAAATATTGATTAATGAAGAAAGTGAAAGGTTAATAGATGAAGACAAGATAATTAAAGAAGCTCTTGATCTTGTTAGCAATGAAGGTATAGTGTTTTTAGATGAAATAGATAAAATTGCAGCATGTACAGAGGTAAAAGGTGAGGTTAATAGAGAAGGAGTACAACGTGATTTATTACCACTGCTTGAAGGAACAACTGTTTCAACTAAGTATGGCCATGTAAAAACAGATTACATATTGTTTATTGCATCTGGTGCCTTTCATCAATCTAAACCATCTGATCTTTTGCCAGAATTACAGGGTAGATTACCAATCAGAGTTGAACTTAAGGCTCTTACTAAAAAAGATTTAATAAGAATATTGAAGGAACCGGAGTCTAGTTTATTAAAGCAGTACATAGCTTTAATGAAAACAGAAAATGTGACGCTTGAGTTTACTGATGACGGCATTGAAACCATAGCTGAAATAGCGTTTACAGTTAATAGGCAGGTAGAAAATATAGGTGCAAGAAGGCTACATACTATCATGGAGAAGCTTTTAGATGAAATAAGTTTTATCTCTTCTGAGAAAAATGGTGAGAAATTTGTTATAGATAGCAAATATGTGAAAGATAGACTGGGGTCAATTTCGAAGCAGCTTGATTTATCTAAGTTTATACTTTAATAAAGTATATCAGCTTGTTGATATTATATTATATATAATATAGTTATGTTAATATGGAGATAAGAGCTATGTTAACACGAAGTACTTAAGTTATATTAGATGGTGTGAAAATTTTTTCAAAGGATATATCAAGTTATGGAAAAAACTAAAGCTAAATTTTGGGCTTATATTGAGGATAGTGTTATTAACTATGTATTGATTTATTATCAATTCTGCTGTAATAACAGTGGTAGTTTTTATATGGGAGTAATACTGAAAAGATAAGAGTACAGGTGTTAAAGTAAATAAACTCTTAGATAGCACAAGTTTTATAAAGATGACAAAACTACAGATTTTTTAACATTAGGTAATGGTACCAGAAAAATTATAACTGGTTATATGTTGCTAAGAATAAAGATGATAAGAAGTAAGGTGTTATGTGGCTTAATTAATTTCTTCCTGTATAAATGTAAATTCAAGCAGGCATATCAATGGAAAAGAATTTAGTGTAACACTAAATTCTAACTAACGGCATTGCTAAAGTAGTAGGTAATGAAGGTTTAGAGAAAAATACAAACATCAAAATCAAACTCCACGGTAAGGAGTTAGGTCTTGTTAACGCCGTAGGGGACTAAGGCGGTAGAGAGAGTGTGTGATGAGCCAAGAATAATTAATGAAGCTGGCATAATAATTATAATAGGAACTGACAATCTAACTGTGAGATATGAAAATAGTTTGTGGTAGTTGTAGCTATTGTTCATACTTTTGCATAAAACCTTGAATCTTTTTCCTAAAAACTTGGGGTCTGTTGCAATAATTGTGCTGTTTTATAGGTTCTATGATTAAATCTAGTGACATGCTTCTATCTCCTATTTAGTTTATTAATGTATTGATTATTTTTTTTGAGTTAAAGTTCCTCTTGCTTTCACTCACTTCATTCTTCAAGCCTAATATATCTTTTTTTTAATGTTTTTTTCTTCTTTTGTTTTACCACTGCAATAAGACTTTAACTCGATGTATCATATCTGGGCAGGATCTATTTATTTTCATATGTAGAAGATTGCTTTCCAATATTTCTTGAAGGGATTTGCGTGTCAGAGTCTTGAATTCAGAAGATCATCACGGTTAGTGCGCGTATAGTACCTATTCTGTTAAGAATGCTCTTGTACCATTTTATCTATTTCTTTTTTAATACTTATTGTTAAGCTTACTTAATAAGCTTTTGTCATTTTAAAATTTTTTATTAAGCTCAATTCCCCATTTAGCTTCCTTTTTTAGTTCTATATTCTTTATTCTATAAGAATTAAGGAATTTACTCTACTGGTTAAGTTTAATAGACTTATATTGTAGATTATTTTTGCAGAGCTTTGATAATCTAATCATTAGGACCAGTAGTCTACTTTAGCCTCTTTTTGAGTTTGCTTTGGTTTACTCTTTATCTGAGGTGGTTTTTCTTATATAGATGCAGCAAAATCTCTTGGCCTTTTAAGGGTGCTTTTTAAATTTTTTCTGGGTAGTGATTTTCTGCCACTAGCTGGTTTTAATTGAGGGTGATTTTTTATTATTGAGTTGGTTGATGTTGTTCAACTAGATAACACTCTACTTTTAATGATATAAGCACTTTGCTATTGTTTATTGTGTTGGAGTTTGATGGAGGTAAACTCTATCTTTTTCAGAAGGTTAGTTGTTTACTTTAGTTTTATGATTATTGAAACGGAGTCAAGAATAATCAAGCTGACAGCACTTAATTTATTAAATTTGTGCCTTATTTTGTAATCTAGCTAGATGATCTTGATCCTTTTTGTTTATTTTAAGCTTTTATTCACGAGTGATATAACTTAGTTTAAAATGGTGACCATTAATTATGTATTAATACTGTTATAGATAAAAATCTCTTATAATGCTTAAAAGCAGAAAACAAAGACTTGATTTTTATGTCTAAATAATAGATTATCAAAGGTATATGTAAATGCCCAGGGTGCAAAAAAATACTTTCACAATTATTGATGGTTACAGCTTTCTTTTCAGAGCTTATCACGTTTTGCATCATTTAACTACCACAACCGGTACTCCAATAGGTGCTGTATATGGCTTTCTTAATATGGTTCTTAAGTATATTACATATTCAGATTACTTGGCTATAGCGTTTGACTCTGGTAGGAAAAATTTCAGGCAAGATTTATATCCTGAGTATAAGGCAAACAGAATAATGCCCCCTGAGGATTTAATTTCACAGTTTGCAATACTGAGAGAAGCAGTAGAAGCTTTTAATTTTAGCTACGAAGAGATTGAAGGCTATGAAGCAGATGATATAATTGCAACACTAGCTATAAGATATGCAAGCTACCAAGACTTTAAAGTAGTGGTAGTTTCATCAGATAAAGACCTGTTTCAACTGTTGAACTACAATATTTTAATATTTGATCCTATTAAAAATGTATACATAGATGAAAAGCAAGTAATAGAAAAATTTGGTGTAAATTCAAATAAGCTTCTTGATTTATTTTCTCTGATTGGGGATACATCTGATAATGTTCCTGGCGTTCCGGGAATAGGTCTAAAAACTGCAGTTAAACTGTTAAATGAATTTGATTCGCTAGATAATATTATAGAAAATATTAATTATATTAAGCAAACAAGGATTCGCAATATTTTTACTAAACATAAAGAAAAAGCTTTGATTTCAAGAAAACTTCTATCGTTATGTGAAAAAGTAGATCTTCAGTGTGATATTGCAAAGCATAAGGTCTATTCTCCAAATATGGGAAAGTTGTTATCTTTTTTAAGGAAATATGAATTTGATTCATTGATAGGCAAAGTAGAAAAGCTTTTTTTTTATAGAAAACCTGAAATAGAAGAGAAAATAGAATATAAAAGCAAAAGGTTAGAGAGATTTTTAGAGAATTGCAGATATGAGGGCAAGATTGCAATCTATTGCCATTTTGAAAATAACGTGTTAAACAAAATTTCCTTATCTTATAGTGGGAACAGTATTTTTTACATAAATCAAAACTGCCTGCAAGATGCTTTTATTACAATGAACTCAACTTTATTTTCAAATGGGGTGCTAAAAATAATACACAATATTAGAAAGGTCAAAAAAACATTTCCTGCGATAGAAAAAGCACTAGGCTCAGTTGATGATTTGATGACGATGTCGTATAGTCTTGATACAGGGAAGCACGATCACAGTATCTCAAGTATAATCGCACATAATTTGAGTGAAGATATAGAGATTCTCTCAGCAAAAGCTTTAATAGTGGTTCATGAAAAGTTAGTGCAAAGACTTTTTCAAGAAAAGCTTTTTACAATTTACGAGCGCTTCGATAAGCCGCTTATGAAAGTGATACTTAACATGGAAAAAAACGGAATGTTGCTAGATACTCAAAAGCTACAGGAACTATCTGATAAATTTCAGCAGTCACTTACTGTGCTTGAGAGTAGCATATATAATTTAGCGGGAAGAAGATTTAATATTGCTTCACCAAAGCAGTTAAGTGACATTTTGTTTGATAAGATGGGGCTTAGTAAAAAGAGGAAGTTAAAGTCTGGATTGTATAGCACAAGCTCTGAAGTACTAAAAGAACTTAAAATGGAAGGAGTTAAAATTGCAAGTGAGATTTTAAATTGGCGACGCTTAAGTAAGCTAAAGGGTACCTACACTGACACACTAATAAAACGGGTTGATTCTTTTGATAGTAGGGTACATACAAATTTTTCAACAACTGCAACAGGTAGGCTTAGCTCTAGTAATCCTAATCTGCAGAATATTCCTGTTAGGAGTGAGGAAGGGAATCTTATTAGGCAAGCGTTTATTGCTCCTGAAGGATGCAAAATAGTTTCTGCTGATTATTCACAAATAGAATTAAGACTCTTAGCACATATTGCGGATATTGCTTCATTTAAAGAAGCTTTTACAAATAGACAAGATATTCATAGTATTACTGCAAGGCAGGTTTTTAGGGTGCGAGAAGGTATGGATGTAGATAAGCAGCTAAGGCAAAAAGCAAAATCCGTTAATTTTGGAATTATATATGGCATAAGCCCATTTGGCCTTGCGAAGAGATTTAAAGTTGCCGTTAGAGAAGCTGCTGAATATATTGACTATTACTTCTCTTGTTATCCAGAGATAAAGATCTATATGAAAAAGGAGATATCTATTGCAAGGCAGCATGGCTATGTAGAAACTTTGTTTGGTAGAAGATGCTTTTTAAGGAATATAAACAATACAGTTCCTTACCTAAGGCGATTTGCAGAAAGGGCAGCAATAAACGCGCCCGTGCAAGGAACTGCTGCTGATGTAATAAAACTTGCAATGGTTCAACTTTATGATCAGTTAAAATCGGGTAAAATAATTCTCCAAGTTCACGATGAGCTACTGGTTGAGGTAAAGGACAATAAGGTACAAGAGACAGTAAAACTTATGAAAGACGTGATGGAAAATGTAGTAAAAATTTCTGTACCACTTGAAGTGAAAGTAAAAATTAGTGACAACTGGGGCTCAGGTTTTCTTAATTATGGTTTAAATACTGTAAATTCTAAAAGAGTAAACCATTTGAACTGATGTGAAAAATACACTACAATTGAAATGTAGCAAATGCAAATAGGTTGGTCATGATGTCTTTACAAGCAGGAAGAGGGTTGAATCTTTCAAAGTCATCTTTTCAGGTAACGGAGGGTAAAGTAATCTTTGAGGGGAAATATAGGATAATTTATGATACCTTTATACAGTCACTAAGAAATAAGGCTCACTCCGAAGAGTTAAAGGAAGATGACAAAGCAATACTTGCTTTTATGCTAGATCAAAATCAGGTTATGTTTAAAAATATTGAATCAAAAGATATAAAATCACTTAGTGAAGAGAATTTCCTTCAGTTTTTACTTTCTGTATTTGAGAAAATTAGGAGAAAAGATTTAGCAAATAAAGAGAATTTAAAGAATGATGAAGTAGTAAAAGTGGTTAATGAGTGTATATCTGATATACGCAACACAGAAGCTAGAGGTTTTCTTGTAAAGCTTGCTGGGCAGCCATTCAGAATCAAGGTAGATCATGAAAACTTTTTTGCTTCTTTTAAGCACGGATTGCCATTTTTTGGTAAAGGTAAAAAAGAAGATGATAAACTACCACTTAGTGATGAAGAGGTAGTAACGACTTTCTTGCGTAAACTTTTACTTCCTATTATTCTTTTTGCTTTTTCAGTACTAATATTTGGCTCTAGCCCAATTATGTCGACAATTAATGGTATTTTCCTTGTATTGACTGTATCAGGTACAATAGAGAGACTTTTTTTTAATGATAGAAAGGGTACTTTATATAATCCTCATTCGCCAAATAAGAAAAAATGGAGTAATGAAATTAGTAGTGGTATTAGTAAAGTTTTAGAAACCAAAGTTGAGGAGAGTAAACAGCCTACTCGAGTAAGAGAAGATGGTGAATCTTTTAGTGTACCTGAGCAAGTTAAGGCGAACCAAAATCAGCTCTTTCAGGAAAAAGAAAATAAACGGCGAAAAGCAACAGAAAGTCAGCATGGTTTATAACTCAGTTCCGCCTACTATGATTGAGTCAATCTTGAGTGTTGGTTGACCAACTCCAACTGGTATGCTTTGTCCGTCTTTCAAGCATGTACCAACACCATGGTCTAATTTTAAATCGCTGCCAACCATAGATATCTTTTTCAATACTGCTGGACCGTCACCAATCAGTGTCGCCCCTTTAATTGGCTGTGTAATTTTACCATTTTCTATTAAATAAGCTTCTGAAGATGAAAAAACAAATTTTCCTGATGTTATATCAACTTGGCCACCATTAAAATTTACTGCATATAAACCTTTCTTTACACTAGATATTATTTCTTCTGGTGTATGCTTTCCTGGTAACATATAAGTATTTGTCATGCGTGGCATAGTAATTTTCTTATAGCTTTCCCTTCTACCATTACCAGTTGAATTCATACCCATGAGTTTAGCGTTCATATGATCCTGCATGTATCCTTTGAGAATTCCATTCTCTATCAATACATTGCAACTAGGTGTAGTACCTTCATCATCTATGCTAATGGAACCACGTAAATTAGGTAGAGTTCCATCATCAACTACTGTGATGCCATTAGCTGCTACTTGCTTACCAATAGAGTTTGAAAATGTTGAAACTCCTTTGCGATTAAAGTCACCTTCAAGCCCATGACCAACAGCTTCATGTAATAATATTCCTGGCCACCCTGGACCTAAAACAACTACCATTTCTCCAGCTATGGTTGGAATTGCCTCGAGGTTTACTAGTGCTTGTTCTAATGCTTGATTCGCAATTTCTTTCCACTTTTTCTCAGAGGTAAATTTGCTATAGGGGCCTCTTCCACCATGCCCTGCAAAACCCATTTCAGTGCGGCCGTTTTTCTCTATGATGACTAGTACATTAAAACACACTAGAGGTCTGATGTCACTTAGCTTGTAGTCATCTTTTATTATTTGTATAACTTGCCATTCTCCACTTAGAGTTATTTTTACTTGTTTCACGTAGGTATTCTTGGACCTTATGTACTCATTAACCTCATTGAGCAGTTTTATTTTTGAAATCAGATCTATTTCATTTATGGGATTAATTCTTGGATATAGGCTTTTTATCTCCTCTTTTAATCTTATTGAACTTGTTTTATTTGAAGATACTGAGCTTCTTACTATAGAGGCAGCATTACTAATTTCTTTTTCACTAATCTCAGAAGAACAGACAAAAGATGTACTACTCTCACAAAAAACCCTTAGACCAAATCCCCTTCTAGTATTTAAATCTATATATTTTAGTACATTATCATCAAAAACCATAGACTCTGATTGGCAAAATTCTAAAAATAGCTCGCCACAACTACTATTATTCAAAGTACTATTGACTATTTTATGTATATTGTTAATATTGACACTGTTCTGAGCAAAAAATATTTGATCTAAGTTTATATTATCTAGCATTGCTTTAAAATAAGAATTACTTAAGTATATTATTTGGTTTTGACATAGTAAACTACAAAAAGCCCGGGTGGCGGAATTGGTAGACGCACTAGCTTCAGGTGCTAGTAACTTTTAAAGTTATGGAAGTTCAAGTCTTCTCTCGGGCACTCTTAACTTTCTTACTGTTTTTTAACAAATCAATGCTATATTGTACAATGTACTTTTATATGCCTAAGCTTATAAATTATCAAAAGAAGAGTCTTGCTTACGTTACAGAAAAATCTTAACTTAAAATATATAATTATTAAAAAGTTACTTTTAAAACCATTAATTTTAATGATCAGGTTTAGTGTGAAAAGTGCTTTTGAACAAAAAAATTGACAAAAGTTTTGTTTTGGTATTGTATTGAGTATCTACATTTCTAGTGAGAGAGGTCGTGCTCATATTCCCATTAAGAGCCTTCTATTATTTCTCTTATTTTTGCTACTTCTTTCATCTTATGCCATGTTATTATAGCACCGATATTGTTTGGATTTATGGTTAACGAGTTACGATAAAAGAAAATAATAAGTCGATTGTTGTATACGTTAATAGATTGATTTATGTAGGAATACGTAGAAATATCAGTCATTATATTAATAACTCGTTAGTAACGGTAGGTTAATGCTATAATAAATTATATGATTTTTCTGAGGGTTCTCTAAAAAAACATTAGTTTAGTTGTGTTTAGTTATACAGATTATATAGCTGAGTACAATGATTTTTCTGATAACTTGCTTCAATTTTTCTGGAAAAAAAGATATAAGTTGTATAATGCCTAAGTTTGATAAAAATAATTAAAAATTCATGAATGATACATATATAGAATTGAGTATGGTAAAAACAGTTTGCCCACCTAAAGAATGCGCTCTCAGATATAAAATATGGAAACTGTGGGGAAGGTACATATAATATTTGATTTAAAACTTTAATAATAGGAGGTATTGGAGTGCTCTTATATTGTTATGGCTTATATAGCTCAAAAATTTTTATTCAGTAATTTGTTTATAGAGGTATTATTTTCACCTATAGTAAAGCAAATGAGAATGAAATCTATTTTATTAACTAGGCCTTTATCAGATTCACTGAACACAAGAAATACATTGAAAAAATATGGATATGAAGTGTACATAGAGCCAGTATTTACAATAAAGTATTTACGGCCTGATATATCTTCATATGAATTTGATGTAGTAATATCTACAAGTAAGAATAGTGTAAAAGCACTCAGTCAGATATATAAATTAGGTAGTCTTCCAATTGTTACAGTTGGTAATTCGACGATGCAAACTGCAAAAGATTTAGGGTTCTCTGATATTATATCAGCAGATAGTGATGTTGATGGTCTGATATCATTTATAAAAAGTCACTATTCAATAGCAGTGAAGTTTCTGTATATAAGGGGACAAGAGGTGTCATGCGATTTAAAAAAAAGGTTATCTGAGGAAGGTTTTTGCGTTAGAGAAGTTATACTCTATAAGACAGTTATTAAAAAAAGTTTAACTAACAGGTGCAAAAACTTGCTATCAGGCAGCAAAATCAATAGTGTTGTTTTTTTTTCCTCACAGACAGCAAGAGTATTCTGTTCTTTAGTTCTAAAAAGCGGTCTATCTCACACAATGGGTAATATAATTGCATACACTATGAGTAAGAATATCGCTGACAGTTTAAAGTCAGTTAAATGGAAAAAAATTGTAACATCTAGATTACCTACTAGGGAAAGTTTAATTAATATAATTAATAGAAGTTACTGATGTTAAAAATTGCAACTTGGAATGTTAACTCTATACGTAGAAGAATTAACCAAGTTTACAATTTCATAATTGATAGTCAAATAGATATAATTCTATTACAGGAGACAAAATGCACAGAAAAGCAATTTCCTCATGAGGAGATAGAAAAGCTCAGATATAAGTGTGCTATTTATGGGCAAGTTGCGAGAAATGGTGTTTGTGTTTTATCTAAATATCCAATACTAGAGAAATTTAAAATTGATATTGTAGAAGGTTACCAAGAAGCACGTTATATAGAATGTGTGATAAAGTATGATAATCAGAAAATAAGAGTAGTGAGCGTATACGTTCCGAACGGCCAGAGCATAGATTCTCATGCGTTTGCATATAAGCTCAAGTTTTTTGATAATTTATATGAAAGAATAAGCAGCTTATTGAAGAATGAAGAGCTGACTATTGTAGCTGGTGATTATAATGTTGCACTAGATGGAATTGACGTTTTTGACCCAATTTTACTGAATGATAAAGTGTGTTTCCACATAAGAGAACGTGAAAAATTGAGAACAATCTTGAACCTTGGGTTTAAAGATGCATTTAGGATATCTCATGTAGATCTACAGCAGTTTACTTGGTGGGATTATCAAGGTAATTCGTTCCGAAATAATCGAGGGATGCGAATAGATTATATGCTGTTATCACCTCAGGCTGCTGATAGGTTAGAAACGTGCTATATAGATGACAAATTACGTAAATTGAAAAATCCATCTGATCATGCACCAGTTGTATGTGTTATGGGATAAGAGGGTTCTTTAAAGAAAGAGTATAATGGTTATATAATATTATACTAAAAGCTATAATGGTCCTCCATATAAAATACTTTATGTAATAAGGGTAGGGGTAGGGGATAGTTGAAGCAAAGTTTGTGAAGTCAATTCTGTAAAGTAGATATTGTGAAATACGTTAAAAATCTGAAGTTTAAAGAAACGGCGAAAATGGTACTAGAAAGCTGTATGTTATATGGTATAATATATATAGCATAAGAGTTGAGAGAAGTTTATTAGTAACTTTAGGGGTTAATACTTATTAAATATTCAGCACTATAAAATCGAGGTATATGCTTTAATTACGTCAGGAGGTAACATGACAAATAATTTTTCTGATAACAACTCAAGCAATAGTTCAATTTATCTTGGGAAGGTTACAGCAGAAGACTTATCTGTAGGAGAGAAACTAAATCACTTTAAAGCTGCTGCAGAAGAGGTTGAAAAGCGTGTTGCTGCTAAACGCGTTGAACTGCAAAATCAGGCATTCAGTCACGTTGATAGCTTGCTATCTAAGAAGCTGAATCTTGAAGAGGATTTTAGTAGAGTAATATCTTGTTTAGAGGTTCATTCTAATAGGGAAGATAATTATTTTACAGCTGGTGTAGATGCTTTGCTAGAAAAGCTTTTCAGATTTTTTAACTTCACAGATAGTGAGCTTGAAATGGATATAGATCCGCAAATCTATCGCATGGTAAAAGAAAAAGAAGAGAAAAATCACGTTGCTACAATCATAAAACTTATTCATGATAAACTTAAGGCATTAATTAAAAAAGTCTTTTCAAAAGACTTAAATTTCGATGAAAGATTAGATGAAGAAATGAAAGAGTTACAAAAAAAGTTGGGTAGTGGTGAGTTATCTATGAGGGAGTTTACAAAAATACTCAATCGTTTAAAATTGTTGCAAAATTTGAAGCTAAAAATTCAACTATTCTTAGTTGAGTGGCTAATTTCTTCAGTTGCAGAGCTACTTTCAGTTGGGATTACAGTTTTAACAGAAACAATCGAAGAAGAAGATAAAAAAACAGAGAAAACATTACTAAGAGAAGAAGCAACTGAGGAAGCTTGCAAAGATGTAGAAATTAAAGTTGATAGAGAAAAGAGAAATCAACTCATGTATGATAGTATCATTTCAGTGTCAAGCACTGGAGTTTGGTTGAGAAAGATAATTTTTCTGGCTAAGGAGGAACAAGAGTCTTTACCAGAGTCTTTTAAAATTACTAGATCTTTTGAACACAAGGATAATATAGATAAAAATAAATCTAAGATATTAAAACATGATGAGCAAAAAATAGGACAGAGAGAAAAAAAGGAAGGACTGAAGGTGTCTGTGTGTTCATTGAAACCTATAGAGGGAAAACTTGTGAAAGGTGGAATAACATTTGATTCTAAAAGCCAAGGAGTATCTACTGGTTATAATATAGATTTTAATGAAGGTATTAATGAAATAAGAACCGCGTCTATTAATAAATGTAGTGCTGGCAAGAAAGAATCTAAGTCTATCAGTGGGCATGAAATGGATGTTCTTGGTGATGAGCTTAAGGAGAAAGTTATTGAGAAGAGTTCACAAAGAGGAAAGTCTGCTACTGTTAATAACCATCAACCAACAGGTGAGTGTAAAGGTGTAAAAGTTAATAATTATGTAGACTTAATAAAAACACTAGAAAGAGCGTCATTGAGAGGTAGGTAACATGAAGAGTGGAAGAAAATTAATGATAGGTTAGATTTTGTGATTATGGTGTTTATACTTAAATAGGGTATTTTGATGCATGTTGTAAGAAAACTGATTTTAGTGGTATTAACTACTTTAGTGATAAAGGAAATACTGTTTCGGTATGCGGTGCTGAAATTTAGAAGTGTAAGAAGAAGTATGAAAAGAGAGAATAAAGTTTTTTAAAGGAAAATATAAAAAAAGTGTTTACACTTAAATTTATTTTTAGCATACTAGTTATATAATACTCTTATTAAGGTAACATGCATAGTAATAATGGTGAGAAAAGTAATTGGGGGCCTCAACCTGATGGTACATGGGTTCCAAGCGATAAGTATGAAAGAGTTGATATTAATAAATACAAGTTAGAAAAGCGAAAACGTGAAAGTGACAAACCTGATACACAACTAGGTAGTAGTACTGTTACTAGTGCTAGTGGTGGTAAAAGTAAGTAATACTGTTTCATAACAATTTTAGTGGGGAAGTTATGGATAATTCTGTAAAAGGGTTGATTAATGTATTTAACTTAAATAATTATTTTTGTGATAGGGTTAATACTAATTTAATTATAGAAGGTAAAAAAATTATTGGTTTATTTGCTTATGGCACTAATGTGGCAGAGTATCTACATAGGGTGGGGAAGGAGATAATAAAACAGCAATATCTTGATAGGGAGATAGTAGCAGGTAGGTATTATAACTTAAACTGTTTTCCATTTGTTTTAAGTGCTAATAATAAAAAGTATTTAGATAAAGATGTTATGATAGTGGAGCTTGCAGATTCTACAAATAAAGAAGTAATCCACAATTTAAAGGTACATCTAGTTAATGAGCTTGATAGGGCTGTGACATTGAAATTGATTGCACGTTTAGTAGTAGAGACAGGAATAACAGAAGAAGAAGGTCATGAATGGGTAAGAGGCACTGTTAAAATAGGAGCATTCTATGGGCATAATCCTTTGAAAAAACACTATCTATATTGTATAGCTTTTGACGGTGAATACTTTGAAAGGGAAGGTTATGATTCAGAGACTCTTGAATTATTTAAAAAGATGTATATTCAAGAACTTGACTTAAGGTTGAGAGAGTGTAATCTCGAGAGTTTTGACTTTTATCACTATGAAGGTGATATATTATATATTAAAAATGTGAGTGATAAGGTAGTTGAAAATGTAGCAAGGTATGTTAGAGGGCGAATAGCACTTAGTTTTAGAACTTTAGGTGAAAAGTATTCTAAGGTTGAGAATTTTAAAGGTGTTCTTGGTGGTTTAATTTTTAAATGGGCAGGAAAGTTTGTTGATGGTTATGATTATGACGTTTTTACGGATGAAAAAGAAAGAGAAGGTGGCAATTATTTTGCTCTTATACCTTTAATAAGAAGGTATGACGGCCAACTTGAACTCCTAAAGTGTGGTGATGTGCATAAGATTAATGCAGCAGTGCATGAAACTCTTATGAGTGATATTAGAGGCAAAACTACAAGACTGAGTGTTACCAATTGTGAAAGTCCAGTTCATGCTATCTCTAATAAAAAAATTGCTCAGGTGCTCCCTGAGATTATGCAGTCTCCGATTGCGTATAATGAAAGAACTGGACATTTTGAATTTGCAGCTGATCTTGGATTAAGCCCTAAGTTAGATTTTAGGTCCCCTAAACCTGATTCAGAGGTGTTTACTGTATTTCAATATCGGGATGAAAGTACTAGCTACTTAGGTATTCCTGAGGTGACTGATGTACAACTTAGTTCAATATTGAGTCAGAGTAACAATTATCTTTCTTGCGTACCAGTTACATCAAACCTAACCTTGCTAAAGGAAGTATTTAACAAATATCTGGGTTCTGACGAGAAAAGTGAGTCACTAAAGTCATTGTTTGGACAAGTATGGGTACAGCCGCTCAGTCAAGGATCAGGGCGAGAGGTAGGAAGGGAAAAGCTGTGTCATAATATAAATTTATCAGTAGCAAGTGATAAATTCTCAAGAAAAGTGGCTTCTGAGTTATCATCTCTAAATGATGATATTTTAGGGTGCAGATCTATAGCACATGACAGTCAACAAGTGTCACTATCATTTCCTTCTTCAGTTTCTGATAAGAATAGTGATAGGCGTTCTAAAGCAGAGTCTAGAGAGAGTAGAGCCGGTAGTAGGCCTGAAAATAGTGAGTTTCTAAAGAAGAAATATAGAGTTAGTTGTTTACATAGTAAAGAAGGAGAATTAAAGGACACTTCATCGGAGTTGCAGGGGTCTAGTATACTAAATACTGATGATAAATCTTTTATAACAAAGATGTTATCTCCATTTAAGCAAGAAATTCCTAAGATTGCAATTATTGAGATTCCACGTATATCATTAATGCTGCACAGACAGTGTGGTCAGGAATCTAAATCTCAGCAGGAGTTATTTTCTATACGTACTCCTCTTAGTGTGCTATGTAAAGGAGTTACAATGTCATTAAAATCAAAGCTTGATCTGCCTCCAGGAGGAAAATTAGATTCCCCAAATGTTGAAAAACATGTGCAGAAGCAGCAAGTACAAAAAAGGTAAAGTACCTGAAGTATAGTATTAGTTTTGGTTGGTTAATTCACTACTGTCTAGCTGCAGTGAATGATCAAAATTATCTGACTTCTAGGGCTTTTATGGCTGCATGTATCGCATAATACTGTTGATTGGAACAATTTAGTAAAACTAAGTGAGCTTATCATTGTAATGTACTATTCCTATAATGGTTAGGTCACTACTACTTGTACCTAATTCAGTGCTAATTTGCTGCTTTTCTATTATTCAATGGATTCTTCTGATGATTATTTATAATTTTATTTATATCAAGTTGGTTCTCTAAAAGATTAAATTGTTCTTGGACTCATCCTATGCCTTACTATTTTTTAGTAGATGAACAACCGCGTAAGGATAGATGAAATATCTTTATAATTGTTTCCTTTTCTCAGACTCTTTGACTGTGTGACTTCTGAAACACTTTTTTCTTTTAAAAAAAGAGCTTTTATTTAAACTTGATCTATTTTTTAACTTACTAAACTTTAACTTTATTTTTATTGCTAATCTCTACCTTTATTTTTTTATAATTTCCCACTACTTTAGTAATGAAAGATATTTTAACACCACTTTATGTAAGACACCTGTATAATTTCTTTTTCTATGATAATGCCTGAACTTTATGTTCATTTGCTATATCGCCTTTGTTAGTATATAATAGAACCACTTTAGTGTTTTCCCTTAATTGAGAGGACGTCACTTGTCGTCTACCTTGCTGGTGTGTATATTTCGTCCTTTAGTACTACCGGATTTATTGTTTTGATTGGACGTTATCTTGATCATAACCTAATAGCTATTCTGAGCTTTGGGTTTTGTCCTTCAGTAATTGGTATTTAGTTTCTTGAGTATAGACTATATTATTCATGTCTCAGAAAATCGTCTAAATTATCTTTTTCAGTTATACTTGCTTTGTAAAAGCTTTGATTAATTTTACGGTATTGTTGTGACAATACTTCTCTTCTTTTTTTTCTCACCAGTACTGCTAAAAGTAAAACTTACTTTTATATAAGCTTTAAGCTTAGTGCAGTACACAATCAAGCAAATAGAATTTAGAGCCTGCTTGTTGAATCCATAATGTTTGGTGTTTTATGAAGGACTATAGCAATTTGTTTGCTTCACGGTACTTGTTACTTTTCAATCTATCTATGTGACTTTATATACTGATAATTATTACGTCCATACTTCCAAATATTGTTTAAGTATAGCTCGATAAATTTTGGAGAGTTGATTTTGTTATGACTTTATGTATTTACTTCAATAAAAACATACAAGTAAGTTAATTTACCTGTGAAGATGAATTATTATAGCTTCAGCTTATGATACCAATGTTCTGCAAATTTAATGAATAATTTACCTTTTTAACTTTATTGAAGTAAAAAATTGATTTCCATTGCGGTAAACAAGCAGCATTATTGCTTTTTTGCTATCTTGCTTTTTTGTGAGATTTATTTGATTTTGAAAACTTTCAACATTTTCTATATCAGCCTCATTTATTTGCATAATGATGTCTCCTTTTTTAAGGTCACGCAATGTAGGATTTTTATGAACATCTACATTAGTAATTATTACACCTTTTATGGATGATGCACTGCTTTCTTTTGATTCTTTGGATAAATTTGAAATGGTTAAACCAGTTATATAATCAGATGTCAATGTGTTTTCTTCTTGATTATTATCTTGGTTATCATTTATAGATTCTCCAATAGTAGCCTTGATATTTATTTCTTTACCCTTTCTCAATAATTTAATTTGCACTTTTTTTCCAGGTTCAGTTCTTGAAACTATGTGAGGTAATTGTGCCATTCTATCAACTATTTTACCGTCAAATTCTAGTAATACATCACCCACTTTAATTCCACCCTTTTCTGCAGGACTACCCTTTACTATGCTTGCAACTAATGCACCTTTCGTATCTTTTAAACCTAAGGACTCTGCAAACTCTACTGTTATACGTTGAACTTGTACACCAAGCCAACCATGTTTTACCTTTTTACCATCTTTTAACTTATCAATGATTGGTACAGCTAGGTTAGATGGTATAGCAAAGCCTATACCTACATTACCGCCAGACTCAGATGGAGAATAAATAGCAGTATTAATACCTATAACCTTTCCGTTTAAATCAAATAATGGCCCTCCAGAGTTACCTCTGTTAATTGCAGCGTCGGTTTGAATAAATTCATTCATAGTGCCAATACTAATATCTCTAGACCTTGCAGATATGATTCCTGTACTTACGGAACCACCTAGGCCAAATGGATTACCTATTGCCATAACCATATCACCAACTCTTGCTTTATCAGAATTACCGAGTGTTACAAAGGAGAAATCTTTGTCAGCTTTGATTTTAAGCACAGCAAGATCAGTTTTTGCATCATAGCCTAAAACTTCTGCTTTGAAATAAGTATCATCATTCATAGTGACTGTGATATGTTGAGCGTTTTTAATAACATGGTAATTAGTTACTATAATTCCACTTTTGTCTATAATAAACCCAGATCCAAGTAGTATTGCTTCTCTGTTAATGTTAGGACTTTTATCCATAAAAAATTGGTCAAAGTGTTCAAAGAACTCTCTAAAACCATCAAAGAACTCATTTCTTGGCAATGGAACTCTAGTTCTGTTACTATTTCCTTGTTTAATGACCTGCTCACTCGAAATACTTACGAATGCGGGGATAAGCTCTTCCACTAAGTCGGCAAGCCCTTGATTACAATTGTATATAGAAGTATTGATATCTGTAGCCTTTTCCGTGCTCCAGTTAAATACTCTAGCATACAAAGAGAATGAAATTAAAAGACATAAAAATATAAATAAAACCTTACTTCTCATAAACTATTTCCATCCCTTATTTAAAATATCTAAGAAATTATTATTTGGTGAAAGTATGAACTTAGTGCTATTTCCAGTAAATGATTTACTGTAAGCGTTCATAGAACGGTAAAAGTTAAAAAACTCTTCGTCATCCTTAAATACCTCATTATAAATTCTAGTTGCTTCAGCATAGCCACGCCCCCTTATTTCATGGGCTTCTTTTACTGCACTAGCAATAATTTCCCTTTTTTGTTTATCAGCTTTTGATCTAATTTCCTGTCCTATTTGTTCCCCTTTTGCTCTTATTTCTTTTGCTTCTTTCTCTCTTTCAGTTTGCATACGGCGGAATATTGCAGAACTATTCTCCTCTGGTAAGTCTGCTCTTTTAATTCTTACATCTATTATTTCTATACCAAATTTTTCAGCTTCAGAGTAAACTCCACGCTGGATTAATTGCATAACTTCTGACCTTTTTTCATTCAGTAAGCTAATTAGTGAAAATCTAACTATATTTTCTCTTAGGTGGGCTTCTATAATTGGATATAATCTTCTAACTAACCCTAACTCATTTCTTACAGTTTGATAAAAAGTAATAGGATCTACTATTTTATATTTTGCGTAAGCGTCTACTATGATGCGTTTCTGATCTGAAGTTATTACTTCTCTTGCAGTTGTATCTGGGCTTAGATCTAAAACTCTCTTATCAAGGAATTCTACATTATTTATAAACGGCAACTTAAAATATAAACCACTTTTTCTAATATCTCTTAAAACTCTGCCCAATTGCATGACTATTGCTTGCTCTGTTTCTTGCACTATGAATATTGAATTAAATAAAAAGACTAGCAGAACAGTAAATATAGAAACTAAAACAACTTTAGTGTTACTAAGCATAACTATTTCTCCAAGCTTGTAAGAGGTAAATAAGAGAATATACCCTTTAAATCATCAGTGACAACAATTTTATCTACTTGACTTAGAATATTTTCCATGGTTTCAAGATAAATACGGCTCTTAACAAGAGAAGGATTATGCTTATATTCTTTGTAAAGAGACGAAAAGCGATTTGCATTACCTTTTGCTTCATTTATTATCTCATTCTCATATGCTTCTGCATCTAATTTTATCTTAATTGCTTCACCTTTTGCTCGAGGTATAATATCATTACTGTAAGCATATGCTTCATTTATAATACGTTCTTTATCTGCACGAGCGCTTTGTACATCCCTGAACGAACTAATTACTTTTTCTGGTGGATCAATTTTTTTCATTTGAATAGATAGAATTTCTATACCCATTTGGTACCCATCAAGAATCTGTTGTAATAAAGTCTTAGTGTCTACAGGAATTTCTTGCCTACCTTGACCAAGCGCAAAAGAGATCGTATTTTTGCCTATTATTTCTCTCATAGCACTCTCAGCAGCATTTTTAACACTAAAACCGGGTTTATAATCTCGCACTTTGAATAAATAGTCCTTAGCGTCTTTCACACGCCATTGAACTTCAAAATTAACGTTGACTATATTTTCATCTCCAGTAAGCATTACACCTTCACCGCGATCTGCATCTCGTCCATAAGAACTACTAACCCCAATTTCTTCACGATTCACTTCTTTAACGTTTACTTTAAAAACTTTACCAATGGGATAAGGTAAATGATAGCGCAAACCAGGTGTTTCTGTATTAGAATATTTACCAAAAATGAGTTCTATACCTTCTTCACTTGGATGAACAATATAGAAGCCAGTACAAGCATAAAAGAATAAAATAACAAAAATGATCAAGTAAGGTTTCTTACTGTTATTTCTTGTTAAACCAGTAAAGAAACACCTTACTTCAGATATAGCTTTACTTAGAGCATCTCCATTGTTGGAGGTTTTATTCTTTGGTGTTTTTTTTCCTAAATTCCAAGGATTGTTTTCATCAAACATAATGACTCACTCGATAATTAATACACTAATATTACCTCTCTAGCAGGAAATTGCAAATCTATTTTGTTCATAAGTTAATCATCGGAGTAGAAGATATGATTGTTGCTTTCTTTTTTCTGTGTGTATGGGGACTACTAACTTTATGGAATTTTCTGGCTTTATTTTAAATTTCTTGTTTTGGTTTTTAAGTGCACTGTATCTTTGTGACAGTCAGGATGGTGGAAATGTTGAGACTACGTAACCAAAAAGTTTTAAGTGTTCTTTATTGTGTATCTTGTAAGGGCTTCAGTTCAAAGAACTTTTAGTTTTATTTTTATGCTTCTAAAAAGCATTTTCAGCAGAGCTATTCGTAGGTAAGTAAAACGCTAACGGTCAAGTTAATACTAACTTAAGAATTGAAGATGTACAATACGAATGTATTTAATTAGAATGAGGTTTAAAATGTTGAATCACGACAGAACAAATCTAGGTATTGTTAACACACAACTTCAGCGAAATCAGCAATACAGCAACTCTACGCCTTTTTCAGGTGATCTATTGCAACAGATGCAATTATTAGAGAAGCGGGTAAAGTCATTAGAAGTAATGAACAAAGTGACTCTTGGTTTGTTAATAGGTATGGCTATGGCAGTGGGAACTGGTTTTGCTATTGCAGCTGCTCCAGTAATTGCCGGTAGCATAGTAGGTGGAATACTTGTAACTACAGCATTTGTAGCACTTGGAGTAGCTATAAATAGACATAAGGTAGAAATAAAAAACGGTTTCAAATGTGCTGCAGATAAAACTAGAGATGGTGTTGTATGTGCTAGGGATTCAGTAAAAGAAGCTGTAAGTTGTATGAAGCAAGCAGTAAGAGAGGAGACTAGTTCTGCATTGAAAATAGTGGGGAACAAGATGAATGATTTTGGCAGAAATATGTCTGATTTAGATGAAATTTTGTATTCAGTAGGGCAGCAAGATCAAACTGTTGTTTTAAAAACGGAAGAAAAAACAAAAAATTTTAATAGTGTAAAGGAAATGTTCGTTAAGGAGGTTTTTGAAGACAAAACTGTAGGTAATTCTGTTTTAATGAAAAAGATATTCTCTGAGTTAAAGGGAAAAATATTAGAAAAAGCTTATTCTGTTGGTGGTCAGCAAGGTTTCAAAAAGGATCAGTTAATTAATCAATTGGGACAGCAAGCAGATTTTGTCAGTAAGTTAAATGCTAAGAAATTACTAAATTTATTAACTCAGAATGATAATAATCTTTATGAAATTTTCTCTGAACATCATGATGAAATTAAAAGAGTTGTTAAAAAATGTAAGATAGAACATAAACTTTCTAATGTCATGGAAAAGCTTAATGGAGCTGCAAAAAGATATGTAGGCGAAAGAGGTTCGATGCAGTTTATTGACAGCTCGTTAGAAAATAGTTCATTGGATGTTGGTTCTATAAAAGCCGATACTGCTATTAACTCTAATTTAGGTTCTAAGAGATTTGTAACAATCAATTATAATCTTCTTAAAAGAAGCCCTTCATTTAATAGCTTAAATAGCAGTTCTGCTGGCAGTAGAATGAATCTACTTGGTTCTTCTTCAAAATCAGTCATGATTACCGGATTAGGTTGCAAGGTAAAACAACAACCTTCTACAAACATAGATGTTAGAACAGATGTTCAATTGCATACGCCTATGCAAGTAGTTGCAGCTAGTAGATAAGGATAAACAGAATTGCTTCCTTTCTCTAAAAGGATGTTACTCAATGAGTAACATCCTTGCATATTTTACGTATATGGACATTTTGACTTACAGGTAATTTGAGTAGCAGGATAAGTTTCGTGTAAGTGCTAGTTACTTTTTTGATGAGGTGTTTTTAAACTACGATTACAGGACCTTAAAAGAAACTTCTTATCTATTTTCTCTTGATGAATTAATTCAAGTAAAGTATAGTAGCAATGGCGTTTATGCAGGTTTTTATGGGTAATATAGTTTTAGTTTATGTGACTTTTTCAAATTTAGAGGAAGCTAAGACTATCTCTAAAGAATTATTAAACGAGAAGTTAATTATATGTGTAAACATATTTCCTGGGGTAAATTCTCTATATTTATGGGAAGGTAAAATTCATAATAGTTGTGAAGTAGTAACAATTATGAAAGGTAGAAGCGTTCAAGTGGATAAAATTATAAAAAAAATTGAGGTAATGCATTCTTATGATCAGCCAGCCGTTATAATAATACCAATAGAAAAGGCAAATAAATCTTTTACCAATTGGGTTGATAATGTTATTACTGTAGACAGTATTGGGGTGTAGCCAAGTGGTAAGGTAGCGGTTTTTGGTACCGCCACGCGAAGGTTCGAATCCTTCCACCCCAGCCAATATTGAAGAGGATGTAAAATGATATCGCTTTTCTATAAATTAAGGCTATTGAGTTACATACTAAGTAATTTAAAAGATATAACTGCAAAGCTATTCTTTTTTATAATCTACCTTTATATATCCAGTATTGTACTCATGTTTCTCAGCAGTGGCTTTTGGTATACTGTAAAATGTGGCTCTTTTAAAAGTGCATTTTATTATTTACTTCAATATTATAAATGGTATTCTAGAAACAGAGGAAACCTTAGTTATGGAATTTACTTTAGGATGTTAGTGGCATTTCTTGCTCCTCATTTTTTTTATAAATTATTCCTAAATATAGGACGGAAACTTTTCTTAAAGAAAAAGGTAAAACAGATACTTAGATTTGTAATTGAAGGTAAAAGAAGTAGTAAAGTAAATGATAGTGTCTATAGCAGCAAAAGTCATTGTAGTTACAATGATGAAGATCATGTTCAAGAAAAACAGAAAGTAGCCATGATAAGGCAGCTTTTAGTCGAAGATATAGAAAAAACTATAGATAAAAGACTAAATGATATTTTTTTTAGTGAAAGGGGAAAATCTCATTGAGTATATAGAGACTTCATCTATTTTTTAGTAAAGCTTTTTAGAATTAGCTGTATTTTATTTTTCAGACATACTTAGTTATAATTGACTAGTGCACATGCTATGGTGAAGTCTAGGCTAAAGTCGATAACAAAAAATATCTTTGCATCTTTCTACTAAGCTTTCCGTTTTTACAGTTGCTTGTTGCATTAATTATTGCTTGTATTAACTTCTACAGTATATAATACTGTTTATTATTAATGTACTGCTTGTTTCGTAATAGCAAAAAGCTCTTTAGAAACTAAAGCTACTTAATATATATACAGTACCCTTTTAGATTAAAATTCAAATTTAAAGTGATTTAAGCTTGGCTGCATTATATACTATAATTTATTTATTACATTTTAGCATAGGTAAAGTTTCTTTTTAGTGAACTCAATACGTAATTGTATGTTATCACTAAAGTAATTTGTTAATTACTTTCTAAAGGTGTCATTTCCTATACCATCTGTTTATAAATTTGCTCTGACTACCTCAAAGAAAAATAATAGATACTGTAACTTTTTATATATATATTACTGACAAATATTATTTTTCTGCTTCGTTTTTTTATCCTTTAAAAAGAGAAAAGAAGCACCTTGGAGCAAGTAGACCTCTTGCCCCAAAGCTTCATATTCATTTAAAATTCATTCATTCTACCCATTCCACCTGCACTCATAGGAGATGAAGCATTTTCGTCCTTACTTGGTACATCAACTATCATAGACTCAGTAGTAATCAGTACACTTGCAACAGATATCGCTGTTTCAAAAGCAATACGGACAACTTTTGCCGGATCAATAACACCAGCGGTAAACGCATTAACGTAGTTCATAGCCTCAACATTATATATAAGCTCTTTATTATTCTGTTTAATCAAATAGTCAATTATAACAGCAGACTCAAGACCAGCATTTTTGACTAATCTCTTAATAGGAACATTAAGAACTTTTTTGATAATATTTATACCTATTTGTTCTTCATCTCCTGCACCTTTTAACTTATCAAGAGCAGATGAAGCGTAAAGAAGTGCAACCCCACCACCTGGAACTATACCTTCTTCAATTGCAGCTCTTGTTGCATGCAGCGCATCTTCAACCCTATCTCTACGTTCCTTAACCTCTAATTCAGTTGCTCCACCAACTTTTAGCACAGCAACACCACCTGATAATTTTGCTAAACGTTCTCTTAATTTCTCTTTATCGTAATCAGAGGTTGAAGATTCAATTTGAGATTTGATCTGCTCAATTCTAGCTTTTACTCTGTTGGTGACTTTATTTTCACTGACAATTGTAGTATTGTCTTTAGTAATTTTAACATTCTTAGCAATACCAAGATCTTCGAGAGTTAGATCTTCCATCTTGATTCCAAGCTCATCCTTTATGACATATTTAGCACCGGTTAAAGCTGCTATGTCTTCGAGCATCTCCTTTCTTCTGTCACCAAAACCTGGGGCTTTTACTGCGGCGACTTTTAGACCACCACGCAACTTATTAATGACTAGAGTACTTAATGCTTCACCTTCAATGTCTTCCGCAATGATGAGCAAAGGTTTACCAGACTTAACAACAGCTTCAAGAATAGAAAGCAAAGGCTGTATGATATTGAGTTTTTTTTCTGTAATTAAGAGATATGGATCATCAAGCTCCACTATCATTTTCTCATTGTTTGTAATAAAGTATGGAGAAAGATAGCCACGGTCAAACTGCATACCAGTAGTAAGCTCAACCTCTAGTTCTTTTGAGCCTTTACTTTCTTCAACAGTAATCACACCTTCTTTGCCAACCTTTTTGACAGCATCAGCAATATTACTACCAATGCTCCTATCACCATTTGCAGAAATGATAGCAACTTGAGCTACCTCATCTATTTTTTCTAAAGAAATTGTGCGAGACATTGATGCAACTTCCTTTAATACTACATCCTTTGCCTTTTGCATTCCGTTTTTAATACCAACACGATCGTTTCCAGCAGCAATTGATTTTGAAGCCTCCATTATCATGCTACTAGTTAATATTGAGCATGTTGTTGTACCATCGCCAACTTTGTCATTACATTGAGAGCAACTTTGAGCAAAGATGCTTGTTATTGCAGCGTTCAATGGTTTTTCAGGCTTGATGCCTTTCATTACTTTATAACCATCTTTTGTAATTTCTGGTGCCCCATAAGGCTTATTAATCCCTACTGTTTTTCCTCTAGGTCCTGCAGTTATTGCTACTGTTGAGTCTATTACTGCTGCAACTTCACGGAAAGCCTGTTGTAACTGCTCGCCTGATACTACTACATTAGTCATCTTTATAACTCCTTAATTAATAAAAAAAACTTAGAAAACTATAATAAAATTATTTGTAATATGCTATACTGTGTTTTATTATTTAATAAAACTAAAGACTGTTACTTAACGATAGCAAGTATATCGGACTCTTTCATTACGATAAACTTTTCATCACCGTGCTCTATCTCTGTGCCAGCCCATTGACGATAAAACACTTTATCACCAATTTTTACAGTTAAGGACACGCGCTCACCACTTGTGCTACGTGAACCTTCACCAACTGCTATAACTTCACCCTTAGTAGGTTTTTTTTCAGCACTTGATGGAAGCACAATTCCACTTTGCTTTTCTTCGCTGATAGGCTTAATTAGAACACTATCATCTAGTACATTTAAGTTTACGCTTGACATTTGTTTTCCCTCATCAACAAATTAACCTATAAGCTTATATATGTACTAGTAAGTTAGATTTCAAGGGCTTAAACTCTTTAAATATTAGAAGACGAGAAGCATTTAGTATTGTATAGTAAAATTTAGGCTTATTAATATGAATTGCATGAGTTACATACCATTACAAAGCCGTAGTGCAGTAATTCTGTATGGGCAAGATACGAGAGATTTTCTGCAAGGCATTATAACAAACGATATCAACAATTTAGGTAGACAAAAAGCTATTTACTCTTTACTGCTTAATTCTCAGGGAAAATACTTATACGATTTTTTTCTTGTTGAATATGGTAAATATATTTTACTAGAATGTGAGAATATATACCTACAGCCAATGATTGAGAAACTAAATCTGCTTAAAACTTATCTGAAAGTGAAGATTAAAGACGTTAGTACTCTATATAAGGTTGGAGTTTTATTTAATACTCAGTTAACAGAACATAGTAATGAGTCGCAGGTTATTTTTCAGGATCCAAGACACAAATCTTTGGGAATGAGAATAATACATAAGGATGAAATAAAGCAGCCAGTTGAGAATTTTATTCACTATGAGAGGGTGAGAATTCAAAATCTTATTCCGGATGGAGTGAAAGACATGGTGCAAAATTCATCATTTCCGTTGCAATATTTAATTGATAAAGTAAACGGTATAAGCTTTAATAAGGGATGTTATATAGGCCAGGAAGTGGTAAATCGAATGAGCAGGCAGGAAATATTTAGAAGGAAACTTTACTCTGTTAAAGGAAATAATGTACTTCCGAATATTGGTACTAAAATAATAAATGAAAATAATGAAGAAGTAGGAGAACTGCGCTCTAGTGTAGACAAAATCGGGCTTGCATTGCTTAATACTGCAAAAAGCTATGCAAGTTTGTACGCTGATGAAGTGAAGATATTTGTTTGCTAAAACATTGAGACTTGTAGATAAAGCCTTAAGGTGACGAATAACATTAATTGTAAAACAAAGCTATAAGAACTGCTTAACAAGTTTCAGCAATTACATTAGCATATTAGTTAGCGTTCAGTTTATTTCTAGCTCATAACTTATTTTTGATCTACAGGTTCACTCAAAAAAACTAAAAGTGTTTTTAGTGAATTATATGAAATTATAGCAACTACTTATCTTTAAATTAAGCACTAGTGGAGAATTGCTTTTTTAAAGAGTTAATAAGATTTACAAGTGAATGGTGTTATCTAAGTCACTAGTTCCATAGAGGATTTAAGAAAAAAGTATTAAAATATTTTCTTATGCCATATATTTTTCTTTCCTGTATACACAAAAGTTAGGTAGCATTATAAATAAGATTTTTTTGTGTTTTGATGCTTTCTAGCTTTATATTTCCAGGATTAAGTTTTTTCTTCTTACTGTTACTTTACTATGTTAATATAAGAAAAAATAGGGAACTAAACAAAGAAAAAATAAATGTAGCAAGTCTTGAAAGTACTTTATGTAAACTAGAGCATGAACTTCAAGAGGTGAAACAGATTTTACTATATAAAAATGAGGAAATAATAAACTTAAAAGTTAGCAACGCAGAACTTGGAGTAACCTTGCGAAAAGAACGTGAAGAAAAGAAAAGAGAAATAGAGTTATTAACGGAAGCGGAAAAAAGGCTCACAAATACTTTTAAAGCACTGTCTCTTGATGCTTTACAGGTGAATAGTAGTAATTTTCTGAGCTTAGCGAATGAAGCAATTAGTAGTAAATTAAGAGAGACAGAGGGCGATCTTAAAAAAGGACAGACAACAATTAATGAAGTTGTAGCTCCAATAAAAGAGAGGTTGGAAAAATTTGATAGTGAAATACGTGAGCTAGAAAAGGAAAGGATAGGAGCTTACGAAGGTTTAAAAGAGCAAATTGGATTGTTAATAAACCAAACTTCCAGTCTTGCTAATGCTTTAAGGAAACCTCACATCAAGGGGAAGTGGGGTGAAATACAATTAAAAAGAGTGGTAGAAATGGCGGGAATGATTGAGTACTGTGATTTTTTTACTCAGCCGTCAGTAGTTGATAAAAATGAGGATAATTTATTACGCCCTGACTTAATAATCAAGATGCCCTCTGGGAAACAAATAATAATAGATGCTAAAGTGCCGCTTGATTCTTATCTTGATGCTATGTCACAAAATGATTTAAGAATACAAAGAGAGAAATTAAGAAGTCATTCCTTGGCAATAAAAAGGCATATAAGCAACTTAAGTAAAAAAGAGTATTGGAATCAGTTTAAAAATACGCCAGAGCTTGTGGTGCTTTTCTTAACAGGGGAAGGAGTTTTTAGTGCAGCATTGGAACATGAACCTGCTTTAATAGAGATTGGAATAGAGAAAAAAGTGATTATTGCAACACCGATTACTTTAATCGCGCTATTGAGGACGATAGCATATGGCTGGAAGCAGGAAATGATAGCTGAAAGTTCGAAAAAAATCAGTGAATTGGGACATATTTTGTATGAACGCATCTGTACAATGGGTGAGAATTTTGATAATTTGAGGAAAAGCTTAAAAAGTTCTGTTGATTATTATAATAAAACTGCTAGTTCGCTTGAAGCAAGAGTATTTCCTGTTGCTAGAAAGTTTAATAAGCTTGGTGTACACGCGAAAAATAAGGAGTTAAGCGTTGTAAAAGAACTTGAATTTCTACCACGTACCTTGTATGCTGAGGAGCTAAAAGTGGATTAGGTTTCTTAAGTTTATTTCTGTCATCTAGGCATTACCTCGGCTGCTATTTTCTTCAACTTGCTCTGTAAAAGTTTTTCTTATTTATTCATTGCTAAAGTGGCTTAGCAATTCACATGCAGCAACAGCGACTGCAGTCAAAAACGCTCTTAGTAGTTGTACCTAAAATTCTATCAAGTTTCCCTGTAATAACATTTTTTTATTCTCACCAGTAACTTTTCCGTTCTTCCTAGATCCATCCTATAAGTAATGAAAGACTTTGTCGTTAGTGGCCTTCATTTTAAGGAAATCCTATTTATGTGTTTATGTGTCGTTTCCGTCTATGACTTAAGTACTTAGTGCTTATTAGTTCCTTCTATTGCTGGGCAAGCATATCACTTAACACTTCCTCTTCTATTAATTATTTCCTTCTTCAAAAAAAAAAAGAATTTATGTGCGGCTTAATTAAAGTTCTCAACAATTAATATTTGTAATACAAAGAGATTGATTAACCTCAATAAAGGTCATTTATAACTTCCGTACTAGCTAAACCTATAGGGAATCGTGTAGTTGCTGATTTTGATTTTCCTAATCCTTTAAACTGATTGCTGATAATTCTTTTACTTGATTTAAGAGAAATTTTAACTCAATGTAGGAAAAACTTAAAAGACATGTAACCACCATAATTTTATGTGATTTACAAAAAAGTGTCTTAAGTTTTTTTACTAGATTTTGTTACTGAATCTACAGATTAAAGATGAATTTTAGAGTCAAAGATAGCCTTAATGCTGCAAGCAAGGAAGTTGTTAAAATTTGCCAAGCAATTTTTACATTTGTGATCTGTCTACTTTTGGATAAACTTCATTTGCATTTCCTGTACGCTACTTTCTATTTGTTTTATTTGTTCTATTAACCTTTCTTCTAAATCAAAGTTGCCACTAACCCTTGCCTTAACTTTTTCTTTTTGTAATATACTTAATTCTTTCAGTAATACTATGTTATTCCACACAGTTTCTGCTGATTTTCTCTCGCTTAGTTGACTGTTTAGTACACTAGTTTTTTTTAATATGAACCTTACGACCTCAATATCATTAGACTGCTCAAACTCGTGTAATAAAGCCTCTTTATTAAATTTGCTGTTATTGGTTGCAGTATCAATCATACGCTGTTGTAATCTTCTCATTTTTGTGTTGGTAAATTCAAAGCAAGAAAACTGCTCAAAAAATATAGGATAGCATAAGATCATGGGAAATTCTATTGCTATACGTAGAATTATAGCCTGACTTTGTTCTGCTTCAATTAGCTCTGGAGATTTATTGTGAAGGTACTCGTCTTTTGTTACTCTAATTTTACTACTGAGAGCATGCTTTTTAAAGTTTCTTCTTAATTCATTGCTCTTATTGTAAAAGTAATCTCTATAATATTTTTTGATACTACTGTTAGCTATAGCATTGATATACTTCATGAACTTGTACTCAAGAACTGAGTATTTTTCTGGAGTAAGTTTTTCATCACTTTGTAGACTACTATTGACTATATGACGCCATAGATATTCAGAATGCAATTCTGTTGAATGATCGAGCGCAGAGAGCACTTCTTCTTTTTTATATTTCAGTTCATTGCATATATCATATGGGTCTTTGGTATCTGCTAAAGTCACAAATTTCAATGTATGTCCTGGTTTGAGTATTGACAAAGCAAGTTCTGCTACTCTAGTTTCAGCATTATATCCAGCATTATCACCATCCATACATATGGAGATTTCTTTAGCAAATCTCCATAGGGTTTTTATCTGCTCTGCGGAGATTGCAGTGCCAAGCGGGGCAACTGTATTGCTAATTCCTGCTTGATGCAGTGCTATCACATCAACATACCCTTCAACAACAAATACGTGTTGTTTTTTGAGTATTTCGCTCAAAGCAAAGTTTAATCCATATAAATTTTCTCCTTTCTTAAAAAGCTGACTCTCTGGGCTGTTTAAATATTTTGGCTGCTGCCTAGAACTTAATGCACGTCCACCAAAGCCAATAACTTTGCCTGCGATATTATATATGGGAAATATCAGACGATTACAAAAATAATCACGAAAACTTTTATTTATTAAGCCAATGTCGGTCAAAATTTTGTCTTCAATACCAGAAGAGTTCAAATATTCTTTTAAACCAGAGCTTGGTGCATAACCTATTCTAAATTTATCTATAATTTTAGGTGAAATCTTACGCTGCTTTAGATAAGCTACAATGCCTTTGTTCTTTTGTACAAACCAATTTGTAGCTAAGTCTAGCACTGAAAGCAGTTTATCACTTTTTCTAGACCTAGTAGCACTGAGTTTTTTGGGTAACTTAACGCTTGTAACTAATGCTAACTTTTCTAATGCTTCTTTAAAGCTTAAGCCCTCAGTTTGTGAAATGAACTCAAGTGCATCTCCATGAGCTAAGCAGCCGAAACAATAATATAACCCTTTAGTGTCGCTCACAAAAAAAGATGGGTTTTTTTCGTTATGAAATGGACAGAGCCCAACAAAACTGTTTCCTCTTTTTATTAACCTGACTTTCTTACTTACTATGTTAGATAGCAATAGCCTTGACTTTATAGTATCTATGTAATCCATTCTGTTAAACTAGCAGTAAGATAAGAATTATATAGAATTTATATATATAACTGACTTGAAAATTTATTTCAAATTTAAATACTAATAAAAGATCATGGTCACTAGACGGCTTGACAAAGGAAGCAAAATAAATTACTCGTATTAGATGCCTTTAAGTTATAATTTCTTATATGTCAGATATAATATCGATTGCTTCAGATCATGCTGGTTATGAGTTAAAATCAAAGATAAAACCTTACTTGGAAACCATGGGTTATATAGTCGTAGATCACGGCTGCGCTGCTGGACAAAGTAGTGTAGATTATCCAGATTACGCTATTAAGGTTGTAGAAGATATAACAAACAAAAAGGCAAATTATGGAATACTAATTTGCGGTACAGGTTTAGGCATGAGTACTGTAGCGAACCGTTTTGAAGGAATTTATGCTGCTTTATGTAATAGTGTTGAGATTACAAAATTGGCTCGTGAGCATGGCAACGCAAATATACTGTGTCTTGGTGCAGGGTTTATTACTGATGAGTTAGCAAAAGACATAGTTAAACAATTTCTCGAGACAGAATTTTCTGAAGAGATTAGGCATAAAAAACGTCTTGATAAGCTTAACAGTATCAGTAAGAGAAAAAACACACAGACCTATGATGAAGATGAGATATCAAAGTTCGCTAAAATAGCAAGTGAATGGTGGGATGAGAATGGCAAGTTTAAGCCATTGCACATGATGAATCCTGTGAGAGTGTCTTATATTATTGAGAAGATAAAAGAGTTTAAAAAATGTGACTTAAGTGAAATATCACTTCTTGATGTTGGGTGTGGTGGTGGTATTTTGTCAGAGTCAATGGCACGCGTTGGCATTAACGTTATGGGGATAGATGTATCCGAAGAAAACATAAAAGCAGCACAATCATACACGAAGAAAGTAGGGTCGAATATAGAATATACACATACTAGCATTGAAGAGTTAAGCAGTAACAAAAAATATGATGTAGTTCTGCTTATGGAAGTAGTTGAACATGTAAATAATTTAGATCTTTTTATGAAAAAAGCGATAGAGCTACTAAAACCAGGGGGGTTGATATTTATATCTACAATAAATAGAACTATTAAGTCCTTCTGTTTTGCAATAATTGGTGCAGAGTATATATTGAACTGGCTGCCAAGAGGTACGCATAATTGGAGTAAGTTTCTTAAACCATCAGAAATTGCAAATTATCTAAGAGAAAATAACGTAAAGTTGCAAAGCATGGCTGGTATGGAGTATAATGTGATAAAGCGTGAGTGGAATTTAACTAAAAACGTGGGTGTTAATTATATACTATGTGGTTCCGCAGGCAGTTAGCTTATTGATTTTGCTGCTAGTGTGGATATGACTAAACTTTAAGTGTTGCATAATGAAGCAATTCGAGAATTTTTACATCACTACACCAATATATTATGTAAACGATAAACCACATATTGGTCATGCATATACTTCTCTTTTATGTGATGTGGCAGCAAGATTTGTAAGACTAGCTGGAAAATACGTCAAGTTTACTACCGGTACAGATGAACACGGACAAAAAATTGAAAAAGCAGCTAAAAAACAGGGAATGAAGCCAAAAGAATTTACAGATAAAGTAAGCATTTCATTTAAAAAACTAGCTGAGTTTATAAATTTTCAGTATGATGATTTTATTCGTACCACGGAAAGACGTCATGAGAAAGTAGTTATAGATCTATGGAATAGACTTGAAGAGAGAGGACAAATATACCTAGATTTTTACTCAGGTTGGTATTCAGTGCGTGACGAAGCATTTTATCAAGAATCAGAGCTAATAGATGGTAAAACGCCAACAGGTGCTGAAGTTCAGTGGATAAAAGAAGAGAGTTACTTTTTTCGTCTGTCAGGTTGGCAGAATAAATTATTAGAGTTATATAGAAATCAGCAAAATTTTATCTTTCCTGAGAGCAGGAAAAATGAAGTGGTATCGTTTATAAGATCAGGACTAACTGACCTTTCAATCTCTCGCACTAGCTTTAACTGGGGAATAAAAGTACCAGGTAATGACAAACATGTGATTTACGTCTGGATAGATGCATTAACTAATTACCTTACATCGATAGGGTTTCCTGATATTAAAGGCAGGGAATATGAAAAGTTTTGGGCGAATGATAACTCTTTTAGTGTTCATGTAATCGGCAAGGACATATTGCGTTTTCACGCTGTATATTGGCCAGCAATTCTCCTTGCAGCAGATTTGCCTTTGCCAAAACAAATTGCAGTTCATGGTTGGTGGCTAAATAAGGGAGAGAAAATATCCAAGTCTCTTGGTAATGTTATAGATCCAATTAAGTTGGCTGAAGAGTTTGGTGTTGATCAGCTACGCTATTTTCTTCTTCGGGAAGTAAGCTTCGGTCAAGATGGTAACTTCAATAAGAAAAATATGGTCAATCGAATAAACTCAGAACTGGCAAACAACATAGGCAATTTAGTGCAAAGAACAATTTCGTTTTTATATAAGCAATGTTCGGGAATTGTGCCAACAATCAACCGGAATTTGCTCAAAGACACTGAAGGTTTACCTAATTGCAAGGCTATACTCGATCAAGTAGTGAGTCATCTGTCAAAGTATGAATTTAACCATATCATACTTCTGATTATTAATATCTCATCTGAAGCTAATGCTTATATAGATAAAAGTAAACCCTGGACGCTAAGTAAAACCAACAGAGAGCGCATGAATTTGGTAATCCACAAACTATTAGAGTATATCAGAATAATCGGTATTTTATTGCAACCAATTGTTCCAAAGTCAGCAGAGATAATACTTGACCAATTACAAATTCCAAAAAAACAACGCAATTTTAAATCCTTATGTGGCGCATGCGTAAGCTCAGCTGTACTATTACCTAAGCCTACACCAGTTTTTTTAAGGGTTAACATTTAAGCAAAGAATCATAGTATCCTATGTTATTTTGTTTTAGAACATTGCGATCTGGTTGTACCTTGATTAGCAGCAGATAGTCTAGTGATTTCAACATTATCAAACGGTGCTAACAAAGAAGTAGTAAAATAGTTCGTAAGGTAAATAAGATGTAGCTAAATAAGCACAGATTTTGCTATCTGATAAGCAAGCTAGTTAACTGCACTTACTACTTAGTTTAAATAATCATTAACTTTAGTTGTCTGATTTTTTGGGCTGGAAATCTTAGCTCCTTTTTTTAAATTTTCGCCAGACAGATTATTAGGAATTACAGAATCTAAAAAAACATCTCATTTTTTTCTTTAAATGGACTTCCGGAACATGTACAGATCTGAAACCTCTTCTTGTTTTTCTTTGCATGCTCTTGATGTTTTAGCCCGTCAATATTACCAATAATCTCATTCTTAACCTCTATTGCTTTTTTAAGGTAAAAAATCTCAGCTTATCTTTCAGAAATTTTTTTTTGCTCTTGACCTCCCATTTTGTTTCTTAACTCAGAATTCTTCTGCCGCTTTTTTCTAATACTGAAACTGCAGCAATTGTTTTATTCTTACTAATGGCTACAGTTAAAACCATAATAGCTATAAAAATACAGTGCTACTAATAACAACTGAAGGACTAAACATTTAAAACTGCAATTGGAGTAGAAAATTAACATAAGGAACTGCAGCAAATATTTCTGATATTAATGAGCTAGGGTAGCGAAGCACCACTTAAAAGATAAGGTGCGTTAGTTTTAGCAAACACGCTTTTCATTATATACACCTCGCTAAGATTAATTTATTATTTAAATTCTAGCACAAATAAAAAGACAAATCAACTTTATTAAAAATTAGTAAATTATGGTAAGAATAGGTATTAATAAAAGGCTGCTAATAGCTATGAACTATATCTTTCCATATAATCTTTAAATGCACCTCGATTAGAGTCAAAATATAACTTTATACTGCCAATTGGCCCATTCCTTTGTTTTGCAATGATAAGCTCTGCAATATTTCTAATTTTTTCCATTTTTTCTTGCCACTCTCGATGTTTATTGCTCCCTTCACTTGGCTGCTTTCTCAGTTCATAATATTCTTCTCTATAAAGGAACATTACTATATCTGCATCTTGCTCTATACTTCCTGAATCACGTAAATCAGCGAGTTGTGGTTTTTTATCATCACGTTGTTCAACAGAACGTGAAAGCTGAGATAGTGCGACGATAGGAATATTTAGTTCCTTTGCAATTGCTTTTAAACCCTGAGTTACCTCTGAAATTTCTTGCACTCTATTTTCATTACTTCTTTTTGTTGTTCCTTTAATTAATTGCAGGTAATCAATAAATGCCACTTTTACATTATATAATTGATACAGTAAGCGTATTCTAGTATGAAGAGCACTAATTGATAATGCAGGAGTATCATCTATTATAAAAGATAGTTTAGATAATTTTGTACTGGCATTGATAAATTTATGTAATTCAAAATCACTAATTCTTCCGGTTAGCGCTCTATAATAACTAATTCCTGAGTCTATAGTGATCAATCTCGCAGCTAACTGTTCTGCTGACATTTCAAGCGAAAAAAATACTACATAATGTTGTTTATCTTGTCTTTTCTGTAAAATCTTACAAACATTAAGTGCAATATTTAGTGCTAATGCTGTTTTACCCATAGAAGGCCTTGCAGCTAGAATTAATAGATCAGATTTCTGTAGACCACCAAGAAGCTGGTTTAAATCTTGGAGTCCGGTTGTAACACCAAGCGCTTCTGGATTATTTTTCAGCGTGCTTATTTTTTCAACTACATCTTTAACTGAGCTTGCAAGCTTTACATATGTCTTCTCACCTTGCTTTTTTACTGCTAAGTTAAACAACTTAGTCATCGTCTGTTCGATTTGTATCTGTGCAGGGTTTTCAATGTCATAGCTGTAACTATCAGTAATTATTTCCTGCCCGAGCTTAATTAAACACCTTCTTAAATAAGCATCGCGGATTATTCTAGTTAAACTATAGATATCAAGTGCAATACTTGCCTTTGCTGCAAGCTTTGCAAGATATTCTACTCCGCCACACTTGGTGAATGCTTCATTGTTATCAAAAAACATTTTGAGGCTCAGTTCATTAGCAACCATGCCATGTTTTCTAGTTTTAGATATTTGGGTGAAAATGCTTTGATGCAATGGATCATAGAGGTTGTCTGCTGAGATTACATCTTCAACTGCATCGCAAATTCTATTGTCACGAATCATTGCGCCAATTAGCATTTGCTCTGCTTCTAAGTTACGTGGTAGTTTACATATTTCCTTGCCTGCATCTTTTGAATTGATGAGATTAGCTAATTCATTCATTTTTATTTTCCAGAGCAACTATTGACTATTGTAGAATATTTGATTTCTATTTAAAAGATATAAATGGTAAAAAAATTTGACTAATTCTGTGTTGCTTATAGCATTAAAACTTATGGCTCCTGTGGTGAAATGGTAGACACAGCAGACTCAAAATCTGTTGCCTGGAAAGGCATGCTGGTTCAAGTCCGGCCAGGAGCACTTTGATATTTAAAAGATGCGTTATGTTATACAAAATTTTTAATCGTTTATTTTCTATTTTTTTTTCTATGAATGCTATTCAAGAAGTGAAGAAGGATAAAAATGGTATATGCTATGTAATGGGGCTTAGGCGCTATATATCAATATTGTTTGATTTAATTATTATTATTTTATTCTTACAGCTCTGCAGCCAGACCCTAAATCGGCTCTTTATAAACTCAGAAGATAGTAAAGCACTGAGCCAAATTGCTGCAAAATATCAAATGCAAGTGTCACTTTCTACAGAAGAAAAGGTAGTGCAAGGCAAATTTATTAAATTGTTAATCCTAAATCAAATAGCTCAGTTCGCTATACTTTTTAGCTGTATAACATATATGTGGATAAGGTTTGCTGCTACACCTGGAAAACTATTGCTTGGGCTTAAAGTTGTGGATGCACAGACCTTTGAAAAAGTTACCTTAAGACAAGCGACAAAAAGATTTTTTTCTGTGATATTATCAGCTATGCCACTATTTCTAGGCTTTTTATGGTCAAGCTTCAATAAGCGTTGTCAAACTTGGCATGATAAGATTGCAGATACAGTGGTTATTACTGGTAAGAGTCTTAAGAAATACAAAAGCTAGGAGAGTTTTATACCTGCTTAGTATAGCAGAAAATAGTTGCGCAGGTAAAGCCACTGCTAAATCACACTGTAATCTTTATGATATTATTTAAGTAGCTGAAGTTAAGATCTATTCTTTTTTCCAGGTTTTAGCATCAAGTGCTGGAATGACAGGAAAGAGAGATATACTGAATAGTAGGAATATCACTTTCAGATACTGTTTTATGAAGTTATTAGATACTGGAATAATAAAGGCTTCTGAACCTATAGGTTTACATTTAAGTTTTATTTTATACTATTATAGCGATTACATAACTTTAAGGGACAATTATGTCAGTTATGCCGGATAAATGGATAAAAGAAAAAGCTGAAAATTTTGGGATGATAGAACCTTTTGTAAGTTACAAAAGCAGTAATGGTGTTATATCTTTTGGACTATCATCTTACGGGTATGATGCAAGAGTAGGTAATAGATTCAAGATTTTCACTAACATCAATTCAGCTGTCGTAGACCCTAAAAATTTTTCTGAGAATAGCTTCATAGATAAGGAAACAGATATATGTATAGTTCCACCAAATAGTTTTGTACTTGCAAGTACAGTTGAATACTTCCGTATACCAAGAGATGTACTAGGTATTTGTGTTGGTAAATCAACTTATGCAAGGTGTGGAATTATAGTAAATGTTACTCCCTTAGAGCCTGGGTGGGAAGGTTATGTCACATTGGAGTTTTCCAACACTACTCCACTTCCTGCAAAGATTTATGCTAATGAAGGTGTGTGCCAATTTGTGTTTTTAAATAGCAAAAGCGAGTGTGAAAAATCATATGATGATATGAAAGGAAAATATATGAAGCAGTGCGGTATTACTTTACCATTGGTAAAGTGATTACTATAAGAATGATAGCTTTTGCTACTACCTAAATTACTATTGTCAGAGAATAAAGCTCGCATTGATTTTACTTTGTGTGTTAACTTTTTGGGTTACGTTTTATTTACTATCTCCTTTGCTCATTTTGAGGTTAGACTTTCTATATCTACTGTATGAACACTCCATAGTAGTGGCAGAGTTTGCTATTATGCTATTATTACATTTTTTGCTATAATAATCTGGTCTACAACTGCTTATCATTCATTTCTCTAGATGTTAATTTTACAATTAGTCGATAATATCTAATTTTAGTGATTAATATAAATCAGTATTTGATTAATTCGTATTAACTTATTACCATAATTTATTAACTGCTTTTCCAACATGCTTTCACACTTTTCATTGTTAACTTTACTTACTGCTTAATCTTGACTGTCTTTTATATTTATATTTTTCAAGTGCATGATGAAACTAAGGAATGATGCTGTTACAATAGTGGTTATAATAGTTGGGAATAAGCAAGAGACGTTTATTAATTTCTTCCTAGAATTAGTTGGATTAGGTACTACTATAGTTAACCAACACCAGTAACCTACCTCACACTAGATAAACTTCTTTCTATTCTCTTCTTATACTTCAAGTCTTACTTATACTGGCATTTAGTTAGAGTTAAGCAAATTTTTTACCTTTACATTTTTCCATGTTTAGTTATTATAGATCTATATCACATAGGTCACTGTACTTTCCTTAAGAAGGATACTAAAAAAACTATACTAACCCACCTAATATATAGAAATCAAAAAAACAAGATTTTTTAACTGAGTGGAGCTAGCTGGGAAAGAATGATTAAAAAGACGGCTGTATAAAAATATATGGTTATAGTAGAGTAGATATTTAATGATGATTATAAATATGTTCTCTGTCCTATTGCATTAATGATCACCGTATATTCTAGTTTACTATTTAATAGACTATATATGCTATAACCACCTGCTCATACTCTACAATATTCTTTAAGCTTATAGGGCGACAATTTATTAAGGTTAATTGGGTTAACTGTAAAATGTTTTTTTATATAACTCTTCTAATCTTAAACTCATTGTTTCAGGAAAGTCTGAAAAACCTTTCTAAACTATATTTTCTTTATAATAGATTAAGTATTTACTCTTACAGGTTATTTTTTTATTTTGACTAAACAAGAGAGACACTTTGAAGTTTCTTTACTGAGAGATATGCTAAATTCTTTGACTTATCATGAGTTCTATTAAAATCTATTACTTAGTTAGTTAGTATATAGCATTTTCTTAATTTTAAAATAAAAAAAAGTTGTTACCACACAGAATAACTATGTGGAATATAATAACTATTCTTAGCAATACTTGTAACTGTAAAGTTAGAAGTTGTAATACTTGAAGGTATGATTGAATAATTACTAGTAACAGTTTGTAATTATTAATTTTTATAACTTTAGCTACATCTTAAAACCCCTCCGGTATTTTTGTATACTAAATTAATTATAGCATCTGATTCTTTTTGAATTTCTTCTTCAGTTAAAGTATGAGTTGGAGAGCAAAAAGTAACTGATAATGCTATGGATAGCTTATTTGGTTCTATATTATCTCCATAATATATATCAAATATTGAAACTTCTATAATAAGCTCCGAGCTTTTTTTGATTATATTAATTATATTACCTGCTGCTATATCTCTATTTACAATAAATGCAAAATCGCGCTTTACACTTTGATATTTATAATCAGTGAATTTTTTTTTACTTATAGGTAAATTACTGATGTTTTCTAGTAACACCTCAAAGCCTACAACTTTTTGTTTGATGCCAAAAAAGTTTAATATATTGGGATGCAGCTCTCCAAAATAACCAACTATTTTACCTTTAAAAGAGAAAGTGCCTGACTTTCCTGGGTGGTAATATTCTTTTTCTGCTTTTTCTATAGTTAAGTCATCACAATTGACACCGAAAAATTCCAGAACCATTATGAGATCAGCCTTTACATCAAAAATATCTACTTTTCTGTTGGAATTATAATGGTTCCTCGGCAAATTATTTCCTGACCTAATTTCATTTAAAACATGCTTAGGCTGATTGAGACTATCGTAAATTGGCCCAATTTCAAAAATCGCAAGATCAGGTATTCCATGAGTAATATTATCTGCAGTAACTTGCAATAAATTTGGCATAATACTTGGCCTCATTATGTTGAAGTTATTATTAAATGGGTTATCAATAGTAACTAACTTATCTGAGTAACCAAACTTTTCAGCTGTTGATTTACTCATAAATGACCAAGTGAGCACTTCATGAAATCCTCTACTTGCCATTAAAGTACGCAGACTATCTTGCACACTAATTTCTACCGTAGTATTACCTATTAGCGGTTCTTCCTTTATTTTGTCATAGCCATATATTCTCACTACTTCTTCAACTAAATCAGCAGGTATAGAAACATCTGGCCTCCAGCTTGGTACTCGTACATTCCAATTACTTCCAGTTCTTTTATCAATATTAAATCCTAGATTTGTTAAGATATTAAATATCTCATCTGGTGATGCAGATACACCTCCAAACTTGCTTACATCTTGATAATCAAAATCTACTTTGGTATTAACCTTACCTAAACCGCCGTTAGCAGATACTACACTTGAAACCTCTCCACCACATAGACCTAAAACCATTTGAGTTGCAAGGCTCAGTACATCAAATTCAGGGTCAACTGAGCGTGCGAATCTATAACTTGAGTCTGTAGAGATACCCAGCTGCCTTGAAGATTTAGTGATAGAAATAGGGTCAAACCAAGAAGACTCTAAAAAAATATCAGTGGTTTCAAGAGTGCATTCACTATACTTACCACCTATAATTCCAGCAATTGCATGAGTATTTTTACTATCAGCAATAACACTTATGTCTTTGTTTAATAAATACTCTTTACCATTCAAATCAGTAAATTTTTCTTCGCTGTTTGCTTTGCGTACTATAAGTTCTCCTTCTATCTTTTTTGCATCATATACATGTATTGGGCGGCCAAAGGATATCATGATGTAATTAGTAATATCAACTATTGAAGAAATGGAGCGCATTCCTATTGACTGTAGCCTATCTTTTAGCCAATTTGGGCTCTCTCTATTTTTTACATTGATAATATGTGTTCCACTAATAAAGCTTTTCCCATCGGTGACCTTAACATGTATAGAAGAATTCCTTTTCATTAAAGTAGCAGGGAACTGAGATTTATCTTGGATTTCATTGTTATGCGCTGGAATGATATCGAAGCGAGTTAAAGCCTTTAACGTTCCAATTCCAGTTGCTGCCAAGTCACGTGCTATTCCATAAACACTTAAACAATCTCCACGATTTGGAGTAACATTTATATCAATTACAGGATTGTAATTGAAAAATTTATCTCCTACTTTATAATCATTAGAAAGCTTGATTATTCCTTCAATTTCTCCTTGGGTCGACGCACGTTCAGAAGTAAAACAAGACATCTCTTTGCTTGGTAATCCCTGTATTTTTATAGGTTTGGCCATAAAATCGTCTTCCGGTAACGCGCTACTAGAAGGTGTGAGTACAGTTCTTATACTTTCTCTAATATTTTTTGTTCCATGAGCTATCTGTGAAACTCTGCTGCTGTCATTTGTTTTACGTAACCTTAACTTATCAGTGTTTGGGTAAGATACGACTTCTAATACTTTTTCAGTAGTAACCCCAGCCAATTTAGTATTGTTGTTGGTCACGTTTTCTACTTCCAGCCCTATATGAGTTAACTTATCAGTAATTTCTTCTAAACTAGCACTGGTTTTTAAATATTCTAGTAACCAAGATAACGTAAATTTCATTGATATAAAAAGAAATAAAAAACCTATTGTAATATAAAATGCGGTGGTTTTAAAACTTATGATTTTTAATTCTTTCTTTTGAAAATATACAACTGATTATTTATGTCTTTCTAATTTTTTTTAATGAATAAAATGGATTTAGAAGGGGAAATATATACTATTTTTAGTAACGATTACAACCATCTTTTCCATGTTTTACGCATTAGTTACTATTATGTGTTCTAAATCATTTATTTCACAAAATTACACAGTAATCACCAATTCTTAATTTTTTTCTTCCTAAAATTTTAAATAATAAAGATTTTTCTGTTTTACTGAGAGTGATTTTCTTGTGTAATTTTTTGAACTCTTATTCTTGTAAAAACTTGATTTTATAAGATCTTAGCTCTACTTAATATCAGTGTTTAACTTTTACTGTACCTAAAGCACTATACTTAGTAGCAAGTTCAGTTAGCATGAAATTTTCTTTCTCAATTTCAATTGCTCTCTACATCAATTCTTATGCTTTATTTTTCAGTAAATAAAATAGTTTATATAATAGTAATACATGATATTAAAATCTTAAAATAAATATTTTATGTCTTAATGCACTTCCATACCTCACTTTTAGCACAATGAACTATTTAAGCTTTAAAACAACATCCTGAAAAACTTTTCTACATAGTTTAGTTCCTGTACTTCATTTACTGCATAAAGTGGTATAGTTTGCTGCTTGATGCCTGGTATTTTTATAAAAATCTTGCCTACTTCTTGCCCTTTTTTAATTGGTGCAGGTATCATATCTTTATATTCAACATGCACCTTAATTTTATCATGCAAATTACGACTGTAGGTTATGATAACGTCTCTTGCAACTGTGATAGGTACTTTTCTATCTTTTCCGTATAGGACATTTACTTCCTCAATTATATCATCTTTAGTGAATATTTTTTTAGTATGAAAATGGTCTAAAGAATATTGAATCAGTCTTTTTGCTTCTTCTATTCTCTCTTTCTCAGTGCTCAAACCATTTACGACAACGAAAACTCTCCTATCATTTCGTCTTGCAGATGCTACAATTCCATATGCACCAGCACTCGTATAACCAGTCTTTAATCCGTCAACCCCGATTCCATAAAAAAGGAGAAGATTTTTATTTTTTTGTAAGACTTCATTATATGTTAAATATTGCTCAGAAAATAAGTCATAATACTCAGGGAAATCAGTGAAGATTCTCTTTGCTAGCACCACTAAGTCTTTTGCACTCATGAAGTGAGCTTCATCCGGCCATCCACTTGAATTGACAAAGTGACTATTGCTTAGGCCTAATTTTTGTGCGATTTCATTCATTTCAATTACAAAATTCTCTTCTGATCCCGCAATGCCTTCAGCTAGTGTTATGCAAGCATCATTACCTGAAACTATTACGATTCCTTCGAGCAACTCTTTTACTGTAACAAACTGACCTTCTCTTAAAAACATAGAAGAGCCTTTTCTTTTCCATGCCTTTTTACTTACTTGAAATTTATCTTCCATGTTTATTACCCCGGCTTTTAAATAGGCAAAAGCTATATATAAAGTCATCAATTTGCTCATTGAAGATGGAGCTATTTTTTCATCAGGGTTATGCTCAAAAATGAACGAGTCTGAGGCTAAGTCCAAAATCACTGCTTGCTTTGCTTTAGTTCTAAATTGATATGAATATGAAAAAAAAGGGAATGAAAAGACTAACAGCAAAATTGCCAATTTATCTAATACGCTCATAGTTTTAAGTTTATAGTGTACTAATTAATAGTATGATTATGCGCTAGCATTTTAATGAAATTAAGATAAAATTTTATACATATGATATAACTTGCTGCAGTATAATGTATAGAATTATGAGCTCAAAACATTTTAAAGTACAAAAAACATGAACTAGAAGTAGACAAGTGGTGCTTTTACTACAGTTGATCAACATATTAATGGAAAGAGATGCAAGTGTTATAATTCATATGATAGAAACTCAGATAACAGTACAATTTTAGCACTACAGTAGTAGTAGGACATTTTTTACATGTTACGTGCATGCATAGTGTGTAATAGAGAAGCAATATCAGATTTTGAGTAGAATTTAGAGGATTGCAATATATCATTGAGAAAATGAACAAGAGAATTAAAAATACAGCAAAAAGTAAAACCATTTTTAGTGGTAAGAGACTTTAAAAGGGGACCATGGCTTTAAGCTTATCTTGACAAAACTTTACAGCAACCCTTTTTATTTATTTCTTTTGATTGTATTTCACTTGCTTGAGTACTAGATTTGAGTGTGAGATATGTTATACCACTAACCGCTAATATAGATGTTACTACTATACTAGCCATTGCTCACATATCATCTAGTCTAACTGTGTGTTCAAGTGCAGTAAACACTGCTAACCCAGCAACAAGACCAGAGCAAATAGAGTTGTACACGAAACTTTTGATTGTTTAGATTAGTTTGTTTCTAGCAGTTATTTTTACTGCTTTATCGGCTAGGACTATTTGTGCTGCTTAGGGTAACGCTTGCCTTTCTCTAATATCTCTCCCACCTCTAATACTCTCTGTATTTCCTGTTCTAATGGTATAATAAACGTTAGTTAAATCACACTTAAAATAATATAATGACTTCAAAATCTGTAGTTAAGTCATACTTATCATGATATATTCATAAAATTTTAGCGTAAGATTGCCTTAATTGTGTTAATTTATAGCTTAAGACTGAAAATATTTATGTTGGAAGGAAAATACAGTTTTAAAGAAATTGAAGCTAAATGCAACATATTGTGGGAGGGAAATCAAGTTTATAAATGGAACGGTGACAAGGATAACACTTTTACTATAGATACACCTCCGCCGACGATATCAGGGAAATTGCATATTGGACATATATTTAGTTATTGCCATACAGACTTTATTTCAAGGTTTCAGCGTATGCTTGGAAAAGATGTATTTTATCCAATTGGGTTTGATGATAATGGACTTCCTACTGAAAGATTAGTAGAACAAGCCTATAAGACTAATGCAAGAGAAGTTGGTAAAGGAAAGTTTATAGAGATGTGCCATGAAGTTATTGAAAAGTCAAAGCAAGAATTTAAGGAATTATTCAAATCAGTTGGCATGAGTTATGACTGGAGTTTGGAGTATCACACAATCAGCAGAGAAGCTGTGGCACTTTCTCAAATGTCGTTTATTGATCTATATAACAAAGGGTATGCATATAGAAAAATGCAACCCATTGTTTGGGACCCAGTTGATAAAACTACGATTGCACAAGCAGAAGTAGAGGATAAAGTCTTTGAGTCATCCTTAAATACGATAGTTTTTTTTACTGAGAAAAATGAGCAAATTAAGGTTGCAACCACACGGCCTGAGCTGCTTTTAGCATGTGTTGCAGTTTTCTGCCACCCAGAGGATGCACGCTATACTCATTTAATTGGAAAAGTAGCCTTAGCACCGATAACAGGAGAAAAAATTCCAATAATAGCTGATAATAAGGTAAGAATAGATAAAGGTACTGGGCTTGCTATGTGCTGTACATTTGGTGACGAACTCGACATATATTGGCAGCAAAAGTATAGCTTACCGATGAAAGTTATCGTTGATCAGGATGGAAGGATAAGTCTAGGCTCAGTTTATCATAATAATAGATCCCAATATCAAGGTGCCAGGATGATAGAAGAGAGGTCTATTTGGATAACGAAAGAGGATGTAACACACAATGCTAGAATCTATAATGAACTAAATGGGTTAAAGGTTAAAGAAGCAAGGAGGAGGATAATTGAAATTCTAACTGAAAAGGGACTTTTGATAAAAAGCACTAATATATCTCATTCTGTAAGGTGTGCAGAAAGATCTGGTGCACCACTTGAGATATTACCTACTTATCAATGGTTTATCAAGATTTTAGATCAAAAGGCTAAAGTGCTGGATAAGGTAAAAAAATGTAATTGGCATCCGAGCACTATGCGTAAACGTATGGAAGTGTGGATAGAAGGATTGAATTGCGACTGGTGTATCTCAAGACAGCGTTACTTTGGTGTACCATTTCCAGTGTGGTATTCAAAACGTAAAGGAGAAGAAGGCACAATTATTTTAGCTGAAGCAAAGGATTTACCTATGGATCCACTTAAAGATTTACCAAAAGGATATAGTAAAGAAGAGGTCATCTCAGATCAAGATGTTATGGATACTTGGTTCACAAGTGCAATTACTCCTCAGTTAAATGCGTTGGCGATAAACAATGAGTTTCACTTGCCAGGTCATCGATACGATAAGGTATTCCCTGTAGATCTACGCAGTCAAAGCCATGAGATAATAAGAACTTGGGCATTTTATACGATTTTGAAGGCACATTATCATGCGAATTCATTGCCGTGGAAAAATATTATGATCAGCGGCTGGTGTTTAACTCATGATAAAAAAAAGATGAGTAAATCTAAAGGTAATGTTATTACTCCTCATGCAATGCTTGATGCTTATGGGGCTGATGTAGTGCGTTATTGGGCAGCAAATTCAAGGCTTGGAGCTGATACAGTTTACTCCGAGAATATACTTAAAGTCGGCAAGCGACTTATTACAAAACTTTGGAATGCAAGCAAATTTGTTTCCATATTTATAGGGAAACATCAAGCTATAAGTATAAATTCTGTTAGTGAAATGATGGACAGGTGGATGTTGTCTAAGCTATATAAAGTTATAGAAAAGGCAACAAGTAATCTATTACAGTTTAAGTACTGCGAAGCTTTGAATGTAGTAGAGGAATTTTTCTGGGAGGATTTTTGTAATAATTACTTAGAGTTGGTAAAAAGACGCGCATATGGAGATATTGTTACTAACAGAGCGAACTTAAGTGCGAAGCAGAGTTTAGCGTACGCATTAAGTATTGTTTTGCGATTATTTGCACCTTTTTTACCGTACATTACAGAAGAAATACATTACCAATTGTACAGCTGTAATTCTGTACATACTCAAAGCAATTGGCCGGATAAGGAAGAACTTGTCTATGATAAGCATTCTGAGGAAATGGGAGATGATTTTATACAAATATTAAATACTGTGAGAGAAATAAAGGCAGATAACAAAGTATCAGTTAAGCATCGGATAAAGAAATTGATAATAAAAACAAACCTACAAGAGGATAAGTTGAACCAATCTGCACAGGATGATTTGCAGACAGTATGTAATGCTGAAGTGATAGAGTGGAGTGAGGATACACACCTAGGATTTGAAACTGAAAATGGAAAGTTTATCATAAAAATAAATTTATATTGATTCTTATATAAATTTTCTTGACTGCTTTCATGTTCATATTTCCAACAATTATCGCTGTACATGTGAGGAAGGAATAATGGATGGATTTATAAGGCCAACACACTACATATCTTAAGTCAGTATTTTACTACTTTAACATTGATTGTATCCTGGACACTTTCTATTGTAGCTTACATTGGGTTCTTGTTTTCAGTTGCATTTTTTACGTAGCTTTTCTTGTCGTCTTGAGTTTACCTATGCTTTCTATTTTTCTATTTGCATTTCTATATAAGATAATTGGCAACAATAAAAAAATGGGAGCTAAGTGAGCTGTAAACAAATAGGTAGAGGAAAGAAAAATTAGTTGGTTGAATAAATTATACCAAGAGAAGTAGAGTTTAATAGGCAAAATTAAAGGATTAGGTTATAAGCTATATCAGTCGAAGGAAGAGAAAATTGGTGTGTAGCAAGAATTAAGAGAAAGAAGAAGGTCAGTTAAAAATATCAAGATAAAATTTTCTCCTTTAGAGAGAACTTGAAAAGTTTAAAAGGGAAATAAGAAAAATAAATAAAGAAGTGAAAAAGTTGTGAGAGGTTTAAAGTGACGTAGCACAAGAGGCAAGAATATTGTCTGAGGAGAAGAGGAATAATTCTGTTTCAGTAAATAAAGCTAAGTATTTACGGATAATAGCTAATTAATCTGAAATGCAAGTTAAAGTCATCTTATCTTCCTTGGATATAAATGATAAATACTTTGTGCTAGAGTTTGAAAAACAAGCTTGCTGGTAGACAATTGTCAAAACTAAGCTACCTGCGCATTCACATAGCAAAACTAAGAAGATCTTCTAGAAAATTTACCGACATGCTTATTTTTTAACTACATGATTTGATAAAATAAGTACAATAAACAATTTAACTTTAGATTAATCAGGCTAAAATGCATACAAGTTGTAAGGTAAAATGAAAGCCACTATAGAAGAGAATAAAAAAAGGATCTTTTAAAAGGAGAATAATATTAGTTTATCGCTTTCAAGAAAGTAACAAACATTGTAACTCAAATAACATGATACTTTGTGTACAATAGAGGAGATTTGCTATTAAAAATAGGTATTTTTCTCTCTGTGCAAATAGATTTTAACAAATATACACACTTTAGCCTTTAGGAAAGAATAATGAGTAGCTTACTTTTAAAAGTCGATATGGTTTATCTTATAGCTATATTGCGGTAATTGCAAGAAGTAAGGTCTTGTTGTTAAAAAGAAGTTATTCAATGTTTGCTAAATGAAGTTTTACATGTAGAAGATTCTAGATATGTTAATAAAGTAATCTGCTCAATTAGATCTGCTGATATTTTACGTACCATACATCGGACTATATATAACTTAGATTAGATCTAGCTAGCACTTTGTAGGCTTTATGATTTTCTTAAGGTAAAAAGGTTGCAAAATACAATAATTGTTTTATAATTTGCAAGAGGATTATGCGAAAAGGCATGTGATGAATCCAATAGTGTGTGCGCTAGATACGCAAGATTTAAATGAGGCCATATCCTTGGTTAATATTCTACGTGATAAAGTTGGTATGATAAAACTTGGATTAGAATTTTTTGCTGCCCATGGTCCTTCTGGGGTGAAAAAGGTTGCAAAATGTAATGTACCAATCTTTTTAGATCTAAAATTATATGATATTCCGAACACTGTAACTAAAACAGTTGAAGCAATAAAAGCTTTAGGTGTTGAAATATTAACATTACATGTTAGTGGTGGAACAAGAATGCTAAAGGAGGCTCTAAATGTAGTGAAGAAAACAAAAATAGAACTGATTGGGGTAACTGTGCTAACTAGCATGAGTAATAGAGATTTAAGTAAGCTTGGGATAGCAAGAGAAACGAAATCACAGGTAATTTTATTGGCAAAAATTGCAAAAAAAGTTGGTCTGCATGGAATAGTTTGCTCTGCAATGGAAGCTCAGGAAGTGCGCAAAGAGTGTGGTAAAAACTTTAAGATTATTACTCCAGGAATTCGCATAAATTCCAGCCACGATGACCAAAAAAGAATAGTAACACCAAAAGAAGCAATAGATTCAGGAGCTGATTATATTGTAATTGGCAGGCCCATTACAAAGAGCGGTAGTCCTACAAATAGTGTAGAATTGATATTAAAATCATTGACCTGATTAAGATTAAAAGAAAATTAAAAAAAAAGTATTTAACATAAACGAGTAGACATTATATGGTATTATTGTTTTTATTTTTCCTTGCTGGACTGAGTTAAGTATTATATGTAATGTGTGGCACTGCTTGGCACCGTATGGTTTCTCGGCTATCTTTCTACAAACGCAACGATCGTGGAGAATAATGTCGATGTATTTCATTTTTATGAAAATTTCCTTTTTAAATGAATTAGCTGTATCATTGGGATATTAAAATAATCTCAGACTCAAGAAATTAAAAGCAAGAGGTATGCTGATCCTATAACAACCGAGCAGTTGTATAAGACAAATAGTAATATCAACAATTATAAGGAGTTCTTAGATTTGATAGAAATTGTAATTTAATGTTCAGAAATTAGAATAGATTTCAGTACAAGTAATAAATATTCTTCTGATTATATCTACAAGGGAAATGCATTTGTTAATGTTGAAGGCTGGTAGTAAAAAAGATTGCCGAGACCTTTAGTAAGGAAGAAAATAAAGCCTTTATCAAAAGTGAGAATATGTTTCCACCTCAATAAGGTAAATTAAAACTGATAAGTTAGATAGTAATACAATAATGTTTATATTATTCTTTAGGTAAAGATTATTTTAAATTATGACTACTAAAATCTCATAAGTCAACATTTTTTTTACAATTAAGCTTGTTACTTAAAGTATCAAGATACCATTATATAAATACACTTTATTTGAAGTTTTTTATTGCTAAGCATGCCAGCAAAAAAGCTATGAACACCACACAAGGTAAGGGCTATAAGTTTAAATGAGAATTGAAAATTTCTGTAGCATCATTTTCCTCCAATATACATTGGAATTATATAGTCTATTGTTGAAAATTGCTGTAACGTTCGCGTATTTAGTCCATAGCTCCTATAACCACTTAGCTAGAGGTGGCATTGACATCATAATTGCGTCTGGATCACCATCAGTCATCAAACCAAACCTTGTACCACGATCATAAAGTAGGTTAAATTCCACATACCTACCACGTTTTATTAATTGGGTCTCTCGCTGTTCTTTTGTCCAAGGTTTTTGCATATGTTGATGTATAATATGCAAATAAATTTTCAAAAAGGTTTTGCCTATTGCTTTTATAAACTTGAAATCACTTTCCCAGCTACCAGAGTTAAGATTGTCGTAAAAAATTCCACCAATACCGCGAGGTTCTTTTCTATGCTGTAAGAAAAAGTAGTTATCACATTGCTCTTTAAATTTTGGATAATATACAGTATCAAATTCATCACATGTCTCCTTAATTGATTTATGGATATACTGATAGTCTTCTTTGTCTTTATATGTCGGGGTAAAATCTATCCCTCCACCAAACCATTGTTTTGATGTATATATTAGTCTCGTATTCATATGTGCCGCAGGGACAAGGGGAGATTGCATGTGAGATACTAAAGATATACCGCTTGCCCAAAACTTTCCATTGCTCTCATTTGCACCAGGAATTTCATTTATAATTTGATCTGCGAACTTTCCATATACCTTTGAAACGTTTACTCCTACCTTCTCAAAAACACTACCGTAAATAATTGTGGATTCACCACCTCCACCACCTGGGCGATCCCATTTTCTTTTTTCAACTTTCGGATTTGTAGACAACTGTTCTTCAATCAACAAGAAAGATTTCACAATTTTATCTCTTAGCACACAAAACCATTCAAAAGCTTGTATTTTCTGTTCTCTCATAATGTTTTGCCAATAGTGCCAAAAATTACTGATAGTAATTATATATCAAAGATGTTAATAAGTCTATAGTAATTAAATAGGTATAATGAAGCATTGTTATATGTAAAATGAGTAAAAGGTATATAGATAGCAAGAAAGAAAATAGGGTTGATTTTATACTAAGAAATCATGGAATGTCAATTGTTTTTATTGCAATCATTATGACTTTACCTTCAGTAATGATATCAGCACTCTACTTTTTTGATGTATACGATTGGCATGTTAATATAGAGATTAATATGTTAGTTAGTATCCTCATGACTCTCTTTATGATATACAACGCAAAACGTTATAGATACTTGCTTGGTATTACAGAATTTCAAAATGCAATATTTGCAAGTGCACTCAATCATAATACAGAGTTCTGTCTCATTTTACACAAAGATGAGGGTGTTGTTTATGCTGATGCGAGGTTCTACGAAAGGTTTAAGGAACACATAGATAATGATGTTACACTAGACAAGCTTCTTAAAGCAGGAAATGTTTCAGAGAAAGATACAAAAGCGTTATATGATGCGCTAAAAAATAACTCTTCCGTACAAGTACGCATTACCTTAGACAAGAAAAATAAAACATCTAATTTTCTTTTGCTTTTTGATCCGATATCAGATAACCCCCAAATTGCTCTAGATAATAATAAGATCTTAAACTTGTCATTAGCACCAATAGCAAGACCACATGGATATTTTGTGCTAAAAGCAACACAGATGAATAAAGAACAAGTGTATGAAGAATTAATAGAAAAGCACAACATAGGGACTTACATTGCAAATGCTAAAGGGGTGATTTTATCTGTGAATAGAAGGTTCTTAGATATGTTTGAGTTGAGAAAATTTGAAAAAGGCAGTTTAATCAATGATTTTATATTTCAATCTAATCATGGTAATACGACAACTGACAATGAAATTTCTTTTTGTACCGTAAACGGTGTTCCATTTAAGGCTTATATGAGCACTGCTATGTTTTGTGATAAACATAGTCATAACTATATATATGGCTTAATTACACCAGTTGAGTCAAATGTAGTTGACTATCAACTACATCCGTGTTTTGCAAATTCATCAATTGCTATTGCACAGTGCGATTCAAGTGGCAACTTCATAAAGAAAAACACAGCGTTAATAAAACTTGCAGGTTCAGATACTAACTCAATCTTTACATTAATATTAGACGACTACCATATGAAAATACGTGAATATTTTTCAAGTAACAGAATAAATAATGCGTCCTTTGACGTGCAGCTTAGTAACAAAGATAATATGAAAATATACTTTAATAAGTTTCTCCATGGTAGGATTATGTTTATACTTTGCTATTTTGTTGACAACACTGAACATAAAAACCTAGAAATAAAGCTTGAGCATTATCAAAAAATGCAGGCTATAGGTCAGTTAGCTGGCGGTATTGCACACGATTTTAACAATATATTGACTGGAATAATAGGATTTTGTGATTTACTTTTACTTCAACACTCAGTTGGTGATCCATCTTTTGGAGATATAATACAAATACAGCAAAATGCAAAGCGTGGGTCAAATCTAGTTAAGCAGTTGCTTGCCTTTTCAAGGAGGCAAACTATGCAACCGAAGATTATTGATGTAAATAGTACAATAGCCAGCCTTTACGAAATGATAAAAAGATTGATAGGTGAAAACATAAAATTCACTGCCTATTATGGTAGGGACTTAGGTATGGTTAGGGCTGATCAAGGACAATTGGAGCAAGTTATTATTAACTTAGTAGTTAATGCTAATGCTGCAATGGAGAAAGGGGGAGAACTGACTATACGGACTTTTAATAAAAAAATTAATTCGCTGAATTCTACACCTAAAAATATGTTTTCTCCAGATAAAGAGGGAATTGAACATGGAAATTATGTTGTAATCGAAGTAATTGATACAGGATGTGGAATGACGAGTAATATAATTCAAAAGGTATTTGATCCATTCTTTTCTACTAAAGATATTGCTTCTGGTACTGGTCTTGGCCTTTCTACTGTATATGGTATTATTAAGCAAACTGAAGGATATATCTACGTTGCTAGTAAGGTGGATTATGGAACAAAATTTAGCATATTTTTACCTATGGTTTATATATCAGATGAAGATGATATAGAGAAAGATATTGAAGAAATAGAAAAACCAGTAGTAAATGAAGTTAAAAACAATGGTACGATTTTATTAATTGAAGATGAGGATTCAGTAAGGGAATTTACTACTAAGACGTTACAAAGGAGAGGATTTGATGTAATAGAAGCTAGCATGGGCAGTCAGGCACTGAAAATAATAAGTAAAAAAAGTCAACACATAGATCTAATAATCACTGATGTGATAATGCCAGAAGTTAGTGGTCCGGAGATAGTTAAAGAAGCCTTAATTCACAGGCCAGATATAAATGTCATTTTTATTTCCGGGTATGCAGAAGATGCATTTTTAAAGAATGATAATATTAATATAGAAGATTTCCACTTTTTACCAAAACCATTCACTCTAAGTGAATTAGGAAATAAAGTTCAAAATGTACTACGCAAAGTAGAAAAAACAGTTTGATTCTGGATGTCAAAGTTCATTTTTTCTTCTCTACTACGACAAAAAAACAAGCCTTAGGTATTAGCATTCCTAATTTACCAATAAAGTACTTTTCCTACAGCAGCAGGGTTGTCGGTAATTAATACTAACTGTAATTTTTGTCAACAGCCACCCTTTTAATTTACTATTATACAATAACCTTGATCACGTTCTTTACTTTACCGTACAAAATAACCATATTATATATAGTTGGAAATTTCTGCGTTAGAGGATTTTTAATGCTAATACCTAAGGCTTGTTTTTTGTCGTAGTAGAGAAGAAAAAATGCACACGGAATGTGTCATGGAGAGCAAAAATAAATTGATAGAATCAGCACATTTTTAATATGAATGGAATTCCAAATTTATCGCTAATTCTGGTTAGTGATCAGTTTATAGCTATAGAAATTGAACTGTTACATGTTATAACTTAAATAGGGGAAATTTATGTGAAAATGTATTAGACAAAATACGTAGTAATTTGAATGTATAATCATCAATTTTATCTTCCACTGTTTGGTTTGTATTGCTATACTAATGTCTCGCAGCTGCAGCTCTGTTATTTTTCCTTTTTCAGGGGTAAGAGATAATCTAAACTTTTTTGCAATAGAGAGATATATATTTGCAATACACAACAAGTACAGCAAAATTAAATGAATAAATTAGGAATGACATTCATTAATATTTAAATAATAAGGTATATAAAATCATTATTACATGTAATATTAGACTAGTACAAGCACCTTTTCATAAGGAAATACGCTATTATATACGATCTTAAATGTTCTGTGTGCAAACTTATATCAGTTTAATAAAAGAGATCTTAATAGGTAATAGTTGTAGTGACAGAGAAGAAAGAGTATTTGTTTATTTCATTACTGCACCCAAGCAAATTTTAGCAAAGAAGGACTTTAGTGAAGAATCGTTAAAAACTATGACAGCTTGCAAAGATTCAGGTTACAATAATTAATAATGGGTATAAGATAATAGTTGTTGGTATTGTGGATGAGCAGGTTAAGGTTACGATCTTGATAGTATAAGTTATTATGAAAGATTTAAACAATGAGAAATGCTTAGAAGTATCAATCATTAAAAACGTATAGAGTGAGATATTAATCCAATAAAGGAAGGTAAAGCAATATAGAAAAACTGGTAGATGAGTTCTTTTATGCATATAAGAAACTAGTCTCAACTTTAAATAAAAGCCGGAGTTATATAACCAATATTCCTCAGATATTGTTGCTTTCTGGCAGGGTAAAAATAGTCAATGAAAAAAAACTCAGAAAGTGTTGTAGAGTAAATAGTTTCTCTCAGGGCTTAGTGTTAGAACTGAAAATCAAAATGGTCTTAACATTGAAGTAGTGGTTAGAAATGCACTAAAATCAAGATATGGCAACAATAGAAGATGACATATCTTCCTTGACTTAGTTTATAAAGGTAAAAGTTCATTATAATGATTCCAAGGATAAAATTAATGATACGGTATGGTAACTTATCAAGTGAGTTGGATTTAATATTAGAGGCTTTGAATAAAAAGTTATAAACATTAAAGTTGTTAGATTTACCGTTAAAAGCATTATTTCTCTACTCTGCGTTTCAAAAAATCCCTAATGCATTCTCCTACTGTGTTACGTCTTTTGCCTGCAGTACATTTTGCAATGCATGTATCATTGACCATTTCTTGGCCGCTAGAACAACTTATGCAAGCATCTACTGTACTCGGTGCTATCACGCTCACTATTTTTGGTGCGCCAAAAAATAAAGCAGTAAATGCACCGAGCGCAAAAAAAGCTGGCCATGGCATTCTACCAAATATTGCAAGTAATGCTGTGCCTATTATAACTATTAGCCAATTATGTTTTTAGGTATGTTTTATTGTTCTATATATTAATTTAGCTTCGTGCTCTGTTTTTTATTCTTAGCCAAATTGGTTGAATCGAACTGTAAAACCTGCTAAAGTTCTATCTTATAGAAGGCACCCTTAGCTCAGTTGGATTAGAGCATTTGACTACGGATCAAAAGGTCGAGCGTTCGAGTCGTTCAGGGTGCACTCTATTTTTAGAGTGCGTAGAAAGCACAGGCCATACTTGAAATTGATGCATGAAATACTTACCTTTAGAGGTTAAATACTGAACTATTGTATATGAACACAAAAGACTATTATGAGCTACTGGAAGTAGGCAGGAATGCTAGTATTGATGAAATAAAAAAAGCATATAAAAGATTAGCGTTGAAGTACCATCCAGATAGAAATCCTGGTAACAAAGAAGCAGAGGAAAAATTTAAGGAGATAACGGCTGCGTATGAGGTTCTGTCTGACCCTGAGAAAAAGGCGGGTTATGATAGATATGGTCATGAAGGCACTTCTAGTAGGTTTGACTTTAGCCAGGCTGCAGGAGATTTTAGTGATATATTCAACGATTTTTTTAGCGGTGGGTTCGGGGAATCAGGAAGGTCGAAAGCGAAAAGAAGTACACCGGGAGTTCCTGGGTCGGACTTGCGTTATGATCTTGAAATTACCTTGGAAGATGCATTTAATGGAATACAGGCGCCTATACATTATGTTACAAATGTAAAATGTGACATGTGTCGAGGTACAGGCAGTGAAGGTGCAATCAAGCCAGTCCAATGTCACATGTGCCGAGGAAGTGGTAGGGTTAGGGCACAGCAGAGTTTTTTTACAATTGAAAGGACTTGTACGACATGTTACGGAGAAGGTGAGATAGTACAGAATAAGTGCAAAAAATGTAGTGGGAATGGACGTAGAAGGGATGAAGTAAATATATCAATTTCAATTCCGAAAGGCATAGAAGAAGGTGCTAAAGTAAGGGTAAGCGGTAAAGGAGAGGCTGGAGCAAGAGGTGGAAAAAGTGGAGATTTATATGTATATGTTAAAATTGCTCCGCACAAAATTTTTACTCGGAATAAAGCAGATTTGCATTGTAAAGTACCTATAAGGATGACATTAGCAGTGCTTGGTGGTGAAATCGATGTGCAGTCAATTGATGGAGCTAAAATAAAAGTGAAAGTTCCTGAAGGCACTCAAACTGGTACTAGACTGCGCTGTAGAGAGAAGGGTATGCCGTATATAAACTCAAATATACGTGGTGATTTATATGTACAGGTGATAATTGAGACTTTAAATCCAAAGATCTTAACTAAAAAGCAAATTGAGTTACTAAAAGCACTTGAAGAGGAGGAAAATATACAACAGCAATCTGAAGGGTTTTTTAGTAAAGTAAAAAAAAAGTAAAAAGTTTACTAAATGATGTTAAAAGTAGCCTTTAGATTTTTTTTACTGTTCTCTATTACTATAACACTTAGTGTATACTATGCGAATATTTTTATGTAAGCTTACTTAATTTTCATTAACTTTGTTAAAAGCTTTATTTAATCTATCTAGGAGATAGGCTAATTTTTTATACTTGTAGGTAACAATAGAGTATAGGTACAGCTTTCTAATTTTAAAGTTAGCCTCTTGTGAAGCTGCAGAACAGTTAATAAGCTAAGAGAAAAAAGTTATAAAAGAAGTTAAAATAAATTAAAGGAAAGAAGCGATAAGAACGGAATAAGCTCCGTATATAATGATATACAACGCATTTCAATCTAACAGTTTTCATAAAAACCATAAGTTTAAGCTGTGAGTGTTAGATGCTACATATTATCAGGCGATCTGCTAACTTTGCAGGGCGATATAGAAATGATGTAGTTATTACTAAGTGGTGATAGAATTCTTACCCGGAAAGACGTGGTTCTGTGCATAAGTGACAACAGTGGTTTAGAATTAAGGCAACCTAAAACTACACTAAACACCTCTTCCCGTTTTGAAATCAACCCCAAGCTGATAAATCATAGCCTAAAGTGTACTATAACTTCAAAAAGAAGAGATCAGAAAATTTAAAACTCAATTGGAGAAATTATATGCTCAGCTTAAGGATAAAGAATCAATCACTAAAGTAAACAATGCAAGATCTAGAAAATAAAAACACACCACTTAATAGTGAACCAGGCAAGGACATGTATGGATTCTTTTTACATTATGCTATACATAATAACCATTTAGATGAAGTAATAAAGTATCTACTAAAAACGAATCTTTAAAGTACAAGACAAAAATAGAAAGACTCTTTAGATTTTGCTGTTAACAAACTAAATTAAATAGAATAGTAGGTGGGATCTTTATAAGAGAAAATAGAGAGTAAAATAGGTTAAATAAGAATAAATTGGAAGAAATAAAAACTAAAATGAAAGCTTTGAAAAAGGCAGATCTCTCTAAAGAAATTAAAGATGGAAGAGAAAGCAATGGTATGAGGAATAAATTTGCTGTAAATGCACGACTCGTAAGCAAAAATAGCACGAACCATTGCTTTATGAAAACATATTACTTTACTAGGCCCTAGTAATCTTGATATAGTAGTCACTTTAGTTAAGTCTGCGGAAGTTTATAAATGGCAATTTTAAGTGTTAGGGAAGCTTTATGTATAGCAATCAGAGAAGAAATGCAAAATGATCACAATGTATTTATCATGGGTGAAGAGGTTGCAGAGTATGATGGTGCTTATAAAGTGACAAAGGGATTACTGAAGGAGTTTGGAGAAAGTAGAGTAGTTGATACTCCTATTACTGAACATGGATTTGCTGGTCTTGCTGTTGGAGCAGCACTTGCTGGACTTAGGCCAATCGTTGAGTTTATGACTTTTAATTTTTCTATGCAAGCCATCGATCAAATCGTAAACTCTGCAGCAAAAACAAACTACATGTCAGGTGGACAACTTGGATGCTCTATAGTGTTTCGTGGACCAAATGGCGCTGCAGCAAGAGTTGCCGCACAACATTCTCAATGCTTTGCATCTTGGTATTCGCATATACCAGGGTTAAAAGTGATAGCACCTTACTTTGCCTCTGATTGTAGAGGTCTGCTCAAAGCAGCAGTTCGTGATCTAGACCCAGTAATATTTTTAGAAAACGAGATTGCTTATGGGCATGAGCATGAAGTTTCTGATTCTGAACTATTAAATAAAGATTATCTACTTGAGATAGGTAAAGCTGCTGTTATACGCAAAGGAAAGGATGTAACTATCACCGCTTTCTCACTGAAGTTAGTAGATGCTTTAAGTGCAGCTAATTTGCTTTCGAGTGAAGGCATAGAAGCTGAAGTTATCGACCTTAGAACTTTGAGGCCACTTGATACTGAAACTGTTATTAATTCTATCAAAAAAACTAATAAGTTAGTAAGCATAGAGGAAGGTTGGCCATTTGCAGGAATAGGGGCAGAGCTATCAGCCATCATTATGGAACAGGGGTTTGATTATCTTGATGCTCCAGTTATAAGGGTAACTGGTAAGGATGTACCCTTACCTTATGCTATAAACCTAGAAAAGAAAGCGTTGCCACAAATGGAAGATATAGTTAAAGCTGTGCATCAAGTTTGCTTTAGAAAAACTTAACTACTCATCAGAAAGATCGTAGCTAAACTGAGAAATATAAAAGCTGAAAGAATATCAGTTGTTGCTGATGTTAGGATTGAGGAAGAAACAGCAGGGTCAGATTTTAAGCGATGGAGCATTATGGGAATGAAAGTTCCAATAAACGTTGCAATGATCGACATCATAATCATGGAAGCTACAAAGATAACCTCCACTTTGAAAGTGTGGAACCTTATTGTTAATACCACAAGTGAAATAATAGATAGAATTATTCCATTTATCAAACCTATCAAAAACTCTTTTATCAGTATTCTATTTGTATTTTGCTCAGTTAAATGTTTTGTTGCAATTGCCCTGATGGTCAGCGTTACTGTTTGAGACCCTGCGTTTCCACTCATTGATGCAATTATTGGCATTATTATTGGGAGTACTACAAAGCTCTCTATTACACTATCGAAAAAACCAACTACTATAGAATATATTGTTGCTGCTAAGAGATTGAATAATAGCCAAGGTAACCTTTGGATTATAGTTTTATGTATAGGAGTATTTATATCGGCTTTAGAAGATACACCGCTTATTTTAAGTACGTCTTCTTCTGTCTCTTGTTGAACAACTTTTATTACATCTTCGATTAAGATCACACCTATAATCTTACCTCGCTTATTTACTACTGGAGCTGACAGTAGAGAGTAATCTTTAAATATTCTTGCTACTTCCTCTTGATCTACTCCAGTTTTGATGATCTTTATATCTTGGCTCATTATTTCTTTTATTGTTGTTTCTCCTGAGTGAGATATCACCTTACTTAGATTAACACTACCTATAGGTTCTAGTTTTGAATTAATGATGAAGATTTGATGAAACTTTTCTGGTATTTTTTTATAATTGCGTAAAAATTCTGTTAACTCGTTTATCGTCCAATAGTACGGAGCTATAACCATATTTTTATGTATTAACCTTCCTGCACTCTCTTCTGGATATGATAATAACTCCTCTACTGGCTTTCGAGTTGTACTGGGCAAGTAGTTAAGTATGTTTCTTATAGACTTTCTGTCTAAATCTTTTACTATAGTTACTATATCTTCTGCGTTGAGAAGCATTAATAACTTTGCGGTATTTTTTACTCCTAGTGTTTCTATAATTTCTACTTGTAAATCTGGCACTACATGCACTAGAGCATCACTTAGCAAGTGTTGATCTAAAATACTAACTAATTTTTCCCTGTGATCGCTAATCGAAGTGGATAAAAAATATGCTAATTGAATGCTGTCTATCGTTTTTACAATCTTACGGGCATTTTCCAACTCTTCGTTATCAAGTGATTTAATTAGGTCATCAATAGCTTTTTTATCTAAGCCATAATGGAAATTTACTTCAATATTCATATTTTCACCTTACTGCTTAATAAATACACGTACTTGATTCATTTAAATATTAGAGTATAATAAGATTGTTTTAAATTAACTATTATATGGTTAAATTTCTATTTTGTGTACTATTATTGCTACTAATAGTGAATATATTAAAACCTAAAGCATAATGAAAACTCATTTAGAAATCCTTGAACATTTTCAGAGCTTAGCTGAAAATATTTCAATTATCAGGAGGTGTCTTTGATATAGAAAAATTGAAATCACGCCTTGTAGATTTAGAATCTCAAGCTGCAGGTGATAATCTATGGCAAGATAACCAAAAGGCACAAAAGATTTTAAAAGAGCGTTCTAAGATTAAAAATGATGTGGAGTTATTTTTAAAGCTAGAAAGTGATTACAAGAGTATCGTTGCCTTAATGGAATCTGCTATCGATGAGAATGATGAAGAATTTTTCTCTGAAGCCGAAAACGAATTAACGGAACTGGAAAAACTAATCAAGCGTAAAGAAGCAGAGTCTTTGTTTACTGATGAAACAGATAACAACAACTGTTTTTTGGAGATTCATTCGGGAGCTGGGGGAACAGAGAGCAACGATTGGGTTGAAATGCTTGTACATATGTATATAAGGTGGGCTAAGATTTATCATGATTTTAAAGTTGAAGTTATAGAAAAATCAGAAGGAGAATCAGTTGGAATAAAATCTGCAACGATAAAAATCATTGGAGAAAAAGCTTATGGATGGGCAAAAAATGAAAGTGGTATTCACAGACTGGTTCGAATATCTCCATTTGATGCAAATAGTAAACGTCATACTAGTTTTGCAAGTGTAGGAGTTACTCCAGTAATAGAAGATTCAATTGATATTGACGTAAATGAAAAAGATTTGAGGATTGACACTTACCGTGCTTCTGGTGCTGGAGGTCAGCATGTAAATAAAACTGAAAGTGCAGTGCGTATAACGCATATTCCAACAGGTGTTATCGTTCAGTGCCAAAATAGTCGATCCCAGCATCAGAATAAAAATGAGGCATTAAAACTGCTTAAAGGACGTTTATACCAAATTGAACTGAAAAAAAAAGAACAAAAAACAGCTCAAGAGTATGGCAAGAAATGCAATATGGGTTGGGGTAATCAAATCAGGTCATACGTTATGCATCCGTATCAAATGGTGAAAGATTTAAGGACTGGATATGAAGTTGGTAATATAAATTCTGTTTTTGATGGTAATATAGATTGCTTCATAGTTAGAATGCTCACTAATAAAAATTAGGCAGAGTTGACTTTTACTATGATATGTTTATAGAAAAAGCACTATTGGTGCTGGATAAAAACTCTCTCACTATTTTTGAAGATAGGTTAACTTTCATTTGCTTGCCCATGTTTATAATCGTGCTAATTACTACTAAATATAGTATTGTTGTGTAAATTTTTTACTTACATATTTTTATTGCTTTTTATAATCACTATAGAATTGAATTTCTTGATATGGTATCTGTTACCTAAATAGCTGACACCTCTTTCTACATAGCTTTAGCTATTTACTCCAGATATATTACCTGTATACTTATTACTAAATTAAACTTAAGATAATCAAAATGGGCGAATTTAAATCAATCCGTAATATTGCAATAATTGCACACGTCGACCATGGCAAAACTACTTTGCTTGATAATATGTTAAAACAAAGTGGTACGTTTCGCGGAAATCAAGAAGTACGAGAGCGGGTTATGGATAGTAGTGATCAAGAGCGTGAACGCGGAATTACAATACTTGCAAAATGTACATCGATAACATGGGGCAATGAAAAGATCAACATTATTGATACACCAGGACATGCAGACTTCGGCGGGGAAGTAGAAAGGGTGCTATGCATGGCAGATGGTGTACTACTGCTGGTTGATGCTGTAGAAGGTCCAATGCCGCAAACTAAGTTTGTATTATCAAAAGCGCTAAAAGCAGATTTAAAGCCGATTGTAATAATTAACAAGGTTGATCGACCAGACAGCAAAATTGATGAAGTATTAAACGAGATATATGAGCTATTTTTTAGTCTTGATGCAACTAATGAGCAGCTAGATTTCCCATTACTGTATGCTTCTGGTAGGAATGGTTGGTGCGTTAAGAAACTTTCTGATGAAAGAAAAGATTTAAGCCCACTATTTTCGACAGTTATAGATTGCATAAAACCTCTTGTTTATGATCAAAGTGCACCTTTTGCTATGCTAGTTACTTTACTTGAATCTGATAGGTTTCTCGGCAGAATCCTGACAGGAAAGGTTTGCCAAGGAATTATAAAAATTAACTCTGACCTTAAGGTATTCAACCTCGATGGTAAAGTGGTCGAACGAGGAAGATTGATTAAGTTACTATCATTTTCTGGCTTAAAACGTATTCCAGTAGAACAAGCTGTAGCAGGTGATATAATTTCAATTGCAGGGCTTAAAAAAGCTTCAGTCTCAGACACCATAGCATCACCGGAAGCTACAACTGTGATAAGCTCAACTCCAGTTGATCCGCCAATAATGGCAATTACTATAAGCGTTAATGACTCACCCTTCGCTGGGCAAGAGGGAACAAAACTTACTTCGACTGTTATAAAGGACCGTTTATATGCAGAAGCAGAAACAAATGTTGCAATTACTGTAACTACAACACCAAGTGGTGAGGCATTTGAAGTTGGTGGACGGGGTGAGCTGCAGCTTGGAGTGTTAATCGAAGATATGAGGAGAGAAGGTTTTGAGCTTTCTATTTCACGCCCTAGAGTCTTTTTTAAAGAAGAAGATGGTAAAAAGCTTGAACCTATAGAGGAAGTAGTGATTGATGTTGATGATGAGTATAGCGGAATTATTGTGGAAAAACTTAGCTTTCGCAAAGGTGAAGTGACTGATATTAGATCTTCTGGTAATAGTAGAACGAGGTTAACGTTTTTAGTGCCATCGAGAGGATTAATCGGATATCAAGGGGAATTTTTGACTGATTCCAGAGGTACTGGTATAATGAACCGTGTATTCTATGGTTATGCTCCATATAAAGGTCAAATTTCTGGAAGACGTAATGGGGTATTAATTTCCACTGATCAAGGTGAAGCTGTAGCGTATGCAATTTTTAATTTACAAGATAGAGGGATTATGTTTATTAAGCCACAAGACAGAATGTATTGTGGTATGATCATCGGTCAACATAGTCGTGACAATGATTTGGAAATAAATGTGCTTAAAGGTAAACAGTTAACAAATGTAAGAGCTACAGGTAGTGATGAGGCTGTAAAACTTACTCCACCAAAAATAATGACTTTAGAAGAAATGATAGCGTATATAAATGATGATGAATTAGTAGAAGTAACTCCGAAGTCTATACGTTTACGTAAGAAATTTCTTAACCCTAATGAACGTAAACGTGCAGAAAGGGAAAAAATAAAGAATAGATAGAGGTTTTCCTGTTTTGAATAGATATTTTATTATATTACTTCTATTATTCAATCTTTTATATAACCTGCTCTCAACGGCAATCTTTCATCAAAACTTACTTACGCTTTTTAAATATTTTAAGTATTCTGTAATTCTCATCTATGTTTCCCCTTAGAATTTCTTACTATGAATTAGTCATGTAAAAAATCTATTTTATCCTGAAAGTTGTTTTTTTTTGCAATAACTTGTACAGCAGAATGAAATATTAAACTATATTTTCTATAGTTAAGTTTTTTAGATGAAAAGATGAAAATTTGTGTAGGGATCAATGGCCTTGGTAGAATAGGGAGAAGTGTATTGCGTGCTATTTTCGAAATAGAAAAGTATGGTGAACAAATAGAGGTTGTAGCTATAAATGGATCACTCAGCGCCAAGCAGCATGTACATTTAATTAAATATGACTCTATTCATGGAAAATTTGATGGTAACGTTGATTTTAGCGAGTCTGAAAATTGGATTTCTATAAATGGCAAAAAGTTTTTTTTATATAGAGAACGAAATCCTGAAAATATCCCTTGGAATGTTGATGTAGTACTTGAATGCACCGGTGCGTTTAATAAGCGCATAGAAGCAGTAAAGCATAATGCAGGAAGAGTAATTGTTTCTGCTCCAGTTTCAGATGCTGATGTAACTATAGTATATGGTGTGAACAATAGTATGCTAAAAAGAGAGCATAAGGTGATATCAGCAGGTTCTTGTACTACAAATTGTTTAGCTCCAATTGTGCAGGTTTTGCACTCTAATTTAGGTATAAAAAGTGGTTTTATGACTACTATACACGCCTATACAAACGATCAAAATATTCTTGATGGTAATCATAAAGATTTACAAAGAGCAAGAGCTTGTGGGTTATCTATAGTGCCAACTACAACTGGAGCAGCAAAAACAATTAGTTCTGTCATTCCTGAATTAAAGGGAAAGCTAGATGGTATTGCCATCAGAGTTCCAGTTAGTAATGTCTCTATGATTGATTTTAAATTTATAACTGGTAAGAAAGTAACGGCTGAGGAGATAAATAGGATATTGAAGGATTCAGCAAATTATGTACTTTCCATGTGCGAGGAACCTTTAGTTTCAATAGACTTTGTACATAGCCCCTACAGTGCAATTGTAGACTTAGCTGGTACATATGTCACAGGTGATATATGTAGGGTTGCAGCATGGTATGATAACGAATGGGCCTTCTCACTAAGGATGTTAGATATAGTGTTATTGTGCTATAATGGAGCATGAATAAAAACCCAAACGAATATACTTCATTTTATGAGCACTTTGCAGAGCTTAGGAGAAAGGTTATTTTCTGCTTTCTGTTTTTTCTCGTTGTTTTTGGTTTTTGCTACTATTTTAAAGAGAATATATACTATTTTTTACTCACTCCTTTAATAGAGGCCACAAAAGGAAGTAATAGCTTTTCTCTAATCTATACAGACTTGACAGAGGCATTTTTTGTATATCTCAGAGTTGCTATAATGAGCGCACTTTTGTTTTCTTTTCCTGTATTTGCATGGAAGTTTTATATGTTTTTAGCACCTGGACTATATAAAAGTGAAAGGGCAGTGTTGTTACCATATTTAATTGCAACACCAGTTTTGTTTATAACAGGAGCTGCTGTAGTTTATTATTATATATTTCCTTTAGCTTGGAGGTTTTTTATTGCTTTTGAAAGTAGTGGCAAACCTTTTGGCATACCAATAGAGTTTATGCCGTCAGTCAGTGAATATTTAGACCTTGTTCTCCAATTCATGTTTGCATTTGGCGCTGCATTTCAAATTCCGGTTATACTCACGTTAATGGTTAGAGTCAGGTTACTTACCACACAAAATTTGTCGAGTAGGAGGAGAATTGCAATAGTGGTAATTTTTATTATTGCTGCAGTCCTAACTCCACCTGATGTATTAAGCCAAGTAGGACTTGCAGTACCAATGCTGATTCTATATGAACTATCTATTCTAGTATGCAGATATATTGAAAAGAAGGCAAAAAGTAATACTTGATATTGACATTTATAAAAATTACATAATATATATTATGGAAAATGAAATAGAGATTAAACATTTTCTTCCTTTTAGGCTTCTGGTGATAGCCTCATTAGTCTTTGTTACAGCGCGGTTAAATACTTCCAATAACCTCTTAAGTAGACTTGGAGTTAACGAAAATATAGGATTAACAGATACATTACTATTTTTATCATCACCACTTGCTTTATAATCTATTGAGATAATTCCTCTACTTTTTCCACCAGTAAGAAGTTTTCCAATTATAGGAATCTTTAACAGAGATTTATTAATTGAATATGCTGGTATTACTTGTCCTTCGACCTGAAACTTGTGATCTCTAACATCAAGCTTACCACTGGCGCTAATACCTAATTCTGCTCCTTCAAGCCAAGACTCTTCAATTTCAATAATACCATCTTTATATGAAAAAGGTGCGTTATACTTATCAAAATATACACCTTCATTCTTTATAGCATTTACAATACCAGGCAATGAAGACATTGACAATAAAGTAGTGAGTAGTGGAGCATCTTTGATGTAGAAATTACTAATGGATAGCATACCATGATGTTCTCCACTCTTCCTCTGAGGGGATAGATAAAAAGATAATTTGCCATTTTTAATTGATCTGCTAATTCCTAGAGAACGCAAAAATATGCCTGAATTATCTGTATATATTTCAAGACCTATTCCACTATACTCTGCTAATATATTACTGTTATCTTTCAGAAATTGCCCTGTAAATTGACTTCCACTGCAATCACCTTTAGTACAAGTTAAATTCAGTTTAGCATTTTTAATAATAATATCTTCTTTCATAACTACGTTATCAATATTCATGCTAACTTCTATATTACTGTTTAATCTATTACTATCTTTGCCAAGCAAACCTAAAATATCACCTAAGTTCACTTTCTCACCATGGATAGTTATAGCGTTTTTCTCTTTACCTGATTTAATCTCTATACTAAAGTTATTATCAGGAAGTTTAAAGTCGCTAGAACTTAAGTATAAATTTCCATTTTCTAATTTCCCATTGAATTTTATATTTAAGCCATTTCCTATAAAGTCTAATTTATCTATTAGTAGCTCACCTGCTCCCTTTAACTTTGCAGAAAATGAAATTTTATTGTGATCCTCAAAATAATTTTTCCGCCCTAGATAGCTTGAATGCAACTCAAGCTCTGATAAATCTACATTACCATTAATATACCCAGTCTTATCCTGATTTATCACTGATTCTATATTTGCATTGATGTAACCATTACCAAAATTAAGTATTTGAGCAGGTAAATCTCCGGTTAAATTCCAGGAAAAACTTCTATTTTTGTTGCTACTTTTCAAGTCAAATATTAGCTGTGTATTATTCACTATGCCGCTTCCACGTAAATCAATAAAATCCCTACTAAAATCAAGCTTAACATCGTACTTACCGAGGTTTACATCACAGATAACTAGATTGTCAATTTTAGAATGGAAATTGGCTAAAAAATTTGCTTTTTTATTATCGGTGTTCAGATTAAAAACACGAAAATTGAATATAGATTTTGCTTTTCCATCTATTTTGTCCCTTGTAATTTTAATAATATCATCTAGCTTAAATTTTATGGGCTCATATAACCCATAAGCATCACTCACAGCCTGGCCATTGATAACAAGAACTGAATCTTCTTCATTAAAAGAATTCATTTCAATATATCCACTATCAATGGTAAAGTTCTGAAACTTAGCACTATTTATAGTAATTTTCAGATTATTATTTCTAAGAGTTAAGTAACCATTTAATTCCTTTACTTGTTCGGAATTTTCATCAAATTTTACACTACCGTTTTCTATATCAGCAATAACTGCAACATTCGATAAGTTATTATTAATTAAATTATTAATTTTGCCATTGAAACTTATAACTGTATTTATAATATTCCCATTAATATTACGGCAATACCATTTTTTAAATTTACTATTTACTACACTATCTGGTACATAGGTACATAAATCCCTTGCAGCAAGTCTGCCAATGTTTGCCCTAAGCAGGGCATTATTTGTGCTAAGGTTTATTTTACCTATTAAAGAGAGAGATATATCGTATAAGTTAAAACAGAAGTTTCTTACACTCATTACCCCATTATTATATGTTAAACTTATGTTTACGTTAGTTATAGGTAAGTCTTTGTTTACATAATTTCTTATATCCAACACGTATATATTTCCATCTACGACTTCATTCTTTCTATTAATTTTCATTGAAAAGCTTCCTTTAAATCCTACGTCTTTGTTTAAACTGTAATTTTTAACTAACGTAAAAAATTCGCTTAATAATCCCAATTTTAAGTTATAGAATGTTCCACACACATTTAATAAACTATTGTGATTTTTTACTATAATAGACAAATCACCTAGAATCCCTTTTTTATCTTTTGTGTGAATATGGATATCCAAAATATCAAAATTCTTTCCCTTTCCTACATACACTTTATCAATAAAAAATTCCTTCTCTGCATCTTTATTTATAGTAATATTAGTAATTTCAACTTTTGAATCTGCATTCAAGTCAAAAAAGAATTTTTTCATTGCTTTCAAATAATTTTGAAAACTAAAATCAACCGCTTTGGAGTCAGCTTTTTCCTTATTAGCAGTTCCTGTAATCATTAAAGCTGTTGACACTGAGATCCGTTTTTTTTCTCCTTGAATCTCAGAGTCATGCATTGAAATAACAGTGGCAGGCCAAATATGTATATGTACTTTATCAGCTAAAACCTGAGAAAATTGTATATTAGTTTTAAATAAAGAGTTTATCTTAAAATGCACGAAAAAGTTGGCAATTTTTATAGTAAAATCATGATTTACTACTTCAAAATCCGTAATAACTAAGCACGGATCTTTACTACCTTTTTGCCATATAATCGAAGTACCATTCATATTGATATTTGCATTGGCAAGCGCTCCTGATATCTTCTTTCTTATATAGAAATTAATATAATTAGTATTAATTTCTAAAGAATCCTCATTTTTAAACAAGATAAAGAAGCAAAATACGAATAATAAAACTATAAAAAATAATACAGTGATTTTTTTAAGCATCAATTATTGCTTTTCTTGCTAAGCTATCAGCCTCCTCGTTGTGCTTATCACAATTATGCGCTTTAACCCATTTCCAATTAATATCATGTTGTAGGGCAGCATTATCTAACTCTTTCCACAATTCTATGTTCTTTACTGATTTCTTATTACTTGTTTTCCAGCCGTTCATTTTCCACTTATCTATCCATTCTGTTATGCCACGTTTAATATAGAGGCTGTCTGTATATAAGTTAACATTGCAAGGAAATTTTAACGCCTTCAGCCCATTAATCACTGCTGTTAATTCCATTTTATTATTTGTAGTGTTTTCTTCCCTACCATAAATACTCTTTCTATGGCCTTTAAATAATATTATTACTGCCCACCCTCCTGTTCCCGGATTACAAGAACATGCTCCGTCTGTGTATATTGTTACTTCCTTTTTATTCATTTTTTACTATATGAGCTATATGAATAGTAAAGCGTATGCCTACTTCTATAAAAGCACAATTTTAATGAAACTTACAGAAATAGGGCAATTTAAGCTATACCTTTAAATTTTATTATAGAAACGAAAAAGAGTCCAACAGTTAGCACTATCAGGAGAAAAAGTAAAAAGTAGTTTTTGTTTTTCTGCTGTTCCTTCATAATCAAAACCAATTAATGGAACAAAAGATAATACTAGCAAATAGAGAGAATAGGTAGGAAATTGAATAAGAAAACATTTTTTTCTGTGAGCTATAATTTTTAAGCCTAATAATAGATATAGCATACCAAATAAAAATGCAGCCCTCGAGAATTGCTACGCTTAGGTAGAGTAAAACCCTTTTTAAAAATAATGATGGAAGTAGGCTGGTCAATACTAGCAGTATACTATAAATTAATATATGTTTCCTTGTTTTTTCTGAGCCATAGACAATATTGAACATTGGGATTGATGCTTTTGTATATTCCTCAGACTTATTTAGAGATAAAGCCCAAAAGTGCGGTGGAGTCCACATGAAAATTATTAAAAATAGAATAAAACTTTCCCAGCTTATAGAATTAGTTACGGTTGCCCAACCGATCATTGGAGAAAAAGCACCTGATATACCACCGACAACGATATTTTGCGGAGTGCGCCTTTTAAGCCAAATTGTATATATAAAAACGTAAAACAATATACCAATTGCAAGTAAAACAGCAGAAATATAATTCACTGCTATTGCCATAATAAATACTGACAATACTCCAAGAGTTATACCAAACTCAAGAGCACTTTCTGCAGAGACTTTACCTGAAGGTATAGGACGATTTTGTGTCCTTTTCATGAGCAGATCTATATCTCTGTCATACCACATATTTATGGCACCTGCAGATCCTGAACCAAGAGCAATACATATAATGGATATTAGTGCAATGAAAGGATGTATATTACCTGGTGCAACAACCATTCCAGCAACTGCAGTAAATACTACAAGATATATCACCTTTGGCTTTAATAAACACCAAAAGTCCAGTATTGTTGATTCAACATTTAACAAAGCACTCGTATACATCCTATTTTATAACCGGCGGTTTTTCGAAAGTATGAAAAGGTGGTGGTGAAGATACTGTCCATTCTAAGGTATCACCTCCCCAAGGGTTATCTTCAACTTTTTTACCCCATTTAAATAAATGTATAATTATGAATATAAAAAGCATAACTGAAATGAAGGACATATATGAACCAATCGAGGATATATAGTTCCAAGGAATAAATGCATCAGGGTAATCAGGTATGCGCCTTGGCATACCAGCTAACCCTAAGAAATGCTGAGGCAAAAAGGTGATATTAGTACTAATAAAAGTAAACCAAAAGTGTATTTTTCCTAGGGACTCATTATACTGCCTACCTGACATTTTACCTATCCAATAGTAAAAGCCAGCGAAGGCTCCAAATAATACAGCTATTGACATAACATAATGAAAATGAGCAACAATATAATATGTATCATGTAATAGCCTATCCACTCCACCTTGAGATGAAATTACTCCAGTTACACCGCCTCCTACAAACATAAAAATGAAACCTAGTGCGAACAGCATAGGAGTCTTAAGTTCAATTGCTCCACCCCACATAGTTGCAATCCAGCTAAATACTTTAACACCGGTTATAACACCAATAAAAATTGTGCTAGTACTAAAAAATATAATAGCATCTTCACTAAGTCCAACAGTAAACATATGATGAGCCCAGACTATAAAACCAAATGTTGCTATCGCTATCATAGCATAAACCATCCCTATATAACCAAACACTGGTCTATGAGAAAAAGTTGACACGACCTGGCTTATGATACCAAACGCAGGGAAAATAATGATATAAACCTCTGGATGACCGAAAAACCAAAATAGATGTTGAAATAATACAGGATCACCACCACCAGCTGGATTAAAAAAGGAAGTACCAATATTACGGTCAGTAAGTAGCATAGTTATAGCACCAGCAAGTACTGGTAAAGCAATAATTAACATAAATGAAGTCAACAAAATAGACCAAACAAATAGTGGCATCTTAGTTAATGACATACCTTTTGCACGCATATTAAATATAGTGACTATAAAGTTGATTGCTCCAACAATTGAAGACATACCAGCAATATGAAGTGCAAATATAGCAAGGTCAACTCCTGCACCTGGGTGGAACATGATTTGTGACAAAGGTGGATATAAAGTCCACCCTGTTCCAGGACCTTCACCAGCAAATACTGAGAGAAGGAGCAAAATAAAAGATGACACTAATAACCAAAAACTTAGATTATTCATACGAGGAAATGCCATGTCTGGTGAACCAATCATGAGAGGAACAAACCAATTACCAAATCCTCCCATTAGAGCTGGCATTATCATAAAAAATACCATTATTACTGCATGTCCTGTAACTATTACGTTATATAGTTGATAATTACTACCTAGTATATTGATATGCATTAGCTGAGTACGAATAATTATTGATAACAATCCACCAATAATCCCAGTCAATATGGAAAAAATGATATACAGTGTTCCTATATCCTTATGATTAGTAGAGAATAACCAACGTCTTATACCTTTTGATATATCATTCATACCTATACTCCAAATTTAACTTACTAACTTTTTATTTTCAATCCATTCATTAAAATCTTCTTTACTCACTGCCTTAACAACAATCGGCATAAATCCATGACCTTGACCGCATAATTCATAACATTGTCCATAGTAAATACCAGGCTTTTTGACATTAATCCATGCTTCATTTAGTCTACCTGGTATGGCATCAATTTTTACACCGAAAGCTGGTACTCCCCAGCTATGTATTACATCTCCTGCAGTAACTTGTAAACGAATATTAGTATCGGTAGGTAAAACAACATTATTATCAACAGAGAATAGCCTCAAATCCCCTTCAGCAAAACTATCTGTTTCCTTAATGTAGCTATCAAAAGATATACCTTGATGCTCTGGATACTGATAACTCCAGTACCACTGGTGGCCAATAACTTTTAGTGTCATGTCAGCCTTTGGTATCTTTTCTTGTAGTTTAATTAATTGAGCATTTTTAAAAGCCAATATACCGACAATAATCGTTGGTATAACAAACCAGATAATTTCTAAAATAATGTTGTGACTCGTTTGACTTATATTTGTTACTTTATTCTTTTGAAAGCGAAATACCACATAAATAAGCAGCATCCATACAAGAAGCATTATTCCAACCATTATACTCATCACAAATAAATGCGATTCAATTACAATTTCCATTATCTCAGTTGCAGGTGTGGGAAATCCAAATTGCCAAGAAGTAGGAACAGAAGCAATTGACATATTTGAGTAAAATACTATCAATAATGCAAGTAACTCTACCATACTTGTTTACTGTAAAACTAACTATATAATAGCGTATATAACTTACTATGCAAACAAAGATTAGTAGTAGTTAATAGTTTTAAAACGTTTAGTTAGCTACAATAATATAACCCCAATTTAAGGAAAGAAGAGCATTTACATGAATCTATCTCAATAAAACATCATAAATTTTGAAAAAGCCTGCCTTATACTAAATTATAAATTTTTTATTAACTAACCTCTAATACTCATAGCGGCACACGCAGTTCGTATACTAAGACACATTTATTCTCTACGAAAAGTAGTGAATGAACAATTCAAAAAGTCAGAAGAAGCAGAAGATCTTTCTGTTAAAATTATAGAAGAAAGGGGGACTAAAGGCTATGATGGGAGTAGAAAGGTAGAAAAAGGACATAGTAGACTTTGTATGTACAGAGATATATTACCTAAGTTGCTATCAACTAAAAGTAAGAATTTAAAATATAGCCCAGAAAATAGGTTACAAAAGGGTTTTTGTTTATTAAATCAACAGGAATAGAAAGCTACCAAAGAAATAAAATTTGTTTAATAACATTTACTGAAAATTCTATACCATTGCTGTAAATGGGGTCATGGTAAAAGGAATTTTTCCAATTTTACTGGTTGGGGTGAATAATCTATGTAAATAGAGCTTCTGAAAAGTCAATAAAATCTTAATTCTATTATGAAAATAAGTCTATTTACTTTAATGAGTTATCTATCTTTCTATAAAAGATCTATCAACCGTTGCAATTATAGGTGTAAATAAGAATGATAAGAGAGTGCGGGATTGAGTGACTATGTATACTTCAGCTGGCATACCAGGGTACAGATATACGTTTTTAAACTGAGCAAGTTCCGACTTTGGTATCACAACATGTACTAAATAATAACGTCCCAATCTTGGGTCATCAAGAGCATCAGGAGAAATATAGCTTACTACACCATTAATAAAACCTAAACTACGCGCATTATAAGCACTTAGCCTTACTTTGACTTTCAACCCTTCTAATCCGCCGCCAACGGAGACCATATTGCTACCTCTTTTTTGTGCTGATATTATTTCTTCTATATTTCTAGTCTGGATTTTAGTGCCTATTATTAAATCATCATCAGATGGCACTATGCTCATAACTGGAACTCCAGATTGTATAACACCACCTTCAGTATGATACCTTATATCTGTAACTATTCCATCTTGAGGAGATCTAATTATTGTGCGTGCTAATGTATCTTCTGCAACTATTAACCTCTTTTTTAAGTCAGCAATAGATGTACTAATTTCCTTAAGTTCAATGTTTGCTCTTTCCTGGAAATCGTTCCTCACATTTACAATTTCTAATTCATTCTCTCCAATTTTTTGCTGTGCTTGAGATATTGCAGCGCGGTAGTGACCAACCCTACCTTCAATTTCAGCAAACTGCTTTTTCAAAGCGAAAATGTGTGTCTTGCCTATATAGCTATTGTTAAGAAGTTGTCTTTTTATTTCTAATTCTTCAGCTACTAAGTCGTATTGTTTGAGAGCTGCATCCAATTGAGAGTGCAGTCCTACTAACTCGTTATGTAGCTGCTTTATACGTTGTTGCAGTACATTAGTTTTTCCTAATGCACTCTTGCGCTGAGAGTGAAACAATTTTACCTGATTTTTTATTACTCTGTTTGCAAGCTCACTGTTAGACAATTTTTTAATTTCATCAGGAAATTCAATTTTGTCTAATCCTGCCCTAATAGCGATTAGCCTTGCTTCAGTTGTCAAAAGCGATAAAAGTTTCTCTTTAACTATACTTAAATTTGCCTTCTCATTAACATCATTTAACAAAACTAGAGGCTCATTTTTTTTAACTACTTGACCTTCCTTGACTAAAATTTTGCTTATTATTCCTCCTCCTAAATGCTGAACCACCTTTCTACTTGAAGATACAATAACTTCTCCACTTGCATGTACTGCTCCATCAATTGGAGCTATAGCTGACCAAATGCCTCCTACTCCAAAAAAAATGAGTATTACTACCAGACCGAAAAACAGTGGCCCCCATGTTACTTTCAGAACCTCATTTACACTATTTCCTTCACGCTTTAAAATGAAACTTGTCACTGCATCAATTAATATAAAAGTTTTATCCAAAAATTTTGGACATTTTTTCTTTTTTATCCCTTGCATATTTATATTATCACTACAGCAAAGGAGACCTGTCAAAGGAAATCAAGCTTTCATTTTTTTTAACTTACTTATTCACACATTACTGTGAACTTGCATGAGTACTGAAATAATATGCTAATATGCAAAAGCCAAAGAATTCATGACTCAAACATCTAATTTGGACTCAATCAAAATAATAACTTAGTAAGAATTTTGTGCTATATCTTAATCTGAATTAAGCTCTGTGAGAGTCAAAGCCGCTCATATATTAGAAAGTCCATTGCTAATTAGACAATGTTCTGCTAGTAATTAAAAAAATAAAATTATTATGTTTCAATTAGAAGGCAGAAAGTTCCTCATCACTGGTGCCTCAGGTGGGATAGGGCGAGCGATTGTGAAGGTCATGTATAAAGCCGGAGCAACTTTATGTATCTCTGGGACAAAAAAAGAGACTCTCGAAGGCATTGCTAAGCAATATAAGAAGAACATACATGTATTTCTTTGTAATTTATCAAGTGCTGAGGAAGTAAATCAGCTAATAGACAGAGCAAGCAAATTAATGGCAGGTTTTGACGGGCTTGTGTGTAGTGCAGGCATTATACGAGATGGTTTACTACTGAGAATGACAGACGAAGCATGGCAAAAAGTAATTGATATTAACTTGAGCTCCACATTTAAGTTAAATAGAGAAGCATGCAGAAAATTAATTAAAAATAACTGGGGAAGGATTATAAATATTTCTTCAGTGATAGGATTAACAGGAAATGCTGGACAATCAAATTATGCAGCATCGAAAGCTGGAGTAATAGCTATGAGTAAATCTATAGCAAAAGAAGTTGCAAGTCGAAATATAACAGTCAATTGTGTTGCTCCTGGATTTATAGATACCAAAATGACTGAAGTCTTAACCAAAGAACAAAAGAAAAAAATAATAGATAATATTCCAATGAAAAAAATGGGGACGGTGGAAGAAGTAGCAGCAGGGGTTCTATTTTTAGCGAGTGATGAAGCAAAGTATATTACAGGGCATGTATTGAATATTAATGGCGGTTTATTTATGTAGTGATACTTTACCTATAGACAAGATATAGACTTTACTTTAAAATAAGTATGCGTAAAATAAAATTAGTTTTATTACACTAGTTTATTATCAAAGGCAAAAAAATGGACTCCATAATAAGAAAATTTTTTAATATTCTATATGTGGTATTACTTTTCTCAGGTTATCCAACCGATTCTGGTGCTGGAGGTACTGATATAGATGATACAACTGCTCAAGTAATATGTAACATTATTGGTTATATCTGGGGAATAGGTGGTCCACTTATGACCGTAGTAATAATTGGTGCATCTTTACTTGCAATATTTGGTAGAATGCCTTGGCCAGCTCTCTTTGCTTTAGGCATGTTTTGCGGTGTATTTTTTGGCGCTAAGGCAATTATAATGAAAGTTATACCTAATATGAATGATAGTGTAAAAGTTATGCTAGAAAATTGCGGAACAAAAAAATAGAAAAAACGGTAGCATGTAAAATAACTATCACTCATTGAGTTGTTTCATGTCTTCAATTTGCAATAGGTAAGGGCTACCCTTTGGTAAAGTTTTAATAGCTAATTCAGCATATCTCGTAAATTGTTCCAAATTGCCTTCAATACAAGCTTTCTTCGTTAAAGCAAAATAATACATTGCTATATTAGCATTACGTTTGTACGCAACGCTTAAATATTTCCAAATAAAGGCATTATTCGGTTCTGCACTTGCGACTTGTTCAAGGTAAAAAATTGCCTTTTTTGCATCACCGTATAGTAATAGAGTATGAGATAATGCAAGTTTTACCAAATAGCTGTTCTTTTCAGGTAAATATTTCAGTGACTCTTCATACATTCTTATTGCTTCACTTAGATTTCCAGCCTTATACAACATTTCTGCTTTCAATTCATATAGATATGGATCACTACGTGACTTCTGAGCTAGTGAATCAATTATAGCAATAGCCTCTTTTATCTTTCCTTGCCTATAGTGAATTATAGCATTTACGCATTCAGAATTACCTTCATATTTACTAGATAATACATGGATGGGAGAAAAGAAAGAATCTAGTTTTGTAACTACACGTTTAAACTTTAGTAACTTATCCGCGAGAATTGGCTTTATATCGTTTTTAACCTTATAATTCTGTACAGCAAGTATTCGCTTACTACTAAGTGGATGAGTGTGAAAGTATCCTACAGTATTTTCGCACTCAATACTTTTAAAGTAACCGAAAACTTCTCTCATACCTGAATTATCATAGCCAGATTCATCAAGGTACTTTAAAGCGTATCTATCTGCTGTACTTTCTTGCTCTTGAGAATAGTTAAAAAATAATCCGGAGCTGAGTGCCATACCACTGAGTAAAATTGCATTGGTGACCTGAGGATTAATGATGATAGTAGAAATCAGCCCTATCATATAGCCAATCATCGCCATAGATTGTAAACAACCTATGGCACCGCTCATCTGTAATATATGACCAGCAGATATATGAGCGATCTCATGTGCTAATATACTAAGTAAAACATAAGGTTCAGTTGAATATCGCAAAAGTCCTAAGTGAATAAAAATATTATTATTATCAATAATAAAAGCATTAATTGAGTCATCATTCACCACGAAAACTTTTACCTGGTCACTATCAACACCCGCAGCAGAAAAGAGAGGTTGTGCTAATTCTTTCACCATTGCTTCCACTTCACTGTCTCCTATAATATTAATAGAGTAAGTATTATTATAATATACAAAAAAGAGCAATAAGATAAAAAACTTGACAACTTGAAGCATGGGAATCTCGTATTTGCATAATTTTTAGGAGTTTTACATCTTAATACTTGAATTATATGAGTTTATGAAATGCTAACTTAATTTCTTGACATAATTAATGAGTTCATCAATAGTAGTCAATTTAATTTTATGTTGTTCAGCAAACTCAAGTAACTGAGGTAGACGCATCATAGAGCCATCGTCATTCACTAGCTCACACCCTACAGCCGCATGGTTAAGGTTAACTAGCTTTGCTATTTCAACACTCGCTTCAGTATGACCATTACGTGCTAAAACTCCACTATCGTTTGCAATAATAGGAAAAACATGACCAGGAGTAATAATATCATCTTTAGTACTCTTTTCATCAATAGCAATAAGTATTGTGCGTGTTCTATCATTAGCAGAAACACCTGTTGTAATACCGTAACGCGCATCGATTGATGTAGTAAATGCGGTGTGAGGAGCAAGCTTTTCATCTACATTGCTTCTTCTCATAAACTCAAGACCAAGTCTATTCATATGAAGTTTTGTCATTGCTAAAAATACAATGCCAGTTCCATATCTAATCATAAAAGCTACATGCTTTGGCTTTAATTTTTCAGCTAAAATGATCAAATCACCTTCATTTTCCCTATTTTCATTATCAACTAAAATAAACAATTTACCAGACCGAGCATCCTCTAATACATCTTCCACAGGAGAAATACAGGATAGGTTCATCGATGCATAAGTGGCCTGTATCATAATTTATTTAAATTCAATCTTAACTATTTTATATAATTTCTCTCCACTTGGCACTATTACTTCTACATGTTCGCCAATTTTTTTACCAATTAAAGCACTACCTAAAGGTGAGCTAGTAGATATTAACTGCTTTGAAACATCAGCCTCATACTCACCTACAATTTTATAAATATATTCTACTTCACTACCATCATCATTTACCATACTCAATGTTACGGTTGCGCCAAACATTACTGAATCGCCAGACAAGCTTTTCACTTCTATTACTTCTGCATGCGAAAGCTTGCTTTCCAGCTCCATTATACGACCCTCAATGAAACCTAATCTTTCTCGCGCAGCATGATATTCCGCACTCTCGGATAAATCACCTTGATCACGGGCATCAGAAATGGCCTGTATAATAGAAGGTTTTTCTTCTTTTAATTTTTCAAGCTCAGCTTGCATACATCCAAAACCTTCTCTTGTTATAGGGAACTTCTTAACGACAGATGAAGTCATAACCAATACCTACACACAATTAAATTGAGTAATAAAATTACTCACAATACTAAAAATATCGTTTTGTATACCATTATACATGTTGTTTGACAACTTTTTTAAAATTTCAGGATATGCATTATGCAAATAATTGATAAGATCATATTCAAATTTATTGATGTTGCTTATTTGTATCTTGCTTAACTGATCATACATATCAGAAAAGATATACATTAGTATTACCTGTTCTTCTATTGACATAGGTGAATGCTGTTTTTGCTTTAATAACTCAATAAGATATCTACCCTTATTCAAGGCTAATTGAACATTAGTATCAAGGTCAGAACTAAATTTTGCAAAGTCTTCCAATTCTCTATATTGAGCTAAACTTAGCTTTACAGAACCAGCAACTTTCTTTACAGATTTCAATTGTGCAGCAGATCCAATCCGTGAAACTGATAAACCTATATTTACTGCAGGGCGAAACCCTTCGTGAAATAATTCAGATTCAAGAAAAATTTGCCCATCGGTAATTGAAATTACATTGGTTGGAACATACGCAGATACATCACCAGCCTGAGTTTCAATAATCGGTAAAGCAGTCAAAGACCCTTGCCCTCTTCCATCAGACATTTTAGCAGCTCTTTCAAGCAAACGAGAATGTACATAGAATATATCTCCAGGGTAGGCTTCACGGCCAGGAGGACGTCTCAACAGCAAGGACATTTGCCTATATGCTACAGCGTGCTTAGATAAATCATCGTACACTACCAAGCAATGCATTCCATTATCACGGAAAAATTCTCCAATAGTACAACCAGCATAAGGTGCTAAAAACTGCATAGGTGCACAGTCAGATGCACTAGCTACTACCACAGTTGTATACTCTAATGCCTGACTTTCTTTTAACTTATTTACCACTTTCGCTACTGCTGAAATTTTTTGTCCGATAGCAACATAAACGCAGTAAACTTTTTGATCTTCACCTACCCTGTCATTAATCTTCTTCTGATTCATGATAGTATCAAGTGCAATAGTAGTTTTCCCGGTTTGCCTATCGCCAATAATTAACTCACGTTGTCCTCTACCTATCGGAATTAGTAAATCTATAATCTTAATTCCGGTCTGTAGAGGTTCATGCACAGATTTACGATCAATGATACCTGGTGCCTTAGATTCTATGTCCATTCTATTTTTAACTCTAATCTCTCTACCTTTATCTATAGGATAGCCCAGAGCATTTACGATCCTTCCTAGTGATTCATGTCCTACTGGCACTTGTATGACACCACCACTGCACTTTACAATATCCCCTTCTTTCACATCACGGTCATTACCAAGCACCACTATTCCAGCTATATCATGATCTAAATCAAGAACTATCCCTTCTACACCACTTGCAAAAAATACCTTCTCACCGAACTTCGCTTCTTCAAGCCCATAAACCAGTGCAATACCATCAACTACTGAAATTACCTCACCTATACTTTCTCGTTTTATAAGGTTATCAAACGCTTCAACTTTTTTCCGTATTATGTTTATAACCTCAGAAGCATTTATATTATCTTTCATATATAATTCCTCATTTTTAATATTTCCATTTTACTAAAATTAACCAATTCATCTAAGTAACTTTTCAGCGAAACATCGATCAAATTAAAGCCGTACTTCACTATAAAACCACCAAGTATAGAAGGGTCAACTATATTGACTACTTTTACTATCTTACCAAGAAAGCTTAAAGATTCAGTAATTATTTTTATATCAATCTCCTTTAAAACCTCTGCTGATTTTATAGTAACTTCTAATTCATTTTCATTTTTCCTTACAAGACTCAAAAATTTTTCTAATATAAAAATCAATAAATTAGAACGCCTATTTGCAAGTACCACCATAATAAATCTCACTAAGCTCTCACTCAAATCTCCATTTATAGAAAGTAAAACTTCCTTCTTGCATGCAAGAGAAATCATAGGGTGGGACAGATACATAAAAACGTCACGTTGACTTTTTAAAAAAGCCAATATAAATTTTATTTCTTTTCTTATAGTATCTAATTTACCTTTTGAGACGTAAAACAGCGCCTTAGCGTAAGATGAAATTAAATTATTGTGTTGAGTCTTTTTCATGTCAAATTATCTAATATATAGAGTTAAACATCTTTAGCTTGACCATAGAGTCTAACCTAAAAAGACTTAGACCTCTAATATGGTGACTAAACTTATGATTACCGATAAAATCCACTACAAAACAGCTATTTATAACCGCTAAAGGGAAGTATGCAAAAAAAATGAGAGCCAGTAATCAAAATAATTATAATAGATTTCTTGCAGAAAAGAAAACACTTCTATTTACACTTACTTTTTTTATCAGCTAGAAAAGTATGTTACCTAAGGCAGCGTAGAAAAGTGTTATCAAATAGTGGATATTGTAATCTAAACACATTTTAATAGTTTTACTTTTTTCTTTAAATCTAAGAGTTTATTAATTTCAATCTTTCTCTTTACTTAAGGCTAGCTTCTCCATTAACACCAGTCACTTGCTTAGGCTTTCTACTCCTTTTAAGCTATAATATAGCAGGTACACTAAAGTTTTATTGGATCAAGAAAACTTGTGAAACGCTTTTCTATGATTCCTAGAACTCTCAACTTTAGAAGAGCTAGTAAATTCCTTTTAGTTAACACTATACCTTCAGACATTATACCACCTATCATAGGTTTTAAATACCAAGTTGCCCTCATTCTAAGCTAACTTCTTCTTTAAATAGCTTTTATGCTTGCCTTTGAATATACTACTTCATAAAACTAGAAACCAGTAAGTACTTTAAAGTTTTTCTATTAAGAACTATGTTGATCATTGAATCTATAAAGGTTTTTCGGTATTTACATATACAGCATCTCTTTTTATCTTTTAATAAAAAAATTCATATGTTGCTAACACTTAGGAAGAGTCTTCACCTACTTTGACAAAGAATTTTTATCATACTCGAATTGATTTAACAAATAACATAAAACTAAATACCATACAACAATCGAGAAGAGAATGGACAAATCACAATTAGTCAAAGAAGTATTTAACTCTATAGCAAGTCACTACGACATCATGAATGACATAATGAGTTTTGGAATGCATAGGCTATGGAAAGACAAAATGGTAAATAGTATGCATTTTACAAAAAACTCTAAGGTTTTGGACATCGCTGGAGGAACTGGAGATATAGCAATAAGAATAGCAAGAAGAGAACCAAGTACTCAAGTCACAATATGCGATATAAACCAAAACATGCTGAGCAGGGGAATCGATAAAGCCATAAACTCAAATCAGCTCAATTTCAATTGGGTGTGTGCAAATGCAGAAAATTTGCCATTTGAAAATTCTACATTTGATTATTGTACGATAGCCTTCGGTATTCGAAACATTTCTGACCGTAAAAAGGCTTTAAGTGAGGCGTATAGGGTATTGAAACTGAACGGGAAATTTATCTGCTTGGAGTTTGCCCCTATGCATTACCAAAACGAAATATTTACCAAATTCTATGACCTATATTCATTTAAAGTAATTCCTAAAATCGGTAGCATAGTTGCTAAAGATAAAAAACCTTATAAGTATTTAGTAAAAAGCATCAGAGAGTTTCCAACTCAGACTAAGTTTCAAATGGAAATTGAAGAGGTAGGCTTTCGAAATGTTGAATTTTATGACATGAGCTATGGGATAGTGGTGTTACACATTGGAACAAAATAAACATCAAAATTTAGTATAGAATACTAAATTACTATTTCAGTAGGTTCCTTATTTACTCACACTCAGCAAGCTCTTCAAAAGCACAGCGTTTTTTTCCATAGCATAAAATCATTTTATATAACATCATAACATCATACAATTTACAGTCCTATCACTGATTACTTTAGTAACATTTTTCTTCATCAGCATAAAAACTATACTTAATCTTTCTATTTGTAAAAGTTTTACTATCTTTTTCATTAACGATACTTGACATAAAAGAAACAGCACGAAAATTTTTAAATTACTAGATCATTAGAAGTTTTCAAAAAGAGGCCAATTAATTAGAGTTAGACCAGGCAAAGGTAGCGTAAAATTTTTCTCTCTGATGTCACGTAGATTTTATGTTTTCTGTTTAGAAAGAAGAATTCAGTTTTATTATGCACTTAGTTGTAATGAATTATTTAATTCTATTAACGGATTTTTTAACATTTCAATTTAATTTATCACATAATTTATCAATAGACATAGAAGTAACGTTGAGTATTATTTTCCCTACTATTAGCAAATAACTAACTAAAAAGATCATAGAGATATTAGACTGCTCCTTCGAAGTTATTCTACTTCAGCTTTGGAAATATCAGCCCTGAGTGGATTCCGTACAACTTTAATTTTTTTACCTTTATCTCTTCCTTTTTAAGCAGCATTACCAAGTGTTCTTAAATAAGAATAAGCTATTCATCACATGTTCACTTTATTTCTCCTTTATAGGCAATAAATTCTTCTTCTAACCAATTAAATCTATAAAAACACTTTGTTATTTTAAGGTTCGATACTAGTTATCTTGTCAGCTCTGTCTTGAATATACCTCGCATAGTTTGACACTATCTTTACCTCTGTAAAGAATATCAACGATGTTTTATCCTTTATTTAATTTCTATCATGAAGGTCAAAAATATTGTTGAGAAAATGGATAAAAGTACGTTAGCAAGATAACCTTTTAAAGGTCGAGAATTTTTAAAAAAGATATAGTAAATGAAAAAACATTTGATTATGTAGTGTACTACTCTATACAAATATTCAACCTTCTTTAGCAATGGTTGTGCCCCCAAAGCTTGCAAAGCATATCTTTTTCCTCTTTCTCATGAAACTAAAATCTATATACTTAACTCTAGAAACTTTAAAATAAAATGCGATCTGATATTAGGCAACTATTTTACTATATAAAGCCTAACCTACATTATTTTATTATAGCTTTTATTGCAGTCCTATTTTCCGCTTTAATGATTCTCCTTTTTGGCAGAGGTCTGAGCAGCATAATTGATTCTAGTGCAAGACATAATTTTACTACTAAATTAGTAGTAACTATATTTATAGTTTTAGGCATTTCTTTTGCTGCATTTGTTAAGTTGTATTTTATAGGAATGGGTAGTGAGAAAGTTGTTGCAAGAATCAGGTATGACTTATATAGCAATATTACTGATTTACAACCAAGTTTTTTTGAGAATACTAGCGTACAAGATGTTATCTCGGCGTTAATTACTGATACCTCTGTGTTACAATCAATAATAAATAGTAGCTTACTCACCATATTACGGAATTTTGTGATACTAATTGGTAGTGTTGCTATGTTGTTATATACGAACCTACACCTAACCACATATGCAGCTGCAATAGTTCCAATGTTATTGATCATTATGACATCACTTGGAAAAAAGGTACGCAATTATGCACGCTTTGCCCAAAGCAAGCTAAGTGAACTTGCATCACTTAGTGAGGAAAATCTCAGATCCATAGCAACTATTAAATCATTTGTGTTAGAAGAAAATGAGAAAGCACGTTTTAAGGAATACTTAAGCTCAGTATCAGAATCATACTTAAGATTAGTCCTCCTGCGTGCTATTTTAGTAACTTTAATCATCTCATGTGTGATAGGTTCGTTAGTTATTTTGCTTTTCTTTGGTATCAAAGAGGTCTTGAGCAGCAATATGACTATTGGCGAGCTCTCCTCATTTGTGTTCTATTCAGCACTTGCAGCAGGAGCTGTAAATAATTTGAGCGATAACGTTAGTGATTTACAACGAGGTTTTGGAGTAGTAGAGCGTCTACTTGAACTCAAAGATATGAAAAGCCCCATAGTAGACTCTAGGAACCCTATAAAAATTCATAACGTTCAAAAAGAAATCGCGTTTAACGATGTAACATTTTTTTATGAATCTCAACCCAATAGACCAGTCCTAAGCAATGTATCCTTTTCTATAAAGGTAGGCCAATCCGTCTCAATCATTGGACCGTCCGGCAGTGGCAAAAGCACTATTTTAAAACTTCTGCTCCGTTTTCATGATCCAAATAAAGGCAGCATTACCATCGATGGACACAACATTAAGTCAATCGCATTAAATAACCTCAGGTTGTTATTTGGTTTAGTACCGCAAGATCATACGATATTTTCTTGCTCAATAATGGAAAATATATTATATGGTAAACCAGGTGCTGAATATAAGGAAGTGAAGCAAGCAGCTATCAGCGCTTATGCGATGGAGTTTATTGATAAGTTACCTAATAAATTCGATACATTTGTAGGGAAAAGAGGATTAAAGCTCTCTGAAGGACAAAAGCAACGTATTATAATAGCAAGAGCAATACTCAAAAATCCTCAGATTTTAATACTGGATGAGGCAACTTCTGCTCTTGACTATGAAAGTGAGAACCTTGTACAAAAAGCATTGAAAGAGTTAATGAAAAATAGAACGACGATCATGATTACACACAGGCTGTCATCTACACTCACAACCGATAAGATCGTAGTAATTAACCATGGAGAAATAGAGGAAATAGGAACTCATGATTCCCTCATAAGCAAAAATGGACTATATGCAAAATTAGCGAAAATATAGTAGACATATTATACTATCACAAATTAACACAAATTAGGTTGATATCTTAAATTTAGGTTAAGATATTTAATTCTCAAACATTTTAACCTATAACAAACCAATGTCCTTTTTCTAAGGACTGGTATCACTCATACTTATGTTTTTACCATACTAACAACATATGACTACCCATTGTTTACCAATTTTACTAATATACACTTCTTACATACCTACAGAAGATTGTTTCTAAACAATTTATATATACATAGTGTGATTTTAACATATATGCTCTATATTCTTTCAAGGGCACTTAGATACTATTCAAATAATATTATGCACCTTACTTTTTAATAAAAAAAATTCATAAGTAAAAGCTTACTTGTTACTTATATGGCAGTTTTACTACTTAATACTACATAATTAATTCAAACTGTATTTAGTTCCTTTTTGAAGCCTTATCACCTTTTGATCACAAGCAAAAAACCTCTAAATTCTAATATTTGCACAATAGCTGCTTATCTATACATAGCATAAATAAATCTGCTGGTAATTCTGTCAATAACTGCTTAACTATATCACTACTGAGGTTACATTTTTATAAGATAAATCTTCAATTAACCTTACCCATTTACTATACTGCTATATAGTTTATAGATTTTTGATTGATGAACATTTTTAAGCAGATTTTTTTGTTAATTCTTAGCAAATTAGATGAGTTAAAGCAAAAGAGTATTATAAATACGAGTGTAGAAAATTTTATCTTAGAACCTCCAAGTAATAGAGCATATGGAGATGTTTATACAAATGTCGCCATGGTGCTTGCAAGGTATGAAAGAAAGAACTCCATTGAGATTGCAGAAATATTAGCAGAAGAATTTGAACTTTTTAACGAAATTGCAAAAGTAGAAATAGCTGGCCCTGGTTTTATCAACATGAACTTTAAAATAGAAGTATGGCACAGAATTCTTAAACAAATAAATGAGCTGAAAACAGAATTTGGTACTTTAAACATTGGAAATAATCAGGCTGTTAATGTTGAATTTGTATCTGCAAATCCAACTGGCCCACTGCATATCGGTCATGTAAGAGGAGCAATATTTGGTGACGTTTTAGCAAACTTGTTAAAAAAAGTTGGCTATCAAACCACTAAGGAGTATTACATCAATGACGCTGGAACACAGATAGATATGTTAATTCGATCAGTATACTTACGGTATAAGGAAGCTTTAGGAGAGAAGATTAATATCGAAAAAGGTTTATACCCAGGCGAATATTTAAAAGCAATAGGAAAAGGGCTAGCTAAAAAATATGGTAAAGATCTTCTAGAAGAGCAAGATTACCAAATAATTAGAGATTATACTTTAAATTCTATCTTAGAACTCATAAAAGAAGACATGAACTTACTTGGAGTGAATCATGATATCTTTACTTCAGAGTATGAGCTGCAAAAAAGTGGCAAAATTGAAGAGAGCATAAAGATATTATCTGAGAAGGGTTTAGTATATGAAGGATACCTAGGCAAACCAAAAAGTAAAGAAAGCGAAAATTGGATTTCTAGAAAAGAAATGTTGTTTTGTTCCACAAAATTTGGTGATGACGTTGATCGTGCACTTAAAAAAGAAGATGGTAGCTGGACTTATTTTGCATCAGACATTGCCTATCATTTTGATAAGATATCACGCGGTTTTAGCAATATGGTAGTAGAGCTTGGTAGTGACCACGGCGGCTATATTAAAAGGCTCAAAGCAGTTGTTTCTGCACTAAGTGATAATAAGGCAAAGATAGAGGTAAAATTGCATAATATTGTAAATTTCTTCGAAAACGGAAAACCTATTAAGATGTCCAAAAGATCAGGAAACTTCCTAACAGCAAGAGATGTAGTTGAGGAAGTTGGTAGGGACGTTACTCGCTTTATAATGCTAACACAAAGAAATGATATAGTTCTCAACTTCGATTTTGCTAAAGTGAAGGAGCAATCAAAAGATAATCCTATTTTTTACGTGCAATATGCATGCGCCCGTGCTCATTCGTTAATGCGCAACGCTCCAAAAGAACTTCCAAGTGCAGACCTTTCACTTTTAAAGACTGATGAGGAACTATTACTTATAAAAATCTTAGCAAAGTGGCCAGGTGTAGTAGAAATAGCTGCAAGGCTTTATGAGCCACACAGAATTACTTTCTACTTACTTGAAGTTGCAGAAGCATTCCATGCTTTATGGGGATATGGTAAAAATAACTTAAATATGCGGTTCATACTAAAAGATGATTTAGACCTAACTGCTGCAAGAATATCCCTCGTCCAAGCTTTAATACACATCATTACTTCCGGGCTTTCTGTTTTTAACATAGAGCCTTTAGAAGAGATGAAATAAGCAAAGAAATATGGAAATAAGAAAGACCGCGAGCTTTCCTACACATTAAATTACAGTAGCATAACCCTTCTCTTTCCTGCTGTTGATGATTATTTCCCCTACTGTTACTGCTGCTAAAATAAAGCAATAATGCACCCGTGTTGACAAAAAAATAGGTGATACAGAGGCTATGCTACCAGCTAGCAATAATTGGGAGCCGTAAGGTAAAATACCTTTTGTAGCACAAGCAAAAACATCTAGTAAGTATGCACTACGGTATGGTGCAATATCATGCTTTTTTGCAAGCCTTTTTGCAATGCTGCCACTTAGCAAAATAGCAATAGTATTATTAGCAACTAGAATAGTAAACATAGATGCTATTCCTGCTATTACAAATTCAGCTCTAGTTTTTGTGATACTACTTCCATCAATAAGTTTATATAATGTTTTTTGACCTTGTTTGTACATTATATTGCTCAATCCACCAATAAATAAGGCAAACATTACTATTTCGTTTACTTTTTTAAACCCCCTATATATGTCATGAGAGAATTGAATAATAGAATAGTCAAAAAAAGCTATTCCTAGAATACCAGCAATAATTATGTTTACAGTTATTGTTACCAGCGTAGTAACTTCAAATAGGGCCATAATTATTAAAGAAATATAAGGAATAACCTTTATTATTGATAAATAATCTAAGTTTGATATAGTGATAATTCTCGCACTATCTACAGTAATTACTAAATAGATAAGTGTTATAATGCTGGCAATAAACGCTACTTTAGAATTTGCCTGAAGTTTATCTTTTATTGTAGCGTTTTGTGAGGAAACAGATGCAATAGTGGTATCAGATATCATTGAAAGGTTATCACCAAATACGGCGCCCCCAACTACAGTTGCAGTTCCTATCTCAAGATCAAAAGCTCCATTCTTTGCTAAGTCAACAGCAATTGGTACCATCAGTGCAACAACTCCCATAGATGTACCAATTGCAGTTGAAATAAAAGCAGAAGCCAAGAATACTCCAGGTAACAATAACCTCGCTGGAAGAAAATTGAGAATCAGATTAGCAACAGTATTTGCACTATCAATTGATTGACTAACAGAAGAAAATGCTCCAGAAAACAGGAAAATTAAGCACATAGTAAGGGTATTCTTGTTACCCATACCTTCGATGACAGTATCGATGTTATGTTGCATTTTATCTGTTCTACGCGAGATGGCAAAAAATAGTGCTGGCAATAAGCAAACTACCGGAGAAATTTGACGAAGTGGATTATCAATTCCGGTGAAGAAAAAATAAGTGCCGCTTCCAAGATGTAAAACTAAGAAAATAAATAGAGGAATAAAAGCAATCATTTTATTATAATTAAAAGTTCAAACTATAACTAATTAAATAATTTTAAGCAAGTCTAGTTTCACTAGTTCTACAGAAAGTTGACAATAGAGTTTTGAGCTTTTATACTTAATTTATTTAATTAAATAGTGCAAAAGGCTATGAATCCTTTTGGCAATAGAGTTTTTGTAGCAGAGCACTGAGGTTTAGGAAAATTATTGTCCTCATAACCAATTTTAACAAGTTACAATATCTATTATAAATAATGAAATGTCTCAAAGTATTACAACTATACCAATAGAAGATAATAACATTAGGCTGGATAGATATATAAGAAGAACTTTTCCATATCTGAAACAATCTACAATCGAGAAATCTCTAAGGAAAAGGTTAATTAAGGTTGATAATTGTAAAGCAAAGTCAAGCGATAGAGTGCATTTTGGACAAACTATAACAATAAAATGCTTAGATTATATTGAAAATACCAATTCTAACCGTAAATATGACCAAGAATTAGTTAATATACTGAAAGATAATGTATTATACGAAGATGAATATATACTAGCTATAAATAAACCTACAGGAGTAATTGTTCAAGGCGGCATAAAGGTAAAAGTCAGCATTAATGATTTGCTTGACCGAATCAGGGAAGGAAAAATATTTAAGATTGTTCACAGGCTAGATAGAGATACAAGCGGAGTGATAATATTTGCACGTAATGCTAATGTTGCAAGATACCTTACAGAGGAATTTAAAGGGCGAAGAGTAAAGAAAACCTACTTAGCATTAACCTCCGGCATACCAAGCAAGAATAGAGGAACAATAGATCATCCATTAGTAAAAAAATATATTTCAGGTCAAGAAAAAGTAGTCGTTGACGAAGATTCACCTCAAAATGCCACTACGCGTTTCTCAATCATAGCGAGATTAGGACAAAATGTTGCTTATGTAAAACTGCAACCAATTACTGGCAGGACACATCAATTAAGAGCACATCTGGCTTATATAAATTGTCCTATTCTCGGTGATGGTAAATATGGTGGTAAAAAAGCTTTTATTGATGGAATAGTAAATAGAATTCATCTCCACTCGTATTCTTTATCTTTTAAGTTACCAAGTAACAAAAAAATTACTATCATTGCCCTTCCTCCTAAACACTTTAAAAAGTCCATTGAGGCGTTAAACCCTATTACTTAGTGGTGCCTGTAGGCAATTTTGCCTCTCAAAAGGTAAAATATAAACACATCTATATTGTAATCTAAGCTAGAGATATAACTATTACTTTTTAAGTATGCGCTGAAATGTTCAAGTTTATTATATCAAAATATAAAACATAATAAATGCCTAATAAATAAGACCTACAAAAAATACAGTAAACATACAACAGAAGTTAAGCATACACATGCATCTACACATTAATGAAAAAACCTGTAGAAAAAGATAAATTTCAGGTTTTAAAATCTTTAAAGTGCATCAACAATTTTTTTGAGTCGTTTTGACTCACAGCTAGCAGTCAACAGATTTATAAACATCAGTATACAACTTATCAATGCTTGGTTCTCTACTACTTTTAGCAAAATCCTCCGATTTTTTCACTAGATCATGTATTTCCTTATCTATTGTCTTACACTCTTCCTCTGAAGCAACCTTGCTACTTATCATATATTTCTTTAAAGTACTTATAGGGTCACGATTTTGCTTTATATCTTCAACTTTCTCTTTTGACCGATAAGTAGCAGGATCTGACATTGAATGGCCACGATACCGATACGTCTTCATTTCAAGCAGAATTGGCCCTTTTCCGCTGCGTACATACTCAGCTGCTTCGCCTGTTGCCTCATAAACAGAAAAGCAATCCATTCCGTCAACCTGCTTCCCAGGAATACCAAAACCTTCTCCTCTTTTATATAGCTCAGTTACTAATGTTGATCTCTGAACAGAAGTTCCCATTGCATATCCGTTATTCTCTATAATATAAATCACTGGCAATTGCCACAAAGATGCCATATTAAATGATTCATATACTTGCCCCTGATTCGCAGCACCATCACCAAAATACGTAAATACCACATTGTTTTTTTTCTTGTATTTATTAGCAAAAGCTATTCCTGTACCAATTGGAACTTGCGCACCTACTATTCCATGCCCACCAAAGAATTTCCTTTCAATATCAAATATATGCATTGAACCACCTTTACCTTTTGAGCACCCTGTTTCTTTACCATTTAGTTCTGCCATTACAATATTTGGATCAGAATCACATGCGAGCATTAAACCGTGGTCTCTATAACTTGTAATAAAAGCGTCACCAGGTTTTGATGCAGCATGAGTTCCAACTACAACTGCCTCCTGTCCTATTGATAAATGACAAAACCCACCTATTAATCCCATTCCATATAATTGTCCTGCTTTTTCTTCAAATCTACGCACTAGTAACATTTTTCTGTAGAACCCAATCACCTGTTCTTTAGTAAGATTTTTTGCTTTCATATTAATTTCTCTTTCATTAAACTCAAATAATATCAGAAATTTTTAACGTTTTATAATGGATTATTATCGCTGGTTTGAAGCCTTTCACGTTATCTCTGTCATTATGTGGATGGCAGGAATGCTTTACTTACCTAGGCTTTATGTCTATCACACAACTGTAAAGCTAGGATCGGAAAGCGATACCTTACTTCAAATAATGGAAAAGAGGCTACTTAAATATATTGTGAACCCTGCAATGCTCTTTTCGCTTGGTTTTGGTATCATATTAATGACTATAAGGGAGGCATACTATGAAGGATGGTTTCATGTAAAAGCATTAGCATCATTCTTTATGATTATTATTCACATACTACTTGCAAAACATAGAAAAAATTTTGCAATGGGTTCAAATAAAAAAGCTCACATTTATTTCCGTATCCTAAACGAAGCAGTTACAGTACTAATAATAATTATAATTATTGCAGTCATCGTGAAACCATTTCGCTAACCTTTTCCAGGAAACAATTATTAAAGAGCCTTATTGACACTTTTCAATATTTATAGTAGAATATATAGCATTCAAGGATTTAAAGTAAAAACTTATGAGTGGTGAAGCTCAAGGTCCAAATATCGCAGAGTGGCAAGCTCAACAACAACATCAAGAACATCAAGAAGGAAAGAGTGGTTTTGGTCTTGGCTACAGTGACTCTGTTGCAACAATTGTAGATGGAATGAAGTGGCTGTTTAGCTTTCACGAAGGGGCAATTACTTCCTACAGTAATGTGTTTGAAGGTTTAGTAAATGGTAGTAGTCTGGTAACGTTGTTTGGAAAATCAGGTAACATGTTTGGCATAAAATTTCTTGAAGATCTTGCAGAACACTTTTCAGGTGAAAATAGAGACAGTGAAAGTATAACATTGGAGGGAATGGATATAGGTTATAGTGATAAATGTCTCCCTTACCCAGGTGATTACCCTAATTTTAGTAATGAAATAGTTCATGGCGAAAGCCTACATGACATATATAATTTAGGCAATCACTGTGATCCATCTTTTTCACCTAGCCCTTCACCTTTTGTTGGTGATGACTATGAACATGAGCTCGATGCTTAAAAAGCGTTAAATAACAGTCGAGGTAAGCAACATTTTTCTTCAACTTATCATAATTAACACGAGTTCATTTTAGTGAAAAGGGTTTCAATTTTAGGATCAACAGGAAGCATTGGAAAAAAAACTGTAGATCTACTATTAAAGAAAAGAAGAAAATATCAAGTAGAAGTACTAAGCACCCACTCGAACTTTGCTTTACTAGCGCATCAAGCAAAATCACTAAGTGCAAAATATGTTGCCATTTCTAATGAAAGGTTTTACAAAGATTTAAAAGAATGTTTACTTGGTACAGGTATTAAAGTAGAAGTTGGTGCCGAAGGTCTAGCAAATGTTGCTTCTTTGCCTATTGATCTCTCAGTTGTTGCAATAGCTGGCATTGCAGGCCTTGAGCCAGTTATGCACATAATAGAAAGTGGCACTAAGGTCATTGCACTAGCGAACAAAGAAAGTATTGTTTGCGGTGGGAAATTACTACTTAAGAAAGCTAAGGAAAAAAATGTACAGATAATTCCTATCGACTCTGAACACAATGCGATTTTTCAAGTTTTACAAAATGATGATAAATGTGTAGAAAAGATTATACTTACTGCTTCTGGCGGACCATTTTTAAACCATAGTCTTGAACAATTAAGAAACGTTATAGTAGATCAAGCATTAAATCATCCTATTTGGAACATGGGAAAGAAAATTTCAATTGACAGTGCTACGATGATGAATAAAGCTCTAGAAATAATAGAGGCACACAGCTTATTTAACATCAGTCCGAATAAAGTTGAAGCAGTAGTACATCCTGAATCGATAATACATGGAGTTGTAGTTTATAAAGATGGTTTCAACTTTGCTGTACTTGCGGAAGCTGATATGACAGTTCCTATTTCATACGCTTTATCTTGGCCAGAAAGGTCAGCTTTAAGTTATAAATTAGATTTAACAAAGCAAAAAAAATTGACCTTCCAAGAGCCTGACTACAAGCGCTTTCCTGCACTAAAGCTTAGCATGGAAGTGCTAAATTCTTCTTTGCCACACATAAATAGTATTGTGCTCAATGCTGCAAATGAAGTAGCCGTGAATGAATTTTTGAAATCACGCATTGGTTTTTTAGGGATAGTAAAAGTGGTAGAATCAACAATAGAAAATTTTGATAATTATATCAATATCAGTTCACTACCTGATATAATAAATATTGATCATGAAAGCCGTGTTATCGCTAAAGGAATTATTGCGTGTAAAACCCTTACGTATAGCTAGGAATTCAATGATCTAAAATATACTCTTTTGTTAAGGATGAGCTAGCATTTTCGAATATTTCTCTGACGCTCCCAGATTCAATAATTTTTCCATTATGAAAGAAAATTACGCTATCAGATAACTTTTTAGCCTGCTTCATTGAATGAGTTATCATAATTATGGTGAATCTTAACTTTAACTCTTGTATAAGATTTTCGATCGCATTAGTTGCCATTGGATCAAGCGCAGAGCACGGTTCATCCATCAATAAAATAGTTGGTCTTACTGCAATTGCGCGAGCAATGCACAGCCTTTGTTGTTGACCGCCAGATAAGGCTAATGCACTGTCTCGCAATCTATCTTTCAGCTCTTCCCATAAACTAACCTTGGTTAAACTATTTTCTACTATTTCATCTAATTTCCCTTTATTTTTTACCATACCATGTAATTTAGGCCCATAAGCAACATTATCATATATTGACTTTGGAAAAGGATTTGGTTTTTGAAATACCATGCCGACTTTTGCTCTAAGCAATACAACATCCATATCACGTGAATATATATTACCTAGTCCATCGATAATCAATTCACCAATAACTTTACATCCTGGTACATAATCATTCATACGGTTAAAACAACGTAAAAACGTCGATTTACCGCACCCAGATGGCCCAATAAAAGTAGTAACTTCTCTTTTACGAATATCCAAATTTATATCGAACAAAACTTGTTTAGAGCTATACCAAAGATTTAAATTTTTCACAGAAGCACATGTGTCACTCATATTACACTCTGCATCGAATAGAGACCTGGAGTTTCTCTCTTGTTCTCGTATAGCCATATTGCTGCTTGAATAGCACCTCTAGCAAACGCTGTGCGATCAATTGCTTTGTGATTTAACTCTACCCGTTCATCAGAATTAACAAACATTACGCTATGATCCCCTATTACCCCACCTCCACGAGACACTGCAAAACCTATTTCACCTTTTTCTCTTACATTTGAACTATTTAGTAAATATTGATTGAACTTGAAATCCCTTTTTGAAGCGTGAGCAATTGCTCTTCCAAGCTCTATGGCTGTTCCAGATGGCGAACCTTTTTTTAAGCTATGATGCATTTCCCAAATCTCAGCGTCGTATTTATTACCCAAAAGCTCAGCAGCCTTTTTTACCAATTTCAGCAACACATTAACCCCAACACTCATATTTGCTGACCACAATATCGGAATCTCAGCAGCGTACTCTTTTAAATTAACATTTTCTACTCCAGTTGTTCCACTTACCATCGGCTTTCTAAATTTTACAGCTGCCTTGAGACAAGCTAACATACACTCTTCAGTTGTAAAATCTATTATAACATCGGATAACTCAAATATATCACTAATGGAACTTGTAATTTTGATTCCTAAAATAGAACCGTGGCCTATAATTGGTCCAATATCTGAACCTATGTATTTACTACCAGAACGGGTAACAGCACCTGCTATCTCTACTTTAGTATCTGTAATCAATTCACTAAGTATTTTTTTGCCCATCCTGCCTAAGCAGCCTATCACTCCAACTCTGATCTTCATAAAGCTTTTTATATTAACATTAGACCTTTTTTAAAATTTTGTCATTCTTGTAAGCTATAACTCAGACCTACTCACAACTCAAAATGAGTATATATCTTATTAAGCTGCATGCCAAGTTACTCTGCTTTTTTTTCGTTGTTAAATATATGATTATTCTTTGTAAGATTAGATGCATGCTTTCTTAAACCTATCACTTCAGCAGTTAAATTTTAGTATGTCGTTGTTATTACAATCTCCAAAACATCAAACATATCTATACTTTTGCCTAACTATATCCAGTAAAATTATAAGAAAAATTAGGACACAACACCAGCCATTTGCAGGGTATGTTGAAAAATCATTCTATGATCTAAATCAGCTGTTTTACAGGTAATTTCTAAGCTTATTAGCTCTTCTATAACCTTCTTGAGGTCTGAAAGTTGAAAAACTTTTAGATGAGATTTAAAACTTTTTAATTGCTTAAAGAACATTGGAGGACTCAGCTGGTCAATTGCGGTTTGTTCACTCATTCCACCCTGGATTAACAGTAAAACGTTCTCAAGATGTAAGAAATAATTTAATATAATACGAATTAGTGCTATCGGTGAAAAATTTTCTTGTAGTATTAATATATCAGAAACTTTAATGAATCGCTCCATATCTTTATTTACTATAGCAGAGCACAGGCTATCAAGTGTAACATAATCATTACTAGAAGTTGAAAGGCACAGCTCTATATCAGTATAGTCAAGATCTTTTCTTTTTCCTAGATATAAAACTAATTTCTCAAGCTCTGAATATATAGACAACTTGCTACAATTAAGGTAAGATTGCAGATGATAGATCACTTCATTTGTGTATTTTATACCATTTCGGTCTAAGTAATCTGATATTATATCGCAAGGGTTACTATTGCTATACCTATAGCAAGCAATGACACCAAAAATTTTTGAGCTTTCCATATAACTTTTGGTTATAGAATGACATGGAAGATCACTTGCTACCATCACTATATAATGACTACCTGTATTACGGTCCAACACGTTTTTTAACTCTTTAGATATACTCCCACTTACATTTGTCAGCTTAATTAATTTCTTGTTAGCAAACATCGAAATATTTGCCAGCTCAGAAAACAATAAACCAGGAGATTTATCCACGATTGTAAAGTCCATCACTTGAACTGAATATTCACTTAAACCAGCAATTACTTCTCGCACGAAAAAATCCACTTTGCTATTATCACTTCCATAAATTAATACACCCCTCAAAGTATCAGGTTTCTCTAGAAATTTTTTGATCTTAAATGGCGTAATCCTCATATCCTTTATATAATATAATTTTCACTTAAGCATAAGAATGTTTAAGAACTCTGAACTTTCTTGCACTTAGATATGTATTTAAAAAAAATACCCTTTTTCGATTATATTACTTACTCAAAGCAACCATAATAATACAGCTATAAGCAAGCTATTAATAAACTAAAACGGAATTAAGCGAATTTATTTAATACTAACCTCACAAAATAAGCAATAATTAAGTATGTAGCTGCAACAAGTATAATTGTAGGTCCTGTTAATAAATCAAAACTTACAGATAACATCAAACCTGATATTCCAGAAATCACAGAAAAACCTGTTGCAACAACAACCATCTGTACTGGAGTTTTTGAGATAAGCCTTGCAGACGAAGCTGGTATCAATAAAAATGCAGCAACGAGCAATATTCCTATTAATTGGGCAGACACTGCTATAAATATAGCAAGAGTAATCAAGAATTCTAGCCTAACCAAACTCACGTTTACTTTCTCAACTATTGCCAAATCTTGATTGATCGAAATCATTAGCCAGTAACGCCATCTAAACGCTAATATCAGAGTAACTACTGCTGAGATTAGGAAAATTAATACTATATCATTCTGTTCCAATGTTAATATATCACCAAACAATGAACTAATAATGCTACTATTGCTCGACGGGAGAAAGGACATCAATATTAAACTTGATGATAAAACTACATTAGTAACGATATTTAATATCGCATCAACAGAGTATAATCTATTAAAATTAAGGGAAAGCATTATTGCAAAAACAATTGCTATAAGCATTATGCTAATTGATGGACTGATCCTAAAGATTAAAGCCAGTGCAACACCAAGTAACGAAGAATGTGATAAGCTATCACCCAAGTACGATAATCTTTGCCATATCATAAACGACCCTAACGTACCTGTTACTAGGCTAATTATAACTATTGCAGTTAGACTATTAATAAAAAAGCCTTGCGTAAATATTTCAAACATACTACATTACCTTTGAGGCAAGTAACAATAAGTCTGCTTCAGATACCAGAATATTACGTTCTCTGCCTGCTATACCAGTTGTCATAAACTCTAAATTTAAGCCTTTTTGTTCTATAAGGTAAGCTTTAACTAAAGTATTCGTCATCTTACATATTTTACCAGTGCCTATTAATAAAACCTTTACTTCCTTTATTAAAAAAGATACAAAATGTCCTCTGCTATTTACACCACTCTCTTTAAGCTCAATCACCTTTTTAGGAAAAACTATAATCAAGCTACAATATTCTTGATTATTTACTAATAACTTTCCTACTTCATAATTATTCATAAAGTTTTTACTCTGAGAATTAAAGGGATTACATTTATAAATCAAACTATTAACTGAGTGCCGCATACCCACCATTCTGGCTGCTTTTCCCTGATATTCACTGCAGCAGTTTTCGCATTTTTTTCACTATCAAATACTCCAAAACATGCTACTCCACTGCCTGACATTCGAGATAGCACAGAACCTTTTTGTGACTCCAATGCTAATATCACATCCTTGATCTCAGGTACAAGACTTACCGCTATTTCTTGAAGGTCATTTCTAGTTTCTTTAAGAAGTTCCAATATATCTTTTTCAACATCATCGTTCCATTTAATTGGTTCAGAAAAATCTCCCTTATATTTTGAAAATACTTCTGGCGTACTCAAAAATCTTTTTTTTGGTTTCACAAGCACCACATTTCTAGGCAAAGAAAATTTTTTTATGGGATACAACTCTTCACCAATACCTCTAACCAAAACTGGCTTATTATCTATACTTGCGGGAACATCAGCACCAACGCTTATAGCTATTTCATTTAAAATTGACCTGTCAATCCGCCACAATTTCCCTAGCGTACGTATCACAGCTCCAGCATCTGAAGAACCGCTCCCTAGACCCGCAGCAGTTGGCACATTTTTTACAACTTTTATAACAACCTTAGTACGTACAGGAGCATATCTAAGCAGTAAGTTAACTGCTCTCATTACGGTATTGTACCTACTACTTATCTTGAGCTCAGAATTTATGAATTCAACTGTAGAATTATCATACTTGAAATCCTTTTCACCTACCCTTATCTCCAAGAAATTAGAAAGATTAGCAAAAACAAATAAGCCTTCAACTAAATGATATCCTATTTCTTTTTTTTCTACAATATGCAAGAAAAGATTAATCTTTGCAGGAGCCTTTACACAAAAACTTTTCATTTGTATATCTTCACTAACACTACTTTTACAGTATATTTTACGATGCCATTTTAGTCAAACTTTATACAATTTCTACACTTCTAATGAGATTAGATATTATAAATCCCAATTTTTCTGTGTGGGTAAACGCATCTGCTGGTGCAGGCAAAACAAAAATCTTAATAGATAGAGTATTAAGACTTTTATTAGAAAATAAGAGAAATATTCTCTGCTTAACATTCACCAATGCTGCAGCAAATGAAATGGAGGGTCGCATTCACAACATACTGAGTAAGTGGGCCATGTGTTCGAATAGTGAATTAATTGCATCTTTAGAGCAATTAGGTCTCTCCTTACTGTCACTTAAGTGCCACCATTCACCATTCCAGGATCCAATACTAAAATCCAAAGAAAATAAAGTATCTGATCATTATATAATCCGAGCAAGAAGGCTTTTTTCTGAATTGGAAAATTTGGGCTTAACTATACAGACCATACATGCTTTTTGTTACAAATTAATCTCCAACTTCCCTATAGAAGCTGGCATCTCTCCAAATTATATGCTGAGTGAGTGCAAAGAATTACATTCTATAGCATTCAAAAAAACGCTTTACAACGAAGCCGTGCAAGATAGTATAGACTCTATTGCAGCAGAAATTGATGAAAATAAACTGCGCGATTTACTTTACACTTTATGTGTAAGAAGGCCATTACCAGCAACTGATTTAGAATATATAAAAGATAAACTTGGTGTTCCAGATGAAGTTCATGACCTAGCAAACGAGACGATTAGGTATATAGAAAGGTTATCTGAAATATTAAGCAATGGCGGTAAAAGAGAGCGAAGTTATAGTGTCATACTCTCCAATTGGTGTAGCGGCACAAAAACATCTGCCACCCAAGCAACTAATACTAAAATACAGGAAAAAAAGGATGTAGATTTTAAGGTAATGTACTGGAATACCAAAATAGAAAATTTAGCTAAGATATTTTTAAAATCAGAATCTTATGAAAAAAAAAGCATATCATCTATAATAACAAAAGGCATCTTAGAGAAATTCAAAGATGCAGAATGGATAGTAAAGAATATTCAGAATATAGTATTTACTTATACAAGAGATATTAACTCCTATAAAATATTCAAGAGAACTAGCAACTTACTTAACATATTCAAAGTGTACACTGACTTATATAACAGTGAAAAATCAAAAAATGCATTACTCGACTACAACGATATAATCGACTTAGCAACAAATCTTCTAAGTAATCCAGAGTATAAAGATTGGGTATTGTTTAACTTAGATCAAAAAATAGATCACATTCTTATTGATGAAGCACAAGATAATAGCATTGATCAATGGAAAATTATAATAAATCTCTGTGACAAATTCTTTACCAGTGGTGAAGAAAAACGAACCCTGTTTGTTGTTGGCGACATAAAACAATCTATTTACAGATTTCAAGGGGCAAATCCCTATCTATTTAATCACATGCAACAATACTTCTATACAAAAACTGGTAACAGAAACTGGATATCATGCCAACTTAAAAAATCATTTCGCTCAGCTCCAGAAATTCTAGCATTTGTAGATAAAATATTCAACAACTTTTGCAAAGAGATATCCTTTATTGATAGTGAAATAAAACATACTCCAAACAGAAAAAATGATCAAGGGTATATTGAAATTTGGCCACTATTACCAAGCCTCAAAGAAGAAAAACAGCAGACTTTACAAATTCATTTAACAGATAAAAAAGATTACATAATGTTAGACCGCCTGCTTGCTCAATCAATAGCTCAAAAAATTCACAACTGGTTAAGCAAAGGGCGAATCTTAGTTGCTAAAGATCGCCATATAGAACCAAGAGACATTATGATCTTAGTACGGCAAAGAAATGTGTTAGTTGATTATATAGTGAGCGAGCTTAAAAAAGCAAAAGTGCCGGTTATAGGGCGAGACTATTTTAAGATTATGGACTATATAGTTATACAGGATTTAATAGCTTTAGCCGAATTTTTACTCCTTCCTACAAATGATTTAGCTCTTGCGAATGTTTTAAAATCTCCACTATTTAACTTTACTGAAGATGATTTATTTAGCATTGCATATGATCGTAAAGAACAGTCGTTATGGGAAAGACTTCATAATTATTGCTGGATTGTCTATAGTGAATTAAACTATCTTATCAACTTATCTCGTATAGAATCACCTCTTACATTGTTCACACATATAATACACACAGGCAAGAAGAAATTTGCTGCAAGACTTGGTACTGAGTACTTCGAAGTCTTAGATGAGTTTATAAACCTTGTGTTAAAATTTGAAAACCTATCCCTTCAAGCATTTATTCAATGGATCAAAGAAAATAATCCAGAAATTAAAAATGATACACAATTAAAGCGCAATGCTGTGCGGATAATGACAATCCACAAATCAAAAGGCCTGCAAGCTCCTATAGTATTCTTAGTTGATACAAATACGGTACCAAGAAACAATGAGAACATTATTTTTGATATAATGGAAGCACCATTTTGGTGTGGAAAGGATACTAACATTCATTGTGACCAAGTAAAGAGAGAGAGGAAAATGGAGGACTATAATGAATATTTACGTTTGCTATATGTAGCACTTACTCGCGCTGAAGATGAATTATATATTTTAGGTAAAGAGCCAGTACAAAAAGGTTCTTGGTATGATCTGCTTACTAAGCAGCAAGAGCTATATGAAAAGAAACAAGCTTGGTTACAGCCGATGTTTAAAGAAAAAGTTAAAGTACTATGTGTAAACGCAAACTACCCTTATATTTGTAAAAAACTTGATCATTTCGATGTTTCAGTGATTTCTCTCCCGCCAACTCTGGCAACATTATTCCAAGAATCTAAAAAGAAAGAAGAAGAATCAGTGTCAACTGTTTACTCTTCTCCATTTCAGCACGTAATCCCAGAATACGGAGAAAAGAGCGCTGAAATGACAGACGGTTATACAAGAGGCCTAATAATCCACAGTATATTGCAATATATACCTAAGATAGAAAAAGATAGAAGAAAAAATTGGATTAGAAAGTACCTTGATAATATAAACACTAGAGAAAAAAAAGACGAGATCTATAGCAAAATATTAGCCTTTAATGAAAAATATGATTACCTATTCAACTTAGAAGGTAAATCAGAAATTATGCTAAGTGGAATGATTGATGGCAAACCAGTACTAGTACGACTGGATAGGTTATGCATAACGCAGGATAAAGCAATTATCATTGATTACAAATCACACCGTAATACTTCTACTTCTTCGTTAAATGAAATAAAAAAAAAGATGTTAACTTATAAAGCCCTAGTACAAGCAGTATATCCGAATAAGCAGGTAGAGTGTGTGGTTATTTGGATAGAAGACTTAACCCTACAATCTGACTTTTGATGAAACCTGGAATACTATTTGCCAATTGATATACATGCATCACCTTCTTTTGAACATTCATAGTACAAACTTGAGACTAGTATTTCCTCCACATATATTAAAGAGCATAGTATATATTGATATACAAAAAAAACTGTTCATTTTTTGGCTCAGCCATCTTAGGTAAAAAGTACGTCAAAAAGGAGAATTATGTAAAATACATTTATAGATATATTGATACTTAGAGGCTGTTCATCTCTTGTTTAGATGGTTGTGAAACATTACAGTACTGTTTAATATTTCAACATAAAGAGAAGTTCAATATATTGAATCAGCATTTTAGAGGTCTTCCGCTATTAGACCGATACTTTTACCTATATATAAGGTAAAAACGAAAAATCTTCTTTATTGAAGCTTCTTATACTTATTTTTAATAATCAAGTAACTCAGGTATTAATTATAAGCAGGTTTTTTATCTCCTTTTTTTCATATGAAAGACAGCAGGTATAAATGTATCGTTGACTCTATTACTATTTTATAGCACTTTCAAATAAAACTACCTTCTACACACTGAACATAAAACATAGCTTAAGACTTTGTAACCAAGCAATAGTTGTTCATTACCTAACGATAATTTTTTCTTTTAGGAGTTCTCTACATCCTTTTGTAATCCTTCACTATAATAAATCACTTGCTGCGCATCATTTTACAATAAGAAATGAGATTATCAAATAAGATAATCAATAAGTTTCTTTATTATTTAAAGATACCGATAAAAACTTGACTTACATACTTTACGCCTCTAAAATTCTTATTTTAAGTCTTACTTATAATGTCAATAACAGTATTAAGTGTATTACAAATAATATTGGTTATCGTTCTAGTAATCTTAGTGCTTTCACGTCCGCCTGGAAGTAGCTCGTTGAGTGGTTTTAGTAACTCACAACATGGACTCAATTTGATGATTTCAGTGAAACCTCCCATAAATCTGCTCAGCAAAGTAACTGCTATAGTTGTTGGCCTATTTATAGCAAACACACTACTATTATCAGGATTGTGTTCAAAAAATGTACATAGAAAGTCAATTGCAGAAAGAATCATATCAGAAAATAAACAAGAAAATAAGTTTACTTCCGTTCCTTTTGAAGATTAATGAAGAAGGAAGCTAAATTTATCTTTGTAACAGGTGGAGTAGTTTCATCCTTAGGTAAGGGCTTAGTCGCTTCAAGCGTAGGTACGCTTCTTCAAGCTTATGGCTTTAAAGTACGTATTAGAAAACTTGACCCATATTTAAATATTGACCCTGGAACAATGAGTCCAACTCAGCATGGAGAGGTGTTCGTTACTGAAGACGGTGCAGAAACTGATTTAGATCTTGGACATTATGAACGTTTTACTGGAATGAAAGCAACCAAAGATGATAATATAACAACTGGTAAAGTATATCACGAGTTATTGAAGAAAGAGAGGCGTGGTGATTATTTAGGTAAAACTGTACAAGTTATTCCTCATGTAACAGATCTGATAAAATCATTTATTTTTAACGGTACAGAAGGTTTAGATTTTATAATATATGAAATAGGTGGAACTGTAGGTGATATTGAAAGCCAACCGTTTTTAGAAGCTATACGTCAAATCAGCTACAAGCTCGGGAAACAAAGAGTTATTCTTATTCACCTGACCCTAGTACCATACTTAACTGCAGCGCAAGAACTAAAGACAAAACCAACACAGCATTCAGTTCGAGAGTTAAATTTTGCGGGGTTACAACCAGACATTATACTATGTCGTAGTGAAAAGAAAACTTCCGATAATCAAAAAAGGAAAATAGCCAATCTTTGTAATGTCTCTTTATCTAATGTAATACCTGCTCCTGACGTGAACCATATATATGAGTTACCAATTTTATATAATCAATATGGACTTGGTACACAAATTCTGGAACACTTTCATTTAAGTAAACCACAACCAAGCTTAACTGAATGGAAGCAAATAGTACTTTCTATGAAAAAGTCAACACAGGAAGTCACTGTATCTATAGCAGGAAAATATACCGAATTTCCTGACGCATATAAATCACTGGTCGAAGCATTAAATCATGGTGCAATTAGAAATAAAGTTAGAGTGAAAATAAACTGGGTTAACTCAAGAGAGAAAAGCAAAGAACTTATTAATGAAAAATCCATAGAAAAAAAGCTAAGGAACTCCCATTCAATCCTCGTGCCAGGAGGATTTGGCGATGATGGAGTAGAGGGCAAAATATTGGCAATAAGCTATGCCCGCACGCATAATATCCCATTTCTTGGAATATGCCTTGGCATGCAACTTGCAGTCATTGAATTCGCTCGCAATGTCATTAAGCTTGAGGATGTACACTCTGAAGAATTTTATACCTGTAAGCACCCGATTATTAAGCTAGCCGGTAGTAAAAACATTAATGTTGGTGGAACTATGAGACTTGGAGCATATAAATGTAATGTAAGCCCAAATTCCAAAATGGCAGATGTATACGGTAATACCACTATCTTGGAAAGGCATAGGCACAGATACATAATTAATTTAGATTACAAAGATGATTTAGAAAAAAATGGTTTGACATGCAGTTGTATATCAGAAGATGGAACATGCATAGAAGCAGTAGTGCTAGAAAGTCATCCTTGGTTTATCGGTGTGCAATTTCATCCAGAATTTCAATCAAAGCCGTTTTCCCCTCACCCTCTTTTTATATCCTTTATTAAAGCAGCAATTAATAAAATTAAAAGAAAGAAGACCAACAGAGAAAGTGTTTAAATATCGATATATGGAGCTTGCAGTAGAACAAGCAAAACTTGCTCACAAAAATGATGAAGTTCCTATAGGAGCTGTAATAGTCAGTGGAAGCAACATAGTCTCTTCCACACATAACATATACAATGATCCAACTGCACATGCAGAGATATTAGTAATCAGACAAGCATGCAAATTGCTTTCAACACCAATACTCTCCGATGTTGATATGTATGTAACATTAGAGCCATGTCCGATGTGTGCTCAAGCCATCTCTTTTGCAAGAGTTAGAAGAGTATACTTTGGAGCTTATAATCCTAAAGGTGGAGGAATCGAAAACGGTGTTAGGATATTTCAATTTTGCAGCCATGTTCCTGAAGTTTATGGCGGGATATTAGAAACAGAATGCTCTTCTTTGTTAAAGGATTTTTTTAAGAAATTAAGAACTTAGTTTAGACATATTAATTATTATCGAATTTCTTCATCACTCCAGTGCACTAGGTTAAGTTAATTGGTGAGTGTCTTTCAATTTTATAATTTTCAATCTCGCTATTAGATGATTCTGTTAACTTAGTAATAGTAACAATGTTAATTACTACTTCAGTTTTTCCTTTCTCTACATTGGTTCATATAGGTTACCTTTCTACCTTCATCAAGTCTTTGCTAAGGACAGCTTCCTCTTTATATAGGCTCATTATCCTTTCCCCATACACCACTGTCCTCTTCATTCCAATAAACTTATCTAATTCACCATACACTTGCTTTATTATTACTAACAACTCCTCTGCATCTTTTTTAAAAGATGCACCAGCACCATACTAGCTTATTAACTATTCTACTTTATCTTTAAGAAACTTAGGTAGCCTAATGAATACAAATTGAAAACCTTGTAAGCCATGTTTATCAGTTTTATAATCTTAAAAATAAAACACAGCCCAAGGTTTAATAAAAAAGCTACCCAGAGGAACATCAGCAACGTAATACCGAGTACATTTTTTTTAAGCTTCCTTACAAGAAAAACTCTTCTTTGAACATCAGGTTTAATCTTAAACCTAGGAATCTTAAAAAAAAGTCATAACAAATCAGCTCAAAAAGCATTAACAATAATAATATAACATTTTCTAGAAACAATCCAATCACATCCTTTGACTCACAATTTAAAGCTCAACTTAACATATATGGTTTACACCAGAACTTTTACCAATCGCATTTTTTGTCTTGTGGCTTTATTTGCAATATTGCCACTAAACCTACTAATAAACAGAAAACTATATAAAGCCCAGCTGCAAAGTTTACTTGAGGAAATGTGATAGTAAACCAAGTGCATATCATAGGAGTAAACCCACCATGAAAAGCAAAAGAGATGTTGCGTGATAAACTTACTCCACTAAACCTAACAGTGGTGGGAAAAAGTTCAGATGCAACTATCCCTATAGGGCTTATACCCTTCTCTATTACAGAAAGAACCATTATACTAAGCATAATTATAAGATAACTTTTATAATAGTAGGCAATAAATAATATAGGACAACATAGCACCATTGTAATCACTATAAATAAAATCGCAGTGCGTTCTTTACCTATTCTATCAGCTAACATTCCAAGAACTATTGCAAATATTGGCATTAGTATACTGGTTATAATCAACACAATCTCATTGATATATGTTGTGACATACGTTTTAACTGATATTGTCTCTTTTGCAAGAGTTCGAAGGAATATGGTGAATCCAACAGTAACATTAACGGGCACGGATATTAAAACAGCAAGTATAAGAGCTCTTTTATAGTGCTTTACAAGCTCTATTATTGGTAAGTCTGGTAGACTTCTTTGCTTTTGGTTCTTTTCATACTCCAGAGTCTCTTCTAATATATATATACTATATGTACTAATTAACCCTAGAACAGCTGAAAAAGTGAACGGCAATCTCCAACCCCAAGTATTAAAATCAGTGTTTTTTTTGCAGATGATTACTACCACGACAGAAAGCAGAATACCAATAGAGCGACCTAAACTTGTCATTCCACAAAATACCCCTAGCTTTTTCTTATCAGATAAATGCTCTATTAAATAAACAGAACTGCCTCCCTGTTCAGCACCGAACGCAATTCCTTGCGTTACATGAATTGCAAGAAGCAATATAGTAGAAGTTATACCTATTTGACTATAACTTGGAATAAACGCAATGAGACTAGATGGAATTGCTATCAGCAAGATAGCAATCATCAATGCCATTTTCCTTCCATACCTATCACCAATATGACCGAATGCAGATGCGCCGAGCGGTCTCACCATTGCACCTAATCCTGCAATTCCAAATAATTGCAATATATTATAATAAATATCCTTTGCAGAACAAAATTCTCTACTGATTACATTAACCAGATCAATAAAGAGCATATGATCATACCATATTGTAATTTTACAGAGTATTGTTGCCAACAACATTTTTGTTTGCTGATTACACACCAAGTTCAATTTATAAATATTTGCTTATTTAATTGTGGCTGCTTTTTAGAATTTAGTAAAGCTACAACCTTAGGTTGTAAGATTAACTTTTTGTTATTGTATGTAATAATGAGATCATTAAAATTTAGAGGGTAGAGTCAAGAAGTAAGCCCATTGCAAAAATCAATATGGTAAAGTACAGTTTTTAACAACTTCAACATCACTGAATTTAAAAGTTTGGCCATTTACAATCTGTGATCTTTCATGCCCTTTCCCTGCAATCAGCAGGACCATATCTTGATTATAGGAAATATCCATACCTTTTTCTATAGCTTCTTTCCTGTCCTCTATCTCTAGTGCACCAGAACAATGTAACAAAATATCACGGCGAATTTCTGTTGGATTTTCGTCACGAGGATTATCATTTGTAACTATAACTCTTTCTGCATACATTTGCGCTATTTTACCCATTTCTGCGCGTTTTGCCTGATCACGATTACCACCACAACCAAAAACTAAGATTACCCTTTTGCTGAAGTGCCATTTTAAAGACAATAGCACTTGCTCAAGTGCACTTGGAGTATGTGCGTAATCTACAAACACAAAAGGTTTTACCTTTTCCATCCTTCCTGGTGGAGAAACTAGTTTATCTATACACATTTTTTTGTAACTCAACCCAGACGAGATAGCTATACCGATTGCACACATCAAATTACACGCTTGAAATTGTCCTAAGACTGGAAAAAACACATCATAAACTTCATTATCAACTCTAATTGTTAGATATTGACCATCTTGTGCTGGTACTTGCTTTATTAAGGTAATATTAGAACCTTTTTTCCCATAAGTTATAACTTTGTTACCACGTTTTTCAGCTATCTTAAGCAATGCATAGCATTCATCTATACTTGCATTTAAAATTACTGTTTTTTCTTTTGGTAGTATCTCACAAAATAACCTTTTCTTAGCCCTAAAATATTCACTAATATCCTTATGATAATCTAAATGATCTTGCGAGAAATTTGTAAAAGCTGCAGCAGTTAACCCAAGCCCATGAATTCTGTACTGATCAATCCCATGACTTGAAGCCTCCAGTACTAAGTGCTCTATGTTTTTACTACTCATATCACATAATGTTGCATAAAAATCATCTGCATCCGGAGTGGTAAGGTTATTATAATTAGCTTCCCTTTTATTATTGATACACGTTCCAAGTGTTCCAATAGACACTGAATCATAGCCAGCATTTTGCCAGATTTGGCGGCAAAACTCTACTACTGAAGTCTTGCCATTCGTACCTGTTACAGCAGCAACACATTTAGGCTGCTTAAATTGATAAAACCTGCTAATTATTTTGCTGTATGTTTCTTGAGGGTTTGGGTGAAAAATATAGATCCGAGAGTTACATGATGCTACAAAATCTGCCATTATTACTGAAGTTTTTACATCACCTACATACTTCTTACTTTCTTTTGATACACAAACAAAAAGGTAACCCTCTTTGACTTTCTTAGGGTTACAGGTAACACCTTCGATTTCAATATCAAAAGTAACATCAACAATGTTATAAAGTAAATCCCTCAATTTCATGTTCTACTTTATCAGCTTAAAGATCTAAACATGGTAACCTAGCTAGTGCTGCATCTAAATCAGAAATTAAATCTTCAGGATCTTCTAACCCACAAAATATTCGTACGAAACTTCCACCATAATCTGAACGCATTACAGACCTTGGCATAGATTTATGATCTACCGGTAACATCAAACTATCACACCCTCCCCAAGAAGCACCAATACTAAAAATCTTCATATGATCAACCATACAACTGAGCTCTTTATATGAATATTCTCTATCTAGTACTATACTGAATACGCTGCTTGCTCCTTTAAAGTAACTTTTCCACAATTCATGCTGAGGGTGAGAATGAAGCGCCGGATATAAAACCTTTTTAATTTTTGGGTGCTCCTCTAGCCATTTTGCTACCTTCATTGCCGTACTTTGATGCCTTTTTATACGTGTATACAATGTCCTGAGTCCTCTGTGTGCAAGATAACAATCATGCGACTGAACAGTCACTCCATAATTCTTGTAGCTCTCATAAAGTAATTCAAAAACCTCACCTTCAGCAATAACAGCTCCCATCAATAAATCTGAGTGACCAGCTATATACTTTGTAACCGCATACAGAGCAACATCAATTCCATAATCAAGCGGTTTAAATAACAAAGAAGTGGCCCATGAATTGTCACAAACGGTTATGATTTCATGCTCCTTAGCAACTTTTACTATATGTTCTACATTTGAAATTTCAAACGTCACAGAACCTGGAGTTTCAATCATTATCAATGCAGTATTACTACGAATCAAACTAGTTATACTCTCCGTTGGATCATAAAAAGTCACTTTTACTCCTCTTTTTGGCAGTTCACTTTCAACAAATCTCCTAACTCGATAATAACTATTATCTTGAACCAAAATATGTGAACCTGCTTTAGCAAAAGTTAGAATAACAAAGGTAAGCACAAACAGTCCAGAAGGGTAGATTAATGCTTGTCCCCTACCTTCAACTTCAGCAAGAGCACTTGAAAGGTAGTGAACGGTAGGAGTACCAACATTACTATAACTATAATCCCTTAATACACCATCATTGATTACATCATATATACTCTTCCCGTTTGCTGCATCTAAGTAGTCCTTATAGGTAGGAAATAATATAGTAGAAGAATGATAAATTGGCGGATTCATAGAACCTTTGTAATCATTAAATTTTCTCCCTGCTTTCACCAATAAAGATTCTTCTTTCACACTTTATTACCTATTTTTTGAACTGTATTCACTTTGCGTATAGAAATGAAGAGAAATTGCATGTATCAGCTCTATCTCACTTCTTAGTAACCCATAAATCAATCTATGACGTTTGAAGGTGCTCATTCCAACAAAGCTATTGGATATCAATATCAACCTAATATGTGAAGGTAATGCTGAAGATGAAGCAAAATAGTGACCTGCATGCTCTACAGACTCATCGATAATATCAATATTAATCACATCTATTGAGTTTCTTATTTTTTCTTCTATTGTTTCAATGATACCCATACTATCAGAGTGCTGAACCTCATACAAAAGCTATTCAATAAAATCAGAACTTCGTATAGCATGACAAACTGCTATAGCAAGTGCATCAGCAGCATGGTGACATTTTATATTTAAGTTGTCAACCACCTGACTCACCATAAACATAACTTAATCTTTATTAGCACGGTCATTTACAGTTAGCTCCACCACTTCTAACACTAAAATTATGATCACTTCTAGATATCTTAAAGCCAGTGAAGATTTTGGATTTTTACTGACGAAAAAACTTCTACACCTCAGCTTAGCTTGGAAAATATACAGTTTACTGCCGGTCAACATAGTGTCACTACCCAAAAATTTGATACTACTTCCTTCATTTAAATTGACACTAACCTACCAGTCTTATTTATTCCCGAATTAGACCTATTATTTTAACCATTTAACAAACACTTAACCAATACACAAACACAAATACAAATATCCAGATTATATCTATAAAGTGCCAATACCAAGAGGCAAACTCAAAGCACAAATGATCTCGAGATGTAAATTGATCCCTCTGCGCTCTAAACAAACACACTAACAAGAATATTATTCCTATTACAACATGCATGCAGTGAAACCCAGTAATTAAATAAAAATTGGATGCATAAATTAACTTTTCTCCTGTCTCTTGTAGAGAAAAACATGCCTCATGATACTCTATTGCTTGCACTATTGTAAAAAATACCCCAAGCAGTATAGTTATGGACAACATTTTAACCGTGCTCTCTTTATCATCCTTAAGTAAAAAGTGGTGCGCAGAGGTAATTGTTGTACTAGAAAGTAATAACACTAATGTATTCATAAATGGCAATGACCACGGATTAAGCGGTAAAATCCCCTTAGGAGGCCATTTAACTCTATCTGTAGGGGAAAATGCCTCAAACAAAAAAACTGGGTCGAGCCAAGCTTTAAAGAATGAACAAAAGAACACTGCAAAAAACATAATTTCTGAAAGGATAAATAAATACATTGCAACCTTGAGTCCATGCTTTACAATTGCAGTATGACATTTATCGTAAATGGCTTCTTTTATTACATCTTTCCACCAACAAAACAACACTCCTGATATTGCAGAGATTCCTAAAACTAAACTAAATACTCCAGAAACTTGTTTACGGAACGTGCCAACCAACCCGAGTACAAAAACAAGAATTGCCGCTGATATAATAATTGGCCAAGGACTTGGATCCACTAAATGAAAATTATGCTCTTTACTTCCCATACTACTTTCAAAAATAAATACCAAGCATATAAATTAGCTTTAAATTGTCAATGCTACTAGGGAATAAGTGATCAAATTTTAAGAAATTACATACGCTATTCTAAATAACTCAAGCATTTTTACTTCTCTCATTTCTACTTAGTTTTTTACAACATTCATCAATAGTATTTCTTAAAATGATACATCATTATATCTATTGTTTTTTAAAATCTACTTTCCACATTATTAATAACAGTCCTACACATTAATATGCAAAACCACAAAACTATTATAATACTCATAATACTCCATATATAAAGTAAATAAAAAATTAGCAAGGTTAAAATAGATAATGAGAGACTTCTTCGACATCCCAGATCACATACAGTAAAGTAGCAATCATAGAAAAATCTATTAGCAGCTACTAACCTTTGTATCACTTTAACAATATAACTTTGAATTTTCTATATATAGCTAATTACACTCTTTAAAAGTTTAATCCATAGCAACTCTTAGTTATATTATTAAACATATAAAAATACTAAAAAACAGGGGGGGGTGGTTAATATGAATAACTCTATGTAAATTACAATCTGTGAGCTGCATTATAACATATTTCAAAACTCCATTTAGCTCTGCAGTCCTACTGTAAAAGAATTCTGACATGTTCTTTTTTTCACTATTATTATATTTTTTATATAGACTGTTCATGATTCTAGTCACATAATCAATATGGTATTTGCTACATTGTACTAAAAAAAGGTCTATCTGTTTCTAATGTTTATTATTAACAACAGTGTTTCTTTCACAATACTACAAATAACTATTCATAGCATATGAAACATTGATAAAATGCTGCTTAATCTTCAAGCAACAGAATTACGATATGTAATAACCAATAAAGCATGAGTGCACAGTACCTATTATATGATTATATAAAAAATCCTGCTAGCATGCTGGTAGTAGAATTTGAATTTTTTATAATTTGTTTGCTCATTTAATATTGAAAGGGTATTCTTTTATTTTATCAGACAAGATTTGATGATTCTCTTATAGTTCGTTATAGAATCCTTCCTTCATTCTGTTACACACTTTACCCTATAAATAAAAATTGCTGTTAATATAGTGCTACTATTATAAAATGTTAGTTATACTTTAATACCAAGCTAGCATATTAGCATTAAGTCAAATTAAAAATTCTGGCAATCTAAAAAAATATCTTTGCTGTTCTCTATATTGAATTCTTTACGAAGAGTGCTAGACAAACTTGTGTCTTCCCAAGAAAATTTACCATCTTCTCCTGATTTTTTACCGAAGTGTCCATAATAGGCCGTATATTTATATATAGGACGGTTAAGCGATAAATGTTTAATGATACCTTTGGTTGATAAATCTATATTATTTTCAATAAATTCTTTAACCCTTTTTTCATCTACCGTATTTGTACCAAATGTATCAATATAGAATGAAGTAGGTTTTGATATACCAATTGCATAAGAAAGCTGAACAAGACAACGCTCAGCTAAGCCCGCAAAGACAATATTTTTAGCAAGATATCTTGCCATATAGGCTGCAGATCTATCAACTTTTGTTGCATCTTTTCCAGAAAACGCTCCCCCACCGTGTGGAATATATCCTCCATAAGTATCAACCATAATTTTTCGTCCAGTTAACCCACAATCGCCAGCTGGTCCACCAATAACAAACCTACCAGTCGGATTAACTAGGAGGTTCTCCTCAGGACACATCCATCCTTTTGGTAAAGACGAAACTATATAAGGGTAAATTATTTCTCTTACTTTTAGCTGATCTAGGTTTTCTGGATGTTGTATTGAAACAACAATACTCTCAGCACGCACTGGAAGATTATTCTCATACACCAAAGTGATCTGCGATTTTGCATCTGGCCCAAGCTTCACTTTCCTAGCTGCATTCATAATATTTTTCATAATCGAATGCGCATAAAAAATCGGTGCTGGCATGAGGCTTTCTGTCTCTGTTGTTGCATAACCATACATTACCCCCTGATCCCCAGCACCTTGATTCACCCCTATTGCAATGTCATTTGATTGTTCATGCAATAATATATTCACCTTCACCTTTCTCCAGTGAAAGCCATCATGCTTATAACCAACACTCCTTATTATACTCCTTGCAATATTTTCAATCCTGTAATTTTCAATACTAGGTCCAAACACTTCCCCTGCTATAATAACATTGTCTCTAGTAACTAAAGTTTCTATTGCAGTTCGCGAAGAAGAGTCAGCAAAAAGGTATTCATCAAGTATTGCATCTGAAATTTGATCTGCAACTTTATCTGGGTGACCAGCCGCAACTGATTCACTAGTTACAAATTTTTTATGTAAACTCACGCCTTAGATTTTCACTTGTACAACAAAAATTATCATAGAATAACATAGTTAGTAATCACTAAATGACAGACCTTATAACTTATAATATAAAAAACCTCCTTACGCTTCTTGCTAATTTGATAAATTAGCTATACAGGTTACATTTACTATCTCTTATATACTTAAAGGCCTCTACCATGTTGAGAACTAACAGAAAAACTAAACTAAATTTACAGAATAAAGTTTAACTAAGTCAACAAAAGATTTTTTGTTGTTACTAACTTTAATTAAACTCCACTACAAGCAGGTAAAACTCAGGTGATCTTCGATAACTTGTAAGTAACACCTTATAAAGATACTACAGAATTTTCTTCCAGACGAAAAGTATTGTGCGCATATGCATAAGTGTTTTAATTTTTCTAAGTCTTTTGTATACGTCAAGAAAGTAAGTTAATAATGCTAAAAGTTGTTACACACCTAATACTGTGTGCTGTTATGATGAGTTAAAGGTTCATAGATTTCTACAAGAGAAAAAAATAAATGCCGCCTATACTGAGTGATGTCAGCCATTGATGAACCTAAGGCTTCATACACAGAGCATCTCCTCAACCAAGAACTAAGTATATATAATAACACTGACAAAGATAGTCTAGATACCTTTATATTATATTGCTCAATGGCAATGTTTAAGGTTGTAAAACTTTTTATCAGAAAAGAAAAACATTAACTCTATTAGAAATAGTAAATTTTATATTATTACATTTTGCTGCTATAGAAGTAAATGTAGTGAAAGGTCAATTGACACTGTCAGGAAGAGTCATTCAAATGTTGTAGCATTACTTTTTTTTCTCATAAGAGCTGTGTCCATACTATCAATACGCCCTAAAAAAGTAATAAGAAAGGTTTTTGCGTAGCATTTTAACGCAGATATAAAGTAGGTCTCTAACTTTACTTAAGCCATAAGATGCTCAATGAACTATCAAGTTGTACAGCTTGAAACCAAAAGCAATTTTACTATTCACTTAGTAATAAGTAATCACTTTGCTCCTATTTATAGAATATATCACAATAACTACACTTTTTGGCAGCAATTTCAGTATCCATCTCCAAATCTAACAATACTGGTTAACTTATAAAGTTATAGAAAAAAGGAGCAAAATTAGCACTAAAATTAATGTAAAAGGTGATAATATACCTTTACTTATCAACACCAATATACATTTTAGTAACAAAAAAACTCTAAGATCATCTCTTGCAATGCAGATATACACACCAAAGAAATTTTTATTAGTAAAATCAACTTTAAAGAAATAACTAATTTTATAGTCAGCAAGTTCATTACTAATTTCTTATTAATAAATTCAACTAAGAAGTCAGTTATTCGAAAAAGCAGACAATAAATTCGAACCCATCTAAATAACCTAACAGCAGATAGCTAGATCACTAGTATTTTTTGTCATACTATTTCACTTAATACTTGTTACTGAAATATTATAACGTATCACTTCAAATCTGCAAAGTTTATGCTAACTTATAATTTCTAGATCTAAAAAAAAGAATAAAAAACAGGAAAATAGGACAAACCCAGTTTTATATGTGATATATCAGTCGCCAGCTTTATTGTATAATGAGTAGCAGCAGAAAAGAAAAAAGACAAATACCTTGAGGAGCAAAAATTGTTATTGAAGAGGTTTCGCACTACACCAAATTATTTATAGGGAAAAATCCAAACAAAAAAGTTGGTGGGCCTGGGAAGAGTTGAACTTCCGACCTCACGCTTATCAGACGTGTGCTCTGACCAGCTGAGCTACAGACCCCTGATTTATCTAAGTTGAAACTTGTATATTGCTCATAGACAAAATATCAATAAAAGTCTTTCCACTTACTGATCTTCTAAACTTGACCCAGCCTTCCACTTTAGCAAAAATCGTATGATCTTTACCCATACCAACATTTTTTCCGGGGTGAAATTTTGTTCCCCTTTGACGGACAATTACATTACCAGGAAAGACTTTCCCGTTTTTTTTTATTCCTAACCTACGGCCTGCAGAATTTCTACCATTACAGGAACTACCACTTGATTTTTTAGTAGCCATATTTTACCTCTTACCTTTGAAGATTAATTTCACTGATACGAAGAACAGTTATATACTGTCTATGGCCAATTTTTCTACGATAATTTTTTCTTCTCTTTTTTTTGAAGACTATAATTTTTTCCCCTTTACGTTGCTCAAGCACTTTAGCTTTAACAGTAACATTCGGTGAATAAGACAAACCACTATCCGAAAAACAAATTACTCTATTGATTTCTACCTCCTTTCCTTCCTCAGCCTTCAATTTTTCTATTTTTATCACGCTACCCCTTTTCACTAAGTACTGCTTTCCACCTGTCTCGATTACCGCAAACATATCAAATACACACTCTCACTACTAATTTTAATAATAAAAGGTGCCATATATATTGTCAAGACAAATAACCCACCTGAAGTCACATCAAACACCTCCAGTAGACACAACAGGGAACGTGCTACGAGTAAAGCAATTACCCCCAAAAGCTTTGATGATTATATTTAACAGCACAATATAACATGTCCACTTTTTTTGAAACTCCTTTTATATCTTTAACTCAGCCTAACACTTCCTTCAAAGGATCATTGAAATAATTGAACTTCTTGATCAACTTACTATTCCATTTCACCTTTCCCAAAATTATCTCTCACTAAAATCCTTGATCCCTTTACCGCTAATTTTCCCGCCTTTTTACATCTTGTAAAATCTGTGCTTTACTTAGAGTAAAGCAGCATTACCCTCTTAATTACTATTCTATATCTTCTACCTTGTCTACACCCAAAAATTTACCTTTTATATCTATTCTCACAAACAAAATTTCCTCTCTTTAATTCCCTTCTTCACTTCGCACCACTCTCAGCTTCTCACTTTGTATTACATTAAATCTACTAGATCAAAAATCAATGCTTGTAGCAATAACAAAAATACTTTGTTCCACTCTTGAACTTTTCACTACCATTGCTCTTTAAATAAGCGATAAAATATTTCACTAAGTAAACTTACCACTTTTTATTAATAAGCTATCTATATGGATTCTATATTCTTGTTTTGTATGTTCTTGCTTTATGTAAAGCTTCATACCGTTTCTTTATCTACTCTGTTTGACTCACTTCTTTTATAATATAAAATAACATAATCAAAATCTGAAACCAGCTCAAATTCTGCAACTAAAAAAGTATATCTTTACCCATAGCACATGGAGAAATAGAACTAGCTGCATCATCTTGATAGATGATACCAAAGACATTTTACCTACAGGTAGAGTAACTCTCAGATGCCTTCAATCTTACATAATCTTATGAATTATATTAATAAACTCACACATTCCAACACATAGATATAAGAACATAGACCTGAAACATTATAAGGTGTGTTGTTAACATAAAAGATTAGTCATTTAATCTTTCACTCAAAATCAAATTCACAACATCAGGGTTAGCTTTTCCTTTAGTAAATTTCATAACTTCACCAACGAAAAATCCGTATAATTTTATCTTACCACTTTTATATTCTTGAACCTTATCTTGGTTATCATCAATAATCCTGCTGACAATCTCTGATATTTGCCTTTTATCAACTACTTGCCTTAAATCATATTCTTCTATAATAAGAGAAGCAGACTTACCAGTTTCAAACATAATATCAAAAACCCGCTTACCAAGTTTAGCAGATATTGTTCCATTAACAATAAAATCTAAAAGCTTCGATAAGGCATTTGCTTTAATTGGAGAGTTTGTGATATCAATGCTCGCTTTATTCAAACGACCAAAAAGTTCTACGGTTAACCAAGTAATTGCAAGCTTTAAATCGTGTTTTTTTATCAATTCTTCAAAGTAGTCAGCAATTGCTTTGTCAGAAATAATAACGTCCGCGTCATATTCATTGATACCTAATTCCCTAATATATCGCAGTTTTTTTTGATCTGGCAATTCAGGTAAAGATAACTTAATAGAATCAATTCTGTCCTGGCTTATCTCAACAGGCAATAAATCAGGCTCAGGAAAATATCTATAGTCACTTGCATCCTCTTTGTTCCGCATTACCTTTGTTTCTCTTAAAGCAACATCAAATAACAAGGTATCTTGATTTACCCTTCCTCCACTCTCTAAAATCTCAATTTGTCTTTGTATTTCATAGTCTATAGCTTGAATAATACAACGTATTGAATTCAGGTTTTTTATTTCACAACGAGTGCCAAATGCATCACTGCCTCTTGGACGTACAGAAACATTTGCATCACAACGAAGTGACCCACTTTCCATGTCACCATCACATGAACCAATGTAACGCAAAATCTGCCTTAACTTTTTCATAAATTCTGCAGCTTCTGCAGATGACCTAAGATCTGGCTCTGAAACGATTTCCATTAAAGCAACCCCTGCACGATTTAGATCTACGTAAGTCTTACTTTTTCCATGAATGCTCCTTCCTGCATCTTGTTCTAAATGAATCCTTGCAACTCCTATTTCTTTTTCATTATTTTCGATAAAAATTTTGCCGTTCTTAACTATCGGCTCAAAAAACTGAGTTATCTGATAACCTTGCGGTAAATCAGGGTAAAAATAATTTTTCCGATCAAAATAGGAATACTTATTAATCTCTGCAGAAAGTGCAAGACCAGTGCGTATTACCTGTTCTATAGAGTAATAATTTAGTATCGGTAATGTACCTGGCATTGCTGCATCAAACAGAGAAACCTGAGTATTATGCTCAGCACCAAACTTAGTTGATGAATTAGAAAATAGCTTTGCCTTAGAAGAAATTTGAGCATGCACCTCAAGCCCAATTACTGCTTCCCAATCCTCTTTTGACATGCACTTAACTTAAATAGTAATTTGAATATTCTGCAAAATTAGCACAAAAAGTCAAAAATAAAACTCATGTTTTTATATTTCCATCTTAATTTTTTAATATAATGATTTTAAATCATTATATTAAAACAAATATTGCAGTTTTAGATAAAAGTATAAAAAACCATTTGATAACCCTCCATTAACTCAATCTATTGTAAGATTAAAGATATTCAGTCACCTTCAGATCTATACAAAGATTAAACCAAAAAAAGGGCTAAGTACTTGGCACCTTTCCTTTACTCAATAAGCCTTTTAAATACTAAAGCATCTTATAACTAGGTAAGAAAGCCTCACCTAAATAAATTTAAAAAATATACTATAAAAAGCTGACACTGAACGAAAAAAATCAAATACACCTCCCCCTATTTATTTTCTTCTTTGTTATCTATATCCTGATAATCAGAATCCACCACCTTTCCTTCCTCACTATTTGACATAGACGAACCGGCAGAGTCTTTTCCACCCTGCTGTTGAGATTCTTTATATACAACTTCTCCAAGCTTCATAGATAACTGAGAAAGATTAGTAATCTTCTGCTGTATTAAATCAACATCATTAACACTATTAGACTTGATGACTTCCTTTAACTCATTGACTGCATTTTCAATAGCAGACTTATCCTCTGGTAAAACTTTATTACCATACTCTTTCAGAGACCTCTCTGTATAATGAACTAAACTATCTGCCTGATTCTTTACTTCAATGAATTTCTTACGTTCCTCATCCTCTTGTGCCTTTTCCTCAGCTTCTCTCACCATGCGACTTATTTCATCATCAGATAAACCACCTGAAGACTGAATACGTATTTTTTGCTCTTTCTTAGTAGCTTTATCTTTTGCAGAAACATGAACTATTCCATTCGCATCTATATCAAATGTCACTTCAATCTGAGGAATTCCACGAGGAGCAGGTGGTATTCCTTCTAAACTAAATTGGCCGAGCAATTTATTATCAACCGCCAATTTCCTCTCACCTTGATATACCTTAATAGTAACAGCAGCTTGATTATCCTCTGCAGTTGAAAATACCTGAGATTTTTTAGTAGGAATTGTAGTATTACGCTCAATAAGCGGAGTGAATACTCCCCCTAAAGTTTCAATACCAAGAGAAAGTGGTGTTACATCAAGTAATAATACATCCCTTACATCACCTTGAACAATTCCTGCTTGTATTGCAGCTCCAATCGCCACAACTTCATCAGGATTTACCCCTCTATGCGGATCTTTACCAAAGAACTCTTTAACCTTCTCGATTACTTTTGGCATGCGGGTCATTCCACCAACAAGTACCACTTCACCAATTTGACTAGCAGACATACCAGCATCTTCAAGAGCCTTTTTACAAGGAACCATAGTCCTTTTAATTAAATCATTCACTAAACTTTCAAGTTTAGCCCTTGTTAACTTCATATTTAAGTGTTTTGGGCCACTTGCATCAGCTGTAATGAACGGTAGATTTATCTCCGTTTCCATCGCACTTGATAATTCAATTTTTGCTTTTTCCGCAGCCTCTTTGATCCTCTGCATAGCCATTGGATCATTTCTCAAGCTTACACTACTATTTTTTTTAAACTCATCTAATAAGTAACTTACTACTGCATCATCAAAGTCTTCACCACCAAGATGAGTATCACCATTCGTTGCTTTAACCTCAAAAACTCCATCACCTATTTCAAGTACTGAAACATCAAATGTACCACCACCAAGGTCATATACTACTATCGTGTGTCCATGCTTCTTATCAAGACCATAAGCAAGCGCTGCAGCAGTAGGCTCATTAACTATCCTTAGTACATTTAACCCAGCAATTTTCCCTGCATCCTTTGTTGCTTGGCGTTGAGAGTCATTAAAATAAGCTGGCACTGTTATCACAGCATCCTTTACCTCTTCTCCAAGATAAGCTTCTGCTGCTTCTTTCATGTTTTGCAGTATAAATGCACCAATTTGACTAGGGGAGTATTCTCTATTACCAGCTGTTTTAACCCATGCATCGCCATTTTTTGCCGCAAACACTTTATACGGAACATTTAGACTTTTTATCTCAGGATCACTATGTTGACGACCTATCAATCTCTTAGTAGCAAAAAAGGTATTGCTTGCATTTGTAGTTGCTTGTCTTTTTGCAGGAGCACCAATCAATCTTTCGCCCGATGAAGTAAATGCAACTATAGATGGAGTAGTTCTTGCTCCTTCTTTATTTTCTATTACCTTTGTGTCCTTACCTTGCATTATCGCAACACAAGAATTTGTTGTCCCAAGATCTATACCTATTGCTCTCCCCATAATGAATACTCCCTTGTAAATATTATCTAACATAAGGATATATAAGTATGAAACTTACTAATTACAAGTCCCATTTGGGATTTCTAATTAGCTATTAGAGCTTACAAAGACGCGAAAGCCATCTAGTCAACCAAAAGTTATTTTGTAACCCACCTGAGTAATCAATCTTCTCATTGTCTCTGCCCTCAACTTTGTAACCAGAGTTTTGCAGTGGCTTACAATCACTTAAACTAACTTCATCTCCTCGTTTTAAAATAAACACATCTACGTTTAAATTATTATCAACACTAACGTTCAATTTAATATTAAACTCTCTTTCGATCGTAGAAACGGTATCGCGCTTATTACTAAAAATATGTGCAATAATTGAACCATGCGCTGATAAATCAAACGACCCATTTCGATTTCTACTAGCAACATACTGTAATTCTCTTAATATTGACGCAACAATTACTTCATTTGACTTTACCTTACCAACTCCCTTACAGTGTAAACATTCTGTAGTATTGATTTCCTGTATGCTCGGTTTAATCCTTTGCCTTGAAAACACCATTAAACCAAAGTCATTTATATAGCTAAACTGGACCCTTGCTTTATCATCTTTAAACGCCTGTCTAACAGCAAATTCAACAGCTCTACAATACTGATATTTCAACATACCAATAAAATCTACTACTATTAACCCTGATAAGCCTCTTAAATTCACTTGCCTTGATATTTCAGGTACTGCTTCCATATTGGTCCTATAAGCTGTTTCTTCTATACTATCCTCCCCCATCATTTTTCCCGAGTTTACATCTATTGAAACAAATGCTTCAGTTAAAGTTATTATTAAAGAACCACCAGATGGCAATTTTACTCTATTGCTATATAACTCAGAAACTTGATCCTCAATTCCATAGTAAGTAAATATCGGAATAAAACCTCTATACAACCTATAACGCAACTTACTACCCTTTAACGCATTCTCAGCATATTGTCTCACTACTTCAAAAGCTTCCTTCCCAGACACTATAACTTCTACATCATTACTACAAAAATCACGAATAGATCTCATAATTAAATCTGCTTCGTTATAAATTAACGATGGAACATTTGCAGAGGAAGCATTTTTCTGGATGCTCTGCCACAATGAAAATAAATAATTATAATCCTGTTCAATTTCTTTCTTGCTCTTTCCTGAGCCAACAGTCCTAATTATTAAACCTGACCTTTTTGGCAAGTCCATTGAATCAAGTACATCTTTTAATTGCTTTCTGATACTAGTGTCCTCAATTTTGCGAGATACTCCACCTCTACTCATAGAATTTGGCATGAAAACACAGTACCTACCTACTAAAGTTATATAAGTTGTAAATGAAGCCCCCTTGTTACCACGTTCCTCTTTAGTCAGTTGAACTAACATTTTTTGATTAACCGCAATAACATCCTGTAACTTATACCTCTTATATAAATTATATAAAGATACTTCCCTTACAAATCCATTATTAGACTCATTAACATTTCTATTAACTGCGTAATCTGAAGAAACATTCGTTGATGTACTACTATCTTCCTCTGTATAACCACCATTTGAACAATTTCCAAAAAAAGCTTCCTTCTCCTTTTCTGAAATATTAAAATAATCCGGAGATATTTCAGAAAAAGATAAAAAACCTTGCTTATTTTTCCCATACTCAATAAATACAGCTTGCAAAGAAGGCTTTATACGCTTTACATGAGCAACGTATATATTACCTCTTAATTGCCTTTTTTCCTTGAATTCTTGCTCAAATTCTACAACCTTATTATTGACTAACAAAGCAATCCTCACCTCATCAGAGCAGATAGAATTTTCTATTAATAGTAACCTTTTACTACTATTCGCCACTTGCGTTTCATTCTGAATTTAACTTCATATTATCAATACGCTGCAGATTGTCAAGAATTTTACGATCTACATCATTCAAAATGATACAAAATAGTTGACTTTTAGTACTTTATATAATAAACTCATAAAGAACTTATATTGTTATACTAAATATGGCAAAAAAGAGCGCTTCTTTGCTTGTTAAGCTAGTTAGCAGTGCAACCAAGAAAACAAGTACTGGTGAAGAAAAACCGACAGGCTACTTCTATATTAAAAAGCGTAATCCAAAAAAGCTTACTAGAAAACTAGAGCTGAGAAAATATGATCCGGTAGCCAGAAAACATGTATTATTTAAAGAAGAAAAATTAAAGTAGTTTTCTATAAGGAAGTTTTTTGCCATGCAAAATTCACAATTAAGTTATCCAATAGTGATAGAATTGGGTGACATAAAAGATACAAAACTGAAATTGATAAAGGTTATCGCACAGTTAATAAGTAAGAAATATAGAACACAAAAAAAAGCGGCAATCGCTCTAAGGATTGATCAACCTAAAGTATCTCAAATTAATAAATCAAAAATTGAAGGCTTCTCCCTAGAGTACTTGCTCAACTTATTGATTGCACTTGACCAAGATATAGATATGGAAATAAAGCATAATTCCAAACTTATATAATAAGGTTGTCTATTTATTCTAATTTTAGAATAAATTGCAATTAACACTAACAAAAATTTCTAAAATCTATACTTAATAGCTGTCTTGAGGCTACTAGCAATAAATTAAACATACGGAATACTGTATTATTATACAGTACTATAAAAATGGAATACATTTACAGCTCTATGACTCGTCCTCTTCAAATGCTTTTTGCTAGTGTATCTAGCTTGAGTGTAGCAATACCACAAAAACGAACTCTTTTATACCTGCTTATCAACTCAATAGAACTAGTTATATAGGATGCATTTCGTACCCCCTTGTTTACAACTCACTTAGTTGAGAACTTACAAAAAAAACTTGTAGAGCAAAATTGAGTCAACAAAAGACTTCTTATCTATCTTTAATTTTAACTAAGTTAGTTTTCTATTTTAACATATCTCTATCACACCACCTCACTTCACTTAAAATCAAAGGCCAGTTATAACTTTGCTATAGACTGTTAAATTCTATGTAGATTTACTAATTTGATAACTTCTTAACAAACTATAGACAGCATATCTTCATATCATTTGCTCATGTATTAAAGGCTAATCGACAACCACACTAGACCGGTATGTAAGTAACTCCCTAGCATTTCAAGGGAATATCCTTCACTTTCTATTCCTTCATCTCCATCTCAGGTCCAGAAAAAGGTATCTTAAAGCAAATTGATCTCATTAATATCGATGATATTATCCTCAACAATGCTGCGCTAAGTAAGAAAATAGATATTTCTTATAAACGAAACACTTTTTTTTTGCTAACATTTGTGTTAATCAAGCTGTTTACTTAATAACTACTTGTGCTTAAACTAGCTCTAGTTTAGATGAGTTCAAAACATGTAAATACCAAGTGTACAAGCAAAGCTAACTGCTTAATTACTAAACTTGTCAAAAATTTCTAAGATACCTGACATAAATATACTTGCGCTTGAAAAACACAATGTAAATTCTTATAAATTGAAAAAAATACCCTTTCAGTTTAGGTGACACAAACATCTTTCCAACTCTTGTTTAGATGGATACCGACAAGTTAGTACAGGCAAAATTAGGATTTCATAAAAATCCAAGTACATTCATTAAATGAACCATCAAGTAAATGTATAAAATGAAGATATTTATATCACTATATAATTTCTTTATCATTTTTAAATTTCTTATTCACTGAAATATTAAATTTGAAATAACAAAACCAATGAAAACTAAGTCTAGTATATTCCATTTTACCTTAGATAAATTAAACTTTTCTGTAATATATCCTATACTCGCTCCCAGGTCTAAAATATACCATGAATAAAATCTAGGAAAATAAATTTTTAATAAATCAACTAGTTTTGTAGCACATCCTTTTTGAACAAAAGCTATATGCACAAGATAAGCTTGCTCTACTAAAATTGCTCTATATATACTCTTTTTGTAACCATATTAAGACAAGAAAATCTATAATTTTGCTCATACACAAAAATAATGCTAATATAAACTTAGATTATGATAACCTCTGCACTATATTATAGTTAGTTAATAATTCTAAATTCTGTATTAATTTTGCTTTATTTAAATGATAAAAAGGCTACAACTCACTAAGTTATAATATCATGGTTCTTATGAAATGATATTATGCCATCTATCGTACCTTATTTGAAAGCTCTGCGTTATCGCTTTTAACTTTAACTTGTGTTTTTTGCATAATCACAAGTCAAATTCTAGAAAATTGATAAAAGAGAGGTTGAATAAATAAGTCCTGAATATTTATTAACAAGGCAATTTTTATCATAATACTAAAACAAATATTATATGTACTAAAGTTATCTTAAGGCTTTACTAACAATGCCTGAAATTGACGTAGAATTTTCTCAGAAGGTTAACGTCAGTAGAAAAGCTTCATGATCTTCACTAAGATTTAAAATTTCCTATATCAATACAATATCCCCCATTCATACTGAAAATTGTTTCAGCGATAACAAACTTAAGCCTTAAATCACTCCTGAATTTTGCAAGCAAATCTACCCAAGTGGCCTATATCATTATGTAATATCGCACGAGTTCAGCATTGCTAAAAAATATAGCTTAGCATTTATAGACTATCATAACCCGTACTTATCAAAAAAGACAATAGATTTGTACAAGTGTTGGTTGACCACAATAAGCTTATAAGGACTATTAAATTATCCCAGAAGCCTAAGTTAGTTAAAGATGAGGGCTAACTCAGTTTTTGACTTAAACAGAAGCGCAATCGTTAGTAGAGAAAAAAAAGGTCCATTCTTAGTAAGCTGAAGTTTCTTGTGATCCATGATATTTTTCTTTATTTTAGAATATATTACAATACTCATTGTATAGGTTGTACATAATCCGTTTACCAATGAGGAATCTAAATTCTGATAAAAAAATTAATTTTTACCAAGTCAGATTAAATCTTCAGTGACACATTTGAAGAATACTATAGTAAAGATACAACAGTTCTATATTCGTTTATTAGTTGGGGTGAGAAAAATGTTGGATGAACTTACAAGTATTATATTCCCTTATTAAGACTTACTTAGAAAAAATCAAGAACGCTTTCCATAAGAAAATTCTTTAATTAAGAAGGGCCTTATCCTACTTAAAGCAGAAAATTACCATAAATTTCCTTACTTTTTTTAATGAACCAGAATTAGTCCTTTAATATAGAGAACTCATTACTTAAATAATGATGTAGCCATTCTTGACACTTTCTTTACTAGCTACTCTATAGAGTTAACGTTATATCTATACAAGGTTAAAACAGAACATTGCAGCAAAATTTATGCTATATTAGGACTAATATGGAAGGAAGCTCATAAAATACAACTGGTGGCTGAGGAGGGACTTGAACCCACAACCAAGAGGTTATGATCCTCCTGCTCTACCAATTGAGCTACTCAGCCCAATCAAAAACTTTACTATACATATAATCTACATATTTTGTATAATACTCTAAGTTAAACAGAGATTCCAGCTTTTCAGAGTTAATAACTTTAAGTAAAGACTTATCTTGTTTCAACTCAGATAGAAAGTCATTATCATCTCCTTTCACTTTCATTGCATTACTTTGAACAATTTCATATGCTTTTTCTCTTGTTAAACCACTCTGTACTAATTCAAGCAATACACGTTGTGAAAAAATTAAACCTTTTGAAGAGTTTAAATTCTTTTTAATATTTTCTTTATTAATCACTAATTTATTTACTAAATCTGCTAATCGCACTAAAGCGAAATCCATTAATATACAAGCATCAGGAGCAATGCATCTTTCCACAGACGAATGCGATATATCTCGTTCATGCCACAACGCAACATTTTCTAACGCAGGAAACATATAACTGCGTATTAAACGTGAAAGTCCAGTTAGATTCTCACTTAAAATAGGATTACACTTGTGTGGCATAGCAGAACTACCTTTTTGCCCAATGGAAAAATACTCGGAAATTTCTCCAATTTCAGTCCTTTGCAAATGACGAATTTCAATAGCAATATTCTCCATTGAGCTTGCAATCACCCCTAAAACTGAGAAGAACATAGCATGTCTATCACGAGGAATTACTTGAGATGACACAGTTTCAGCTATAAGTCCCATTTTCTTCGCTACATATTCTTCAACAAATGGATCAATATTTGCAAAATTTCCCATTACACCTGATATTTTACAAGTTGAAATTTCTCTTTGAACATTAACTAGCCTTTGATAGCTACGCCTAAACTCTGCATAAAACCTGGCAAATTTTAACCCAAGTGTCGTTGGCTCTGCGTGCATTCCATGACTACGTCCAACACACATAATATCTTTATAGTCCTCAGCTTTTTTCTTCAATGCTGCAAGTAAATTTTGTAAATTCTTGAGCAAAATATCACACGATTCTTTCATCTGTACAGCAAGACATGTGTCTAACACATCAGAACTTGTCATACCGTAATGGAGATAACGAACATTAACTCCTACTTTTTCAGCAATATAAGTTAAAAAAGCTATAACATCGTGTTTTACAGAGGATTCAATCTCATTAATACGTTCAACATCAAATTTAATAGCACCAGAAAGCTTTTCAGCAACATCATTTGGAATCACTCCTAGCTTTGCTTGAGCTTCACATGCTAGTTTTTCTATTTTTAGCCATATATTAAACTTATTGTTTTCCTCCCAGATAGCAGACACTTCTCCATGACTGTAGCGAGGAATCATTAAACGTCCTCTGTTTTACTTCTGAGTATATAAAAAACCAACACCACAAGTTGGAATAACACTAATTTATCTATAAAAAACATTTCCCTGCGGCTATGATCAAAAATCATCTCTGATTAACTTTATCACTATTAGCAGTCTCTTTACCTAAACCCTGTTCAACCTCTTGTTGTTGCAGCTTTTGGCTTTGCAATTTTACTTGCCTTAATTTATACGCATCTATTTCTGATCTAACAACATACACAGCGATTGGCACCACTATTTCACTATGAAGCTCTATATTCACTTGGTACTCACCTAAATTTCTTATCCTTACTCCATTAAAAGATATTCTACGGTAATCAATCTCATGTTCTTGCAAGGACCTTGCAACCTCTCTCGCTGTTATAGAACCAAAAATTTTACCATCTTCAGAAGCTTGCTTTACTAAAATTACAAACTTATCAACAAGAGATGCTGCTAGCTCTTTTGCTAAATCTAATTTTCTTATATTTTCTTCTTCTAAAAAGAAACGTTGCTCCTCTAGTTTTGCTATGTTTTCCTTAGTAGCTTTAATTGCCTTCTTTTGCGGAAAAAGAAAATTACGTGCGTAGCCAGGCTTCACTTTTACAATCTCGCCTAATTTACCGAGTGTTTTTATACCTTCCTTTAAAATCACTAACATAAATCACCTAAACTTTTTTAGTACAATAGGGAACAAGACCCAAAAAACGTGCCCTTATAATTGCTAAACGTAATTTTCTTTGTTTTCTTGCACATACACCCGTTAATCTTCTAGGTAATATTCTACCGTAGTCAGAAGTAAATTTAGATAACAAATCTGTATTTTTATAATCTATATCCTCATCTTTAGATGTAGCAAGAGGACAAATTTTAGAACGCCTAAATCCAGTCCTATTATTCACAGATACATAAGAATCATTAAAACTATTTCGTTTCTTTACCATTATGCACTTTGCTCCTCAACTTGTTTATTCATCATATAAGACTTACCTTCAGAAAATTTATCAACCTGTACAGATAAGTAGCGAATAACATTTTCATTAAGCTTTATTCTACGTATAAATTCGCTCATAACACTTGAAGTAGAGTCTATACACATCATACAGTAATGACCACTCTTCATCTTATTTATCGGATATGCAAAATCTAGTAAGCCCCAATATTCATATTTTATCAATCCTGGAGCTTCAATATTTTCCAAAAGAATTTCTAATGTTTTACCTAACTTATCCAAGTTTGTTATTTCACAATCTTTTAAAGTCTCTTGAAAAACCTTTACCAAATTCTCCGAAATGTTTTCTTTTAAAGTGTTCACTACATTACGAATAAAAACACTCTTAGCAGACTGCTTGCTATTCTCCGAGAGCTTCATAAAATTTTGCGTAACCCTTAAACCTTTTAATCCGTTTTTTAACTCCTTACCAATCTTTAATTTAACCTCTCTCAAATTTGAAAGATCTCCTGCAAGCTCAATCCACAAAATTTTTACAAGATTTTCCAAAAAATTGGAACAATCAACTAAACTCTCTTGAATAGCATTAGACTGTATTTCCAATTCTCGCTTTATAAACTTGTTATTCTCCAAAAAGTTTCTTACTTTTCTAAAAATAATATCCCTTTTAATACTTTTTAACAAAACAGCTAGTTCCTGGACCATCTCTTCTACTTCCTGCTGTAACAAACCCTGCTGTACTACAAAAGTAAATTCATAAAGACTCACTATATTTTCCTTCCTTGATGCCGATCAAATTTTCCATTATACAAGGATTTTTCATATAAGCAAGCTATTTGTATTAATCTCCATACCTTTAACCCAGCTTAAATTAGATATTTCACAAGCAATTTGAGGGGTAATTGAATATGTATCCGGCAACAAGATACTTACCTTATACTTTCCACAGAAGAGTTTCAACATTATCTTGGTTCTGCCTCCATTTTTTAACACTGAATTTAGCTCCTTAGCAATTTTTTGCGAGCCTTCATGCCCAGTTAAGACTAACCTCTCAATTATAGAAGTGATTCCATCTGTAAATTCAGATATACCCTTCCCTGCTAATCTTGTAGTACTTTCTGAAGTTTCAAGGTCAATTATAACAAATGTTCCAGGTAAAAATAGATTTCTTTTCCCTTCTATTATTTTATTATTGTAAAATGCTATTTCAGAAATATTATATGGATCAGAAAGTGTGAGTATAACAAACCTTCCACGCTCTGAGGTTCTCATACGCACGTTTAATACTACACCAGCAGTTTTTGTCGTTCTATTCTCTCCAACAAATCCAATGTTTAATTTTTTTAAAAGAGTTCTAAATTTTTTAAGTGGATGATTAGTTAAGTAAAATCCTAGCGAAAATAACTCATGCTCTAGTTTCTCTTCTTCATTAAAATCTTTCGTATCCTCAAGCTTCGGCTTTAGGACATCAAGATTATTAAATAAACCAGTTTGGTTTGACTCCTTATTTTGTCTATTTTTATTTGCAAAGTAAATCAATGTATCTATTGACTCATACAACTGCTTTCTGTTTTGATGTACACTATCAAATACCCCAGCCTTAATTAGGCTTTCTAGAGCTCTTTTATTTATCACATGCCCAGAATCTTGAATAAATTCCCATATATTCTGATAAGTGCCAGAATTTGTGCCTACTATTCCTTCTGCTATAGAGAAACCAACATTACGCAAAGCAGCAATACCATAGCGTATATGTTTACCTTCTATTGAAAATAGAGCTTGAGACTTATTTACGTCAGGTGGAAGAACAATAATTCCACAAAGCTTTGCAGTATGATAAAACAAATTCAGTTTATCCCTATCACCGATATTTAAATTCATCAAGGCTGTAAAAAACTCCAACGGATAGTTGGCCTTAAGGTAAGCCGTTTGATAAGATATCACTGCATATGCAGCTGCATGAGATTTATTAAATCCATAACCAGCAAATTTCGCAACAAGATCAAAAATATAACTTGCTCTATTATAATCAACACCATTTTTCATTGCTCCTTGGATAAAAAGTTCACGTTGTTTACCCATCTCTTCCTTGATTTTCTTACCCATAGCACGCCTTAGTAGATCTGCCTCAGCTAGGCTGTATCCAGATAGAATACGTGCTATTTCCATTACCTGCTCTTGATAAATTATTACTCCAAATGTTTCTTTTAATACTCCCTCAAGTAATGGATGGATATAATCTGGTTTTTCAAGTCCGTGTTTTCTTGCAATATAAGTCGGAATGTTATCCATAGGCCCTGGGCGATAAAGGGAGATCAAAGCGATAATATCTTCGATACAATCTGGTTTTAACTTGATTAAAGACTCTCTCATCCCAGAACTTTCAAGCTGGAACACTCCAATCGCATCACCTCTTGAGAGCATTTTATAGGTTCTATGATCATTCAAAGAAACTGAAGAAATATCAATTTTTTTTCCATCACGATCAATTAAACGGCACACATGATCTATTAGCGTCAGCGTGCCAAGACCAAGAAAATCAAACTTTATTAGTCCAGCTTTCTCTACATATTTCATGCTATACTGAGTTATTGGCAGAGGCGAATTTGGATCATAATAAACAGGAACAAAGTTTTCCAATTTCCGATCACATATGACAATCCCGGCAGCATGAGTCGAAACATGACGATATATTCCCTCAAGCTTAAGAGAGACATTAAGGAGCTTTGCAATCACCTCATCACTATCTCGTTCTTTCTGCAGATTTTGATCAAGCTTTATTGCTTGTGACAGAGTCACAGGATTTACCGGATTAAATGGAACCATCTTAGATATTTTATCTACCTGAGCATAAGGCATCTGTAATACTCTTCCAACATCTCGTAGCACAGCCCTTGCCTGTAATTTTCCAAAGGTAATTATTTGAGCAACATAACCGTACTTCTTTCGAACATAATCAATAACTAAGTCCCTCTTTTCTTGGCAGAAATCAATATCAAAGTCAGGCATTGACACACGATCAGGGTTTAAAAACCTTTCAAAAATCAGACCAAATTTTGTTGGATCAAGGTCTGTAATCTGCAGCGCCCAAGCAACAATTGATCCAGCACCAGAACCTCTTCCTGGACCAACTGGAATGCCATTTGCTTTACTCCAGCGGATAAAATCAGAAACTATCAAAAAGTATCCAGAATAATTCATTGAAGTTATCACGTTCAGTTCATAATTTAGCCGATCGTAGTACTGTTCAAGGTTTATATCTATTCTATTTGCAATACGCAACTTCAAACCTGTAATCGCTTGCTCCCTCAGTTCTTCATTCTCAGTTTTATTCTCTCGACAAGGAAACTTAGGCAAAATAGGCTGTCTACTTCTTGGCATGTAAGAACACCGTCTAGCTACTACTAAAGTATTATGAATTGCTTCAGGAATATCACTAAATAACTTCTTCATTTCCACCACAGACTTAAAATAATGCTCAGTGGTTGCTTTTTTTCTATTCTTCTTAAGAGAATAACTTCCCTCTGATATACACGTTAATATATCATAAGCTTCATAGTCAGACTTATTTAAAAAAAACACGTCATTCGTTGCAACAAGTGGTATATTGTGCTGGTAAGCAAAGCTTATCAAAGTTCCTTCAAGTTCCAATTTTTTACTAAGTCCATGACGCTGCAATTCAACATATAAACGACCATTAAATGCTGAAAGCAGCCTTTTTACTGCTTCCCTATCTTGTCTCAATAACAGTTGAGATAATATCCCATCATATCCACCGGTCAAAGTGATCAGACCTGAACTTAAACCTAACAGCTCAGCAAAATCAACATAAGGAACATCATTGCTGCTTTCGCGCTTTCTAAAAGACTCACTTACCAAAGTGACTAAATTGGCATAACCTTGCTCACTTTTTGCAAGCACCAATATAGGTAAATTTTGTTCTAAGTGCCGAATTATAATATCACATCCTACTATTAGTTGTATACCCATACTTGCCGCATATTCTGCAAATTCAAGCGAACCAAATAAGTTACCTGAATCAGTAACTGCAACTGCTGGCATCCTATATTGTAAGCAAAGATCGATAAGTTCCTCAATTTTAACTGAACTCTCAAGCAACGAATAAATACTGTGAACACGCAAGTGTATAAACATAAAAAACTTCAAGCCAGTAATAAGAGAATACCATTGATTTATCTATAAGGATACAATTTCATAGAAACAAAAGCTTACCCAATGTACAATAAAACTCCTTAATAATCTTCAACTCTTTTTTTACCGTATGTACCTTATGCTAACCCTTCTAAGTCTTCTATATAAGCTAAACATACACTTATAAAGCACTTAAGATAACACAAAAAATAGTACAGGATTAAGAGTAAGAACAAATAATTAGCCACTAAAGCTCTTCTTTTACTTTTTTTCTTCGTTTAATAAATTTTTTTAAGCACTCATACTTTGTAGTCCAACAGATACTATCTCAAGTCCAAGTGTTAGGCTCCAGGAGCTTTTTGAGTTAGTGAAGCATAAAGTAACTACTTCATACAGAAAGTGACCTTTCATAGGAAATTATGACAATCAGTATCAATTACTTAGACGTAACCTCTCTAGGCTTATTTATTCCATTGTATGCAACTTCAGCTCTTCAATATATAAACTCTCCAACCCTACTTTATAATTAGGGTAAATTAGAGAAATACTAAGATCTTTTTTAATTTTAACATTACTCACTTTTTTTGACCCTAAGTAAAAACTTTGTGCATAATCTGGTAAAGAGGAAACTTCTATCGGCTCTGGAACGCTAACGTTTAGAAGTTTAGCTGCGTATGTTATCACTTCAGATTGTGTAGCAGGTAAATCGTCTGCACAGTTATATATTTCCCCAGGTTTCATATTTTGCATAGAAGAAAATAGAATATTAGATATATCTTCAACATGAATACGAGAAAAAAGATGCCCTTCTCTTTGTACATTTCTTGCTTTATTAAGCCGTAAGTTAACTAACATGTTTCTGCCAGGACCATATATTCCAGCTAAACGAAAAATATGCACAGGTAACTTACTATTTAGCCATTTCTTTTCAGATTTAAGGCGGCTTTTCCCTCTACTTTCTACAGGTTTTGTTTCAGATTCTTCTGTAACCCAATTACCAAAATGATCACCATAGACAATAGTTGCAGATAAATACCCAAGCCATCTAATATCTTGAAAGTAATGACCATATCTCTCTAATACGTCATCACCATCCGGTGGAATGGAAACTAAAATATGTGTTACGTTTTGAAATATATCTTTATTTATTTTCTCGTAATCAAAGAGATTAATGCTTTGTATGCCTTGATTTCTTGAAGTACCATTAATTTTCCAACCTAAGCCTAGCAAATTTTTTGATAAAAATTTAGCTACATACCCATACCCAAAGCAAAACAAGCGCATGGAAACTAGCTTTTAAAATTTTTCTTAATAAACTCTACACCTAACTTTATCCCCTCCTCGTTGATAATATGTCCTAACGCATGAATTGGGTATCCTTCAACATTTACCCCACTTTTCTTTAGAGCTTCAACCATCAAGTTAAGAGAAGAAAAAGGCACTATATCATCAGCGTCACCATGAATGACACACACATTAGGTTTTGATTTGATCTTTGGTATAACTTTTGAAGGCAGGAGAAACCTACCAGAATATACAACAACTGATGCGCAAGATTGAGGGCGGGCAAGGGCTGTATGTATAGCAAGCATTGCCCCTTGAGAAAATCCAACTAAAGAAAGCTGTATATCTTTTAAGCCAAATTCCCTCAATTTTGTATCAATAAAATGATTTACTATTAACGTAGCATTTTTTATCCCATTATACAATACTTCCTCACTGTAATCTTCTAAACTAAACCACTGATAGCCGTCACCTATTTCTCTTTTAAATGGAGCATCTGGTACTATAAAACATGAATCAGGTAAAGACTTGCTCATAACTTTAGCAAGATGAACAAAGTTATCACCGCTTGATCCCCAGCCATGCAAACAAACAACCAAATTTTTCTTATTTCCGCTTGCACAAATTTCTGGACCTTTAAGTTCAATCATTCCTTCATTCCTTTTTTTTGTATTTACACTTTTAATCTAGCATTAGTTTATGCTTTTGTAAAAGCTTATATCTCTATGTCCTCATTTTAATGATAAAAGAAAATTGCATTTGTATAACGGTTTATTTAAGTATATATTTTAGTTTACTTAACAAAAACTATGAATATTGATGATGAAGTAGTTTTAAAGATTTACAAACCAACAAAAACTGCAACTCAATCTGGTCTAGGCAATACACGCTTTTGGTATCTAAAAACTAAGCCAGATTTCTATTATATTGAGCCTCTAATGGGGTGGGTTGGCTCAAAAAACCCAAAAAAGCAAATCATATTAAAGTTTAGTTCCCTCGAGCAAGCAATATCTTACGTAAAAAAACGCAACGTTAAATATATAATTGAAATGCCAAAAAGCATTAGGAGGTTACCAAAATCTTACGCAAGTAATTTTATACCAAAGTAAGTTTTATTGTAGTTTAAACCTTCCAGTGTCAGTTACTTAAGTGCAAGAAGCAACTTAATATAAATAATATTTAGTATTCTAATTATAGAGTATACTGCCTTATTAGTAAATTAACTAATACTCTCATCATAATACTGGTTACCTGTAAATTTATTGTGCGGTTTCTATGAGTAACAAATGAACACCTTTTAAGGATAGTGCTAAGGAAAAATACTTAGCTTTTAAATAACCTTAAAAACATTTACAAAGATACTAAGAACAGTAACACATCATAATCCTTTTACCAAATATAGTAACCACATTGATAAACCATACGAAATTACTAAGATTGCTTTGCGAAGTTCTGTAACAGCACTAGACTATCTTCATACCACCTTCATCATTATCCTATATTGAAGAAAGGAAATGGGATCTAAAATTTGAAATTTACAATTGTAAATGGCAGAAAGAACTAAATGAGCTAACATAAATCACTCTGTACACAAAAACTTCTTCAAAAAAAACAAAAGTAGATTTCATAAATAATATGAATTTCTTTATATATTATCAATAATAGGCTAATAAATGTAGAACTTCAATATACACCATATAAGGAAATTCCTGGCAGCAGCATTAAAGCATATTGGAAGCATTTCTCAGTGTAACCTAAAACTACTAATAATAGCACAAGATTAAGAATAGTAACCACTGTTTTAGACAGAGAAGGAAAATACCATCGATTCACTAGACAATAAGGTGTTACAAAAAAAATATAATACCTTCCAACATAGAAGAAGCAGAAAAACAATAGTAAGTGAAGTGATATACTATCTAATATACAGATAATACGTCACCATCAAGCGCATTTATTAAACTTCTTATAAAAGGTCTTATAGATAATAACTAAAAAATTTACTAAAATTAATGACAAACAATTACAAGCCTAGACCTAAAAGATAATACCGACAATAGTAATAAAGAATTAACAAAAAAATCTTAGTAACCAGAATAGTAATCAATTAATTTAATATCAGAAGAAGTAGTATTCTATATTAATACTGTTAGAAAGTATAAATTACTATTTAATATTTTCATCAACACACTAAACCTTAAATGGAGACCAAAAAGGCGTTTCCTCTCTAACCTTTTTTACTATAACTTCAGATCAAAGTCTTTTTAACTCTTATTTCCAAAACTTCTATGTGTACTCCACCTAATAGCCCTAAAATTTTGAGCTTATACAGTATTACTTACCTTTTTTAGTCTGATTTTGTACTGGCACTTTAAACATCACTCAACTATTTTACTAGATACTATTGGTCAATAGTTACCTTATTTGTTATTCTTCTATAATTTTCTACAAAACCCTAAGAATATCCGTACCTTTAAAACCTAAAGCATACATAAAGTGATGAGAGCAAAGTCTTATCATTTTTTTTAAATATTGCAGAGCTGCTACAAGTAGAAAAAATTTTCACCAAACCAGGCACAAAATAAATAGTAGAACACCCAACCACTATTGCCTGTCTCAGACCTCTACATAAATGCAAGCCAACCAACACCACACATAAAAATCACAATTGTACCAACTAAACAGCTTAAAGAATTTCGTATAAGCAATCTACACTTAGAACTTAACAATTTATCCACCATACCATTACTATAACAGCAGCTAAAAAGCCAATTAAATATCCACCTATTGCCCCAAGAAGAGTAAAATAATCAACAGGAAAATCTACAAAAATGGGAAACCATGACACACTAAGCAATATATACACAAGCACAGAATAAAATGCTGTTTTGTGATCAAATCTGAGCCCAATGAGCACATCACTCCTAAACTTTGCAGTGTGATAGGTACGGGATGAAGAGGTATGCATATTTGACTCATTAGAAATAAGAGTAAAACGCAAGAGAAAATTTTAACTAATATTAACTTACTGCTAGGTTGTGTATAAACATGCCTATCAAAATAAAACACGTTTATACTAATTATATTTATAGAATTCTGCAATTCAAATTTTGCTTACATTGTGTTACAATAAATTAATTTATATACTTAAATAGAAATGATGAATACACAAGATTTATTGGCATTGATGAAAATAAGACACAGTGGGTGTTTATATGATCCAGATAAAGTAGTAAATCAAGAAAAGATCAATGCTTTAATAGAAGCAGCTCGGCTTTCTCCTTCATGTTTTGGTGATGAACCTTGGAGATATATAATATGTAATAAGCAAAGTAATCAAAATTCATGGAAAAAATTACTGAGTTGCCTTGATGAATCTAATCAAAAGTGGGCAAAAAAAGCACAAGTATTGATCATATCATTAAGTGCTAAAAATTTCCGGAAGCTAGATAAAGGAAAAAATTTTTGGGCTAAGCACGACACCGGTGCAGCAAATTATGCGCTTATGTTACAGGCCGCATCGACAAACTTAATGGCACATCAAGTAGGCGGATTCGATAGAAACAAGATAGTAAAAAGATTCAATATACCTAATGATTTCAACATAACATCAGTAATAGCAGTTGGTTACGAAGAAGAAGGCACTGAAGTTCAGGAAAAAAAAAGAAGGCCAATAGAGGAAATATTCTTTTACGATGAGTGGCCATTGAGCTAACTTGATCACTCTTCTTCAGCACCATAAAATATAGTTGTTTGGTAAGTAGGTTTTTCTTATTTTCAAACTCATAATTTATGCTATTCTATATAGCTTAGTAAAAGTCATAAAGAGCAGAATGCCAACTGCTTCATTAAGAATGGGGAAGAGATTTTCAGATAGTATTTAAGTACTTTTGAACAGCAATGTCATCAAATCCTTCAACAAAAATCTTATAACTTACATATTATACTTCCCTTAAAAAACTTTTATGGGTCCCACACGCATGGTTTAACTTACCTTTACTCTCCAATACTCTACTCTATTTCTATCATATTGGAAAACTGAATATATCTTGATAAGAAAATCTTTCCCAGTTTAATTTTAAGTTTGTATAAGCAAAAGGTTTGTACATATAGTAAATAAAAAATATTTTAATTACCAATTGGTTCAGTTCATTAAAAGTACTGAGACCAGTATAACTACTGCTACCAAAACTATAGTTGTTTCTTAGTCAACTTTGCGAATGCTTCTGGTAAAGATTATAAAACTAAACAGATGATTTTAGACTCCATCTCAGTAGCTTACCTAATAGTATCGAGCTGAGTGCCAAATAGTCCTCCTAAGATATTGAATCAATAATAGCGTGATGTTTTTTTTTAAGCCTTCTTACAAAGCATTGCTAAAGCTTTTTTATTTTTGAAAACCTCAACTTAGTATAGTTGTAAATCATATTTACTATTATTACTTCTCCTTCTACTTCAATCTAGACCAGTTGAGCATTACCAGCACTACTAGTATTTTTTATTGATTAAAAAACACCTAAAGTATTTTTAAGTACTCCCAGATCTTTAGAAACCATATCCAACAATATAATCTATATTACCAAAAGAAAAAGTTATATTGCGTGTAGTTTCAAATTTATCAAGAGTAGGATAAATAAAGCCAATTTTACACTTCTTACCTCTTTCCTTTTTAACCTAAGTCCAACTGAAAGATAATTTTATTGTTGCTTGATATTAATTCAACATCCATACTACAAAAAACTTCAGTGTATAAAAACAGCTGCAACCAGAAAAGAAATTTTTGTTTATATAGTCTTTACTATAATGATAAGCAGTTTAACAGATAAAACTTCCTATATCAAGATGCACGGCACTGGTAACAACTTCGTTATCATAGACTCACGTGTAACAAATAACTTAGAATGGAGCTATAGAGAAATCGCAAACCAAAACGGATGCGATCAAGTAATAGTCATCACTGACTCTAGTACAGCTGATTGCTTTATGCACATTTATAATGCTGACGGTAGCAAAGTTGAAATGTGTGGGAATGCAGCGCGTTGCGTTGGATATCTGACAATGTTAGAAAAAGATACTGAGTATGCTACCATTGAGCTAGTAAATAATCGTATTTTAGAGTGTTTTAAAGTCAGTGACAAATTCATAAAGGTTAATATGGGTAAGCCCTTACTTAAATGGCATGAAATTCCTTTATCTATTGAATGTAACACTCTTTATTTACCTATAAAACTCGAGATGCTAAAAGATCCAGTCGCAGTAAATATTGGTAACCCTCACATAATTTTTTTTGTTGATAATGTAGATACAATACCATTACTAAACTTAGGACCAAAATTGGAAAACCATGTATTCTTTCCAAAAAAAACCAATGTTAGTATTGCACAGATTAAAAAATCTGGAGAAATAGCTTTGAGAGTCTGGGAAAGAGGTGCAGGTAACACTGCTTCATGTAGTAGTGCAGCTTGTGCAGCATTCGTCGCATCTATACTTCGTAAGTATTTAACTACTAAGCAAACTTCAGTAAGTTTACCAGGAGGAAACTTATTAGTTAAATGGACAAATAATGTATATGTAGCTGGCAATGTAGGGTTTCTATAACGATACTTTAAACTTGATGCATCACCTCTAAAATCTTTTTACCAATCACCGCTGGAGTTTCTGCAATTGCAATTCTTGCACTTTTCATAACCTCTAACTTTGCAGCGGCACTTCCACTACTAGAAGAAATAATAGCCCCAGCGTGCCCCATGCGTCTTCCTGGAGGCGCTGTTTGACCAGCTACAAATCCAACAACTGGCTTTTTAGTTTTCTCTGTCTTTATAAAATATGATACATCCTCCTCTTCATTTCCACCTATTTCACCAATAATTATAATTCCATGAGTATCCTCATCTCTTAAAAACAGTTCCATACAGTTAACAAATGTCATGCCATGAACAGGATCACCTCCAATTCCGACGCATGTTGATTGACCAAGGCCAATAGCAGTCGTTTGTGCTACCGCCTCATAAGTTAAAGTTCCAGAACGAGATATAATTCCTATATGGCCACGCTTGTGGATATATCCCGGCATAATTCCTATTTTACATTCTCCAGGTGTAATAACCCCTGGACAGTTTGGACCAATCAACCGACTTTTTGAACCTATAAGCTTATATTTAACTTTTACCATATCAAGTATAGGAATACCCTCTGTAATACAAACTATTAACTCTATCTCTGCACTTATTGCTTCAAGTATCGCATCAGCAGCAAACTTAGCAGGTACATATATTACTGTAGCATTCGCACCAGTTTTTTCTTTAGCTTCTCTTACAGTATTAAAAACTGGTAAATTTAGGTGAGTACTTCCACCTTTACCAGGAGTTACACCACCAACCATCTTTGTTCCATAACTTATTGCTTGCTCTGAGTGGAATGTACCCTGTGCACCAGTAAAACCCTGGCATATTAATTTTGTATCTTTATTTACTAAAATAGACATACTTTATTTTACCTCTTTTACTATCTTCTGCGCAGCTTCACCAAGTTCATCTGTAGCAATAATGCTTAACCCTGACCCCTCTAAGATTTCTTTTCCTTCTTTAAAATTAGTACCTGATAACCTAACCACTAAAGGAACTCCAATATTCACTCCTTTTACAGCTTCAACAATTCCACTTGCAACAACATCACAACGCATTATTCCACCAAATATGTTAACTAAAATCCCTTTTACATTACTATCAGATAATATAATCCTAAACGCCTTGGTGACAGCTTCCTTATTTGCTCCACCACCAATATCCAAAAAATTTGCAGGCTCTGCTCCATAGTACTTTATTATATCCATTGTTGCCATAGCAAGACCAGCACCATTCACCATGCAACCAATATTACCACCCATCTTTATATAACTAAGCCCATGCTTTGAAGCTTCTATTTCTTCTTTTACTTCCTCATCATAATCACGTAGTTGTACAATTTCTGGATGACGATATAAAGCATTGTCATCAAAATTAATTTTTGCATCAAGTGCAATAAAATCACCTGAATTTGTTTCAGCTAGTGGATTAATCTCTATTTGACTTGCATCAGTTGTAATAAATGCATTATATACACTTTTTGCAACATCTGTTATTTTCTCTATTTGCTCTGGATTTAAATCAAAACTACTGTTTAATTTTCTGCTATCAAAACTTGCTAAACCAGAAGCAGGATTAATATCGAGCTTTACAATTTTCGTAGGAGAATCTTTTGCAACTTTTTCAATATCCACTCCACCTTCTGAAGAAAATATGAATGTTGGCCTGCTGAGCTTTAAATCAATTACTAAACCTAAATAATACTCTTTCTTAATATTCAAACCCTCTTCAATGTATACCCTTTTTACTTGCTGCCCACTTGGTCCCGTTTGGTAAGTCACCAAAGTCATACCAAGCATATCCCTCACAAGCTGTTGAGCTTCTTCAGTTGACTTTGCCAGTCTTACACCACCAGCTTTACCTCTACCACCTGCATGAATCTGAGCTTTAACTATAAGCACATCAGACTCTAATTGATTTATTCTAGTTTCTATTCCTTCTGCAGATGTAGTAACAAAACCCCTTAATACTGGAACATTAAATTTACGTAAAACCTCTTTTGCTTGATATTCATGAACATTCATAAAATAACCAACATAAACATAAATTATTAAAAACTACCAACCATACCGTTGCCTTCTGCTCTCTTGTTGGCGCCTCTTTTTTTTGACTTCAGCCTTCTTCTTAGCTCTTATTTCCGATTTCTTTTCATGATATTGTTTTTTTATTTTTACCCCTCTTCCTTCCTTTTGAATTGTTTTTTTTAATATTGGAAAAGCTCTACTTACATCACCATAATGAACTGATACCTCGATCAAACTCTATACCTCCATTCATAACTATCTCAAAAAACTACTTATAAATTAGAAAATTAACATCGTCAATTACTTTATAAACTCAAGCATTAAGTTATACTGCAACTGGAACACTAAGCTCTACCTGTCAAAAACGTCAAAGCCCTCTAGCTTCTTGTGCACAATTCTCTCACATTGGAACAACAAGGATAGACCATATCAATTAAAATTCTCACTGCTCACATTATCTGTTTGGTGTTGACTTTGTTGCTTATACATAGCTTCAAAATCTATAGGATCCAATATAAGAGCAGGAAATCCACCACTACTTGTAATCCTTGCAATTATTTCCCTGACAAAAGGGAAAAGAAAAGTAGGACCACCTATAAACAGAGTTTGCCTTATCTCTTCCACATTTAGCTTCATAGAGTTTTCTATTGAAAAAATACCACAGTATTTTGTTTCACAAATGAAAGCAACACCATTTTTTATATTTTCACCTTCCACCACTGCTTTAGCTTCTATATGCAAAGTAACCTCATGAAAAGATTTTTCTTCACCATTTCCTTCTTTACCTTCAGTTCCTTCTAACTTCACTGAATTAACATTAACCATTACATTAATACTTGGAGCTTCTCTTAAAAAAAGAAATGGTGAATTCGGATTTTCAAATGATAGATCCTTAATATATTGGCCATGAATCTTTATTTTGCGTTGTGACATTTCTTACGCTCCATAATCAAGTTGAAGTATTTAATATTTTCCTCTACAATATAGTCATTTGTAAATGAATAGCAAATCTAAATCGTAGGTTGATATAGAATAAGCATATTTTATTAACAATTCATAATGTTCAGGTACTTTACATTCTAAGGAGTTGAGTTACTATGGTAGAGCTTGTAGTATATGCTTTATTAGCAGCATTTATTTTTTCACGGTTATATAACTCTTTAGGAAAGTTAACAAATCCAAATTTAAGAAAATTAACTAATGTACTCGATGTAGGCAAAAGTAATGAAGACATAACAGAAAACATTGAAGACTACATTAATAGTAATAACAAAAGCTTAATAAAAGCCGCTTACAAACAAATACTACAAAAAAACAAAGACTTTTCCATTTCCTATTTTATGGAAGGTTCAAGTATAGCTTTTGAGCTAATAATAAAATACTTCAATCAAGGAAATCTATCTCAATTAAAACCTCTTTTAGATAAAGGCTTATATAACAACTTTGCAGAGAAAATCAGACACCGCCAAGAAACACACGAATCTATAATTGTTTCTATTATTTCACAAAAGATTTTAGAAATAAAACTAGTGAAAAATGTAGTGTTTATTGCAGTGTATTTCCTTTCAGAGCAAATTAATTTTGTTAAGGATGATAAAGGAAATATTATATCAGGTAGCACATCTACGATCAATAAAGTTGAGGATATATGGCAATTCAAAAAAAATATCAATTCATCAGACCCAAGCTGGCTGCTTGTTTCTATTAACTACAATAAAGACAATGATGATAAAAAACCAATAACCAATGGTAAACAGTGTTAGCCCTGTTTAAAATCGATCATGAAAAGTAAGCTGCGTGAAATAGTACTTGATACTGAAACTACTGGCCTTGATATTGAATTTGGTCACCGGATTATCGAAATAGGATGTATAGAATTGATTAACCGCGTCCCAACAGGTAAAGTATTCCATCAGTACCTTAATCCAGAAAGGAATATACCTTATCATTCATTTAAGATTCATGGCATTAGCGAAGAATTTTTGGAAGATAAACCATTATTTTCAGATATTGTACTTGAATTTCTTGACTTTATATCTAGCGATATCTTAATAATCCATAATGCTGAATTCGATATCAAGTTCCTTAACATGGAACTTAGTAAACTGAATGCCGGATCAATTTCCTTAAACAGAGTACTAGATACATTACCACTTGCAAGAAAAAAGTTTGTAGGATCACCAGCATCTTTAAGTGCATTATGCAAACGATTTGATATATCGCTAGGGAACAGAGAATTACACGGAGCACTAATTGATGCTCAACTGCTTGCAAAAGTTTATGTTGAGCTTACAGGAGGGTTACAAACTTTCTTATTTGATAATCAATATAAACAAGATAACAACTCTGCAATTATTTATCACAAAGTGCGTGATTTAGCTCACAGGAAACATTCATTAAGTGATGAAGAAGTTAATGAACATAGAAAACTGTTAGATAAAATTAATAACCCACTTTGGAAAGAATATATTGAGTAAATTAATTAATAAGATATAATCTTATTTTTTCAAGGTGTTTTTGATGACCAAGTTTACAAGATTGTTACCTGTTATGCTAATAGCATTATTAGTAGTCATTTTTCTTAGTTATTGTTATTTCACCAAAAGATACATATTTACCTCAATAGCTACCCACAACACAGAAGTTAAAATAGGAAGAGATTTTGTTCTAATTAACCAAGACAATCAAATTATACACAGTCAAGATTTTAAAGATAAGTATATGATGATTTTCTTTGGGTTCTCTTCATGTAAAAAGGTTTGCCCTATGAATCTTGGAATAATTTCAGAGGTACTTACAAAACTAGATGAGAAAACTAATAAGAAGCTACAAACATTTTTCATAACAGTTGACCCTGAACGTGACAGTACAGAAAAGCTTAAAGAATTTCAGCAGCAATTTGACTATAGAATACAGATGTTGACTGGTGAAAGAGAAAAAATAGATGAGGTAATTACAAGTTATAAAGTATACGCTAGCAAAACTGGCGGAGAAGAAGAGATTAACCATTCTTCGATAATATATCTTATTGGCCCTAAGGGAAAATACATCACACACTTTACAGCTGATCTAAACTCAGATGAAAGTCAATCTGATAAGATTGCAGCTGAAATTAAGAAATATATAAATGAACTATAGGCTCCCTGTACCTAAATGGATCTGTACCTAAATGGATATATTAAATCTGTGGCAATTAACGCTTAAAATTAGGAATGCAGGTTCACTTACCAATATAGAGTTGTCTCGGCCTACAAACCTTAGTTTCTCTATCACTCATCATTTCATACCATTGAGCGACCCACCCAGTGGTTCTTGAAAGAGCAAAAATAGGCGTGAACATATTTGAAGGAATATTAATAGCATTCATTATTATACCAGAGTAAAAATCAACATTAGGATATAACTTACGCACAACAAAATACTCATCCTTTAAAGCTATTTCCCCAAGCTTCTTTGCAATCTCAAGTAGTTCATTATTCTGCTCGAGCTTATCTAAAACCTCATCACAAGTGTCTTTCAATATACGTGCACGCGGATCGTAGTTTTTATAAACACGATGCCCAAATCCCATTAGTCTAAATGGATCTTTATCATCTCTAGCTTTTTTAATAAATTTATCTATATCCCCACTTTGTCTTATTTCCTTTAACATACTTATAGTTGCCTCATTAGCTCCACCATGTGCTGGCCCCCAAAGGGCAGCAACCCCTGCAGACAGACTCGCTAATAGATTAGAACCAGCTGACCCTACTAATCTAACAGCTGTCGTAGAAGCATTTTGCTCATGGTCAGCATGAAGAGTAAATATTTTATCCAGAGCCCTTGCAAAAAGAGTGCTTCTATTACTATCAAAAGTATCACCAAACATCATCCTTAAGAAATTTTCACTATAGTTTAATTCACTATCAGCATCTATGAATGTCTGATTGTTGATATATCTATATATCATTGCAACAATTGCAGGAACTTGTGCTATCGCAGAGATTCCAAAATCCAGGTCTTTATTATTAATATTAGTACCATGCTCTTCATAGTACAATGCTGACAAACTTGCAAAACATGCAATCAAAATTGACATAGGATGAGCAGTTTTTGGAAACGCTTTAATCACATCAATAACCTGCTCTGGCACTTTGGACAACCTTTTTATTTTTAGAAGAAACATTTCATATTGTTCTAGACTGGGCAACTTACCATAGAGTAATAAATAAATTACAGTAGTAAAATCATTATTCTCTGCCAAATCAGTTATATCATGCCCCCTATACCTAAGTACTCCTTCATTCCCATCAATGAATGTAATTGCAGAAGAACACGCAGATGTGGAAATAAACCCTGGATCATAAGTAAATAGTCCTGTCACCTTATATAAGTCCTTAATATTTAATACATCAGGACCTATTGTTCCGCTTAATATGGGTAGCTCAACTTTTAATCCATTGCTTAATTCTAATAACGCCTTTTTATCCATAATTTAAGCTACTCAAACTTTATATAAAGCACGTAAACCAAAAAGTACACATAAAACCTTAATTAACCTTAGATTAATTGCATCAAACAGTCATCAATGCTTTTACTCTCGCATTCAAGCGACTTATCTTACGTGCAGCAGTCTTCTTATGAAGAACACCTTTATTTACACACTTATGCAAATTAGACTCAGCGTTTCGAAATGCTAGAATAACACTCTCTTTATTACCAGATTTAATTATATCAACTAATTTTCTAATAGCAGTACGAGTTTTACTTTTGCGCATTTTGTTTATCAAAGTGCGCTTTGTTATCACTTTCACCATTTTTTTAGCACTTTTATGATTTGCCATATATTAATAACTACAACACTATATTTCCTTCTCATTATAAAAACTTTCCACTAATTTGCAATACCAGTTTTCCTTCAGCCAATTCACTACTTTTTTCTTCAATATTTTTTTCTAATTTTTTTAAAAATTCACCTCTGCTTAATCCCGGATATATTGAAGGCAATATCTCTATTATCGCCTTTCCAGGATTTTTTTTCACAGAAAGTATGCTCTTTGGCCAAAATAAACCAGTATTTAAAGCAACTGGTAACACAGGAACAGATAATATACTATATAAAGCAGCTACACCCGATTGATACTTCACCTTTTGCTTTGCAAGCGTCCTGGTACCTTCAGGAAATATAATTATGCTCCTATTTTCTTTTACACGTACCTTTGCTAGCTTAACAATATGGCGTATAGAGCTGATACCATCCAAGCGGTTAATAAAAATCATTCCAAGCACGACGAGATGTAAGCCAACAAATGGGATCCACTTTAGTTCACGTTTTAAAACAAAAACTGCATTTCTAAATAAAAGTATAAAAATAAATGTCTCAAACGGAGATTGGTGTTTAGAGGCTACTATAAAGGGCTGCTTTGGAATGTTTTCCACCCCTCTAATTTCATACTCAATACCACATAATAAACGAAGCATGTAAAATACAACCTTAACTGAAAAGGCAAGAAAAATAGTTACTACATGTGTAGGAAAAAAGAGTACAGGAAGAGTAACTAAAGTATAAAGTACTCCCCACAATACAAGAAAAAAGTTAAATAACAAATTCAAAGCTACCAAATCTAGATGAATTTATTTAAGTTTAACTCTACTACAAACTTTAAACAATAAGTTTAACTATTAATCACCTGAGTAATAGGGTGTAAGTCAGCTAATTTACCTTTCAATTCTTTGTTAGTAACATGAGTATATATTTGAGTTGTAGAAAGGTTAGTATGACCAAGAATTCTTTGTATCAGTACAATACTTGCTCCACTATCCAGTAAATGAGTAGCAAAAGAATGCCTAATTACATGCGGAGAGATTTTACTTTCATCAATATTACACTTTTTTGCTAATTCCTTAATTAATTGACCGATTCTCTGTCTTGTAATTGGCTTATTAGGTTTACTACCTGGAAATAACCAATCAGACTCCTTATCTCCAGGTATTAGGTTACAACGAACTGATAAATAATTTTTAAGGCTTTTTAGTGCTTGTTCATTAAAAAGGATTTGCCTTTCTTTACCACTTTTCCCTTTTATAATTATAAAACATTCTCTGTCATTACTATTTACTAAATGTAATACCTCACATAACTTCATATTAATCAGTTCAGTAATACGCATACCAGAAGAGTAAAGGATATCTAAAATGGCACATAGTCTCTTATTGCTTATCTCTTTATTCGATCCGCTTACTGATTTTCTGACTGTATTCATCAGCAAAAGCATTTCTCCAACACTTAAACACTTTGGTAGAGGACGAGAAACTCTCGGACTTTTTAATTCATCATCATTAGCTGGAGCTGGATTAAAATCTATTATTCCATCATTAAATAAGCACTTATAAAAATTTTTCACAGCAGATATCTTTCTTGATATAGAACTACCTTTATATTTCTTTTGCATGCTTAGAGACTTCACATAATCTTTAATATTAGCTTTACTTGCATTAATTAAAGTAGTACCACCTCTCAATAAAAAATCCTCAAGCTGAAGTAAATCCGAACGATAACTTTCTAAAGTATTTTGCGTAGCAGACCTCTCTGATACTAAAACATCTATATAATAGGTTATATAAAGATTTTCTTTTTTATCTTGCAATTGTTCACTCTCCACCACTAACTCCTATATTTATTTCTTTAACTACAGTTTGATTAGAAACGTTACTCATATTTTTTATCAAAAAATATGAGATAAACAAAGCATTCACCAATATTATAAGTACAATAAGCCTGCGTCTTAATTTCTTTTTTAGATTTGACCTTACTTTTACCATAGTTAAATTATAATATCAAACCTATAGAAAATATCTACAAACTACTGCAATACATTACCCTTAGCCACATCCAATTATACCTACAGTAGTTTTATAGCACCAGAGTAATTAAGCGGTAGATCATTTGCTAGACCACAGATACTAATAAATCCCTAATATATATAACAACCACTCTTTTTTAGTAAAGTACTAATAAAGGGAATAGTAATATTTGATCCCATGGATTCATTATCTATTTTCTCCATAATTTTATTAACACTGCAAAAAGAACGTTCTATCCTTGCTAAAATATAATCAATCACCCTCAAATTAACCCTAAGTTGTTTATCTGAAAATCGTTTTATCAGCATAATTCGTAATAACTCTTCGCTTGCAGGCGGAATTTTAACACTGGTAGTTGATAGTACACGAGAACTTAAATCTTTTAACCTTAAATTAAGTCTTTTTGGCGAAGCTGAAGAAGTAATAAGTAGCCTTTTGTTATTTTCCTTCATATAGTTGTAACAATGTAATAACATCACTTGATCTTGAACATTTTGTATATCCTCTAAAACAAAAGCATCACTATATTTCATCTTACTGACAAAATTATTCACATTAATAAAAATCGCATTGTTTACTGATCGCCAGATGTGAGCAAGGTGAGTCTTACCAGAACCTCGAGGACCAAAAAGAATCAGACATTTCCAAAATAGATCATCAATTACTGAACTGTATACGTGCTTATTTTCACATAAAATAATAAAATTTTGCCTACTATAATCAGCTTGATTATTGTTGAATAAATTTAACTGTACATTAAACATCCTATATCCCTGACAGTGAGTTTATATCAAAATTCACTTATTCTTCTAGTATACACAGGATATTTTATTATCCACCTCTTCATTATCAATATAGACTAGTTATACAAAAAATCTGCTAGCTACCCTTATAAAACTCACTTTGCAGATATACATCTACTACATACTTTATTGATACATTAAAAATCGCTATTATTGGAATAAAAAATAATATACCTATCAGTCCAAAATATGAAGCGCACGTAGTTATTCCAAGAATAACTACACCCGGGTGCATATGAACTTTTTTCCCTATTAACAAAGGAACTAGTATGTTCGCATCTATTAACTGTCCAACACTAAACAATAATAAAACAGCAGCACTCTTGAACCACCAGCTGAACTGAGCAATAGCACTGAAAAAACCAACAGTAGTATATATTAATGGCCCTATATAAGGTATAAACGTTAGCGTTCCTGCTAAAATTCCAATAGCAATAGGATGTTTTAACCCAATTACACTAAGACCTATAGAATAAAAGGCTACCATAATAACACATATATTTGCCTGTCCTTTTAGGTAATTAAATATAATAAAATCCACTTTTAAAAAAAAATCTGTAACTTTTTCTTTATAAAGAACAGGAACTAATTCACTAATCTTTACTATAATCAGAGGCCAATCACGCAACATATAGAAAAACATTGTTGGAATAACTACTACCAATGATAATGCATGAATTAAGCCAAAGCTCGAACTCAACGCCTGAACAATAAAATTAACTACAATACCAAAAGCATTTATAGAATAAGACATATAATTACCACAATTTTTTGCTAGATTTTCGGATAAAAGATCAAATAAACCATCTCCTACTTTTATATTAAGAAACTCTAACACAGATGGGATAGCTTTAAGGTTTAATGAAGGTGCTTGACTAATTAAAAAATTTAACACCGAAGTAATTTGAACATATATGATAGGTAAAACAAACATAATAACCAATACAAGAGCCAACAGTAGCACAAATATTATAAAAATAACAGAATATAGGCGTGGTATTTTATGCTTTTCAAACTTTACCACTAGCGGATTAAATGAATATGCGACAATAACAGATATTAAGCACGGGAAAATCATATGGTACACTAAGAACAACATACCAATTATAGGAACCAGTGCAAAATAAACAGGTATATGAAATTTTTGCATACCTTTAGTGTGCTAATTAATAAAAAAATACACAACTTATTTTACTCACTTAAAAGGCACTTTTCAATTTACTATCAATTACGTTCCGCAGAACTACTTTAGAAAGCTGGATACCAAATGAAGTCCTTGAAACATTACACTATCGTATAGCTTTCTCGCATTTAATAACCATGATTCAGTGTTCTCTAATACAACTAACCTTTAGTCATAAACATTTATGAAATTCACCAATAAAAAAGAAGGTAAAAGAGGCCTTGTAACATCTCTCCCTAATTTTGTAACTACTATCTTAACGCTTTACAAATTCATTTCAGCTTATATAAACAAACCAGGAAATGTCGTAAAGATATAAGGTACATACAATACAAAAATTAAACATAGAATATCAATTATGTAATACTTTTATCGCTTAATCTACACAAAATTAAAGATAATTGAATACTTATCATTATCATAATAAGAAGGATAGCAAAAATTTGGTAAGCAGTTTTCATTCTGTTTCATAGCTATTTGAAACTTATTATTGCACTACTAAAGCCATAAAAAGGTCTGATGCTTTAGTGTTTTTAACTCAGGAAAGCTACCGCCTCTATTTTCTACAGAAGAAGATGGTGTGTTATTCCCGGTATTACCTTCGATTTGAATAGTGGGTCGTATCAAAGCAACCTTTATCACCTCATCAATATTCTTGACAAGAACTATGTTAACCTTTTCCTTAATCTTTGCTGGAATTTCTTGTATATCTTTCTCATTTTCGCTAGGTATAACTACAGTCTTAATTAATCCTCTAAGTGCTGCAAGTAACTTTTCCCTTAAACCTCCAATAGCCAAAACTCTACCGCGTAATGTCACTTCACCTGTCATAGCAACACTTTTGTCAACTGGTATACTTGTCATAAGAGAAACAATAGACGTACATACTGCACTACCAGCAGAAGGCCCATCTTTTGGTACAGCACCTTCAGGTATATGTAAATGTATATCATTACTTTGAAACCTTTCAGGCTCTATACCAAAAAATAGACAATTCGATCGAACATAACTATATGCAGCTTTTATAGATTCTTGCATCACCTCTCCAAGTTTCCCAGTGTATTTTATTTCCCCCTTACCGGGAATCAGAACTGACTCTATCATTAAAATGTCACCACCTGTTTCAGTATAAGCAAGTCCAGTTACCACCCCCACTAAACTCTCATTTTCTGCAATACCAAAAGTATATTTACGTACACCTAAATAATCTTGTAAATTATCAACCCCTACAGATATTTTCTTACTTTTATCAATCAATATTTTTTTGACTGCCTTCCTCATAAGTTTTGCAAGCTCCCTTTCCATACTACGCACACCACTTTCACGTGTGTATAAGCGTATTAACTCATATAATGCATCATCATCTATACTCCATTCCTTCTGACGTAAACCATGCTCCTTTTTCAACTTAGGAATTAGATAATACCTAGCAATATTAACCTTCTCATCTTCAGTGTAACCAGACAATTGTATAATCTCCATCCTATCAAGCAAAGGATACGGCAAATTTAAGCTATTCGCTGTAGCTACAAACATTACACTTGAAAGATCAAACTCAACCTCTAAATAATGATCTGTAAAGTGCATATTATGTTCTGTATCCAAAACCTCAAGCAATGCAGACGCAGGATCATCACGCGAATCAGAACCCATCTTATCTATCTCATCAAGCAAAAAGAGCGGATTACACGAATTAGCTTTTTTCATGTGTTGAATAATCTTACCAGGCATTGAACCAATATAAGTCTTTCTATGACCACGTATCTCAGATTCATCACGTATACCACCAAGAGCAATACGGACAAAGTCTCTACCTACTGCTTTTGCTATAGATTTAGCTAAGGAAGTTTTACCAACACCAGGTGGCCCAACTAAGCAAAGTATAGGACCTTTTATCTCTTTTACTCTTTTCAATACTGCTAAAAATTCTACTATCCTATCTTTTACTTTCCCTATTCCATAATGATTCTTATCTAAGATTTTCTTTGCTGTATTTAAGTTAATTTTTGTATCCTTATACTTTCCCCACGGCAGATCAAGCAACCAATACAGATAATTAGATATAACTGTAGCTTCAGGAGAAACTGGATTCATTTTCCTATATCTCTTCAACTCAGTTACAGCTTTTTCTTTTGCTTCCTGAGAAAGCTTCGTTTCATTTATTTTTTTCTCAAATTCATTTACTGTACTTCCTTCTTCTCCATTTTCAAATTCGCCTAATTCTTTCTGAATAGCTTTCAACTGTTCATTAAGATAGTAAGCTTTCTGAGTGCTCTCAACTTGCGATTTAATTGTTTTACACAAACGGTTTTGTGCATCTAAAATGCTTATCTCTCTTTCAATAAAAGTAAAAGTTTTTCTTAAACGCTCTACTGGGTTATAAGTTTCAAGTATGCTTTGTTTATCTGAGGCCTTTACATTTAGGCACGAAATTATTGTATCTACAAGCTGATCAAGCTTCTTGATTTGTTCAATGGGGTTGATAATAATTTCAGGATGATTCTTCTTGTTCAGTTTACACCAGCTATCAAATGCACTTATAACAGAACGTCTCAAAGCCTCTAGATCAACATTATCTTCATCATCTTCATGCTCATAATAATTACTCAACTCTACTTTAGCCTGTAATAAAGTATGAGAGCTAATATATTCTAAAACTCTTCCCCTGTTTACTCCTTGAACTACAACCTTTACTGCATTATCAGGTAATCTTATTAATGATTGTACAATATTTGCCAGCACACCTACCTCATAAAGGTCTTGTGGCTCCGGGTTATCAACAGAACCATCTCGTTGTGTTACAAGGAAAATCTCATTTTGACAACTGCTATCATCAATTGCACGCTCTAATGCATTGATAGACCTTTCCCTACCTATAAACAAAGGAACGACCATACTTGGGAAAACTACTACATCCCTTAAAGGCAATACTGGCAATGTAACAAAACTAGAGTCTATAGCACATTCAACGCTCATAATATATATCTTAAATCAATCATTAACTGTGATAACAGTGTCTTTGTTATTACAACTAATCACTGCTTTTCCTACCTCTACCATTTCCTTAGTGATTACTATTGTACTACCTTCAAAACCTCCATTTCCAGCTGTATACATAATATCAAGCAAAAGTGACTCTAAAATAGCACGCAACATTCTTGCACCTGTTTTATAACTCATAGCCTTTTCAGCTATTGCTGATATTGCTTCATCTGTAAACTCAAGGTTCACTTTGCTAAACGCAAGTAATGCCTTGTACTGTTTTATTAATGCATTTCTTGGCTCTATTAATACATGTACTAAATCTTCATGATCTAACTCATCTAAAACAGCAGTTATTTGAACCCGCCCTACAAATTCTGGTATTAAACCAAATCTAATCAAATCTTCTGGTTGAACATCATGTAGAACATTCTTTTTCCTTTGCTCCCTAGAATGACTAATATCCGCTCCAAAGCCAACCGATGTTCCTCTTTTCCTTGCTTCAATGATCTTATCTAGACCTTCAAAAGCTCCTCCACAAATAAATAATATATTATTAGTATCCACTTGTATAAGTTCTTGCTGCGGATGTTTACGTCCTCCATGCGGTGGAACATAAGCAACTGTACCTTCCATAATCTTAAGCAGAGCTTGCTGCACTCCTTCACCTGAAACGTCACGCGTTATTGAAGTGCTCTCAGATTTCCTCGTAATTTTATCTATCTCATCTATAAATACTATACCACGCTGTGCTTTTGTAACATCATAATTTGCAGCTTGCAATAGACGCGACAACACACTTTCTACATCATCACCTACATAACCTGCTTCCGTTAAAGTTGTCGCGTCAGCCATAGCGAATGGCACATCTGAGACTTTAGCAAGTGTTTTAGCTAACAAAGTTTTGCCAGAACCAGTGGGACCAATGAGCATTACATTTGATTTTTCAATCTCAACATCACTTATAGAGTGAACTTGTGCCATGGATTGACAATGATTATACATAGCCACAGACAAAACATGTTGTGCATGCTTTTGACCTACAACATGTTTGCTAAGAAAATTTTTTATGTCTTCAGGCTTCTTCAATAATAACTTCACATCAGACATATAATCTGAATTGAAAGGCCCTCCTTTCTTTTGACTTATTGCCCTATGAGATAACTCTATGCACTCATTACAAATAAACACCTTTAAACCATCTGAAGAATTAGTGATCAATTTATCTACTTCATTTTGTGCTTTATTACAAAAAGAACAACGGTGTAAATCATTATTGTTACCCATTAATTTACCCTCTACTTAATTTTAACATCTTCACGCTCAGCCATCACTCTATCAACTAAGCCAATTTTCTTAGCTTCCTCAGAATCCATGAATTTATCCCTCTCCATCATTTCTTCAATTTTCTTTAGTGAATTTCCAGTATGCTTCTCATAGATCTGATTTAGCTTCTTCTTAACTCGCAAAATCTCATTAGCATGTATCTCTATATCAGTTGCCTGACCTTGATAACCACCAGATGGCTGATGTATCATAATTCTTGAATGAGGCAAAGAATAACGCTTGCCCTTTGTACCAGCTGCAAGCAACAGAGAACCCATAGATGCAGCTTGACCTATACACAAAGTTGAAACATCCGGCTTTATATACTGCATCGTATCATAGATCGACAGACCAGCAGTCACAATACCACCTGGCGAGTTAATATACATATAAATATCTTTGTCAGGGTTTTCTGACTCTAAAAATAAAAGCTGTGCCACTATTACACTAGCCATGCTATCTTCAATAGGTCCAGTGACAAAAATTATCCTCTCTTTTACTAATCTTGAATATATATCATAAGCACGCTCGCCACGACTAGTTTGCTCAATTACAATCGGTATAAGAGTCATACCCTTCCTATTAAATATTATAAAATAACTCCTTTAACTCTTTCACAGAAACAACTTGCTCTTCCTTATTAACCTTTTCCATTATATAACCTGTAACTTTATGCTCAAGAGCTTGTCCTTTAACTAACCCTTGAAACTGCTTATCTGACTTAAAATGCTTCACTACTTTATCAAGCGGCATGCTCTTATCGACATACTGATTCATAACAACACTTAGAATATCATTTTGAGTCAACGATATTTTATGCTCCGTACTAAACTTCATAAATAACACTGCAAGCTTTACACGCCTTTCAGCCTCCTTACAGGAATCATCCCTAAAATTCAATTCCTTTTCTACTCTCTGTTGTTCCTGTTTTACTACCTCTGTAGGTAATCCAAAGCTATAATTAGCATCTAAATAATCAAACAACTCCTTCTTAATCAAGATATCCCCCATTTCTTTACACTGATTACCAATTATTTCTTTAGCATAATTTTTCAGTAATGAATAATCTTTAAACCCCATTCTTTTAGCTACTTCATCATCACTTCCAAAACCTTGAATAATTTTAATATCACTAACTAGAACAAAAAAATCAGCTTCCTGTCCTGCGATAGGAATCACCTGATAATCTTCAGGGAACTTCAACTTAAAGTTTTTCGTTTCTCCCTTTCTCATACCAATCAATTGATCCTCAAAACCATTAACAAGTGTCCCGGAACCTAAAATCACATTAAAGTTCTTGTCACTTCCACCTCGAAAAAGCTTATTTCTAATTCGCCCTTTAAAGTCAATTATAAGTTTATCTCCATTTTTTGCTCGATAAGAAACATCACTAACAGAGACAAAATCAGGAAATTTTGCCTTCATAGAATCAATAAATTCTTTTATATCTTCCTCTTCAATTTTTGCTTCAACTCTCTTCAAATTTATTTTGTCAAGATCTATCGCTGGCACTTCTGGCATCGATTCGAAAGATAGCCTATATATAAAATCGTTCTCTTTATCCTTTTTGTCCAGATTTGGCAGTGACACAATGTCAACCTTAGGATAAACGTGAAATTTAACTCCAACCTTTTTTATCAGATCACTAGAGCAATAATCAATCACATTATTTACCACATACTCTAAAGCCTCGCTTTTATAATTCGTAACAACAAGATCATAAGGCATCTTTCCAGAACGAAATCCAGGCAATTTTGCATTCTTCGCTATTTCTTGCAGCCTAGAACCCATTTTCTGCCTTATGCAATCACTACTCACTGTGATTTCATATTCATGCTTAAGTTTATCTATACCTAACTCCCTATAAGTATAAATGCTACCCAATACACCTATTTCGACTGCACTTTGAGGTATACTACTAGACATTGTAATCTATTTATAAGTATTTTAATACACACCTTAATAAAGTTATTTTACCAGAATTTAATTTAAATACAATCCTTAAGAAGGGTTTTTTACACAAACAAAAATGTATCTAGTGATTATAAATTTTTACTTAAACTTAAATTATACAAGTGCGGATAGAGGGACTTGAACCCCCACGAACAAGCTCACCAAGACCTAAACCTGGCACGTCTACCAATTCCGCCATATCCGCAAGAATTTTCCAGCAATTCGTAGCTGCCATAAACTCATTCTATCACCCTATAATAGGATTAAGCTTGAAGATCAAATTTGAGTGTCACAAATTTAGTTAACAACTTATAATATTGACCAACCCTACTTATAAATCTACTTAAGCAAGCATAAATCACTTAATTAATATTATAAATATAACATCAAAATACTCAAGATCTAAAGTCTTATCAACTTATGGCATTTACACAATCAGAAAAGCTTATTAATATCTTTTAACGAAAATTCTAAATTCTGAAAATCAATAATGAGACTGATAGTAAATTTTTTACTTGCAACTTTCTTGATTACACAGAGTGGGTGCACAACTCTTATAATAAGTGGCGTAGTAGCCACAACAGCAACAGCAGTAGCAATGCAAGATAAATCTTTAGGAAATACTGTTGACGATACAACTATAATAATTAGAATCAATAAGAGCCTCTTAAAACATGGACTATTTTCATCCATAAAGGTTAAAGTAAGTGAAGGAAGAGTATTGCTCATTGGAAATGTTGATACACCTGAAAAACAGCTTACAGCAGAAAGAATAGCCTGGCAAGAAAAAGAAGTCAAAGAGGTGATAAATGAAATAAGGGTAACACCAATTCAAACAAATTCTATACTTGATACTATTATAGATGGTATGATAACAGCAGAAATAAGAACAAGGTTCCTGGGAAAAAGAAACATCAAATCAATTAATTACAGCGTCAACACTGTTGATGGAGCTGTTTATTTAATGGGTATAGCTCAAAATAAAGCAGAACTAAAAGCCGTAATAGCAATTGCAAGAAAGGTTAAAGGAGTAAAGCAAGTTGTAAGCTACGTACGACATAGACACAGTAAGCTACGACGCTAATGAAAACTTAGCTTATAAACGGTAGTTTTATTTTAAAGGTGGTATGTAAAATGAGAATTGCTTTTCAAATGGATGAAAATATAAATTTTGAAACTGACACTACATTTGCATTAATAAAAGAAGCACAAAAAAGGAACCACGAGATCTTCATCTATGTTCCTAATAATTTAGCATTAAATTTAAACCAGCCAGTCGCTCTTGCTCAGAAAGTCAGCGCTGATGATTCTAGTTTTACCTCGAGAAAAGATGTAACAATCAATTTGAATGAAATAGAAATCATTTTTATTAGACAGAATCCACCTTTTGATATACGTTACATTACAACTACCTATATTTTAGAAAAGACTAATGCTTTAGTAATAAATAACCCAACAGAGATAAGAAATTGTCCTGAAAAATTAATCACTTCACTATTTCCAGAATTAACTTTACCAACTTTAATTACCGAGAATATATCAATGATTAGAAGTTTTTACCACAATCATAATAAAAATATTATTCTGAAGCCATTATATAATTATGGAGGAAACGACGTAATAAGAATAAAAGATGAAAGCAACATTCAAGTAGTAGCAGAACTCATGATTTCAAAATATGAATGCCCTGTAATTGCGCAAGCATTTTGCAAAAATACAGATAAAGATAAAAGAACACTACTATTGGATGGCCAACCAATTGGAGTAATGAAACGAATCCCAAGAGCTAGTGAAGAAATAAGAACAAACTTGCAACTTGGAGCAAGTTTTGTACCTGTTGAAATGAATGATAGAGACAACGAAATTTGTAATAAAATCGGCCCTGAACTAAAGAAAAGAGGATTAATATTTGTTGGCATTGACATTATAGATAATTTTCTCCTTGAAATTAATACAACTTCACCTACAGGTATAGTTTACATTAATAAGCTATATAATATAGCATTAGAGAAAAAACTATGGGATACATTTGAAGAAAAAGTAAGTAGCCACACTCATCATCCAAATCTTTGAGCTATTACCTTAATAAACTCATTAACTCCATTTTTTACCCTTGCTTTCTTAGTATTATTAGCCATATCACTCAATTTTTGAGTATTTCCTAATAAACCAATTAGTAATTCTTTCAAATTTCTTTTCGTCTCACCATTTTGCTCAATTATCACAGCTGCTCCCAAACTCTCAATATATTTTGCATTGTAAAATTGATGACCATCTTTTGAGTAAGGATAAGGAATATATATAGCAGGACGCCCAGCAAGAGTAATTTCTGCTATTGAAGTCGCCCCTGCTCTGCTAATTACCAAATGAGCACTTGCTAACCTACTCTCCATATCATTGAAAAACTCACTTAATTCACTATTAACCTTTACACTTTTATACAGGCCTTTGACCTTATTAATATTCTTCTTAGTACATTGCTGTATTACTTTAAGCTTTTTTTTCACTTCAATAGGTAAATTACAAATCACATCACTTACTACATCATCAAAAAAACTTGCACCCTGACTAGCTGCTATCACTAATATATTCAAGCTCTTTCCAGAGTGAATATAAGAATAGTCCTGCGCTCTTACATAAACAAAATTTCCTGTAAAAATACACCTATTGCTCTCTACATATTTAGTTTCTGGAAAGCTAGTCGCAATCAGCTCTGCACTATTAAGAAAAAATCTATTTACCCTTCCTAAAACTATATTTTGTTCATGTAAAATTACAGGTATAAAAAGAATTTTTGCCGCAAGAAGAGTTGGAAAAGAAGCATAGCTGCCAAAACCAATAACTAGCCTTGGCTTCAATTTTTTTATTCGACACAATGCTAATATAAAACTATACGTTAACAAAAGGAAAAATTTAAATTTACTGCTGCTTGGCTTACATAATGGTAGGGTATAGCTCTCTACATCTGTATTTTTATCTATTTTTTTATTAGTAAACAATATACAACTGTACCCTTGCAACTCTAGTGCTTTCGCCAAGGTCATAGCTGGAAAAATGTGCCCACCTGTTCCGCCTGTTGCGAGAATAATATCCATCTGCGTATAGCAATTAGTATTAGATTGTTAACTATTATTTAATAATTTGCACATTGAATTCTATCAAGCTTTATAGTAGAAAGTCAAAAGTACTTAACAAAAATAAGCCTAAAGACAAATAGAAGCCAAAATGAAGAGGCTTCACATGGAACTGCTAAAAAGTAGATAAAAGTTTCCTTAATTTGAGTGTCAGTATATTTCAGCAAAAGCTGACATAACAAAAATGGGAAACACTAATTTAAGCAACAAGATTTAGGTAATAAAGGATACAAAAGATCTCAAATCCGAAGATAAAGCTTAAAGTGAAAGCAGCAGCCGAAGAACTAAAAGAAAGGTAACAGAAGCCTGACAATGATATCAATCCGTTATAGGTTAAAACACATAATAAAACTTCTGCTCAAGATACTTGCAGCTTTAAAATAATGGAACGCTAACTCAACTATTTAGTGACTCATTATCCGCAGCAAGTACTGATTCATGTATCATTTCCGAAACAGTTGGGTGAGGAAAAATTGTAGATTTTATATCAAGATCTGTTGCTTCTATTTGCTTTGCAAAAACAAAATTGCTAACCAACTCTGTTACTTCCGCTCCTAACAGGTGAGCTCCAAGTAGCTCACCTGTTTTTTTATCTATTACCGTTTTCACTAATCCTCCAGTTTCATCGAACACAATAGATTTACCATTAAAGTTAGAATAAAACTTTCCTACTTTTATATCATATCCACCTTTAATCGCTTGTTCTTCAGTTAGGCCAACACTTGCTATTTGTGGGTGAGAGTAAGTACAATTTGGTATGCACTCTTTTTTTAATACATGAGTACCCTTACCAGCAATCTTTTCAACACAGATCATAGCTTCATAACTCGCTTTATGTGCTAAACATGGAGGGCCAGCTACATCACCTATTGCATATATATTCGGCTCACATGTTTCATACCATTCATTCGTTTCAATAAAGCCAGAAGGACTCAATTTAATCTTTGTATTCTCTAGACCTATATTCTCAGTGTTTGCTTGAACGCCAACTGCAACAATCACTCTATCAAATTCCTTGCTTTTACCACTACTTAGCTGTACTTTAACAGAGCCTCTATTTTTAGTTACAGTCTTTATACTATTGTTTGTATATATTTTTATTCCCTGTTTCATAAATATTTCTTGCGCTAATCCTGAAATATCCCTATCTTCTAACGGCAAAATAGTGTCTTTTACCTCTATAATTGAAACATCAACTCCCAAAGTACTACAGAAGCTTGCAAATTCCACCCCAATTGCACCAGATCCTATGATTAGCAACGATTTTGGTAATTTCTCTGGAGCTACAGCATGACGAGCACTCCATATCAAGTCTCCATCTACTTCCACTCCAGGCAGATTTCGTGCTCTTACACCTGTTGCTAAAATAATATGCTTAGAAGAAATTTCTTGCTCTTTTCCGCTACTAAAAATCCTTATAGTACAATTACCTACAAGTTTACCAAAACCATGATAGACTTTAATGTCATTTTTTTTCATTAAGTATGAAAGACTACTTGACAATTTATCAATAATATTTTTTGAGTATTTTACTATCGATTGTATATCAAAGCTCACATCCTTTACCTTTATACCAAACCTCTCCGATTTCTTTATAAGTCCATAGACTTCAGATGCCCTAAGTATCGATTTAGTTGGTATGCATCCCCAATTTAAGCATACGCCACCTAATTTTTCTTCTTTTTCAACAATTGCAGCTTTAAACCCAAGCTGTACCGCTCTAATTGCTGCTATATAGCCACCAGGACCACCACCTACAACTACTATATCATATCTATCCATTATCTTTCATATTTAGAAACACTATATATAACAAATGGAACTAATATAATCAATGGCATTACTCCCCACTATCTAAATAGTTAACTAGCTTACGTTCTTAATTCATAAGAACAGTATCAAAAACTACTTAACAGACTTCTCCAGCCTCTCTATCATAACAATAAAGATATTTAGTTATCTTCATAATCTGCACAAGTTGAATAACAAAAGCATCACGTAGTTGGTATCTTATGTTTAATTTTGTGCGGTATGTATCACCCAATGTACTTATAAAGTTTCAAGCTTTTACCACTTATACAAGCTGAAGTACGCTTATAAAGTTTTAGAATAATAATAGACACCAGCTTATATGAGATTAGAAAGAATAGCTAGTCATTATAAGATTTCTTTTACCTCCTTCCTTTATTTAATAAATTTATCAATGTCTATAACTGAAAATTATACAAATGCTGTAATTACAGGATCAACCACTGCTAGTGAGGTGCCATTCTAGTACTCTCATGATATCATCTAAGTAGCCAGCTCTGAGGTTTAGCAGGTTTGTTTACTATACATAAAAAGTTTATATTTATACACTCATAAATAAATACAATAAAGTTTTACATATAGACGCTACATAAAAATCCAGTTAAATAAGCTTGAAAACATAAAAACAAGGTTATTTCTAGCTTTGCACTAAAATATGATATGTAAAAACTAGAAAAGAGAGTTAAAAAAATTAATTTGATTGTGAAAAGAAATCTATATATTAGGTTAATTTATATAAAGAAATCATAAAATAAAACTAGATCCCAGTGTTAGGAACTCTTAAGATGACAGGAAAAAAGGAGCTACATATCTATAAACATACATTGCTTTAGCCCTATCATCTAATTCAGGAATTAGTCAGCAATCACCTTATTTCTACCACTATTCTTTGCTTTATATAAATACCTGTCAGCACGTACTATAAATTTTTTAATATTATCATCAGATTTTTGCATTTCTGTAACTCCAATACTTACAGTTACATTATGAGTTGTGTTTTTGTCTGAAAATGCAAAAGGTTCCATAGCAATAATTTTGCGTATCCTTTCTGCAACAGCATGAGCATCCGATATGCTAGCGTCTGGCATTACAACAACAAATTCCTCACCACCAAACCTAGCTAACAAATCCGTTACTCTAATATTTTCAGAAATTCTTTTCTGTATTTGCTTTAAAAGCTCATCACCAGCACTATGTCCAAAATCGTCATTCACTACTTTAAAATAGTCTATGTCAAGTATCATAAGAGATAGCCTCCTATTCTTCTCTATAGAGTCCTTAACAATATTTTTTAAGTGTGCATCAAAATATCTTCTATTATAACAGTTAGTTAGTGGATCCTTTATAGACATTTCCATATTATTGAATAAGTTCATTCTCAAAGCATCTTGATACCTCTTGCGCTTCACTTGTAAATTAACTCTTGCTATCAACTCACTTTCGTCTAATGGCACTGTTAAGTAGTCGTTAGCACCAACATCCAGTGCTTTTACTAAATTGCTTTTATCGTAATCTTCAGAAAGAATCAGAATTGGTGTATAACGTGTTTCTACTTTACTACGAAACTCAGAACATAAACGTAGGCCATCGGTTTTCGAGAATTGCATATCTGAAATAATTAAATCGTAATTATCTTCAATACCAACCTTTAATGCTTCAATTGGGTCATTTAGTATTTTAATCAACCTAAAGCGCTGTTTTAGTACATTATATATCTGCCGCCCTGCCTGAAAGATATCTTCATCTATAACAAGTATGTTAGCATCAAGAATCTGGTTGGAATAACCCATAATACTACTTCCTTCCACCCCACCAATTTCAGCATTAGTTTCCCCTCTTAAACGCAATTCATCTATTATCATCTTTAAGCGTGTAAGAGATTTAATTCGTGCAGATAGAGCAGTTTCATCTATCGGTTTAGTCAAAAAGTCATCTGCACCAGCATTAATACCTTGTACTCTATCGTAAGTATCATGCAGTACAGTCACCATAATTATTGGAATATGAGTTGTTAAGGGATCACTCTTTAAGCTCCTACAGACTTCAAAGCCATTTATTTTTGGCATCATAATATCGAGCAATATAATATCAGGCTGTTGTTTCGCTACTAAGTCTATAGCTTCTTTACCATCATGAGCTACAATAACTGCATAGTACTCCGCTTTTAGCCGAGCTTCTAAAAGCTTAACATTAGATAGCACATCATCTACTACCAGTATCTTCGCTGTCATTATCTTTAGATATATTATCTATATTGTAACTAGGATAAAATTTGCCATCTTTACCAACTATATAATTTACCTTCTCGTGGTTATGCTCCTTACATAAATCTTCAATTCCAGCATTTTCTAACAAGCTTCTGATTCTTGACTTTACGATTACAAAATACCTATATATATCCCTAATAAAACTAATAAACACAGGCACCTTATTTTTATCAAGAACAATCACACCCACTAGAGCTACAACTAAAATTTCTGGAAGGCCTATGTTGAACATTTTCTTATGAGGCGAGCACCTTAATTCTTCTAATTATAAATACCAATTTGCTTAAATCAAGCTTAGAAGCAACCATTTCATTTAAGAAGCTATTGTAATGTTCTATGTAATCTACATCATCACGTGCCCAAGCCTGGACCTTATTTTCACAGTCATTAGCTGATTTTATAACTTTAACAGTTAGCTTGTAATGATAATTACTTAAATCATCCAATAGATCATTAATTAAGCTACGATCCCAATAAGAAGAATGACTCTTCATCTTAATAGCAATTGTTCTAATCAGATCAAATCTTAGTAGCGATTTTAACTCAAAGTATATTTTACCAACATTGAGAATAGATAAAGATGTTTGCTCAGAAATAGATATAACGTCCAATGCATAAGCCAAAATGCACAAGTCAGCAACTTTCTTCGCTAGATCTTTATCTATATTAAGTTCTATTAAAGAAACGGACCCATGACGATAAACTTTCAATAGATGTTCATCTAAAACATCAGTCAAGTTCTGACCTAGAGTTTCAATTGCATCTTTAAACTTTGCAACATCACTCAAATCTATAAAACTAAGTTTACCTAGATTTTTTACTAACCAAAATGATACCTTACCAATAAACTTTTGCACGCTCCTTACCACTTGCAAGTATGAGCTAACATCAATCTTTCCATCTAATTCATCAATTTTCTGCCATAAGCTATTTAAACTATATAGATGATTAACAATAATATACAAATTAACTGCCTCGTACACCTTAATTCCAGTTTTTTCAACTAAATTATTAATAAATATACACCCCATCCTATTCACTATATCATTTGCAATGCAAGTAGAAACAATTTCTCTACGCAGTTGGTGCTTCAATATAAAATCTCTAAACTCTGTTGCCATCTCTTGTGGAAAGTAATTTAGTAAGTAATCACGACATAAAGAATCCTTTTCAGGAAGTTCAGAACATATAATCTCACTTTTTATTGCTGTCCTAGCATAAGACATAAGAATAGCAAGCTGAGGAGAGTTAAAGCCTTCTGCTCCAGTCAACATTCTCGCTATTTCCTCATCAGCTGGAAGAAATTCCACATTTCTATCCAATAATCCAGATTTTTCTAAACTGAGCAATAATCTATGGTGCTGTTCCAACCTTTCTTTAGCTTGTAAGCACTCAAGGAGCAACGCTTTCGTTTCAACTTTGTTATGGTCTTCAAGCACCTTGGATGCAACTTCATCTATCATACTAGAAAGTATTTCATTCCTTTTTTTTAGGGAAATACCACCTTCTTTCATAACTGAAACAAATGCAATTTTGATATTAACTTCAAGATCAGAACATATTACTCCTGCTGAATTATCAATAAAATCTGCATTGATATATCCACCACTTTTAGCATATTCTATCCTTCCAAGCTGTGTGCAACCAAGATTACCACCCTCTATGAACATAGAAGCCCTGATATCTCTACCATTCACTCTTAACTCATCGTTTGCTTTATCACCAACTACATCATGACTTTCACTTTTTGCCTTAACAAAGGTGCCAATTCCCCCATTCCATATCAAATCTACTTCTGCCTTTAGCAAATATCGGATCAAGCTGTTTGGAGATAACACGTCCTCTGTTATACCAAAGCACTTTTTCATTTCTCTAGAAACGTTTACCTGTTTACTGCTACGCTCAAACACCCCTCCACCTTGAGAAATCAAACCTTTATTATAATCCATCCAAGTTGAAAATGGTAACTCAAAAAGACGTTTACGTTCTGTGAAACTACTTTTTGCATCAGGGTTTGGATCAATAAAAATATGCATATGGTTAAATGCACCTATCAAACGCACATTTCTTGAAAGTAGCATGCCATTCCCAAATAGATCACCAGCCATATCCCCGATCCCAATAACAACCACATTTTGATAAATACTCTTATTAATCTTCCAAAAATGTCTTTGTGCTGCAATCCACGCACCTCTAGCTGTGATACCCATTCTTTTATGATCATAACCAGATGATCCACCAGATGCAAACGCATCACCAAGCCAAAAATTATACTCGGAGGCTATTTGGTTAGCATAATCAGAAAATGAAGCAGTACCTTTATCTGCCGCAACTACTAAATATGGGTCATCTTCATCATATCTAATCACATTTTTTGGTGGAATTATTTCACCATCAACTATATTATCAGTAACATCAAGCATTCCCCTGATAAAATTCTTATAGCATTCAATACCTTTTTCCCTTAAAGTATTTTCATCTCTATAGACTTTCTTTATTACAAATCCACCCTTTGCACCAACAGGAACGATAACTGCATTTTTCGTCATCTGAGCTTTCATAAGCCCTAAAATTTCAGTACGAAAATCCTCTGTTCTATCTGACCATCTTAGACCACCACGTGCTAATTTTCCTCCTCTTAAATGAATTCCCTCAAAAAGGTTTGAATAAATATACAATTCACAGTATGGACGCGGATTAGGTAAACCATTTATTTTATTTGAATCAAATTTCATGGATAAGTAAGGTTTATCATTTTGATAATAACTAGTCCTCAAAATGGACATTATCAAGTTAAATATAGAACGTAAAACATAATCATGTGAAACATTACTGACTCCCCTCAGAAGTTCTTCAATTTTCTCTCTGAAAATATCAGTAGTTTCTACTCTATCAATATCTATGTTAGGATCAAATCTCACATGAAACAGCTGTATCAAATACTTTACTACTTTTGGATACTCTGAGACCACTTTTTGGATATATCCTGGATCGTAGTTAAATGACATTTGCTTTAAGTAAGCACTTAATGCTCTAATTAGAAGCACTTCTTTCCACTCTAAGCCAGCAATAATGATCAAACTGTTAAAATAGTCATTTTTGATTTCCCTATTGAATACTTTCGTAATCGTCATCTCAAACTGCTCTTTTAGAGTGATGTTATTTATTAATTTATCAACCCTTGATAACACAAAATGGTGTATCCACATCCCACCATTAATCTCTATGTAATAACTATTATGAGACAGGATCTTTGTCCCTAAATTCTTAGTAATTTTTAATATCTTCGATAATTCAAGCCCACCGTTACTTGAAGTGTAAACCTTCAATTGATAATTAAGATTATCACGAGTAAGCTTCAAATCAACTTCACTCGTTCCTTTCCTTCTCACCATCTCTAATTTCTTCATATCATAATATGCACTATGAGGTTCAAAACTCTCCTGATAGCTTATTGGAAATGCTTTGCAGTAACGGATGAATATATCTTCAACAGTACTGAAAGTGCCATATAGGTTATCTATAAAACGATCCTCCCACTTTTCTGTAATATTCCTTAACTTATTTTCAATACACAAAACCTTATCATTAAGAACACTAACACTTTTATTCTTTAGAACCACATGCAATTTCATTAAATCATACTCATTAATAATATGATTATTGCAAATATCTGAACTTTCCGCATTCGTCTCATTTTTTAATATATCACGTATCTTGAACATTAATCTAGCACTAGCATACCGCATTGGTATTAGTATTATACAACTAATAAAATTCCCTACTCTTCTTAAAAAGAGTTTAACTCTTGGCCTAATTGCAAGAGACATGATTGAAGTACAAATCTTAAATAATTCGTCTTCATTCGATTGAAATAATTCATCACAAGAAAATGCTTGTAAAATAGAAACCAAAGCCTTATTATTGTGTCCACCAGGCACAAATCCTGTTTTTCTCTCTATTGCTTTAACTTTACTCTTTACTATTGGAATAGTGCGAATATCCTGAACTTCTGCTATAGAAGTAAATAATCCAAAAAAACGACTCTCCTTTACCATATTACCCTGATCATTAAATTCTTTCACTCCTATACAATTCATGTATGTACGTCGATGAACTATTGAGATCAGATCTGACCTTATTATATACAAATTCAAATCCTCAGAAGAAGTTAAAGAACCTTGATATTCTTTGCTTGCTCTCATCAAACCAAGATTTTTCTCATCACTAGAAACAAGTTTTCCATCTCTATCGGTAATGCATTCTTGATAACCTAAAAATATAAAATTATTATTTCTCAACCAAATTAGAAAATCTATAACTTGATCAGCAGTATACAACGGTGAAACCTGGACCTTAACATCTGTTATTTGAGTAACAGAACAAAGTCCATTCTTCATTTCGTCTAGCCTTTGTAGCATTAGGCGCCAATCTTTTACAACATAATTAACTGCCTTCAGTGTTTCTCGTAGAGACTCTTTCAGAGTATTAACAAAACTATCACTTATACCCTTAATAATTACATATATCACCGACTCCTTTACACCATTATTTTCTTCTACATCATAAATCTCATCAATCAAGCCACTTTTTCTTTTAATATTAATTACACTATTACTATAATAGTATATAGTCAAGTCGTGCGATTTAATAGCAGCAACAACAGAGTCAACCAGAAAAGGCATATCATCATTCGTTATCTTAACTATAGTAAAATTACCCTTTACTCCTGGTATATCATTTACATTACTTACCCTTAATTTACTTTTCTCTCTTTCCTTTTTAAGAATGAAGTTGTATGCATCCTCTGCAATATACAGAAGGAACCTATTATTAACCTTCAAATCACTACTATAAACAAAACTATAAAAATACTTTACAAATTCTCTAATTTTTTCTTTTTCTTTTTTGTTCCCTTGATTAATCAACTTAAATAAAGATTCAGTGTCAATATTATTATTCACACACATTTTTTCACGCAACACACAGTAATTTTAAACCTTTTTAATTAAGATTTCATTATTAAGGGCATATACTATTAACTCACTACCCTCTACTACTTCTTCTGCTAAAACTAACTTAGCTAGATTATTTTGAATACACTCCTGTATTACCCTTTTTAGAGGCCTTGCCCCATATTCAGGGTCATAGCCAGTTTGTGCTATTAATTCTTTAGCTTCCTGTGATAAACTTATACTTAGTTTAAGTTTAGCAAGCGTTCTTTGTAAATGAGAAAACTGAACATCTATTATTCTATAAATATCATCCTTAGTTAAGCTGTGAAATATAATAACCTCATCTAACCTATTTAAAAATTCTGGACGAAATGCTAGCTTAACTATTTGCATCACTTCACTTTTCACAGAGTCAGCAATTCCCTTTAGCATTATTTCAGCACCAAGATTAGAAGTTAAAATTAGTATAGTATTACGAAAATCAATCAATTTACCGTGGCTATCAGTCAGCCTACCTTCATCTAAAACCTGCAACAATAGGTTAAATATATCCGGATTTGCCTTTTCTATTTCATCAAATAAGATCACCTGATATGGTCTCCTTCTCACTGCTTCAGTCAATCTTCCTCCTTGTTCATAGCCAATATACCCTGGAGGTGCACCAATCAGCTTTGAGACAGAATGTTTTTCCATATATTCAGACATATCAAAGCGCAAAAGTGCTCCTTGGTTATCAAACAAAAACTCAGCAAGAACTTTTGCTAGCTCAGTTTTTCCAACTCCAGTTGGACCCAAAAATAAAAATGAACCAAAGGGACGATTAGTATCTTGCACACCAGAACGAGAGCGCCTAACTGCATTACTTACTGCTTCTATCGCATCCTTCTGCCCTATCACCCTTTTCCCTATTTCATTTTCCATGCTAAGAAGCTTTTCTTTTTCACTGTGCATCATACTATCAACCGGAATACCTGTCCATTTTGAAACAATATTTGCAATATCATTTTCAGCAACTTCTTTTTTTAGAAAACTATCAGTAACTTTCTCCTGTTTTTTTAACTCATTTTCAAGCTGAGGAATTATACCATACATCAACTCCCCTGCTCTTCCTAAATTTCCACTGCGCTGAGCCAGTTCCAACTCTTTTCTAGCGCTATCTAATTTCCCAGCCGTTTCTTGTATTCTAGCTATCCTACTCTTCTCCATCTGCCATCTGCTGTTTAAATCAGCAAATTTGCTATTAAAGGTTTCGATTTCTTCATTTATCTTTTTTAAACGCTGCTTAGAATTTTCATCATGCTCTCTCTTTAAAGCTTCTGACTCAATTCTCAGCTGTATTATCTTTCTCTCAAGTTCATCAATGACTTCAGGCTTACTATCCATTTCAATTCTCACCCTGCTTGCTGCTTCATCAATCAAGTCAATCGCCTTATCAGGTAAAAATCTGTCTGTTATATACCTATTGGAGAGCGTTGCAGCAGCAATTATCGCACCATCTGTAATTCTTATACCATGGTGCACCTCATATTTTTCCTTCAAACCCCTGAGTATTGAAATGGTATTAGCTTCAGTTGGTTGAGAGATAAACACAGGCTGAAAACGTCTTGCAAGTGCAGGATCTTTCTCTATATGTTCACGATACTCATCTAATGTTGTAGCTCCTATACAGCGAATTTCCCCACGTGCAAGAGCAGGTTTCAGCAGATTTGAAGCATCCATTGCACCACTTGTTGCTCCTGCTCCAGCCAAAGTATGAAGCTCATCTATAAACAAAATAACTTTTTCTTCCGTTTTTACAAGCTCATTAATAACCGCTTTTAGCCTTTCTTCAAACTCTCCTCTAAATTTTGTTCCAGCAATTAATGCGCCAAGATCTAAGGCTAAAACCTTAGCATCACGTAAACCAAGCGGCACATCGTTTGTAACAATTCTATTTGCTAATCCTTCCACTATTGCAGTTTTTCCAACACCAGGCTCACCTATTAGCACTGGATTATTCTTTGTCCGCCTGAGTGATACCTGTATAGTCCTTCTAATCTCATCATCACGACCAATCACAGGATCAAGCTTGCCTTGCATAGCAAGCTCCGTAACATCCTTTGTATATTTCTTTGATACAGTCAACTTTCCCCTTACTGTCAGCGGGACTGTACTATTATCTTTCCTCATTTCTGTAATAACTGAGTTCAACCTCTGCTGTGTAACACCATTTTCTGCTAGAATCTTACCTACAGTATCACTCTTTTGTGCAGCCAAACTCTGCAGTAATTGCTCAACAGTAACAAATGTGTCTTTATTCTTCCTAGCAATACTTACTGAATCTTCAAAAACTCTTGCCATTTCTCTTGAAAGTTGAAGGCCACTACTCCCTGGACCTTCAACTACTGGAATTTTTTTTAGCGCACTATTTATAGCATCAGAGATACCATGTATATCACCGCCACAAGCTACTATCAAATCCTGAACCAAATCCGATTCATCTTCAAGCATTACTTTTAGTAAATGCTCAGGCACAAAAACTTGATGCCCAGCTCCCAACGCTTTCATTTGAGCACCTTGGATCAGACTCTTTGCTTTTTCAGTAAATTTATTCAAATCCATAATATAAACTTAACCTATACTTACTAGTATATATAGCAACTCCTTCCCCAATTTTAAACTGAAAGCTGTTCACCATTAGGTAAAAATTTACCTTAATGCATGCAACTTAAACTTTATGCTCATATATACAGTAAACTCTTAAAGGTTATGTAAATCCAAGAACACCCTATATGTTGCAACTAAGGCTTGTCAAGTACCTTTCATACCGGAAGATGATAAGCCTTGAGCTTGCTAAAAGCTTCTTCAGCATGATATGATGACCTAGTTAATGGACTTGATGCAACCATTAAGAACCCCTTAGAATAAGCAATGTATTTATAATGCTCAAATTCCTCCGGAGTAATGTATCTATCAACTTTTGCATGCTTTGAAGTTGGCTGTAGGTATTGACCTATCGTTATAAAGTCAACTTCAGCATTTCGTAAATCATCCATAACCTGAAGCACCTCTTCTTTTGTTTCTCCAAGACCAACCATGAGTCCTGATTTTATAAAAAGTTTAGGATTAATCTGCTTTACCATCTTCAGCAAATATAACGAATGAAAATAACGAGCCCTTGGCCTTATCTTTGCATATAATCTTGGCACTGTTTCAATATTGTGATTATAGACATCAGGTGATGCAATAGCAATCGCTTCAAATGCACCTTTCTTATTCAAAAAATCAGGAGTCAAAATTTCTATTGTTGTTTTCGGAGTGATTTTTCTAACTTCTTCTATACATTTTATAAATTGATCTGCACCCCCATCTGGTAAATCATCACGATTAACAGAAGTAATAACAACATGTTTCAAATTTAACTTTTTTACTGCCTTTGCTAAATTTTCTGGCTCATGAGGATCTAATTTATCAGGTGTACCAGTTGCAATATTGCAAAATGCACAAGCACGAGTGCAAACAGAACCAAGAATCATCACAGTAGCATGACGTTTATTCCAGCATTCACCAATATTTGGACAGGCAGCTTTTTCACACACTGTATGTAAGTTATACAACTTAACAGTGTTTAAGGTTTCATTAAATGTTTCACCAGCTGGAACTTTTGTCCTGAGCCATGGAGGCTTATTATACATCTGAAGCGATTAACCCTACCTCTTGCTTTGCTAAAACTTTTTTTAATCTCCTTTTTATTTTCTGTGCTTTCTTACTTAATTTAACCGCTTTTGTGGTAAGCAAAAAAGCATCAAGATCGCCTTTATAAGCTATAGTTCTTAAAGTTCTTGCTGCTACACGAAACTTAAATTTTTCATTCAATATGTTACTCATCAATGTGACACTATGCAAATTCAAGAGAAAGGCGCGTTTTGTTTTATGATTTGAATGTGATACCTTATTACCAAAAGATTTCTTTCTATTTGTTAGCTCGCAAATTCTACTCACTTTGATATACCAAATTACCCCATGTACCTAGACTACTTTATATGGTAAAATAGTCAACACTCTCTTGCCTAATTTTTATATTAAATACTGCTTTATAGCCAAAGAATACCGTGATTCTTTCTATCATAAGAGAGGTCATATGCTGAATTTCAAGTGCTTTACCACCATTTATTACTGTCAGATATACCACACCTGTATTTACATTTTGTACATAGGAAATCTTTTTTGGCTTTGTACACTCTGCTATCTCTACTCCAACTATGCTTCTCCAGTTTAAAATAAGACATATTTCATTTTTACTCATCTTACCCTTCATGCATTTCAAGGCATAACTTTCTACTACAGATTTTAATTCCCTCAGGTTACTGTGTTTGAGCATTTTTTTACCATAAACTCTTTGATAATTACAAAATAGTGTGATAGGTATATTATTATAAGCTCCAGTAATTATATCAACAACAAAATTAGTTTACATAATAGATTCGATAAAGTAACCCAATTGAACAGCTACTACCTCAGAATTAGCATGATAAAAAGATGACCAATCTAAGATAGATTACGTATAACACACTTAAACTTTTCTATTAAACCACCTTCATCATCTACTAACTCTATCTAAATTGCTTATGTAGAACTAAAAAAATTATTGCAAAACAACCAGTAAATAAATTACTTATTAGTAATACTAAAATATACCCCATGGAGACATATAGTATACAAAATATTCTGCACTATAAAATAGTTTTTTATCATCCTTTCATCTTGCTATAGATCAAAAATCCTTGCATTTTCAGTAAAATATGCTAGAATATAACTTTACTTTTTAGTTTCATACTGTAAAAAAGCAATATTTTATGGAAAGTTTATACTAAAACAGCATTTGTTAAATATATTGCAACTATTTCACCTACTAAGTTTCTATGCTGCTATTCTTATTCTACAATTGATTAACCTTCTCCAGTTCCAATTAGCATTAGTTTAACCATTATTAACTAGAGTGAATTTTCTTCTCTCATTATTATCTTAACCTTAACACTAGAAGCCAGAATTTTACTTATAAGCAAGCATATCAAGTTAGTGAACATAAATGTACCTTCTTATGCTAAGAGAAACTTCTTTGATAAAAGAATAGCAAGCCTGACACTATTACCAATTACCTACACAGTATCTCTCTGGCAAATTCAAATTACAGCAGCCACATAGATATACACCACATATTAGAGCAGTAACCAAGATCATTCAATAGTGGCTACTATTTTTATAGTCAAGACCTCTCCTCAATCCAAGCCACTTGAATAGCCTCAAGTATTTTTTCATTACAACGTTTTTCATCATCATCAAACTTTTCTAAACTTAAGACTTTTTTTTTAAGCTCAGTAAATCTGATATTAATTACATCCTCATCTGGAAATTTCTCTTCTAAAGCTTCTATAATGCTTTCTATATCAAGCCATTTCATACTTTTCGCACCCTTTTAAAACTGGTGCCCATGGGGAGACTTGAACTCCCAAGGCCATAAAACCCACGGATTTTAAGTCCGCTGCGTCTACCGATTCCGCCACACAGGCCTTTTTTTTATCCTACCTAGAATAAAATTCTACTACCAAATTAACTTCCATGTTTGCTGAGTAAGGAACTTCAGAATACTGAGGTACTCTTAGATACTTCACTGAATACTCTTTACTGTTTATTTCTAAATAGCCCGGAGCTTTGCGTTCTTGTTTTTCTGTAGTCTCTATTACTATAGGAATTTTTACTGCGCTCTCCCTTATTCTTACTATATCACCAGGCCTTACTCGATAACTCGATATATTAACCACTCTACCATTAACTGTAACATGCTTATGAGATATGAGCTGCTTTGCTGAGTAGATCGTTGGCACAAGACCAGAATGATATAAAATAGCACTCAATCTTGATTCCAAGATACCAATAAAATTATCAGCTGTATAACCTTTTCTGTTATAAGCATCTAAAAATATACGCCTGAGTTGCTTACTTGAAATTGCATAATAAAACTTAAACTTCTTATGCGCAGCAAACTGCTTACCAAAATCAGATAACCTTTTGAATCCAAGAATACCATGCTGGCCTGGAGGATATTTCCTTTTGTTTACTGGATCTTTTACCCTACCCCACAAATTTACGCCAAGCCTACGGCTGATTCTATACTTTCTACTAATAATAGTTGTCATATAAAACTCTCACAATCTAACTTTAGATCATTAAGGATTTCAACATTAAGTGTCAACTTGTTTTTATTAATATAATATATTACACTTCACCTTTAAGTTTCCTTATCAATATATGAACCATCTACTTCTGAAATCTATGGCAAACGCCGTCCGTTTTTTGTCAATTGATGCAATACAAAAAGCAAACTCCGGACACTTAGGTATGCCACTTGGCATGGCGGATATTGCAACTGTCTTATTTACTAAATATTTTAACCATAACCCTGATAATTCTAAGTGGTTTAATAGGGACCGTTTCGTTCTATCAAATGGTCATGGTTCAATGTTACTATATTCCATACTATACCTAACAGGTTATATCAATATAGATGAATTAAAAAATTTTAGGCAATTCAAATCCAAAACTCCAGGTCACCCAGAATTTGGCTTAACCCCCGGAGTGGAAGCAACAACAGGTCCACTAGGGCAAGGATTTGCTATTTCAGTCGGTATGGCACTTGCTGAATTAATTCTTGAAAAGCAGTTTGGAACTCATCACTACACTTATGTAATGTCAGGAGATGGTTGTCTTATGGAAGGAATAAGTCACGAAGCAGCATCACTTGCTGGACATCTTAAATTGAATAAGTTGATAGCTTTTTTTGATGACAATGATATTACCATAGACGGTGCTACTAGCCTTTCCTGCTCTGATAATGTAAAAGAGCGCTTCTTAGCATATGGATGGAATGTCAATAAGATTGATGGACATGATTTTAACTCTATATCGCTTGCAATTAAGCAAGCACAAAAGTCTGATAAACCTACACTAATCTGTTGCAAAACTATCATTGGAAAATTTTCAATCTGTTCTGGTACAGCTTCCGCTCACAGTGGTGCTTTTACAGAGGAAGACATAAAACAAATAAGAGAAAAATTAAATTGGAATTACGAACCATTTTACGTACCAGAAAATATAAAAAATGCCTGGATTAAAACAGTTAAGAGAGCAAAACAAAACTATAATTCAATGTTATTTCAGCATATGGCTAAAGAAGAAAAAAAAGAATGGATCTCAGTTTATGATACTAAAATAACAAGATATAATGCAGAACTTCAAAGACGGCTAGATAAACGTTTACCAGACAATATTGAAAGCGATCTAACAAACTTAAAGAAACAAATACACAAAACGATGCCAAGTGAAGCTACACGATCCTCTTTTGGAAAGGTAATGGAGTTTTTAACTGAGTCTATGCCAGAATTAATTGGAGGATCTGCTGATCTTACCGAATCAAATTGCACTAAATATAAGCATATGAAGATAATAAATAGAAATAATTATAATGGTTCTTACCTCCATTATGGAGTAAGAGAACACGCTATGGCAGCCTGTATGAATGGCATGGCTCTTCATGGTGGTATTATTCCTTATGGCGGCACTTTTTTAGTATTTTCTGATTATTACCGTCCCGCTATACGCCTTTCAGCTTTGATGAAACAGCAAGTTATATATGTAACGACTCACGATTCAATTGGAGTAGGAGAAGATGGCCCAACTCATCAGCCGATAGAGCATTTATCCTCTCTTCGAGCTATACCAAATCTATATGTTTTTAGACCAGCCGATGCAATTGAAACTTTAGAATGCATTAGTATAGCATTGAAAAAAAAGGAATCACCTACATTATTTGTGCTTTCAAGGCAAACCGTGAATTACACGCGCAAATTCCACTTTGACATTGGTCAATCTGCTAACTTATCGAAGCTTGGTGCATATATTTTATGTGAATGCTCAGAAAGATTAGAAGTAACTATATTTGCTACCGGATCTGAAGTTGAAACTGCAGTCGAAGCAAGAGAAAAATTACAGGAAAAAGGCATAGATACAAGAGTTATTTCTATGCCATGTTGGAGACTTTTTGATGAGCAAAGTAACGAGTATAAAAAGGCAATATTAGATAATGACAGCATCAAAGTTGCAATTGAAGCTGGAAGTGAAATGGGCTGGCACAAATATATAGGTTCGAACGGTATATTTATTGGCATGAAAAGCTTTGGAAAATCAGCACCTTACAAAGTACTTTACAAGCATTTTAACATTAGTGCTGATCATGTAGTAAAATGTGTGTGTGAGAAGCTAATTCATGCTAAGTAGATTTCTTATATAACATATGAAATCCTCTTCTTTCTTCTGCTTTAGTACATGACGCACAACTGTATAAATTAAGATTTAAAAACAGGAGAACAGAACTACTCAACAATCTTTACCTAGCTTTCCTATTACAGAGTACTGAAGCTACCCATTTACCTTTAGTCTATGTAGATTAAATAGAAAAACAGCATATTTAATACATCAAATGAATCATATATTTTCTAAATCTAAAGTTTTTTCATTTTCCACCTATAATAAGGTGAAACGCGCTTATAAAGCGCTCAAGACATTAAAACCGCTGATGCTACAAGATAAGGTAGTGAATAACTAGTTGTTCAGAATTTCTTTCTTTTGCCTTTTCTTCTTTACTTGATAAAGCTCTTAAGACAATCTAAGAGGCATAGAGAACTACAAAAGCACCATATTCAAAATACAAGCTCTTCTCTAGATTATATAAGAAAGTCTATTGCTTAATAATAATACACCTTTTCATCCCTGTTAAATCGTACACATATTCTTGAAAAAATAACCCATACAAAGGAATTATTTTATCAATATTACTTTGATCTTCACCTATTTCCAATATTACAAATCCATTTCTCCTAAGGCACCTTCTCAATATTTGAAAGATACTCAAGTAACAGTCCAAGCCATCAACACCACCATCAAGAGCCATTCTAGGTTCCTTCTGTACTTCAGCTTGCAGATCTTTCAACTTATTTCTTTTGATATATGGAGGATTACTAATTATAAGATCAAATGAGCCTCTGCACTCCGTCCATGAACTTGGAAGTATTTTAGCTCTACTAAGCAAGTTATGCTTTTTTACATTCTGGCAGGCAACTTTATATGCCTTTAAACTCTTCTCAAAACCGACACCAACAGCATATTCATACTCACTAAGCAAGGATATCAGTAAGCAACCCGTACCTGTGCCAAAATCTGCAATTTCTAATCTCTGTTTTTTGTTTGGGTAGCATTTTAACACTGCTAAAATTATTGTTTCACTGGCTGGTCTTGGATCCAAAACATGCTGATTAACTATAAAATTTTTACTCCAGAACTCACGTTTACCTACTATTTGCGATACCGGATACCTTTCTGCTCTTCTTCTTGTTAATTTCCAAAATATCTGTTCTTTCTCTATTGGTACTTGATTAGTATAGTTCATAATTATAAATGATCTTTCCACACCAAGAACGTGCTGCATTATGATTTCACAATCCAAATATGGTGATTCAACTTTATGCAATGATAACAGTTTCGATCCCTCTTGGATTAAAGTGCTGATCGTTTTCATTACTTTAAAAACTTGACCTTCTTAATTGTACACAAACATTATGATTTAAGCCTACTAAAAAAAACACTGCATTCTCCCCATTATTCAAAGTAACTGATACTAGAGATCTAATTTTCATCACACAACTCTACCAAAAACAGTACATCAATTTGCAACTAAGTTTTGTAAACCCCAGCATCAGCTACTTAAGTGATACCTTGTAGATATATAAGTGCAAAACTTAAGCTTAGAGTAACTCTGTACTAAACTCTAGTGTCAAACAAAGTTACAACCTCTGTCCACTTCAATTTTACCATCAATTCATGAAGCCTTTCCCCCTAACCTTATTAAGGACCCCACATTTTTTCAGCCTAGTATTTAAATTATACCATACACTTGATAAAGCTGAATTAAAACTTCTATCAATCTGTCTTGTTTCATATACATTATCTCACTAATTCTCAAACCATTCCACATTATATAAATCTCCTACTCCGTGTAGCATGCTTTCAAACATTCTTCTTGCTTAGGCTAAACTTTGGCAAACCTTCGCTAATATCAACAACCATTCTCTAATATACACATGTTCAGTTGCTTCCCGACACGTGCTTCTCCAAATGAATATTTCACTTTTTTCTTATGTAATAATTTCGAAAGTTTTTATGATTAGGCACTACCTACCTATATTTTTATGTCACTAATCACACTAGCTATTGGCTTATTTATCTTTCTCAAGCTCTTCCGTTATTTTTTTTGATGCACTTCAGTACTAAATACCCAATTTTTGCAAAAAATTACCACAAACAATACATTTTACAATTTACTCACCTGTACACAACCTATTTCCTTTTAAAACTAATCAACAAATAGTCGTTAAATCTCTTTATTAAAAATAATTTACTTATATTTAAAACCTTTCTCACTATCAAATTATAAAATTATAAAATAGAATAGAGATTCTTTTTAATTACTAATTTTCGCTATTGCTGTTCTGTTATCTTATTATTTCTATTGATATCTATTGATACAGAGATTTACTACGATTGCGCCCACAATATTACCTTAACAACTAATACTACAAAATAAAAGTGTAAAACTTGATACTTAACTTTTACTTACTGGCACTGTGATTTGCATAGTGAAATATAGAAGTACTATACTAGTCTTATTTCTGTATTAAAACTTTAACTCCTAGCTCGTTATTAGTAATATCATTGTATAAATACCTATAACTTATGTCTGAGCTTGGAAATATATCACTATTAATAGCCTGCTTATTATCCTTAACATATTCATTTTTACCTTTCAGGTTTTACCGATTTATTACCATAATTATATTTTTCTGCACATCAGCATCAATGGCTATTTTGATTTACTGTCATATCACAGACGATTTTTTACTTGAAAATGTATATTATTACTCTCATACAACAAAGCCTTTAATCTATAAAATCTGTGGTGTTTGGGGAAACAAAAAAGGGTCCATGTTACTTTGGACCTTAGTGCTCACCTTTTACCTATTTTTAATGGACATTTTCGTTGATAACAGTAGCAAATTGAAGAAGATATCCTTAATCATCCAAAGCTTGATTTGCTTCTGTTTCTTGTTATTCACTTTACTTGAATCCAATCCTTTTATTAAAATGATAAGTATTGAAACAGATGGCCTTGGTTTTAACCCGATATTGCAAGATATTGGCCTTATAATCCATCCACCAATACTATATTTAGGATATCTTGGGTTTAGCGTTCCTTTCTCACTTTCTATAGCCGGGTTAATTATAAACACTGAAGGAAATGTTTGGGCTAGTATTGTTAGGCCTTGGGTACTCATCTCTTGGTCATTACTTACTTCCGGCATTAGCCTTGGCAGTTGGTGGGCATATCGCGAGCTTGGTTGGGGCGGATTTTGGTTCTGGGATCCGGTAGAAAACGTTTCCTTGATGCCGTGGTTAATTGCAGTAGCATTAACACATTTGTTACTCGTAGTACAAAATTTCAATATTTTAAGGAATTTTGCCGCTCTGCTTACACTTGTAACCTTTATACTGAGTGTAGTTGGAACATTTTTAGTTCGATCAGGAATACTTGCTTCAGTGCACACGTTTGCAGACGATCCAAGGTATGGATTGTATATATTAGCTTTACTTAGCGTAATTGCAGTTAGCAGCTTAGTAATATTTATAGTGTTTACAAGAAAAAACTATATATCTTCGCCGTCATTCCAGTACTTGACACCGCAATTTAGAAAAAAAGAAAACATGGAACCGGATAGTCAAGTTAATCAAATACCAGAAAGTAGAAGATTCTTCTCACGCTTCACAATGGTATTGATAAACAATTTACTGTTCATCACCGCATTTTTTATCGTGCTCATCGGTACTTTATACCCTACAATACTTGAATATTCAACCGGTGAACTTATCTCAGTCGGAGCATCATACTACAATTCTTTATTTAACCCTATCATGCTAGTCACTCTGGTGCTTACCATGGCAGGACAATACTGTTGTTGGCAGGGAAATAGTCTATCACCAATACTCCGTGAATATAAATTCTCATTTTGTAGCGCTGCAGCTATTTTGCCATTTATTCTTCATGTAGAACTAATGATTGTACTATCAATTACCATTTCTATAGCATTATTAGTTTTTGTTCTGGAAGCATATAGTAAAAGAATCCGTTTATTTAAGGTGTCACTGAGTAAATCAATTTCATTAGCAAGAAGAGTTTCCAAATCTTACTACGCAATGATGCTCGCTCATGCTGGAGTAGCAACTCTAGTGCTTGGTATATCCTATTCAGTTGGTTGGCAGGAAAAAAGAGAAAACTACTTAAAGATAGGAGATAGCATAACAGTCAATAAATTCAAAGTTACCTTACAAAATATTGAATTGATAAGAAAAAAAAATTTCCAAGCAGTGAAAGGTATAATGGATGTCAGGAACCTATTGAGCAACAAAGTATTAGGTAAAGTAACCCCTGAATACAGATTTTACCTTATAGAAGGTCAGAAAAATGTTGAAAGCAGTATTTACCACAATTTATTCTCTGATATTTACGTTGTAATTGGCGAAATTAACAAAAATAAGAACAAGATCGCTACCAAAGTATACTACAAACCCGGGATGTCTATAATTTGGCTAGGGTCTTTTCTTATCGCTTTTGGCTCGCTTCTCGCTGCTTTTTCTCCTGATAAACAAGCAAAGGCTACCTAGCCATAGGTCATAGACTATCACTACACCTTAGAAAGGGTTATATTAGGGTTATATTAAATTCAATTGAAAAGACAGGCATCTTATAGAAGCTCTAACAGAAATTATCTCACACAGGCTGCTACTATAATAGCCGTATTATTAATAACAGCTTATTTATAAAAACTCATAATATGAGTAGCTATCAATGATAGCGATGATAAAAAATATATTAATTCTATAAACTAGAAAACATAGCAAAAATATCCTTATTAGGGTTTAGCAAACAAAATTGGAGTACCAAAACAGCAAGTACTAATACACGAACAAGAGGTAAATAATATTTATTCACACGCACTCTATGTTACAGTAAAAGTGTTATCAATTTGACATCAAAAAATCTGCTTCTTAGGCAAAGAGCACTAAAAAATAGCTATTTTAATAAAGATAGGTAAAATTTCATAGAAAAGCAACGCAAAAACAGTAAAAATAGTATTATCTTACTCAAAGCAGGACTTTCTGTTAACACTATTTACTAAGTAACTGGCTTATTAGCGGATGAATATGATAATAAAGTACATGTAGGTTTTACATGTTAAACTATAGGATAATAAAAAGTATGCTAAGGCAAATTTAGTAAGCAAGGCTAGAGTAAGCACAACAGCAAATACAAAGGTATAAAAAAGACTAACAATCTTCTTCAAACTGATAAATTATGCTATAGTAGTGCTAATAATCTTTATATTAGGTGTTTCTATTGACATTATCTCCTAAGTAACTGGCTTATCAATTGATAAAACCACATGATCTGAAAGCTATTCAACCATAAAACAAACTAGTGAATCTTTTGAAAAAAAATATAAGATTTAGGTTTAAATAAAGAACATGGTAGTCAGAATCATTTCAGATAACTTCAATATTAAATTTAGTAAATACAGAAAATTGACTATGCTAATTAGTGTTATTCTGGTCATCTTTTCAATATTCACTGTTATGTTACGTGGAGTGAATCTAGGCATAGACTTTACGGGAGGAATTTTGATAGAGATAAAGTCTTCAAATGAAGATCATGTTATTCTTAATATATTAAAAGAGAACAGTCTTACGGCGCAGAGTTCAAAAGCAGGTGATAGTTTAGTCATGCGCTTTAAAAAGGAAAGAAACGAAGATAAAATTAAAAAGATAAAAAACGTATTAGAAAAAAAGTTAGGTAGCTCGATAAGCTATCGTAAAATAGACTATGTTGGGCCACAAATAGGCTCATCACAAATATTTGAAGGAATGTTATCAATGTTGATTGCAATTGCTGGAATATTTTTTTATGTCTGGCTTAGGTTTAATTGGCAATGTGGATTTAGTGGAATAATAGCACTAGCTCATGACATGATTTTAACCACCGGTTTTATTAGCTTAACTGGCATTGAATTTAATACCTCATCAATCGCAGCTCTTCTTACTGTAATTGGTTACTCAATCAATAATTCAGTGGTTATATACGATCGAATTCGAGAATATCAAAAAAATCGTAAGGAGAAACATATAAGTGAAATAGTAGATGCGAGTATTAATGCCACGTTACTTCGTACTGTCTTAACCTCAGGTACAACATTACTTGCTGCTCTTCCTTTGACATTAATTTGTACAGGTACAGTCAGAGATTTCAGCTTGATCATCTTTTTTGGTATCTTAATTGGCACTTGCTCTGCAATATTCATCTCTGCTCCTATATTGACCTGCAGAATTTTAATAAGCAGGTTCACGATATAACATTAGCTCATCATTCCCTATAGTGAGACGAGAACATCAAAAAAAATTCACCTCAAGTAGTGAGCAAAATATGGAACAGAGCTGATACTTGCCTGCACATCATTAACCAAGAATGCCATAGTACTGACATAAATTTGAGCTTAAGTATAAAAGTGTCCAGTCACAAGATTTTTTAAATTCAATACTCACACTGTTTTGAATCTTCTCTTTCATGGTAAAAAAGTACTGAGAAACTCATTCTAGTTTATCCCTTTATAAATCGATAAGCATTACAATAATAATGATATTATCAGCAGCTAAACAAATAGTTTTTTACTGTGTTTATATTATTAAAATATGAAGCTATTACAATAAATTATAAAGATTAGCGTTAAAAGTCATTATTAAAAATAAGTAAATTTTATTGTTTTAGTACAATATTTAATATACACTTTAAGGAAGTGCATTTAGCTTAAGTTTTATGTCAGAAGCAAGAAATCTAATTTTGACAGTTATTCTTTCTATATTAATTATAGTATCTTGGTATGTTATTTATGATAATTTTCTCAATATAGATCAAAATAATCCACCAATTAAAAATATTGAACATATAGAATCTTTTAATGACCTTGTTCCTATAATGTACCAAAATCGTTCAGAAATCATTAATTCTACTCAAGGGCAAAGGATCAATCTAACTAATAACATGGTTAAAGGGTCGATTTCTTTAAAGGGTATCAGGTTTGATGACCTAATCTTAATCAACTACCGCTTAGAGCTAAATCCCTCCTCTCCACAAGTGGTATTGCTGTCACCTGCAGAATCAAAAGATGTATATTTTGCAGAATTTGGTTGGCTCGATCCAAGTGGCAAAATAAAAATTCCAGACTCTAAAACAGTTTGGCAAGTTGATGAAGCTGAGTTAACTAATCGAAAAGCAGTTAATCTATCTTGGGATAATAAAAATGGCATCGTATTCAGAACAAAAGTGAGCCTTGACGACAGCTACATGTTTAAGATCGAGCAAATTGTTGAGAATAATACAAAGGACAATATAATCTTAGTCCCTTATGGTAAAATTAACCGCAAACGTGATAACATTAACGAATCTTATTGGATATCACATGAAGGAGTATTAGGTACATTTGATAACAAACTAGAAGAATGGACATATAAAGATATCGCCAAAAAACATTTAATAAAAGCTAGCACAAGCGGAAAAAATTGGTTTGGTTTTGCTGATAAATATTGGCTTACAGCCATTATACCTGAGAAACCGGATAAAATAAATGTTAGCATCAAACATACAAATATTAATAACATTGATAAATTTCAAGCAGATTTTGTCAAATCTCACAAAAGCATACTTCCTGGCACAAGTATCTCTAGTGTAAACTACTTTTTTGCTGGAGCAAAAAAACTAAATTTATTAGATTATTATAAAAGTGCTCTCAATATACCTTTGTTTGACAAAGCTGTAGATTTTGGCATTCTTTACTTCGTAACCAAGCCAGTATTTCTGCTGCTTGAATATTTTAACTTCATCTTAAAAAATTTTGGCTTAGCAATATTAGCACTAACCTTAGTAATAAAACTCTTAATGCTTCCTTTATCCAACAGGTCATATATTTCAATGTTTAAAATAAAAATTCTACAGCCTGAAGTAACTCGTATAAAGGAATTATATAAAAATGATAATTTAAAACAGCACAAAGAGATAGTTGCATTGTTCAAAAGAAACAAAGTCAACCCAATGTCAAGCATCCTTCCTATAATAGTACAAATACCGGTATTTTTTGCTCTATACAAAGTATTATTCGTTACTATAGAGATGAGGCATGCCCCTTTTTATTTATGGATTAAGGACCTTTCAGCTCCTGATCCAATAAACATCTTTACATTATTTGGATTATTTAATTACAATTTCCCTGTTTCTGTAGGCATTCTGCCCGCAATTTTAGGCATTACCATGATAGCTCAGCAAAAGATCAGTGAAAAAGATCATAATAATGAAGATGATGTTCAAGTAAATATCATGAGATTTTTACCTTACATTTCCATCTTTATTTTTTCTTCTTTTCCCGCAGGCTTAGTAATATATTGGATATTTAGTAATATTATAACTTTAATTCAACAATCTGTAATGAAATCATTCTTAACGAGAAAAGTGGGAATAAATGTCGAAAATACTAATAGTTAATTCGGTTTATTATACTAAAATAGCTAACCTTCTACTTGAAGGTGCAACTGATAAATTTAAAGATAGCAGTGCCAGTTACGATATAGCTGAGGTTCCTGGTGTATTTGAGATACCAGCTACAATCCTTTTTACAGTTAAAAGTAAGTATGTCAATCATGAAGGTTATTTAGTTTTTGAATGCATAATACATGGCAAAACTGATCATTATCAGTACGTTTGTAAAGGAGTAATCAAATGCTTAAACGAAATTATTATACGCTATGCAGTATTACTTGGCATAGGTATAATTACTGCTGACAGCAAAGATAAAGCTTTAGTAAGAGCTAGCAAAAGCAAAAAGAACATAGGTGATCATGCAGCCTTAGTTGTTTTATACATGATAGATTTATATAAAAGACTAAGCTAATGGAGAAAGAGCATGTAGAAAGAAAGTGGTACATAAAGAGAAGTACAGCAAGGTTTCTTACCGTACAAGTTGCTTACTCAAATATTTTTATAGGCTACGACAAAAACACCTTTGAACTAGAAAACTGTGAGCTTAGGAACTATGTCAATAAGTTAGTGGATATATTTGAATGCAAAGAGTTTGATTATCAATTTTTAGAAAAGCTATCATATAAAGTCATAAGAAACAGTAAAGAATATGATAAAATAATAGAACTTTATTTACACCCAAGCTGGTCTCTTGCACGGCTGAATCTCATAAGTCTATCTATTTTACGTGTTGCAATATGTGAGTTAGCTAATTGTGATACACCGGCTCCAGTTGTTATTAATGAATATACTAACATTGCATCTGATCTACTCAATAAGTCAAGCGAAATTGGTTTCATTAATGGATTATTAGATAAGGCAAAAGATGTGGCTAAGTTAAACAAGTAATCTTAATAATTCTCTTAAACGGCATAAACATTAGAGAATAAAAAGAAGGTAGTGAAAAGACCTTTTATCTTCTTTAAGATCTATGGTAGACTGACAAGAACTATTAACTATAGCATAATAAATGGTAAAAGACGAAAAGTCAAAAGCAATTTTTGAGGTAGAAGGAACAGTGACTGTCTTATTACCTGCAGCAGAATTTAGAGTGAAGTTAGACAATGAACACGAAATCATTTGTCATGTATCAGGAAGAGTAAGAAGAAGTAAAATACGCATTGTTATCGGAGATAGGGTACTAGTTGAAATGAGTATTTACGATAGGAATGCAAAAAAAGGTCGTATAATTAGAAGGCTTAAAGGTACAAGTGAAAGAACCATCTCTAAATAGTCTTATTCTTGCTTCATCATCAGAAAGGCGCATAGCCTTACTAAAACAAATAAATATTAAACCAGGCTTAATTTTGTCAGCAGATATAGATAAAACTCCCTTGAAGAAGGAACTCCCAAAAGATTATTCAATCCGCATGGCAAAAGGTAAAGCTGAAAAAATACAAAGCTCGAATCCAAATTACTTTGTGCTCGGTGTTGATACCGTCGTTGCCTGTGGCAGGAGGATATTACTTAAAGCAGAAAACATTGAACAAGCAGGAAAATACATTCGCTTATTATCAGGAAGAAGGCATAAAGTATATACCAGTGTGTGTCTATTAACCCCCCATCGATCCAAACAGCATATTAGAACTGTAGTTACAATAGTAAAATTCAAACATCTCAGTGTACAGGAAATTAAATATTATTTAGCATCAGAAGAGTGGAAAAACAAAGCAGGAGGATGCAATATACAAGGCCTTGCTGAAATGTTCGTATTGTTCTTACGTGGCTCATACTCTTCTATTATAGGACTACCGTTACATGAAACCTATTGTTTGCTAAGTAACTACTTTAATCTTAACTTATATTGACATACCTTTATCTTTCTATTTTTGTTGCTTAGTATAATCTCACTGTGGTATTACTATTAGATGTTTGACTAGAATATCTTTTTTTCTTCTTCTACCACCCCAATTTTCAGTTGTACTATATCTTCTTGGTAAATTTTTCCATAAGTAAAGTGCTCTCACTTTGTTAAACACCTCCTCTATCTTTTTCCAGAGCTAAATGAAAATAGAGTTTTGTTATTATCATTCTCTACTTCTCTATGGTATCTAGATTTTGATTATTTTCTTTACCTACTATCCCCCTATCTCTAGCCATTTGTATATTAGTTTTTTCCCTTATTTTCTGCAAAATGTTTCCCGAAAATGAATCTTTTAGTACATTCATTGCTTGATCGGCCAGGTTAAAGATTAAATATTTTTTAACTCTTTATCAACCGGTTCACCTGTTTTACATAAGTTTTACCACTGTGATCTTTACTATTTTCCTCTTCCCCTCCCAATAATTTGTCTTTCCTTTAAGAACTTAACTTTTCTTTCCAAGTCTATCTAGCATTTCTTCTTCCCATTTTTTTAATGCTTTATTTGCTCTTTAAAAATTCTTCTCTTTTTCCTCAGTGCTAACTGAAGACGACCTCTGCCACTATCATCAGAAGGTACACTGGCAACGTGCTTCCTACACTTGAATCACTTTTACTATTTAGTGTTGGAGCAAAGACACCAATAGTTGAGTCCACTACTTTTTTCATATTTGGTCGAACTGTCATCTTTATCACTTCTTTCTATTGATGCTTTTCTGCTCTTAATACCAACATGCCATAAGTCTCCTTCCCCCTTTTTCTCATTGTTGACCTTGGGTGTTAAATTCCTCCACTCACATCTTTGCTTATCTTTAATTGCTCTTTATCACTTAATTAATTTACCCTAAATAAATTTTATAACTTAATTCCTAACCTTAATCTTAACAACGCACTTCTGTACATTTTTATTAAACTAATTTAGAGCACTTTACATGAATCATCAGTTATATGATACAGTCATCTTATTTTTCTCCCTCACTTCCCTCTTCACCGTACAAAGTTAAAAATCCCGTAATTCCATTCTATCACCTTTTAGCATAATACTAGCGTGGTTACCACATATTAAATATCTTTAATATACTACTAATATAATTTATCAACATATAACTCAGTTTCACTTTTAAGCTTTTGTACATCTTTTCTTTATCATACTAAGCCTCTTCTGCAGAACTTCATAAACTTTATCCTTGTTCAATTAACATTTTTGTCCAACTCACATCATCTTTTATTAAATGACTTAACTATACTAAAATCAACCACTGTATTACAAACTAATTTATCCTCTTTTATCTTAATGAATAAAGACAAAAAATTTTGAATAAAGTTGTCACAGCTATTCAATTATTTATTCTTTAACATCATATTCCATCTCACTAATGATTATTTACCTCTTAGTTCCTAGCTAGTATAATTACTATGGTAATTAGCAAGCTTTCATAAAGGAAGCTGTGCTTTTAGATGGCAACTAACTGTTTTTTACTTACAATTTTAAATATCTATTACTCATAGTAAACACTTCTGGACTTCTAAAAGTTAGCTTGAATATAGCAAGTATGTTGATAAATAATAAAGCAGCAATCGAGATATCAGCAATATTCCAGAGTAATTGAACCTCACTTATTGCACCAAGCGGAATAATTGCAGTAAAAATTACAATCCAGATTTTAATGTATTTATCATTCATAGATACGTAGCGTATTGTTTGTTTTGCACAGAAAAACCAAGTAAAAATAGTAGTAAAAGCAAAACAAAACATTATGACTATGATCAAGTAATCAATACAAGGATAACTCATAGCCCTTCTAAAAGCAAATATACACATGTTAGTACTCTCTAAATCAGTAACCCAAGAATCTGTAACAAGTAGTACCATTGCTGTAATGAACACTATAAATGCAACTACAAAAGGTGATATTATAGTGATCAGACTCTGTTCAATAATAAACCTATTGCTATTTTTCTTAGGAATAATCGAAGAGTGTACAATACCTTCAAGGCCAAGTCCTATATCTGTTGCAAAAATACCACGTAAAGTTCCTACTTGAATAATAGTTAACACTTCCAAAATCAAACCTAGAGATAAACCAGAGTTAAAACCACTAGTTGTAAAGAAACTACTTGTTATCAATTTCAAAGAAGGAAGAACATTTTCACTAAACTTAAATAATATGATACTACAAAGTGTAAGATAACTTACCGTCATTATTGGTATCATAGCCGATATAAAAATTTTAATTTTTTTAAAGCTGAAAGCTACAACAGCAAAAAACATTATAGCCATAACAACTCCACCAACAACCATAGGCACATTTACCATGCCAAGCGGTATTGACAGAGAATTTACCTGAACAAGGTTACCAACAGTTATGGAAGCTACTATCATAATGGCTAAAAACGTAACCGTAGCCTTTTTGGAATTAAATGCATCAGCCATACAAGCTATAGGACCACCGATAAACTGTCCATTTTTCTTCTTTCTGGTCCTCATACTCAGGTAACAAGTAACATATTTTATTATAGAAGTGACAACAATAACTATTGCCATCCATAAAATGGAACCTGGTCCCCCAGTTTTTAGAGCAACAGCAGTTCCTGAAATATTCCCTACTCCTAAATTTCCCCCTAAAATTGTAAATAGAGCAACTACAGAAGAAAATTTATTTTCTCCTCTTTTAGCTCCAATGAGTGAAAACGCGTATGGCAATCTAAATACTTGTAACCATTTCAGTTTAACTGATAGATAAATACTGGTGATTAGTACTAGTAATATTGTTAGCAGTAATAAAACAAATTTTACTGTATCCATCTACAAGCTAAAGATAAGCTTTTTGACTTAAGTATACAAACAAAAGTTAAAAATGCCTAAGCCTATTTTCTGTAAAAGTTTATACAGCTAACAAGTTTGTTTTTGTCAGCTCATAGCATGACCATGAATCAGACACCCCCCGTCCACACAACGCATCAGGGGCTGACAAAACAAAAAAAAAGAGCACCAGAACGATCAAAAAAAACCTATTCTAGTTCCTTAAAAGGCTAAGCTTCATTAGCAAAATGGAAAGTAAGACCAGCTTCTATACCATGTGTAGTCAATAACCCACTACTCGCATTTATATTCTCTTGTTTTTCAATACCTATTAGTGGAATTCCTCTAACACTGTCGTCAAGAAGTGTCGATCTTGTTCCTGAAGTACCTGACTTTACTTCTCCCAATAAATCTGCTTTTAGCTTATAGCCTTTACTAAAGGCACCAAAATGTCTATATCCAACACGCATATTTACATCTTTGTTTATTCGATAAGCAAGACCAGCTTTTAATTGATATGCAGGTCCTACTGATGCCTCACCAAACATTTTCATTCTTGTTAAACCGATTCCAGCTCCAATGTAAGGAAAGAAAGAGAAACTATCACTTTTTAAGTAATAGCAAGCATTTGCCATTATAGATGTGTTCTCAATTCGGTCATTATCAACTTTAGCAGCATACATGTAAGTTTTTCTGTTTTCACCTTCCCCAATCACCCTAAAGTACAATACACTCACCCAGTTACCTTTCAAGCCAATATTATCTGCCTTTACAGAAGAATACATCCCTTCTAATTCAGCTCTATAATTATTGTTACCTAACTTTCCTTCATAACCAAATGCTATACCTCCAGCAAAAGGTGGATTATAGTCTCCTCTATATTCACTTGTTTTTTGATCTTTTATCTTGTTAGAAAGATACATCTTATTTATAGTTATGTGTTTTCTAGGATCATTTTCCATTTTTCTCACTTTCAATAAACCTATGCTATTAAAAAGTTGACTGTGGTATCCACTATCAAAATAAAATCCTTCCGTTTTACTTGCAAAAGACTGTTGCGATAATAATAAAGCAAATACTGTAACTACTAATATTTTTTTATTGTTCATTATTACTTTCCTACTTAAAATAGCTAATTTAATACTAATTAATTAAAAATAACTTAATGTAAAAAATTAATATAACTTATTTTCTAAACTAGAAAATAGACAAAGCTGACCTTACTTTTCACTGTTTTTTGACTCATCGCCAATATTTTCATCTTCAAATTCATCCTCTTCGCCATCAAATCTATCATCATCTTTTTCATCTTCAAATTCATCTTCAAATTCATTATCACTCTCTTCATCTTCAAACTTGTCTTCAACACCTTCATTACCAATACTTCCATCTTTAAATTTATCGTCAATCTCCGATTCATCACATGCCTCATTTTCAGCTTGAGCTTCAATAGGACAATCAGCAGTGTTAGTCCCTTCAACAACAGCATCATTCTCTTCTTCGTCACTAACTCTACTATTACTAACAGAAAAGACTTTATTTGGGTCATACGGCTCCTGTGTAGGTACACGAGTTGGCTTAAATAATTTTCTTGTGAAGGCACTATCATTATAGTACAAAACTTTCTTTGATTTAATTGGGTAAGTAGACTCTATTAAAATTATCTGCTCATCACGCGGCAACATAATAATCTCTTGAGGCAACAGTAACGCTCTCTGTGTTTCAGAGATATGCAACGATCTTGAAGCAGGATTTAAATCTAAAAACTTAGGTTTATTCAACGACTCCTGTTGCACAGTTTTATTCCCTATAAGCTGCGATATTAAATTAGCAGTTTCAATGTTATTAGCTGCAAAAGTTATTCTATAAGTTGAGTTTGATAAAAAAGAGTTCATTCCTGCTTCTTCATATATTCCTTTGAGCTGCTCAGTATCTTGAACAATCAAGAATAATCTAACTCTATACCCACGAAAATATGCAATACCAGTTTGAAATTGCTCCATTTTCCCAAGTGTTGGAAACTCATCCATTAAAAATAACACACCATAAGGCTCATCATCTAAAGGCAACTTTCTACACAGAAACTCAGTTGCTTGCTGATAGAAAACTTGCATTAAAGGTCTTAACCTATTTAAGTTATCTGGAGTTAACCCAACATAAACTGTAACTTTCTTCTTCTTAAAATCTAAAATATTGAAATCACTCGTCGTAGTTGCAGTGTCAATCAGCGGGTTTGCCCATAATTCAAGCGATGAATTCATAGTTGAAACAACACCTGACCTTTCTTTATCAGCTTTTTGCAAAAAGGCCGCAATGTTCATATACGCTACAGGATGTATAACCTTACCCATCGTATCCAAAACAACAGCAAGGTTATAAACCACATCATCACTACGCATCGTACGTACAACTTCACCAAAAGATTTCACCTTCTCTGGTGTAGCAAGTAAATATAGTACTACTCCAACAAACAAACTTCTTGCTTCATTTTGCCAAAAATCTTGTTCAGGCATAATCAAATTTGCTATTTTCTGCACATCATCGACCATTTGTCCAGGTTTTTCGCTAATCCATTCTAATGGATTATAACAGTGACTAATTCCATCTGGCTGTGCTGGATTCCATACGTATACTTCTTGCCCTTGTCGTTCTCGCCAGCCGCTCGTTATTTCATAATTCTCTAATTTTATGTCATGTACAATTACCGAATCAGTCCAGAATAACAAATTAGGGATTACAAAACCAACACCTTTACCAGAACCTGTAGGTGCAAATAATAATGTGTGTTGATACCCATCAGCAATAAAATATCCTCTCTTATCCTTACCAAGCAATAATCCTTTTTTGCTTCTTAATCCTGCCTTTCGTATATCTTTCTCTGACGCCCACTTTGAATCTCCGTGGAGCGATTCTTTTTTTTTAAATGGCCGCCATTCAATTATTCTCTCTCTTAAATTCCATAAAATAATCATCAAAATAATAATAGGTAATACAGAAGATACAATTAGTTTAACTATGAGTTCAGAGCCATATAACTCTGGATGATACCAACAATATTGTATATGATCAAAAATTGTCGGCCAGAGAGCTTGAGGAAAAGGAGTTAAACTAGGGTTAACTGCTTTAAAATCCACACCATCTGGACCATCAACAAACAGATAGAACAATATCCCAGATAAATAGAAACAAAACTCTAGTATACTGAAAACCACAATACCACCTATCAAAATATTGCGTAGGTGGTTTCCACTATAACTCATAAACTACTTTCTCTTACTCTATATAAATTCAGAAATCTCCATTTATAGATCTAGTAAATAATATTTCAGAAATGCTTCTTCTTCCTCCACTGGTCCTTTTTAGCTGAATGACAATATCAATCACATTCTTAATGTACGACATAATCTGATCTGGAGATATACCAAGGTTTGCTTGCATAACCATTAATTTTATTTGCTCAAGGGCCATTGTTGGACTATCCGCATGAAGAGTTGATATTGATCCTGAGTGACCAGTGTTTATTGCTCTAAGAAAACTAAAAGCTTCTGCCCCACGCAGCTCACCGACTATTATTCTGTCTGGCCTTAAACGTAAGCACGCCTCTATCAAATCTTGAGTAGTTACTTTTGCCCTGCCCTGCCCTCCTTTGGAGGCAATCAAATGTACTCTATTAAGATGACCATTCAAAATGATTTCCCTTGCATCCTCGACAGTAATAATTCTTTCTTCAGCTGGAATGGCACGCAAAGTAGCATTAGTAAAAGTAGTTTTACCGGTAGAAGTTCCACCACTAATTATGATATTTTTCCTATTTACTACAGCGTACTCTAAAAACTCTTTTATTTTCTTTTGCTTTAATAGCAGATACAGGTGACGATCTACTGGATTATCAGTCACTTCTATAGCAGTCTCAGAAAAAGCTCCCATTTTCTCATAATCATCTAATGCTAATTGCATGGTGGAAGGTTTACGAATCGACATGATCGCTTTATCAGGCTCACATGCCGGAGGAAATACTATCTGTATACGATACCCATTCGGCAACGTTGCCGAAAGTAGCGGTGCTTCCTCACTCAATTTTTGTTCCGTAGCTTGAGCGATCAACCTACCAAGAGACTTCAAATGATTAAGATCAAACACTTCTAATTTTTCACATCTCATTTCACCACGATTTTCAATCCATACTTCTTTTGGCTTATTTATTGATATTTCATTTACACCCTCTTCTTGAAAGATGTCTTGTAACGGCTCTAAATATGTATCAAGTGCAGCATAGTTCATCTTATTGATTTAATATCACCTGTGGAGAAAACACTATATCTTGGTTAACAAATACTCTCAACGCAGTACCTTGATCAACATAAATAATTGGCTTTTTATTTGTATACCTACTAACTATATCCCGCATATCTCTAGAAAAATCGTTAATTAATTTTTTAATTGATTCTTCGTAGATAGACTTGTTTTCTTGCCTTTGTAATAATAGTTTTATATCCTCCAAAGTAATTTCATCAACTTTATTATCGTCAATCGAAGTTAATTCTAGATCTTTTACTACTTGCTTAAATATCTTAAGCAAACTCTGTTCATCAGATGCATTCTTAATTTTCCTGATAGCTCCAAATTCAAGCTTCCACTCATCATTTTTTGCCCTCTCTTTATCCTCTTTAGAACTGCTCTTTTTACCAATAATATCCTTAAGAGGGGAGATATCTATTTCAGTTACAGCAATAGATCTCACTAGATTCATGGCAGTAAACACATCAATAAGATTAGAGGCCTTTTGCGCTATAATAGCTGAACTAATTGAGACACCTGCAAGTAGTATTGAAGAAAATAACGCACTTACTACTTTATTATCAATCATGCCAGTGATTCCTGCTCTACCAAGTTTATCGGTACCAAGTGATGAAATGGTAATATCTATTCCATGTGGAAGAATAATCCTATTCCAATTTATATTTATGCGTGCTCTTGTTATATCTGAATCGAATGAATAACTGCCTATTAACCTCGAACCTTTAGGTATTAAAACTGTATCACCAGCTTCTGCATAAACATTACCACTAACTATAGCACGCAATACACCTTGCAGATCAGAATCTATTGCAGTCTCAAGAACAGCATCAATAATTTTACCTTGAGCAATCACAAACCCGAGCTTTCCTATCTTGGTAGCCGTATTCAACTGCGCTGAAGTATCAGCCAAAATAGCATTAGCAGCCTCTTTCTCATTACTTAACATTGCTAACATTTGTGCACCACGTCTATCTTTAGGATAACCACTACTCCCTATTGCAGACAATGAAGTAGGTAAATTACTATTAACACTGCTATAAGGAAAATTTTGTTTTGGCAAAACAGGTATATTTGATACATGAGTTTCTTTTGGTTTTTCCTCCTCCTTCTTTAGTACTTTCTCTTTTTTAACCTGCTTTACTTCCGGTATAATTTGTGGTATAGGAAGAGGAGGCAAAGATGGCAAATCAGTTATTATCCTTTCATGAACCATCGTATCATCTGGAACTTTTTCCAATTTTTCTTTTAACTCTTGAACACTTTGCTTCACTTCTTCCTTTTTAATGATTTCTATATTCTCTTTGTTAAAAAAAGGATTAAAATAAAGGTAATAATACACCCCACCAACTAAAAATACCAAAACAATAATTATTAATATTCTATAACTTTGACTAGAACCAACTATTACTACTTTGCTCTCTATTTCCGACTCATTCTCTGAATTGTTATGCCTATCTTTATTCATATTACATATATCAAAGCTAAAACGATCTATTTATAATTTCAACTTCATCACCTTCATACCGCATAAATAACTTCCTATGCACCCCCTTTATTACAACATAACCATCAAATAATAGCCTTCTACAAGGCGATTTAGCTTTGTTCTCCTCTACAAAAATCTGAGGTATTTTGCTACTATCCCTAAATTTAAAATAGGTTAAATAGCCGTCATCAAATAACTCTACTGGTATTATATCAGCATCAACACCTTTATCGACATATGTATAATTGTACTTTGTAGCATTTTCCTGTACTACGTCTTCTAGATCATCTACAACATATTGCATTTGAGTAGGAGTTGATATTTCATCTAAATCAATATCAAACTCATCCTCCTCTTGAGGATAATAAAAACGTATTACATAAGATATATCTTTTTCAGTAGAATAATCATGATTTGTTTTCCCAGCATTAGTATCTGGATGTTTATCGTAGTTTGGCCTTGAGATTAGATCAAAAATGTAATTCCTTTTTTTTGTGGTCGTAATAATCATATTAGTACGACCACTAACTTCAAACGGCATGATGAGTAATTTATTATCATAAGGACTGATTTTCCAACTAGATGCATCACCAACGGCAATATTTTTGACTTTTTCTCCTTCTGCAAACTCTATATAAGAATAGTAACCTTGACTAAAAACGACTGTAAATACTTCATTAGGACTATATACAAAAGTTTTTATTCTACTGTCTACAGAAATAGGCTTACTATAATCAACTAACGCACTTAAACCACTACTCATCAATAAAACTAAAATCAATAATACTCTACACATATTCATCATCTACTCTATAAGAAGTAACCTGAAATCCTAATGGGTTAACATATCTTTGCTGATCATTCATTTCAAGTAACACATACCTATATGACATAATAGCTATTTTATTTTTTCTTATAGAACTTCCATCTTCTCGTGTAAATTCTACAGTGAACCTCACTTGAAAAGTATTATCATACAATTTCTGAATTGAGCGAATCTTAAACTCATTTTTAACAAAATCTGAATATACACTGAAAAGGTCATCCATGTTCTGTAGTTTTGTATAATTTCTAAACTCATTGTACACACTTGGTGAGGAAAATAATCTCACTTTTGTATAGTAGTTATAATTATAGTTATATGGGTCAAAAACCTCTCTTGATTTTATATATTCTGCAATAAAATGATTATTTAGCACTTCATCTGCGGAATACTGTTTTACCGTAACAGGATCAACCCATTGCACTATTCCTGATTTCTTATCAATTTCTATAACAAATGGTTCAATAGTACTACTAGTACTAATTTTAAATATAGCTAATATGCTTACAAAAATTGCCGCCGACAATATTAACACAAATAGAAGTAAAGTATTTCTCTGAGCAACAACCATGCTATAGCGACTCGAATTCCAATCTATATCTTTATCCAATAACTTACTATTTCTTTCCTGCTTAAAAAACTTTAGCATCTTTATTCTCTTAAAACCTTAATTTACATCAATAAATTTAGTAAATTAATAAAGCAATTAAAACTAAAAAATCCTTAACTTATGGCCTAACTTACTGAATTTTGTCTCCATATATGAATCATTATGTTCATTACGCTCCATAATAAGTGGTAGACATTTTGTAACCTCTATACCGCTACTTCTTAACCCTAATAACTTCCTATCGTTATTTGTAAGCAATTGGATTTTTTTGATGTCTAATTTCTCAAGTATTTTGGCTGCAATAGTAAAGTTTCTTTCATCATCTTTAAAACCCAATACTCTATTCGCATCCACAGTATCAAGGTTATATTTTCTCTGCACACCATACGCTCTTAACTTATTAGCTAAACCAATACCTCTTCCATCCTGCATCAAGTACAATATAATACCACCTCCAGAATCAGATATCACTTGGATTGCTTGATGTAGCTGGCTTCCACAATCGCATGATAAACTATCTAACAAGTCACCTGTGTAGCATGAAGAATGAATTCTCACTAACGGCTCACCTTCTTCACCTGGACTACCAATAATAATTGCATAATGTTCTTTTCCACAACTTCTAGTTCTGTAAGATACAATATTTACCTTTCGAGCTTGCTTCAAAAACAGAGATGTTCTGCATACTTCATATACACCATAATCCTGTTGAAAATGATTTACAAGTGATGTATCCAGCGCAATGACATCATTTTTCTCACACCAATATCGCATTTCATTCTCATCTTTAAAAGTCATATCAACTACCAACGCGTACGGTAGTAACTCTGAAAACTTAAGCAAAGCAATAGCATATTCATCTATTGTTTTTGAACATTGTAATCTCTCTGTATAATCTTCTATTGAACAGTTTACTAAACTTAGCAGCTCATCAAAGTTGTTCACCGGCAAGCGTTTGTTATCACTTTTCCCATTCTTTAATATATACTGCATCTTATCTGAAGTTAAGGTGATATACAGATTATTTGATATAACCTTATACTGATCAAACAAATCTCTCTCCAAAGTTTCAGCAGCAGCAAACAATAGATAATCACTTTCATCATATATTAAAATTGGTAGGCTACACCTAATCTCACTAACAGCTCTTTTTACCTTGTTTCTACCTTGATTTTCTATCAACATTCTACTTACATAAATAACAATAAGAGAAAATTGGTGCGGACGAGAAGACTTGAACTCCCAAGGCTCTTACAGCCACAGCGACCTCAACGCTGCGTGTCTACCAATTCCACCACGACCGCGCCTTATTCTAGCCTCTACATAATTATCTTAAATTACTTAATCATTTTAAAATTTTTCATCTAAAGTGTCAATCTGATACTAGAATAATTTTTAAATTACCTATACGATTAAATAACGGTTTTTATAATTATAAACTTCATCTACTTAAGGTAATTATGTTACTATTTTTTAACTTAGGCTTTTATATAAATGAATATAGCTAACATTTTTGTTTTTTTGACTTTACCCTTTGTAACCAGTTTCTACTCCGTCCACGCACAAATATTATATACATGGTCTCAAGTTATCCCTGGAAATAAATTAAGCGTACGCGCAATTATAGGTAATGATATATGTCCAATCGCTTATATTGATGGTAAGAAAGTAGAAATGTTAAACCGTAGCTCAATTAGTAACGGTAATCATACTGAAACAGTTTGTGAACTGACAATAAAACCGAGTGCTAAAAACATTAGTATTAACAATATACAAATTCCCATACTACCAGAAAAAATTAGTAAAATTGCTTTTATTGGTGATACGGGCTGCAGAACAAATACACTATTTCAGCAGGAATGTAATTCCGCAGATAGCTGGCCTTTTAAAAAAAATTTGGATTCTATTGCTTTCCATAAACCGGACTTAACTATCCATGTTGGCGATTATCATTATAGAAAAACAAAATGTAGAAACACAAGAAAATGTGGTGATGTTTACGGACATAATAAAGAAGTTTGGTATGCTGATTGGTTTACCCCCGCAAAGGATATTTTATTACAATCTTCCTTTCTCTTTGTTAGAGGGAATCATGAAGACTGTAATAGAGCTTATGAAGGATGGTTTAGATACCTAGATCCATATCCCCTTTCATCTGAAAAGTGTGTAGATTGCATCCCTAGCTGGTCCTTAGATGCTGGACCGATTAGATTTTTCATCTTTGACTCTTCATCTGGTAAGGATATCCTTACAAATCAAAGGACAACTAATACCTTTAAAAAACAATTTGATAAACTAATACAAAACAGTTCCGATAAGCCTACATGGTTTTTAACTCATAAACCGCTTTGGAGGTCCATAAAAAAAGAATTTTTGACACTAAAAAGCCATGGCAATCTTACACAAATTGAAGCTTTCGGAGATAAATTTCCCAGTAATATAACTACCATAGTCTCCGGACACATTCACATAGCTCAGATATTATTAATGGACAATGTTCCAGATCAGATCATAGTCGGAAATGGTGGTGCACTATTACATGCTCAAGATCAGGAGCCGCTTTACCGGAATGTAGAATTTAGTTATCCGAATGATAAAAACTACTTAGCACATGAAGTTAGAAACTTCTTCGGCTTCGGTTTTGCAATATTAAACTTAGATGACCACAAATTTACTTTCTATAACCAAGATAATAAGGAAATACATTCTGTAAAATTAACGAAAGACTTTAAGCTTATGGGATATACTAGAGCTATGACTTTAGATTAACAGTTTTACGTTTAATAATAGAAAAACATCAACTGTTTCGCACTATTAATCCAATACACACAGTATCAAAACACGATAATCATGAATTCATCCAGTAAAAAGCGTTGAAAATAGAAGTTTTGCGCTATAAAGCGCAATAAACAAGCGTAGAAAAATGCAACCAGAAAAGGTATATGGTTTATTTTAAGTCACTCTTAAAGTAGCCAAAAACCGTTTCCAATAATAGGCCTTTTTCTCAGCAAAACCTTTCTTCCATTCAATGAAATTAATACGGTCTTTTATATTCCTTATTTTGTAAATATGCTTAAATTTCTATTAAATAGTTTTTAAATATTATTTTTTCTAACATAGTCTTCATCTCTAAACAACAAACTTACTAACTTTTGAGCTTAGATCTAGAAGTAATTTTCTTCTCATTGATGATCATATACAATCTAAAATCACAAAACTAGCAAGCGCTTTTGTTTAATTTTACAACTCCAGCAAAAACCTCATTAAGATTCTTTTTTTACAGTCTGCTATATAATGCATCAAATCAATATGAGGTACCCTATATTTTTGCTTGCTAATATAGCCATTGTAGCAGAATCACCAAACATGTAAAGGTAACATTAGAAAGTCCAACTCATGTAATAACTTTAGATAGCATTAATAAAACAATTCTGTTATATTTTTACTTATTAGATAATCTTCTACCATAGGTAAGATAGAATATCAAGGAGTTACCTTACTTTCCTTCTTTTCTTCACTCTCTTTTCCAATCCATAGTTAAGTTCTAAAGGATACCCCTATCGATTTAAAGTAAGCTTGTCCCACAACTGCCAGCTTTTGATGATGGAAATCGTTATATTATTTAAATCTTTTAATTTAAATAATCACTAAATAAACAATAAATTTATCCTATAGTAGCTAAGAGAGATCAATAAAAATAACGGCAAAAATAGGCTTTTTGTCAGCTTGGTAAATTTAAATTAATTTCTTTACTTTTCTAAATTAAATTTGGTTTAACCCTTTTTTTAACCTTTATATACTAAAGCTTTGATTTATCCACTCACAGTAAAATTCAATCAGAGAAAGTACACTGCAACAGGCACGTTTCTGAGCTAGCCTGTAAGCAAAGACAATGTAGACAGTTTTATTATAAAAAGAATAAAGCTCAAGAAGTAAGATGATAGAGAAAAAACAATAACATTTTTACAGTCTCTCCACATCAGAGAACATACAGCACTCACAAATTAGGTGACTAAAAACATTTTTTGAGTGAGTTTTAAGAGAGTAAAAAATACAACCTCCATAAAAATAACTCTTGTAATGTCCGGACAGGTAAAAATTTCTACTATAAGAGAGGATATTCTCTATTTAAAGGAGAAGTGCATTACAGTACAGAAATAGTAGTAAATGTTATTACTACGACTTATGTGCAGTCAAACAAGGACTGTGAGCTAGTATCTTTTAGCTCCCTATACTGTGATAGAAACGATATCAGAATAATGACCCACCAACATTAGTTTACCTGCAGCAAGTTACACAATAGTTGTTGAAAAGAAATGATGAAGATGAGCTTTTAATCTACCTTACTAATAAGCAAGAAGCATGCACAAAGATTAAAATAAACATAGGTTTTGATGCCTTAAATTACGTGAATTCATTTTCTAAAATAGTACTACTAAGAAAACTTAAATATAAAAGAAATCTTACTTGAAGCTTGGGATTAACTATATTCTTTTAAAAAAAGTTAAAATATTAAATCAATAAGATTGATACAACAGACCAAGCACAGTTACTCAAGAGTTAATTACTAATAAAGTAAATAAATTATGACAAGCAGTACTTAATACTACTAATAGCAAAGTTGAAATTCGGTATTTAGGTTACTAATAAAGTCAATCTTCATCCGGAAAGAAGCTTATAAATAAAGTTGATAGAGCAGATCTTACTTAAGAAATGTAAGCTTACTACAAAAAAGCAGAAAAGAATTATACAAGATATTATTAATTTGATATTAAGCAAGGTCACATGAAAAAATAATCTAGATCAAAGCCTTTAGGAAACATAAAAAAACTACTAAATTGCTTGTTAACAGAAGCAAAATAAGTAGAGATAATATTCATAATCTCGTAAAAGAAGAAAGTAGGCAAGTTGGTTTTAGCGCAAGGTACCTTACTCTATATGGCAACTTATAGCAAGCTAGTAAAGCGTGCCCAGTGGTAAAACAAAAAAAGCTGGTAAGGGAAAAATTAACTGGACTATTAGCTAAATCACTGCTGGGTGGTTTCATGAAAATGAAAAAACACAGCAAATACAACAATTTAAAATATTACAACCACTTTCTTAGCGCCAAAGTGGATAAGTTATGATATAAACAGTTTTAGAAGTAAAGGATGGTTAAAAACAGAAAAAATTAATGAATAACTCTATTTTACAGAGGAAGGATAGTAGGTAAAATTGATGAACGGTGATAATAAAAATACGCTAGTAATTAAAGTTACAAATAATAAAGGTACAAAAGGCTGTAGTAGGTAATCCAGGGTTAAGAACTTCGTTAGCAAACAACTTGAGAGGGATTAGAGCTTTTAAAATAATGTGAAAGTCAGAATGAGTCCATAGGCTAACAATACAGCTATTTAACTACTTACTGATAAAAAATACGTAAGTAACTAAAGTTGTCAATGAGCAAGGGTTAGGAGTTATAGCTATAAATCCTTTAAAGAGGAAGGTAGAGCTTCTTAAATTTGTTGTAAAGGGAGAAAGAGATGAAGCCATAAAGCAGATCCAGTCTTCATAGAGCACAATGGTGTAACCCCTTGGCAATAGTTTACGGTAGCTTAAAATCTAAGTCTTTTTTGCAAGGAAGGAGAAAAAATTATCAAAATATATCTGTAAAGCAAAAATCGCACTGAATGATAAGATCATAGCTACTTTACCAAAACAGATTAACTACATGATCAGTGATCACTGGTTACAAATAATCATGTATAAAAAGAGGAAGTGACTCCTCTATAGAGACTTCCATTATTTGAAAATTGTTAAATTTGTCAGTAGTTTTAATATTAGCAATTATAAATAGATTTTTTAATAATCCACAGTATTCAAATGTTTCAGGTGAAAACAAATCCATAAGTTTAGATTATATAAAAATAACATAATACAGATCTCAGCTAGTTACTAAGCCATCAGCCATTATATTTTTTGCCATAGAAGAACTTGCTGAGTTAGACTCAATTGCTGCGTTTGAATCAACACATTATAGAAAAGATGAAGAAACGTTCACATTAATTGATAAATTTAACTATTTTGATCAAAGCTGCCTGTTTAGGTAGAGCAATGACCATAAAGAAACGAAATATGCTCTTATACTTTTGCTAAAATTGATAAAGAACATCAGACAGCAGATATACAGATGGTGATTTTTACTTAGCAAAACATAACAAAATATCTCTTTACACCATCCCGAAGTTATAAACTCTGTAAAAATATTCTTAATTTCTCTTCGTCCTTCTTGGATAAAGTTAGTTTCGCCTATTTAAAATAAAATCTAGAGCCACATAATGCAGATGTTGATAGCATTCAAAAGTGGCCAGACGGTTATAGAGCTATACATTTATATGTAGCACAAACTGCTTTACCTGCTGTGTCAACCATAACTATTGCACCTCGATGAAATATTAATAAGTTAATTCTTATACTAAAATCCTCTTTGGAGTTATGTTCTAAGGTATACTCTAACATCTTGTGATGCTTATCTCCTACATAATTAACAACTTCCACTACAACTAACTCATTTTTTACCCTCAACACTTTTATCTCCTTTTTACTTTTCCAAGCTCTTCAATACTTTTTGATTTTGCATCTAAAATCCCTTTTTTTTAAATATAAGTAAACTTTTCACTTTTCTCAGTTTTGTGTATTTCAATGATTCATCTTAGTTGCACCATTTGTCTCATAATAACAATATCTTTCTCTTATAGAATAAGAGCAACCGATATATCATTTAGTTGAGCCTATGTTGAAGACAATGAAAGAAAACGAAAAATAACACAAAAAAAATGTAGTCAGAATAAAAAGGATACATATATCAGAATCCATTCTACTAGACCAAAGCTTAATATTGTATGTAAAGTTATTAAATTTCATCTATCTAGAGTAACTTCCAAGAAACATTTTACTACTAAAGTAAGCAAATCTTAATTCATAAAACTGTTATAGTTAATGTGGGTTAATACAAAAAAGCCAGCCATTATTATACCTCAAGAATATAAGATCGCATCAAAACCCAGATTAAGTAAAAAACCAACATACTTCCTTCTTACTAAGCAGAATAAACACACTGATGAAAGTAAGCAGAAACTTAGTTCAACACATTAAAAAAACTCAAAAGCCAAGTCCATGATGTATATTGATAGATATTTATATAGAGAAAATTTTTATAGAATTAAATGTAAGCAACAGCACTCTCTCATCAATTACCGATTACTATAGTTAAAATAACAAAATTTGCTATACAAAAGCTAGACTTAGTCTTCAATTTTTTAAAGACAATCATCTTAAGGATGAAGAGGATAAAATTATAGCATATTAAATTAATATCATCAAGCTACAATTTTGCTATTCAAAAATACAACATAACACTATTCGTATTATTGGCCATATATAATTTTCCTTTTGTCATAAAATTTAGCTATTAAATTCACAACTAAAGCTGTCTTATAATCGAAGTGGAATATACCATGTTAACCTACTTTAAGTATTAAGTAAAAAAGACTAATAAACAGAAAAAGCAATAGAAACAGATGTAATTACCTACTTTAAAGTAAATAACGTATATCTATACTATAAATAAACGTTGCCCATAATGAAAGAATTTCTAGCATAACAGAAAATATTTATATTAGAATACTACGGTAACTGTTCTCTAAATCTTTCAGATCTACTTTTAAGGTATCCTTTATATTTAGGAACTTTTCCTCTGTTACTTTACCGATGCATGAGAAGGCTACACCTCTAAATAATTCCTCAAACCTTTGCTGACTCTGTGGTGCTATAGTGATCAAAATTCTACTTTGTGATTCAGAAAACATTATTATCTTATTTATTATATCCCTATTTTGCGTTTCCCCTATTGGTACTAGTGAAAGATCAATTTCAGCACCTAGATCCCCTGCAATTAGCGATTTTACTAAAGCAATAGCTAGCCCACCTAAGTTTGATGCAATTGCAGAAGCAATTATATCATCTTTTATTGCAAAGTTATAACGCTCATACAACTTCTTAGCACTTTTTGCATTAACCTTTGGTACACTATTATTGCCTATTCCACTATATAATTGATATTCGGATTTACCAAGCTCGTCATAAGTTACACCAAGCACATATATCAAATCTCCTGGCATTTTTACATCAAGAGATACTACATTCTCGATATTTTCTATAACCCCGATTGCTGAGATAAGCAGTGATGGTGGTGCAGAGATCATCACTTCCTTACCACTTTCATCATATCCCTTGAAGTCGTTGAACATACTATCTTTTCCAGATATGAATGGAGTTTTAAATGCAGTCGCAAAGTCATAACAAGCCTCTGCAGCCCTTTTTAGCTGCCATAGCCTTTCTGGGTTATAAGCGTCACACCAACAAAAATTGTCAAGCAACGCTAGATGATTTATATTTCCTCCCGCAGCCACACAGCTGCGTATGGCAGTGTCAATTGCACATGCTGCCATATGATAAGTGTCAATTTCCCCATAGCTAGAGCCAAACCCTTGCGATTTCACAACTCCTTTATTTGAAGAAAGGATTGGTCTTGAGACAATAACTTCACTACATACTCTTCCCTTGCCTTGTAGTGGTTTCAACACTGATGAACCTTGAACTTCATGATCGTATTGCACCACTATAAACTCTTTACTACATATGTTTGGCCTACTTAGCATTTCTTTTAGTTCAATTTCTAGAAAAGGAAAGTTTGTTGCCACTCCAGCACATGACATGTAAATGGTATTATCCAAGTGCTTGATATTAGAATCCATTTTGCGCTTAGATTCACCATCGTATATACTTTTATATAAGGATTCAGGTTTAGTCTTTATAGACCAAGGCTTTGTCTGCAAATGAACTCTAGGGTTGCCATCGTGCAGAAACTCAGTTTCTATATCCATGATTACCATCCCTTCAGAACATTTAACAATAGCTTTGCCACTATTGTTAAATTCTCCAATTATACTAACTTCTACATCATGTTTTTTCATGATTTGCTTAAACGCAGGAAGGTTTTCTCCTGGTACTGCTAAGGTCATTCTCTCCTGTGATTCTGATATCCATATTTCCCATGGAGCCATATTATTGCTTTTAAGTAGAACCCTGCTTAAATCAACCTCAAACCCATCCCTTCCCATTTCACCAATAGATGATGATAGGCCACCTGCTCCATTGTCTGTTATTGCATTATAAAGACCAAGATCTCTTGCTTCCATTATGGCATTAGATAATTTTTTTTGCATAATAGGGTCACCAATTTGTACAACTGTTAAAGAACTGTTCCTCGATAGTGCTTCTGAAGAAAACGTCGCACCGTGAATTCCATCTCTTCCAACTCTTCCACCAATAATTATGATTTTATCACCATTTTTAAGCTTCTTAATATGTGAAGGTACGTTATTTATACTGCGAGGAATAATCCCGACACTTCCAACAAAGACTAATGGCTTACCACAAAATCTATCATCAAAATGCACTGACCCAAGTTGCGTCGGGATACCAGAGGAATTACCAGCAACATTAACACCATGAATAACTTCTTTCATTATATATTTCGGCAGTAAAACCTCGTCAGTGCATTCCTTGTCCCTATAAAGTTTACCTCTTATTTCTTTGGCAAAGCAAAAATAATAAGTATTCATTATAGGCTCTGCACCCTTGCCAAAGCCTATTATATCACGGTTAACTCCAAGCACTCCAGTCATTGCTCCTCCAAACGGATCAAGAGCTGAAGGACTATTGTGGGTTTCAACTTTATCTATAATCAAGTAATCGTCATCAAAGACTATCCCTCCTGCATTATCAGAGAAAACTGATACGCATATTTTAGAATTTATTTCATGTGTTGCACGCTTAATATAATGTGCATATAAGCCATCTTTTATTTCATCAATAGAAGAACAAAAGATATTATGCTTACAATGTTCAGACCAAGTTTGCGCGAGAGATTCAAGTTCAATATCATATGGATTCCTGCCAAGTCTTTTGAAGTAATCTTTTATAGTTTGCATTGCTATGAGAGAGAGCCCTAAAGGGCCATTACCATCAATTCCGTTCCTGCTGATATTCTCAAGTTCTTGGTTACTTACGTTCAAATTAACAGATTTAGCTCTATTTTTGCTTGTAGTTAGTTTCTTTTCTATCATTTCAGCGCAGAGTGCTGAAATGACACCAGAGTGAGTATTTGATCTACCATAATATTTCCAACAACAATTACTGTTTCCTTTATAAACAAGCTTACAGTACTCAGTAAAAGGGTTAAATTCTTGCTTTATACTATCTTCTGCTGGTGCGTTCCCTTTACCTAAAATCAATTTAGAGCTCCTTGCTTTAATATAAATATCTTTATAAATATGACCCTTACTTAATAAATATTCTCTAACAATTTGTTCTGCTGTATTACCTACATTATCTGTCATACCAGGCAAGAAGCTTATCTCTAAGCCCCACTCAGCTTGCGGGTTGATGAAATCATATTGAACTTCCTCAAAATCTTCATTGTAGAAGTAATAATGGCAGTCTTGTATCACTCTATTGTAAAATAATTTACAAATTTCTTTATATAGTTTTAGTGGCAACTCTTTACTCATATAGATTGAATAAATATCAACTAACCACCTATAACCAACCTGCTCATATCTATTTAAAACTTCTACTCTAATATTTACCATAACGTTACAAAAGGCTTTAACATATAATAACACAATAAGCTTCAAACACACTTACATTTTGCTATACAATAGGCATCATTAGTTAATGTCTTTTATGAAAAAAATTTTCACTATTAACGCATATGAAACCTTTTTTGATGTGCTGGTTCAGCACATATTTTCTGAATATGAAAAAGAAAAAATTCCTGAAATAAAGATTATACTCCCCTGCAAAAGAGATGTCATAGCATTGTTAAGTGCATCCAAAAGCCACAGTGCTAAAAAATGCATCATTCTACCAGAGGTAGTTTCACTAGAAAACATTAATGAAGAAGATTCAATATTAAATCTTGACAAAATCAGAGTCATCAAGCCAATAAAAAGGATGCTATTGCTGATTCAATTCATCCTAAAATGGAATAAAAAAAATAACGATACCTTCCCCATTGATTTAGCTTGCAGCCTACCACTACTGCTTGATGAGATCCAAGCTGCCCAAACAATAGATTATTATCAACCCAGTGAGCACCCAGGAAAAATAGAAAGTTTCATAAATTTGCTTATTGAAACCTGGGATAAAACCCTAAGAAATCTTGGAGTAATAGATATATCAAAACATAAAAGTGATTATATAAAAAATATGATCGCTTCTTTAAAAAAAGATCAACATGTAATCTTTGTTGGAATTGGAAAGGGTAAAATTTATAAACTATTGATCAAAGCTATATATGACATACCACTTGGAAAAATAATCTTACCTAACTTGAACTTAAAAATTAAAGAGAAAAATTGGAAGTCACTTGGTAAAAGGCACTACCAGCATAGTATAAAGGATCTGCTGGATTACTTAAATGTAGATAGAAAAGATGTAAGTCTTCTAAAAGAAACTAACATCACTGCCACTCAAACACATAAAGCTGGAATTTGTGATCAAGGAACTGTAGACCACCTAGATTATATCTTTGATACAACTACTGATCTTAACAAAGTTAGTAATGAGTACATCAAAAATATCGAAGTCATCACCTGTGACTCTAAAGAAGAAGAAGCACAAGTGATATCGTTGATTATAAAAAATGAAGGTCATGAAAACGTTTCTCTGGTCGTTCTTGATAAATTACTTGCAACACGTATAGCTTGTTTATCAAAGCCCATATCAGAAAATTACTCTTACATAATGCTTTTACTTAATAGTATCGAAGTTTTGACCTCAAATTGGAACAGTGTAGCATTGCTTGCGCTTCTCAAACATAAACTAGTAACTTTTGGTCACTCTCAGGAAAAATATGCTCAGATTTTATCTGAGTTTGAAATAGAGGTATTACGTAACTTTAACACAAATGGCCTAAGCGATATCATAAATTCTATTAATATCCATGAAAAGCTAAAATATAAAGAGGATATACTGTTTATTATTAATAATTTAAAGATTATATCTAATATATTATATAATGTTACAGATTATTTTATTTATGATATAGTAACAGCCCATTTACAGTGCATTAATATGCTTTCTAATATAAATTTTTTAGAGCTAGATAATAAAATAGGCGATTTTGTTCGTGATTTTTTAAACGCATGTAAGGGTGTAACAATCAAATGTTCTTTAGAGCTATACAAACAAATTCTAATGTTATTCCTAAAGAAAGAGTTTTTTTCTATAACAAGTAACTTTAATAGACTCAGTTTATATCACAATAGAGTTACAATACTTGCTGGATTTTATGATATGCCTAGTTTTCAAAACCCACTTTTAAATGCATTGACAAGAGAAAAATTTAACCTCCCTTCTATACAAGAGAAGCAGGGTTATTTTTTATATACCTTACGCAATTTATTTGGTGCAAGCAAAGTTTATATCACAAGACTGCTGAGCGATAAGAAACCAACTATATTAAGTCGTCTAGAAGTTCTATTACAAAAACCAAAATATCCTTATTGTGATTGGTTAAGAATATTAAATACACCTGAATATGTTGTTCCATACACTCAGCCTATACCAAAGCCTCAAGCTAAAGTCAGAGAAGAAAAAATGCAAGTGATATCTTGCAGTGCGGTAGAAAAACTAATTCGTAATCCTTACTCGTTTTATGTTGAATACATACTGAACCTTAAACAGTTAAGAGACCTAAATTTCAAGCCATCAATATTAGAATTTGGCACTGTGGTGCACAGCATTTTTAAGAAGCACTCATGTGATAGAAAACCATTAATGAGCATCGCACACGAAGTATTCTCAACTAGCCAGTTTCACTTCTCAAGTATATGGTGGGCAAGGTTACAAAGAGTAATTCAATCTTTCGTTAAACTAGATAAGGATAGAAATAATCATGTCGAGTTAGAAAAGAGCTTTTCTTATCCGATATCTCATATTCCAACACATACTGACAGTTATGTTACTTGGATGACAAAAGAAATTTCACTGATAGTAAGATGTGACCGAGTTGAATACCTGCCAAGTGGGCAAGTAGCAATTATAGACTATAAATTTGGTTCATCACCATCAAATAAGGAAATTATGTCAGGTTTTTTTCCACAATTAATTTTACAAGCCTTAGCAGTGGAACATACAACCAAGAGAGAAGTTTCAGAGCTTGCTTATTGGAAATTTGACTATGATAAAATAAAAGTTACTACCTTAAAAAATTATAGACTAAAAATGCAAGAATTTCAAGATAATTTACCAAGCTTCCTGTCTAATTATTTAAGGGAGACTACCCCTTTTATTGCCTCCCCATATTTCGATAAATTCCTAAGATTTAATAGCTATAAACAGCTAGAAAGGATAGAAGAGTGGTTGTAAAATCAGTAATAGTACATCACGAAAGTAGCTGACACTTTGATTTATAGTGTAGTTCATTGTACTACAGCATTAACATATGACAGAAATGTTGATAGATTTTCTGTTATCCTCATTTTAACATTTCTGAAGATAATACAAAAATAGAACATCATCCTTGATTATGCTAAATTAAAACTGGATTTCAATATCTGTTAATTAAAACGCTATTTTAAAATAAGACATAGGTTGGTTAAGTAAAAAATTTGCCTCTATGCTTCTATTTTTTACTTTATCTCTTTGCAAACTCCCATAGTAATACGTTAAACTATCTCTTGACTAAGCAAAAATTTTACAACCACAAAAACATATAAAGAGGCGTCAAAGTACTATGGTAATCAGATGGTATGTGTAGAAGAGATTAAGAAAGTACATTGTAAATTCATGCATAAACAGCAACCATAACAAAATAGTCAGGCAAAAGCTAAAAAGAGAACATAAAGTAACAAAAAAAATTCAAGAAATAAAAGAAACAACAGTGGTACATTGAGTACCAATAGATAAGCTAAAATTTGTAATATGCATACTAGCTGGCATTTAATATTGAACTATACATGGAGAATTTTTTAATAGCCTAAACTTAGTTGAGCAAAATTCCTTGAAGGAGTTTTTTTCAAGTATAGTACTAATATAATTCAACACTGATTCATAATTAGTGCAGCATTAGACTATACTTACACCTTACATATATAAATGTAATCCTATAGAATAAGACTACCTTATACGTTGTGCATGAGTTAGAAGGCGGTAACCCTACATTATAAATGTGATTCTAAAGCATGGAACAAATTCTAATGAATTTGATAGCTAAAAATTTACATTATTGCATTGCACTCTAAAAAAAATAAAAACAATGTTGATAAGATACTACCTGAACACAGCGCTGAAACTGATGTAAACTCTTTTGAAAAAAAGCTAATCGTTAAAATGGTATCATAAAACACAGTCCAAAGCATAACAAAAATACTCTTACTACATGCATTTAATAGGCAAAAAAACAGGGTGCATAGTTTTATTATTTTCAATAATTATACAGAACTGATTACAATATCGAAATTGCAGAATTATCATTAAAGGAAGGTTCTAGTCGCAAATTTTGTAATTAAATAGAAAAAGAGAATCAAATACTAGTACATCACATATTTAGCCAAGTAGAAAGAGAAAATGAGATTGTAAAATTACTTATTTAAACACAAGGAAAATGCAAATAATAATAATTTACATTTATCCAGCTACTTATAACAGGTAATATAGAACATAACTCTCCACAAAAAACAACTTTCAAGAGTTCCTTAAGAAAATAGGTAATCACTTAAGTTCAATGCTGCTGTTCAGTGTTATAGTAATATAACACTTATAATAAAAATTATACCTAGAACTACTATTGTATTGAAATAATCACACTTGTTGTGTTATCAGGAATTGCTAATACTGCGGCAAGCAGAATAGCACAGGATATCTTGCTAATATATTGATAAATCAATGCTGTTGTAATCAGTAGTATACATTCTAGTACTATATAAGCCCTACTTGGCATCAGCCCATAAAAACAAATTAAACATGTTATAAGTTTGCAAACTCCTAGCTGTAAGTGCTACTCTTAGTTTATCATTCCAAGATTTCGTATAAGATCAGATCTCTTATATAACTATTTTCATGTTAAAACTTGCTTATGCTCTTCCTAAGTATTTTACAACCGTATTTCTCTTACAAACTCCTTATCACTATATAATAGATCTAGCATAGAGAGTTATCATTAAAATTGCTGTAAAAAAAACTGAGTATTAAAAAGAACAAAGTACTTGTGCTTTACTTACGCTAAAGTAAAATTAGAGTTTACTCAATAATTTTGATGCTTGATGAAATACATGAAGAATGTGGGGTATTTGGTACAAGCTACAACAAGAATGCTGCTTTTGACTCTATACTAGGTCTTCATGCTTTACAGCATAGAGGTCAAGAATCTTTTGGCATAACTACAAGTAGCAATGGCAAGTTACATTCTTATCACTTTCAAGGTCAAGTAAGCAGCATAATTGATAAAACAAGTGAAATAAAAAAATCCCTGCCTGGAGATTACGCAATAGGCCATGTTCGATATTCAACAAGTGGTAGTAAGTCTGGAGCACAACCTATGCTCGGCAAAAGCAGTAAGTTTGGAGATTTTGCTATAGCACACAATGGTAATTTAATTAAAGTTTCCTTAATACGTGAACAGCTAATCAAACAAGGATGTATTTTTCAATCAGATATTGACACAGAAGTAGTAGTACGTTTAGTAGAAATCAATACGAAGAGTAGCTTCTTAGAGAGTTTCATATACGCATTAAAGCAAATACAAGGTGCCTATTCCTTCGTTGCAATCAACCAAGAAGTAGTTATTGGAGTACGCGACCCAGCAGGAATAAGGCCTCTTGTTTCAGGGAAGTTAAATGGTTCTTATGTTCTCGCATCTGAGACTTGTGCTTTTGATATAGTAAACGCAGAATTTGTGAGAGAAATAGAGCCAGGGGAGCTAGTCACTCTCGATCGGAATGGCAACTTAGCTTCAGCATTTCCCTTTTCACAGCAAAAGTCAAGCTTTTGTATTTTTGAATATGTTTACTTCTCACGATCAGACAGCATAATGGAGAACAAGTCTATATATGATATAAGAAAAGAAGTAGGAAGAACGCTTGCAGAGGAAAGTCCACCAAAAAATGACGTGGATATGGTTGTACCAATACCTGATTCTGGAACACCTGTAGCTATCGGATATTCAAAGCATTCAGCTCTGCCCATGGAACTAGGAATAATTCGCAATCACTATATAGGAAGAACTTTTATACAACCAACCGCTGAAGTACGTAAAGATAAAATAAAACTAAAATTTAATGCTAACAAACAAATTCTGAAGGGTAAAAATATAGTTTTAATAGATGATAGTATAGTACGTGGTAGCACACTCAGAAACATAATAGTCATGCTAAAAGACGCAGGAGTAAAAGAAATTCACCTAAAAATTTCAAGCCCACCAATTAAGTATTCTTGTTTTTATGGAATCGATACACCAGAACGCAAGGATTTAATTGCTGCAAACCAATCTATAAAGGAAATAGAGGCAAGCATAGGAGTGAATAGCTTAACTTTCTTAAGCATTGATAGTCTATATCAAGCCATTAAGAAAGAAAAGCGCAATAACATAACACCTCAATACTGCGATGCCTGTTTTACTGGTGATTATCCAATTGGCAAGTAATTTAATTAGTAGAAAAAACAGTTTTAAAATAAGTTTTTATAAATCACCAATTCCTATGAATTAAAAGTATTAAAATAATTACTGTGAATGTCAAAAAAAAGAAAAAATAATGAATAACATATATACTTTTTCATTATTTTATGATTAAATAGCAACAATTATAATCTCATGGTAAGCAATGTGTTCATTCAAATCGAAGAAACACCAAACCTAAACACATTGAAGTTTCTTCCTGGATTTGCGATTCTAAACGAAGGAGAAACGGTTGATTTCTCAAGCACAGATAAAACAAAAAACTCTAAATTAGCAGCAAATCTTTTCCAAATAGAACATGTAGTAAGAGTATTTTTCGGTCACGATTTTATTTCAGTAACAAAATCAGATAAAATTAACTGGAATACATTAAAAACAGAAGTCTTAACTACAATCATAGATCACTTTACTTCTGGTAGAAAAGCCCTAGATAAAGAATGGGTAAATGATAATGACATACTAGAGAAAGAATTTTTTGATGAAAGTGACACAGAAATTGTAAGCAGGATAAAAGAATTAATGGAAAGTTATATCAAACCTGCAGTCACTCAAGATGGTGGCGATATCAAATTTCGTGGTTATAAAGACGGAATAGTTTATGTTGAGCTACAAGGATCCTGTTCTGGGTGTCCAAGTGCTGCAATCACTCTTAAGCAGGGAGTACAAAACATGCTGTGCTATCATATACCAGAAATTCTAGGTATAGAGACTATACTATGATTACTCAACTAGCTAGAGGAACAAAGGATCTATTGTTTAATGAATGGTATAAGTTCAAATATATAGAGCAAACAGCAAACAGGATTTCAAATTTATACGGTTTTCTGCCTGTTCAAACTCCAATATTTGAATATACAGAAGTCTTCACAAAGACTTTAGGTAATAGCTCGGACATTATCAATAAAGAGATGTACACCTTCAATGATAAAGGAGGAAAGAGCATAACTTTGCGCCCTGAGTTTACTGCCGCAGTCGTCAGGTTACTGATTGAAAAAAAACTGCAAACACCGATAAAATTGTTTTCAACAGGGCCTGCATTCCGATATGAGAGACCTCAAAAGGGAAGGCAAAGACAGTTTCACCAAATAAATTTTGAAGTTTTCGGTATAGAAGACCCAAAAGCTGATGTTGAATTGATATCACTCGCTCAACATCTGTTAACTGAATTTGGTCTTAATAAAAACTTAAGGTTAGAAATTAATTCTTTAGGTAATAGTGAAACGATGCCAAAATATAGAGAAGCTCTAATATCATATTTCAAAAAGTTTCAAAATGACCTATCAGAAGATAGCCAAAATAGACTGATTAAAAACCCACTTAGAATATTGGATTCCAAAGACAAGAAAGATAAAGAAATAATCTCTGGTGCACCTAAAATTAGCGATCATTATACAAAGGAGTCTTCATATTTTTTTGATCAAATATTAAACGGATTAACAATTCTCGATATACCTTATACCATAAACAATACACTAGTCCGTGGATTAGATTATTATTGCCACACAGTATTTGAATTCATTACAGAAGATTTGGGTAGCCAAAGAACAGTATTTGCAGGAGGAAGATATGATAATCTGATGTCTTCAGTAGGTGAAAAATACACTCCAGCAGTAGGATTTGCTGGAGGTGTTGAGCGCATAATGGAATTAACCAGTTATTCTGCAAAAGAAGAGAGACCTACTTATCTAGTTCCTATTGACAGTGAGGCTAAAGAATATGCTTTCACGCTTGCAAATGAATTACGTAGAAGCGGTTTATACATAATTCATGAATATAGTGGAACGCTTAAAAGCTATATGAAGAAAGCGAATCAAGCAAATGCTAAAGTCGCACTTATTTTCGGTAATGAAGAACTGAGCAGTAAAATTTTAAAAATTAAGAACATGGATACAGGTGAAGAAAAGAAAGTTACCCATGACGATATAATAGAAAACATTCACCAAGCTTTGCTTACATAAATTAAATAAATATAGTTTATTTCATATGGCATGAACCATGCATTTTTTGGTATGCTTTCTGAAAGCCAAGTAGAGAATAAGTATCATCAACAGTAGTTGCTCTTATTTTCCCACTAACTACCATTGACAACCCTTGTTTCATCTTGAGGATTAGATCTTGATCTGTTTCTATATGTTCTGCCCACGCAAAATTCCCCTGTATTATAGACAGTATATATTCAACTTTCTTATCGACACCGAGAACTACAGGCTCTTTATCGTACTGAAAGCCAGAAGTTACGCTTACCTCACCTGCTTTTTTATTAACATAACTAACCATTACATATGGCCTGCGAGCAATCGTATAATGCTCACTTTTTTTCTTAGGATAAGATACAATGTAACACACTCTTTCTCCATCTTCTAATGCAGTGTACACAAACCAATCTTTATACCTTTCCTTTAGCTCCACACTATCAACTGATGCAAGAGCATCCATTGAGAAAAATATTAAAAATACAAAAAAACTACGCATGCAAATCAAGCTTTAAACTTTCTGACTGTATATGCTGTTTTACTTTACTCATTGCTTGTTCGGCTAACTGTCTTATTCTCTCCCTTGAAACGCTATACTTTTTACCAAGCTCATCCAGAGTTTGAGTGTTTTCAGACAAATACCTGCTAATAAAGATATCTCTTGATCTTTCACTAAGACTTCCTAATGCATTATTTAAAATCGTTTCTTTCAATTCTTTTTCTTCATGATTTTGATAAGTTACTTCCTGACTAGCAAAGTTACAAGGAATCATATCTTGCAGCTCTTTCTTAGAATCATCACCTACCTTTAAGCAATTATTCAGCGATTGATCCTTATAAGCCAACCGGTAACTCATCTGTATAACATCCACTTCAGACACAGCAAGTTCATTAGATATCGCTTTTATTTCTTCACTGCTTAAGGTTTCTCTGTTTGTACACTGCAAAATTCTTTTCTTTATTTTACGCAAACTAAAAAATAACTTTCTTTGCGCTTGTGTTGTGCCTATTTTTATAAATGACCAAGACTTCAATATGAAATCTTTTATTGAAGCTTCAATCCACCATACCGCATAAGTCGAAAAGCGGAACCCCAGATTAGGATTAAACTTTTTCACTGCATGCATTAACCCTACATTTCCTTCCATAATCAAGTCCATAAGCAGTAACCCATAATTTTTAAACTTCATTGCAATTTTTACTACCAAATTTAAATGACTAGTAATTAACTTATGAGCAGAAGAAATATCCTTACATTGGTGCCAATTTTTTGCTAGCCGTATTTCCTCTTCTTGGGAAAGAATAGAAAATTTTTGCACTTCAGCAATATATTGAATTAGACTAGCACTACCATTCACACACAAATTTAACGCCGGGATTAACATAATAACTAACACTAAAACTCTATGATACAGTATACATAATCTCTCAGCAAAAATTCAAGTTTTTACTAAAAAATACAACTTATTACTTTATACCTGATTATAAAACTTTATAGCCTTACTATTAGTCATTAGTACCTTCAAACTAAAGTAGCACGTAGCAAGTAATGCTCTTCCAGTGCAAGAAAAACACTGGAATTCACATTCCTTTTTTCTAGGTACCAATACCAGAGCTACCTAAATAACAAAACTGGAACAACAAGAAAAGTTACAAAATAGGCTAAAAATTAAACATTAACCCAGCTTCTGTGCCAACAGTGCCATAAAGAACTTTAATTCCGTCTTTAATAGGCTGCTGATCATTTTCAGTAACTGGTTTATCAAATTTAGCACCATAAGAGCCAAAATAGCGAGCTCCAGCAAAGAGTTTAATCTCTGGAGTTACATCATAACTGATACCAGCTTTTGCCTGATAAGCAAAACCAAATCCATATTCCTTATCACCTGTAACTTTTGTTGCTAGAGGATTGCTAAGATATGCTGCGCCAACACCAATACCAATATATGGAGTAACAGGCATATCTTCAATTGATACATCATAATATACGTTAACTAATCCTGAAAGTGCATTTAAGTTATCTGCAATTGCTGGAGTAGGAGCTGTTTCAAATATATCTCTACTCAGTTGCGAGTAAAGACCTTCAATATCAACCCTAATATCGTCCATCTTATAACCAAAAGCACTACCACCAGCCATAAAAGAAGCTTTATAAAGGTCAGTAGTTACATTAGCATTTGCACTCTTCTTTTTAGCACCTATAACGCCATCAACTTCCGTTTTAAAAGGTAAAAATTCACTGTTGTACTGCAAGCGAATGTAGTAGCTAGTCTCTTCATCATCTATTGGACCAATAGGACCTGAAAAAGCAGCATTTGATAAACTTAGCAACGCCACTAAAGCAGTTGCTGAAAAAAACTTTTTATAATGCATAATCACCCCCATCAAAAAAATTAAAATTCCACTTTAGCAATTTTAATAAAAGCTAAAGCCAAGTCAAGCACTAACTTAATAACACAAAATACTTGACGTACAAAATAATTTTTAGGGAAAAGTAAAGACTTTACCGATAAATCATGTAACTTTTCCGTAGATGATTTCTTTTGACTCTTTGCATTATCTTCTTACCACTAATACCCCATACCTTAGTGTGACAGATACATTATATAAAACAACGACAGCATTAGAAATACTAGAGAAGCTTAGTCATAATATAGAAAAACTTTAAAAGGGAAGTTTAAATCCAGAAGGTAAACCCATCATACTTGCTAGATCAGAGGTTGCATTTGTTATATCCGCTTCTGCTTTTTTAATAGCATCGTTGAACGCTGCTGTTACTAAATCCTCTACTATGTCTTTCTCTTCATTTCTCATAAACTCTAAGTCTATATTTATCTTCTTAACTTTATAGCTACCTATCTTTATAACTTCTATTAACACGGACACTTTACCACCACCGGAAATACCCTTAAATTCTTTCCCAACATATTTTTCTTGAGCTTCTACAAGCTTCTTTTGCATCTCTTGTGCTTGCCTCATTATTTGACTAAAATCCACAATTCACTCCTTACTCTCTATATTAACTATCTTTGCACCCTTAAACGTATCAAGTACATCTTTGACTGTAGGTACATAATTTAAGTTACTTATTTCTCTGTTCATATAACATACATCAACTGTAACCAACCATTGTTGCTGAGTCACCTGATCCAAGTAATTTTTTAAGTCATTACAAAAATCACTACTCAATTGAGATATAGCTTTTAATCTTAAATATCCAGGTTTACAGTCTATTAATTGTAGATTACTACATAGCTGTTTGTAAAGATAAATTTGATTATCCTGTCGCAATAGTTGTTGAATTTTATCAAAATCATAATTTTTTTGCCGTATACTCTCCATAGTACAGATATCCTTTTGCTGTACATTTTGCGCAAGAACTTTTTTAACTACTTGCTCAGGAGAAGGCAAATCAGAAAGATAACAGAGACTGATGAGCATCATTTCAGCAGCAATATCATTACATGATGAAGTCTTTATAGTTTGAACTCCCTTGAGCAATACTTTCCATAGCCTCGAGAAAAAGATTAAAGACTTCTTTACACTTAAGTCTTTAATCTTGTCTTTTCCACTTTCTAGCACTGAACTGTCAATCTCCTTTGTAATCAAAAAACGACATATTAACTGGATTGTTTGTAAAAGACTTTCAAAAATACTAAGTGGATTCGCTATCTTTGTTGCTTTGTCAAATATCAATAAAGCTTTTTGCAAATCACTATCTAATAGTGCTTCCATTAAATCAAATACACTACCTTCATCTACCAAACCAAGTATTTCTATCACATCTTCAGTAGATATTAAGCTATCTTTACTATACAACATCGCTTGATTCATCAAAAATAAGGCGTTACGCATTGAATTGCTACAATGATGTGCAATTAACTCTGATGCTCTATTTTCAATCAAATAATTTTCTTTTTGTGCAATGTCATTTAAACGCTCTACTATTTTAGTTATAGGTATTTTACATAAATCAAATCTTTGACAACGTGCAACAATAGTTATCGGCATCTTTTTTATTTCTGTAGTTGCCAAAATAAACTTTACGCTAGATGGTGGCTCTTCCAGGGTTTTAAGTAATGCATTAAACGCACTGCTCGATAACATATGCACTTCATCTATAATGTAAACTTTAAATTTAGAACTTATAGGTAAATAACAAACATCCTCTAATATTACTTTAATATCTTCGACACTAGTGTGACTTGCCGCATCGATTTCAATCACGTCTGAATGATTTGAGTTTTTTATCGCTAGACAATTTTCACATGATCCACAAGGCTCAAAAGTTGGTCCTAAAGAACAATTCAAACATAAAGCTATTATTCTCGCTGTTGTAGTCTTACCAACTCCACTACTGCCAGAGAGTAATATAGATTGTGGAACCTTATTGAGAGTAAAAGCATTTTTTAGTACACGCACCAATATATCTTGACCTATCAAGTCTTTAAAACTATCAGGACGATACTTTAATGCTATATTCATGCCTCCAACTAAACCAAATAACAAGATAGGCATGCAACCCAAAAAAAAACTGATATGGCTGCTTCATTCCTGATCTGACCAAGTTACAGAGTTTTTGCCTGCATACCTTATAAAATATAATACTTTTTTTTTATTTAGCAAGGTATATTCTATATTAGCCCTATAATTTGATATATTAATTTCTTTATAATGCTATTATAATAGTAAACAAAAAGTCAGTTTATCATGTAAGTTACCTAAGATTATTATTCTTATGTCCATTTACGTTATCCAATACTCATCATTTATCATCCAAGTATTTATGACACCTAAGTTGTACTGGAACAGCAAGGGGAAAAGTTTATGATTCTATATTACTTTCCTCTTTGTCCATTTTCACGAAAAGTTAGAGTCCTTCTCAAAGAGAAAAAGTTAAATTGTAATTTAATATATGAAAATCCATGGGAGAAACGCAATAAATTTATGAAGATTAACCCAACTGGATATGTACCAGTCCTGATAGATAAGGATTTAGTCATAGCAGATAGCAATGCTATTTGTGAATACCTAGAAGAAACTTATAACAGCAGTATTAAATTGCTGGATTTTCCCGCTATTGTTAAGTCCAAAATACGGGCTTTAATTAGCTGGTTTGACAATAAATTTTATAATGAAGTCACTAAGTATATTATAAATGAGAAAGTGATAATTAACCGCAGTCCCGACTCTAGGTTCCTCCATGCAGCCAAGCACAATTTATCTTACCATATAGAATATATTGAATACTTAATCAGTAAAAATGTTTGGCTTGCAACCAATAAGTTCACTTTAGCTGACATTACTTTAGCGTCACATGTTTCTGTGATGGACTACGTAAATAGCTTCCCATGAGAAAAAAGTAAAGTTTTAAAAGAATGGTATTCTATTATCAAATCAAAACCTTGCTTTCGTGACATGCTATTAGAGAGAGTTCTCGGTTTGTCTCCTCCTAAACATTATGCTGACCTTGATTTTTAATTCACATCAGCTTTAAAGCTACAGTCATTCCTTCATCCGTTGGAATCAACATAGAGTAATATCTTTTTTCGTCTGACAACCTATAATTAAATTCTCTCATAGCATACCATGATTTTTCTGATACTTTTTTTGGAGGTGATTCCAAAAATACCGTATTAAACAATAGAGTATTATCAGCAACAATTAGTCCGTCTTGTTTAATATATAGCTCTGCCCAATCTAAGTATTTAGGATAATCACTCTTATTAGCATCGATAAATATCATGTCAAACGGTGCTTGTGTTGATAACTCGCTCAATTTTTCTGATGCGTTGCCTTCTATTAAAGTAATTTTATTATTCAGATTAAAAGCACTAAAATTCTTCCTTGCTATACTTGAGTGCTCAAAATTACTTTCTACCGTGTATATATGACCATACTCAGGCAGAGCTTTTGCCATACAAATTGATGAATAACCATACAATGTACCAATTTCAACAACACTGCTTACTCTGTGTATTTTTATGAATAAACTAAGTAGTTTTCCTTCTTCAGCACTAATTTGACTGTGTTTCTTGCTTTCAAGAATGCAACATTCCTCTATCTTCCTATACTCCTTTACAAATAAGTCCCTTATGTACGATGATTTCACAGAGCCATTACGTGCCATATTTCATACTAAAAATTCAACTCATATAGAGTATATACTAGCTTGAGATAATAAAAACATCTACCTTAGGTTACTATTTCACAGCGTAAAATTTTAAGTGACAAAAATTATTATATATAATATTATAATTAACTAGTATAACAGTTGATCGATTGTTGTACTAGAATTAAAGAGGCTGCTCACATGCATCTTTCTTTATTAAAAAATAATTTTTATTTATATCAATTAGAGGGGTATATGTCTTATAATATTGCTAGTGAAGTTGAACCTTCAAATAAAAAATCTAACAAAGACGAAGGGGTTGCATTACTACATAACCCAGCCTATCGTGAGAAATATAGGGAACGTTTTGATGAAGCTCAGAAGAAAGTTATGGATATGGTTCAGTTTTATGATGGAACAATAATGCTAATAGAAAATAAAATTGCTATGTATTACTATGCATGGCACAGTAAAAAAAGAGAGTTTGAGCGCAAAAAACAGCAAGCAGTAATAAAAAACGACGGACCAACATAGTGGCCTTTTATGTGATAAGCTACAGTGGTATTACCTCACTATAGCTTTTTCACATAACTATCTATTATACTAGCTAAGTACTCTAGTGTTTTATACCCTTCGTGTTTAATTTTGTCATGCTCTACATACAATTTATCATTGGTAGGCCTGATAAAAAATATTGGAGTACCTGTAATGCCAAGCTTATTGATTGCCAGTGACTTATCACTTATAACTTTATCCATTATTTTCTTATCATTGATGCATTGGTTAAACGTATCTTGCTTTAAATTACTTAGTGCAGCAACTTTTTGTAATACAGTTAAGTCATTAAAGTTAGAGTAGTTCCATGAATCTATTAAATTAAAAACAGCTTTATTAAAATTAAAATAGTCTTCTGTTCTTTCGTAACAATAACTTAGCATTGCAGCTTTTAAGCCTCTATAATCCATAGGGAAATGACGGAATATATATAACATTTTTCCTGTATCTACATATTTCTTTTTAATCTTAGGAAAAACTTCCTTATGAAAAAGATAACAGTGGTAGCAGGTAAGCGAAGCATACTCAATCATCAAAATCGGTGCTTTTGGATCCCCTAATAATTTATCATCAGGCAAAGGTGATAGTAGCTCCTTTGGTGTTATCTCACTAGTCTTTCGAGTGCACTGATCGTCAAATAAGTCTTGCTCAACAAGAGCATAAGAATCAACACTTATTAAAATTAACGCAAACACCAGCCTGAAGATCATTGCAATACAAATATTAACTAACTAAAAACTATATATTTATATAAATAATGTCAAGATAACTTTTAACCAGTAAGGCTTTTGACTCTATTTTTGAATGCAGCAATTACTTTCTTTGCATATATCCATATATTAGGCTTAATAAAGTCAAAAGTAAGCTAGATTTGATTTAAACTTAAATTCCATATAAAACTTCACCACGGTTTTATTCTCATTTATAAAAATAAATTTTTATCCGTTGTACAAATATTCAAATATTCTATTTGCTAATACAACTTTTTTCAACATTCATTTATTTTACCTGGAGAAAGAAAGATTATCTCTAATATGTCACTGACTTTAATACCATAAAAAGCTGCTAGTAAATCCATAACCATTTGGCTGTGACGATTCCTTATATAAATAGCTTTACACTAAGAAATAAAACCGGTCACTTCTTAACTTAATTATAACCTGAAACATACTGCTAGCTGAATAGAGAAAAAATATCTTATTCTCCACATCGGTAGAGCATAAACCTAATTAACTGAGTAGAATCCGTATCTATCGTCAGCCCTAGTAGATTCCTGAGACATGAAGTTAAGGTGGGCATCACATACTAACTTTAACAAAATTAATAGAGGCAATTCCCTTGACTAGAAATTATCGCTCGGGAAACTTAACTCAACTAATAACGCATAGAACAGATTCTCATAAGTATAGCTAATTTTTATAAGTCATGTCCATAAGCACATTGTAATTAACAATAAAATTAACTATCATTTAACTCTTGTTAAACTTTATGTCCTAAGTGTTACAGTCAATAAATATATTTTATGAACATCACTAAAGCTTTAATCATCATTGTTTCCACTATCATTTCTTTAAGAGCCTACACTAACTGTACAGACCATAAAATTTTTGTGCATTCTATAAAGCAACAAGTAGATGGAACATCTATAAAGGAAAATAAAAAAAATCGAGAATACATATGTAAAAAACTTCAGGAGATTATTCAAAATAATGTTAACCTCAAGGAAATATCCCAGTTTGTTATTGGAAAACATTGGACTTTAATTACTCAGAGAGAAAGAGAAAATTTCTTAAGAGAATATGAAGCATATTTTACACATTTATGCGCTAAAATTTTATATAAATACATAAACGGTAGCGAAATGAACATAATTAGCTCAAAAGCAATTGATGATAGAACTTGCTTAATTAACACAAGATTTTCCTATAGCGATGAAGAATTTACTAATATTGACTTCAAAGTTACTAAAAATAACAACTCCTTCTTAATAAACGATATTGTAATGAACGCTATAAGTATTTCTATTAATCAACGCTCTAAATTCAGTGAGAAAATTGATACATATGGTATAACAAATGTTATTAATGAATTAAAATTTAACAATAATCTATGATATATATGCCTCATTGGCCAAAACCACTTGGCAGCAGACCAAAGGATTTTTCTCTTAAGCGCATAAAAAGTTTTCTAAATAAGCTAGGGAACCCTGAGAGAAAAATGCCCCCAGTAATTCACATAGCTGGAACTAACGGAAAAGGTTCAACATTGTCATTTATAAGGTACATGCTGCAGGCAGCAAAGTACAAGGTACATGCATATACTTCTCCACATTTAGTAAATTTTAATGAAAGAATAGTTGTCGCAGGCAGTTATATTGACGACAATGAATTACATAACTTACTAGAAGAGTGCCGCAGTGTAATTGTAGATCAACCTATCACTTTATTTGAAGCTACAACTGTTGCAGCTTTCTTAGTCTTTTCTCGCTATAAAGCTGATGTTACTTTAATCGAAGTGGGCATGGGTGGAAGGTTAGATGCAACAAATACTATAGATAACCCAATTTTAACAATCGTTACTTCCATTGCACTCGACCATGCAAAATACCTCGGCCCTACTTTAGAGATTATAGCAGGTGAAAAAGCTGGAATAATGAAATGTGATGTTCCTTGTATAATAGCACCACAGAAAAAATCTATAATGAATACACTAGAACGTTGTGCAATAAACAACAGGTCCCCTTTATTTAGAGGTGGCTTCGAGTGGGATTGTAAAAAACAGAACAGCAAAATGACTTTTCAATCAGCTATTCAATCGATAAAATTCCCTTTGCCGTCTTTAGAGGGCAATCATCAAATAATCAATGCAGGAAATGCTATCGCAGCATGTAGCATTTTGAGTGGAAAGTACGGGTTTGATATTGGAAAAGAGGATATCACTTTAGGGCTACAACATACCTACTGGCCTGGACGATTAGAACTCATAAAAAAAGGCAATTTAATTTCTTTATTACCGAAAAATTGGCAATTATTTTTAGATGGTGCACACAACAGTGATGGTGCAAGAGTATTAGCTGAGTGGATAAAAGATAATTTTGCTGAAGGCATCTATATAATTTTTGGTATTACGCGTAACAGAAGTGTAGAAGAGTTCTTAGAATACTTAAAACCATATATCAAATTATTATGTGTAGTTTGTGTAAAATCTGAGCCCGAATCAATAAATACACGTTCAATCAGAAAGAGAGCCAACAATATAGGAATAAATGCTATTGAATGTAAGTCAATTAGCGATGCTATATTAAATCACATACTAAAAGCCTCTGTTCAAAATATCAAAACCATATTAATTTGTGGTTCATTATTTTTAGCCAGAGATTTTGCTATGGAGAATAGCTATAACTTCATATAAATAATAACTTACAGCTCAAAAAATAATTTCTATCTCTTATAGAAATACTACTTGGTAATTTTTCATCAATTTCTACAAGAAAATAATCCCTTGAAATTGTTTCTCAATTAAATTTATAACTATTTTCTCGACACAATCATAATCAACTGCAGCTACTTAAACACAGCGATATAACAACTAAAGTAGCAACCAAAATATCTAAAGCAGAGCTAGCGAAATTAAAACTATTACAGCTAAAATTAATCCCATAACGTAAAGTACTAAAGACATAAAAATTACTTTACCTAAGACAATCGAGTTCTTCAGCCACTTAACTTAATCTCATCACTTTTTAAAAATTTCTCCATACTTGGTTAAAGTCAAACAATAGTGAAGGAAACTAATACTTAGTTAAATTCATTTCTGTTTTGAAGATAAATGCTCTTAATGACTGAGTTTAAAACGAAACTTACTATAAGGAAGGGAAGAAAAGTTATAGTGCTATGATAGGCTATAAGTAACACTATTATTTACAAAAATTCAATAGATAATGAAAATTATAACCCTCTCAGAAAAAAGGAAATAAGAAGAATACTTGGAGCAAGCAATATACTATTGTTAATGTTAATTAGCTGCTCTTTATTAAAGAATTTACCTTTACTACTTTATTATCTAGAAGTTTTATAATTCTTAGTAATCATAGTTACGTAACTTATCATGTAACTTTTTTACCAAATTATTTTTCTACCAAGTACTATTTTCCAATAGCTCTATTATAAATTCTTTAAAAAATAGCTTTTTGACACAGCAAACTTTAAATTTCTGCTCTATTTCCTTATTATTTATTTTCTATCCAAGTGACCTTCAAGAATTGTTTTTGTCATAAATTTTCCCTATAAGAACTATATTTTTCCCTAGAGGAAAGCTATATTGTAACCATGAACAATATAATTGTAAAAAAATTTGGTGGTACTTCATTGACCGATTTAAATCGAGTTGCAAACTTAATAAAAAAAGATGTCGAAAAAGGTTACAACGTAATCGTTGTTGTTTCTGCTATCGCAGGATTTACCGACCAAATGGCTCTTCAGGCTAGACAAATCTCAAATTTAAATCACAGAGGAGAATTATCAGAATATGATGTTCTACTCTCAGCAGGAGAACAGACTTCTTGCGGACTACTAGCAATCACTCTTCAATCTATTGGAGTGAATGCTAAATCGTGGCTTGCTTGGCAGTTACCAATCATAACTGATGATCTTCATTCTGAGTCTAAAATAAAAACAATAAAGATCGATCCTTTAAAAAGATCTTTTGCCGAAGGCTATACTGTTGCAATTATTGCTGGTTTTCAGGGCATACATGATAATAGAATCACTACTTTCGGCAGAGGAGGCTCTGATATATCAGCAATTGCCCTTGCAGTAGTTTTTAATGTCAAAGTTTGCGAAATTTTTACTGATATCGACGGAATATATATAGCCAATCCGAAAATCGTTCCAAAAGCACACAAGCTTAAGTCTGTTTCTTATGATGAAATGTTGGAGATGTCAGTATCTGGTGCTAAAATACTGCATAATCGTTCAGTACAACTTGCAATGAAACATAATATTAAAATACAAGTGTTATCTACTTTTAAAGAGGTAGAAGGAACTGTAGTACTGCATGAAAAAGATGTATTAGAGAGATATATAATCACCGGAATAACTTATAGTATTAATGAAGTCCTTGTAACTTTTACTAACCTTACAAGTGCCTTACATATTTTACAGGATATAGTAAAGGCAAACATTAAAATTAATATGATACATGGGTCAGACTTTGTGATTTCAGAGCTTGATATCGATCTAATAAAAGAACTACTGAGCAAAAACGGAAATTATGTTATAAATAGTAATATAGCCAGAATTTCAATAATTGGCATTGGCGTTATGTCTAATACTGAAGTGATACATCGCACATTTAAGGTCTTAGGCAAAAAAAACATAGAAGTACTTGCTGTCACAGCATCTGAAATCAAAATCAGTATAATTATACCAAAAAAATATGCTGAAGCTTTAGTTAGAGATTTATATACTGAGTTGGTATGTAACACTAGATAGTGCTACATACCAATAACTTCTTTTATTGAAAAATCCAGAAGAATGGTGCACGATCTTTATAATAGTAAACTTTAGTAAAACTTACTTTAGCTTCAAACTGACATACCTTTTAATAATGGAATCTTAGAGCTGCCTCACTCCGGACTAGCAAAAACAAAGAAACAGATCTATTAAGGAGCTAGTAGAAAAATTGATATTAGAAAAAACTGAAAGCGAAGGAGAAAAAGTATTAATTAAGCATACTATGAAACTTTATACTCCGAGTATAAAATAAAGGACGTCAAAAACTGATCTTGCCAACCATGATAAAGTATTGCGCTACAGAATTAAAAAAATTAAGAGCAAGTAAATCTTACAAAATATCTAATGCCCGTTGTTTCAATAAAGTATAGGAAAGATATTTATGGAAAATAAAAAAATGCTGTAGAACCATTAGTTTGAACCTCTTAGAGAGTAATGTTTGACTTCTATAGTTTTACCATACATTCGTTATAAAGCTCTTTTACTCCTTAAGAAATAAACAGCCTCAAGTGCACCAACTTAACGTTGGTATCCTAGTGCTTGGAAACTGAAGCACTTAGCATAGCTACATCTAAACTTACCTAGAAAAAGTAGAGAAAAAAGTCTATCTTCTCGCTTCAAAAACTAATTTCAGCAACTTCACATAGTCCTTTCTTTTTATTATCAGTTCTAACTTTTCTTGTTCTAATCAGCTCGTCAAAGTTAGATTTACTAAATGATCTTGAGCAAGATCTGACATCTTATACACTCCTTTTTAGCTAGAACCTTAGTAACTTTAGCATTAACTCTTCCATTTCTTTAAGTAATTTATAATCATTAAATAACAAAAACGTGTTTACCTTGATAATCTAATCTTACAATTCATATTTAACACCTATCTTTTTACTTAATATCTCAAGCATAGTCTAGATATATCAAAAAATATGGTTTAATTTGCTTAATTACACTTCAGTTAAATAATTTTTTATAATATTTAACTCCACTTTTTTTAAATCTTGCCATTAGGAGTTTACATAGAAATAAGACCTACTATGATTTTTTCGTGACTAACTTTAGAATGCATTAACTGTATTGTAGATAACCTATGAATCGCTCGATTAATCTATGTTACACTTTTAAGCAACGATGTTTTGTTACTTCTAAAATTGGACAGTAATCAGCAGAACATCTAGCATAAACATCTGTAACTTCTAATAGAATCTATGCTTTGAAGCTTTTATTTCTCTAATCTCTTTAATCAGTTCATCAATGCAACAATTTTCACCAGATTCAAATATATTCTTCGTATGTTTACTAATAGCCTAAGGCTATATACTAAAACTCTGTTATTTTTTTCACATGAAGCCAATGAACTACTTAACACAAAATATTGACTCTATATCTTCACCTGAGATTATATATAATAAACTTTGCTCCCTAATATTCTCTTAGCTATTTCATATACAACTTTTCATTCTATGAAATTACTTTCTAACTTCATCTACTACAACTTTAATATGGCGTTTCTTTCCCGCAGATAATTTTACGAATGACTGACTTTTGAAGCTATCAGAATTTATTATATAGTTAATATCATTTACAATATGATCGTTGACTTTGCATCCATTGCCCTGTATTAAACGTTTTGCAGCACCTTTTGAAGACTCAAGACTAGTGTTGTTCAGTAAATCTACCAAAGACATACCATGTGCAATTTGTTCCTTTGTTATAGTATACTTAGGAAGTAGCGAACTATTTCTATTTTCAAAAGCAGAGACTGCAGCAGATTGTGCAAGTTCTGCTTCTTTCTCACCATGGCATATCTTTACAGCTTCTGTTGCCAAAACTTTTTTTGCTTCATTTACTTCTTGATCCTTTAAAGATTCTAGCTTTCTAATCTGATCAATTGGCACATCAGTAAGCAACCTCAAAAAACGTCCTACATCTTGATCATCAACATTGCGAAAATATTGCCAATAGTCATAAGGTTTTAACATAGTATCATCAAGCCACACTGATCCACTTTCTGTTTTACCCATCTTCACCCCTCGAGCATTCAGTAAAAGAGGAGTGGTAAAACCAAACAACTCAGGTAAGTTCAACTTCTTGCCAAGCTCAATTCCATTTACTATATTCCCCCACTGATCTGATCCTCCAATTTGCAGACGACAATCATATTTTTTATTTAATTCAACAAAGTCATAGGCTTGCAGCAGCATATAGTTAAACTCCGAAAAGCTTAGATTTTGCTCCCTATTAAGCCTAATCCTTATACTATCAAAACTTAGCATACGATTTATAGAAAAATATGCTCCTATATTACATAAAAAATCTATGTACTTTATGTTATCTAACCAATCTGCGTTATTTATGATCACTGCACCAGTCTTGCTATCATTAAAAGACACCATCTTCTCCAGTATTTTCCTTATACTAGATACATTTTGCTTGATGTTTTCTATGGGCAAGGTGCTTCTTTCTTTATCCTTGAAAGATGGATCGCCAATCTTTGTTGTGCTACCTCCAAGTAAAATTATTGGCTTATACCCAAATTTCTGTAGGTGACGCAACATCATAACTTGAATCAGATGACCAACATGTAGACCAGGTGCTGTGCAATCAAACCCAATATATGCCACTATATAGTTATTCTGCACCAATAGTTGGTTTAAACCTTCAATATTTGTACATTGGTATAAATACCCTCTCTCTCGGATAAAATCCAAAAATTCTGATTTATGCTTCATAATTTCTTAGTATATTATTTTATATATGAACATTATCATGAAAACCGTAATGCTAAAGTCAAGTTTTTTCATATAATCTTACCAAAATTGTTAGTGTGCTTACCTACGATTAAGATTTCTTTGCCCACACAATTCAAACATCTGAAAGTCACCCCGTAAAGATTCAATACTTATATAGTTGTAAGTCAACTACTCAGATACCCAGTCAATCAATCCATAACTCTTCTATTTTATAGTATTCTCTCACTTCTGGTCTAAATATATGAACCATTACATCTTGAAAAGATACAACTACCCAATTACCTTTGTCTATACCTTCTACATTTGTTTTATCATATGGCTTGAGACTCCTTATTATATGCTCAGCTAATGCTCTGACATGGCAGTTTGAACTCCCAGATGCAATAACTATATACTTTGTAACAACAGTTTTATTTTGCACATTGAAAGTAGTTATATTATAACCTTTATTTTGACTTATAACGTTTACAATTAAGTTTTTTATTGATTCTGTATTACAGGATATACTATTCATCACTAAATTAAATGTCTACTTACAATAGTACACTCAAAATTTCTAAACATGAACTATTTTTGACATTACTAACACAGATCATTTATGCTTTTGACGCAACAGTAATGTAATATACATTTTTTTATATATAATGTAAAAATAGTTTCTCCAACATTGTGTTTATTATAAGTAAAGCCCTTGTTTACTTAACTGGCTTTCTAAGTAGTAGTAAGTTTACTGCGAAGAACTATACAAGATTGTCAATGCAATAATAGTGAGTAATAACTTATCTAATAACATTAATTTAAGACTACTAAATTACTAAACAAAAGTTCCTTATTACTGTGGGAAAAATTTTTGTAGCTAGAGAAAGTGTGTTAGTGATATTGTGTAAATATTAGAAAGGCAAAATTACTGATTCAGATTTTGCTATAAAAAGGAGTAGAGAAAAGAATGCTATCTTTATCTTAAAAGTTTGCTAAAAATTAACAATTTAAATTTAAGTGTAAAGGAAGCTTAATAAAAAGATTAAATTAGTTAAAACTCTTATAAGTAATTTAACAAAGTATACTCATGATTAACCAGAAAGATAAATATCGTCCTTGTGTTGGCATAATGCTATTAAATAAACAAGGACATATTTTTGTTGGAAAACGCTTTGGCAGTGATTTTTACTGGCAGATGCCGCAAGGAGGAGTTGATAATGGTGAAGAGTTAGAGCAGGCAGCATTACGTGAGTTGCTAGAAGAGGCTGGCACTGATAAAGCAAAGATTATGGCTAAAAACAAGAGTTGGATATACTATAACTTACCTAAGAAATTTATACCAACTTGCTGGGGTGGAAGATATTTCGGTCAAAAACAAAGGTGGTTTTTAATGAAATTTCATGGAGAGGATAAAGATATTAATATCAACCATACTGATTATTCAGAGTTCAAAGAGTGGCGTTGGCAAAGTGCAGATGATTTAGTAGTCAACGCTATACCTTTTAAAAAAAAAGTTTATAAAACTATAATAGAAGAGTTCTCTTCTCAAATAAAAATCTCTATTATTAAGTAACATTCGTGTACATTCGTGATAATAGATTCTCATTGCCATTTAATTTACTTCTCTGACGATGAAATACCAGAAGTGATTTCAAGGGCAAAACAAAGCGGTGTAAAAATTTTACACAACATATGTACTAGCATTAATGACATTCCTAAATTACTAAAAATCTCCTCATCGTATGATCAGGTTTACTCCTCTATTGGTGTACATCCACTTGATGCTACCGTAGAAAGCGGCAAATTTATACATGTCGATGAATTAGTTGAATTTACCAAGGGTCAAAAGGTAATTAGCATTGGTGAAACTGGGTTAGATTTTTACAAATCTAATACCCAAAATAATCAGAAAAAAAGTTTTACATCACACATAGAGGCGGCAAGAATAACAGGGTTACCTTTAGTTATCCATGCTAGAAACGCTGATTGTGAGATGGTTGATATATTAAGGTCAGAAATGAAAATTGGCACTTTTAATGGAGTAGTACACTGTTTTGCCTCTTCTAAAAAGTTTGCTTACCAAGCTGTGGATCTGGGATTATACATTTCATTTTCTGGAATTATCACTTTCAAAAGTGCTAATTTACTCAGAGAAATTGCACAAAATGTGCCACATAAATTCGTTCTAGTCGAAACTGATGCTCCATATCTATCACCTGAGCCTTATAGAGGGAGAAAGAATGAACCAGCAATGATAAAATATACCGTGAATTGCCTAGCAGAACTATGGGATGAATCACCTAATAAAGTAGCAAAAATAACCACAAGCAACTTTTTTAGCTTATTTATGAAACTTAACTCTAGAGAAATTTAGTAAAATCACTGACCTACTTGTGAAGCTATGGAGCTAAAAGTTCTAGCAGTTTTTTCACTGCACCCACAGATTTATTGAACATTTCTTGTTCATTACTATTCATCTTAACTTCTAGAACCTTTTCAACCCCATTTTTACCGATAATTATAGGAACACCAACGAATAAACCTTCCACACCGTATTCACCATTGAGATAAACAGCACATGGCAGTATACGCCTTTTATCTTTTAGATATGATTCTAGAATACATATAACTGAAGATGCAGGAGAGTAGTACGCGGATCCAGACTTAAGTAAATCAACTATTTCTTTACCACCATTACGAGTACGTTTGACTATTTCATCAACCTTTTCCTGCGTGATAAGACCCATATCAATAATTCGAGTAAGAGGAATACCAGCAACTGAGGCGTAATTAATTAGAGGTACCATAGTATCACCATGTCCTCCAAGTACAAGAGCAGATACATCCTCAATAGAAATATTTAGTTCTTTTGCAAGAAAATAACTAAAACGGGCAGAATCAAGTACTCCTGCCATTCCAACAATCATATTAGTCGGAAGAGCTGAAAATCTGTGCACCACTGAAACCATAACATCTAAAGGGTTTGTAACCACTATTACAAAGGCATTTGGAGAATATTTTTTAATATTTTCACCAGCCTCTTTCATTACTCTAGCGTTAGTTTGAAGAAGATCATCCCTACTCATTCCAGATTTTCTTGCAACACCAGCAGTTATTATAATCACATCAGAGTTTCTGATATCTTCATATCTATTTGTAGCAGTAATATTAATGTTAAACCCATCGATAGGAGATGACTCCGCAATATCTAATGCCTTACCTTGTGGTACTCCATCACTAATATCAAACAAAGCAACGTTGCCAAGCTCTCTGAGCGCAATCATATGGGCAAGAGTACCTCCAATATTCCCTGTACCAACCAAAGATATTTTTTTTCTTTGTGCTGTCATTTTCTACTCCTTTATATTCATTTTTGCAGCTTCGCCCTCCCAAGGGGATAGACTATCAAATATACGAAAATCTTGTGGTAAATCTATAGGATTATATACAACCTTTTTTGTTTCTATATCATACTTTACCTCCTCATAACCAGTGAGAGGAAAATCTTTCAACATAGGATGACCTTTAAATCCATAATCTGTTAGAATTCTACGCAAATCAGGATGACCAGAGAATTCTATCCCATACATATCAAAGACTTCACGCTCAAACCACGAAGCTGTGCTGAATATCTTTACTATACTTGAAGGAGTATCACTTTCATCTAACTGAAGTTTTATATGTAATCTAATATTATATATAACGCTGAGCAAGTTATATATTAATTCGAAACGCTTTTCTCTATCTGGATAGTCAACTCCAAAAATATCAACTAATAATTCAAACCTACATTTTTCATCATCACGCAAGAAAAGTAAGTAATTTTCAATATCACCTAAGGCTGCATACATTATAATAGTACCATTATCTTGCTGAATACGCTCACATTTAGTCTTTTCTTGTATATACTTTACAGTTTCACTCATCCTATGTACTCTGAGTTTGTTTTATTTTATTTTGTAAGCGCAACATTCCATACAGCAACGCCTCAGCAGTTGGTGGACACCCAGGAACGTACACATCAACTGGTACAATTCTGTCACAACCACGAACAACCGAATAAGAGTAATGATAATACCCACCACCATTTGCACAACTTCCCATAGAAACAACATATTTTGGATCTGCCATTTGATCATACACCTTACGCAATGCTGCCGCCATTTTATTGGTTAGCGTGCCGGCAACAATCATAACATCCGCTTGTCTTGGACTTGCACGAAACATTATACCATACCTATCAAGATCGTAACGGCTGGACGCAGCGTGCATCATCTCCACTGCGCAGCATGCGAGACCAAATGTCATCGGCCATAACGAACCAGACCTTGCCCAATTAATTATATAATCCATTAGATCACCAAATTTAGTAACAAGGAACCCTTCTTTCTTATAAGAACTATAATCATTACTAGAAAAAATTTGACTTTTCATAAACTTACTCCCATTCTAACACACCTTTACACCACTCATAGACAAAGCCTATAGTAAGGATTAAAAGAAATATCATCATAGACCAAAATCCATAATAACTTATTTTAGATAAAGAAACTGCCCAAGGGAAAAGAAAGATAACTTCTAAGTCAAATATTATAAATAATATTGAAACTAAGTAAAATTTAATGTCAAAACTTTTTCTTGCTCTTGATAAAGGGTTAAGACCACACTCATATGTAGAAAGCTTTTCACTATCTGGCTTACTTATAGCAAGAAACATAGGTAATACACCTAAGGCAAGTGATACCACCATTGATACGCAAATAAAAATTACTACAGTTAAATATTCACTCATTCAATAAAATTACATAAAAAACATTATAAATTCACATGCTTCCCTAGTCTCTTACCACCTAAAACATGTACATGAAAATGTGGAACAACTTGCTCTCCATTTTTACCATAATTAGTAACTAACCTATATCCTGTTTCTTCTAAATTATATTTGTATATCACTTCTCTTATAGCTTTAAAGAAGCCTACTATCTTCTCTGCAGAAGCTTTTAGGATAAAGTCATCATACGAAACATATTGATCTCTTGGCACAACTAAAATATGAACCGGTGCATCAGGATACTTATCATAAAATGCCAGTACATCTTCATCTTCATACACTTTCTTGCAAGGTAACTCTCCTCTTAATATTTGGGCAAAAACATTACTACTATCATAACCTTTGTTACTCATATTTTAAGAACGGCTTTTTCCTTCTTTTTCCTTATTAAAGACAAAAGATGGCTTTATTACTTTACCAGGAGAAACATCTTCGAGATTTGAAAGACCACTTTTAATTCCAAGCTCTCTTGCTTGTTTTTCAATACTTTGCTGCGATTTCATAGAAAATATACTCTTTTTACCATAGGGAAAATTATTAGGATTAGTAATATTAAAATCTATACTTGCGATAACCTCTGATGATTGCCCCATCAACTTTCCTGTAGGGCTTATAGCTTCCGATAACCACCTATTACCTTCTCGATATAGTGCCTTCCCAATACCATACAATAACTTCCTGTCTGTATGAGTCACAAATTCCCCATTAGCAATCCTTGCCACACCTTTGAGATTACGATCAGCTTCACCATAAATCTTGTCAATGACAAGCTGTCTTACTTCCTCTTGGCTCCTTTCCCTGTATTTATAATCATTCCTAATATCATTGATAATTCCCTCAACATTAACTGTAATCATAATTCTATTGCTTCCTTTATCTATACACACGCTCGAGTATTTACCATCTAGCTCTTCTATTTCATTTAACTGCTCTTCAGTTAAATGAAATATATTCCCAGTTAAAGTTCTTGACACAAGAAAAATCACCAATCCTCTTCCCTGTTTTGTTACTTGAACACCAAGATCCTTACTAGCTTCTGTTGTTTCTATAGGTGAAATATACTCCTTTTCTTCTTTAGACACATTTATACCAGCAGCTTCCTTTAGTGAAATTTTAGCATCATGTTGCATTTCACCCATTGAGGCACTTGGTTTCTTTATAGGGTAAATAAAAGCTTTAAGTGGAAGAGTAGAGATATCTTTCATAATTTTTACCCCTCTTTTAACTGATCTACCTACCTTATTCCAGAACGATTCTACCATACATACTCCTAAAGCATCCTTTACAATTAAATGTTACAATACATCTTAAATGGTTAGATAAAAATACCTAAACTCCTATATTTAGAGTATATAGATAAAGTTATAGAGATTGCAATCACTATTTACATTACCAAAAATATGTGGCATTTTTGCTATTTTTGTTGTCTAATTTACTTTGCGCTAAATCATGTTCAAATGGAACACAAACAATATTATCGATGCCACTAATGGAAGAAAAGAAGGTAGCTGTAACTGGACACATAGCTCAAATATTTCAATAGATACAAGAAGCATAAAAAAAGGTGATGTGTTTATTGCCCTCAAGGGGAAAAAATTTGATGGACATGATTTTCTACATGAGGCCTTTTTAAAAGGGGCAAAAGTTGCAATAGTAAGCGATAATAAATATAAGAACCTTCCTCTAATTCTTGTGCAAGATACCTTAAAATCTTTACACAACATAGCATCATACTACGTTAGAAATGTCCTTGTTAATACTAAAATCATTGCAATTACAGGCAGTATTGGAAAAACTACTACAAAAGATATGTTACACATTGTTTTATCACAATATGGAATATCTTATGCAACCGAAGGTAATTTGAATAATAATGTAGGACTACCTTTAACAATTCTAAAAGCCCCAGAAAACTGCCAGTACTTAATTCTTGAAATGGGAATGAATAAAACTGGTGAAATAAAAGAGTTATCTAAGATAAGTAATCCTGATATTGCTGTCATTACTAATGTAGAACCTACACATGTTGAGAATTTTTCATCACTATTTGATATTGCTCAAGCAAAATTAGAAGTTCTGCATGGTATGAAAACTGAAGGCACTTTAGTTTTGAATAAAGATAATAAATATTACAATTATCTTTCATCATATGCTAACAAAAATGTAGTAAGCTTCGGTAAAGATAAAAATGCTACAGTTTGTTTACTAGACATAACAGAAAATAATGAGTCTTCTATCATCACCCCAGCGTCACACGCTAAAAATCAAGCTACTAATAGACTAGGTTTAAAAATTAGACTAAATAATAACCAAATTATAAATTGTAATTTACACCTGAGAGGCGAACATTTTGCATATTCTGCATTGACTGTTATAGCAATTATACAAATCCTAGGACTTGATTTATCAAAACTACTATTCGCACTTGAGAATTTTAGTGTAACTAAGGGTAGAGGCAGCGTTCATAAGGCTAAATATAATGAAAATTATGTATATTTGATTGACGATTCCTATAACGCCAGCCCTGCTTCAATGAAAGCTGCAATAAAAACTTTAGGTACATATTCTAACCAAAGGAAAGTTGCACTGCTCGGTGATATGCTAGAACTTGGCAATGAAAGCATAACATTTCATAAAAAACTGCTTGATTCTATCATAGAACATAGTGTGGACAAAGTTTATACAGTTGGCAAATTTATGTTAGAACTAAATAGCCTTTTACCAGGCAATATAAAAGGTATACATTTCAGTGATATTAATCAATTAAAGAGTAATTTAGCTAATATTATTCAGGATAATGATATAATTTTAATTAAAGGTTCGCGAGGAGTAAAAATGAATCTTGTAGTACAAGAATTTGCAATATAATATTAAAAAGAACTGTTGTTATATTAATTTAAAGATAGGCTATTAGAAATTTCAATCATAATAAAACATGATCACTTTTAGTAAAACTAAGATTTATAAGGGAATATATCGTAAAATGCTTAGCAACAGCTGGGTATCTAATAAAGATATTTATTTGTAATTAGGAAAACTTCTTGCCTAAAGCTGCATAAAAAATTAGTCTAAATATCACATACTTAAGGCAATTCTTTGATGAAAAATCAATCTCAGAAAGCACAAAAAATATGACACAGCCATAAATTTTAGTAAATACATTATCCAAGGTAAAAAACATGACTTCTATACTGTTCATATTAAAATAATTGAAAGAATAACAAGAGCTACAAATATAAAAAAAATATACTTACGGTGATATATTTTCCACTACAAGAATAGAAATAATAAGTTTTTAAAATGAATCAAAGCAAGCTAGAAAGCAAAAAGCTATAATTCAGCATTTCTAGAATACAATAAAAATTAAATCAAAGTCTTGTTTTAATAAAGAGAATAACTCATTCAATAAGTTTTTGTAGAATTAGCGATTTATTATCTCCCTCTACCTTTAATTAGTAACAAAATAACTAAATTTTAACTAATATGTGCCCACTGGCTTAGCTAAACGTTATATTATACACTAGCCTTAATAAACAAAACAAAAAATTTATAATATAGATTAACTAAAGGTTTCTCCCTAAAAATCTATCAAAGTTTATTTTGAATATTATTAATAGAAAATGCTTATTAGTTAATGCATCTTTTTCAACGGCAAAGCTAATAACTTTCCTCTCAGAAAGAAAACTCATTCTTTATTGGCTAAAAAACCTACAATCGGCAGTGTAAGCTCTATATTGCTCAGAATCAGGTAAAAATTATAATAAGCAGGTTAGCTAAAAGTGAACTAATCTTAAAATGACACAAATCTGCCTATTACTAATTTTAAATACAGTACAGAATACTTAAAGGCTCATAGAAAATATTGACATACAAAGAGTGCGTCCAGTAGGATTTGAACCCACGACCCACAGCTTAGAAGACTGTTGCTCTATCCAGCTGAGCTATAGACGCACACTATATATAAGTAGCTTCTTACCATGTATGAAGTCAAGGTATTTCATGTAAGTATGGTATTTAAATAAAGCTCTTTAAAAGACTTTATCACTAATAAGTAATACTAACTTAGAGTTCATTAACTAAGGACTTGGTGACAGAACTTTTAAAATAAGTTATCTTCTATTTTTTAGTAAACAAAGCATGGGTATCAAAATTGCACCTTCTATACTTTCAGCAGACTTTGCAAAATTAGGAGAAGAAATAAAAAAAATCAATAGTTTAAGCGTAGACCATATCCATATAGACGTTATGGATGGAAATTTTGTTCCAAGCATCACAATTGGTCCAGGCGTTATCTCTGCAATACGTAAATACACCAATCTTCCTTTTGACGTGCACCTAATGATTAAATCTCCTAGTAAACATATTGAAAGCTTCATAAACGCTGGTGCCGATATCATCACTGTACATGCAGAAGCAGAAATACATCTTGAGAAACTAATAAAAAAAATAAAATCATATAAAAATGCAAATTCTACAGAAAAAACAGTTCAAGTTGGAGTTTCAATTGCTCCTTCAACTCCTCCTAGTGTGCTTGAGCACGTAATACATGAACTAGACGTTGTGCTAGTTATGACAGTCAATCCTGGATTTGGTGGACAGAAGTTTATCCATTCACAACTAAGCAAGATATCAACCGTAAAAAAAATGATACAAGAGCGTGACCTCAAAACACAAATTTCAGTAGATGGTGGAGTTAGCCTTCTAAATGCAGCTGATATAGTGAAGGCAGGTGCAAACATCTTAGTTGCTGGATCAGCAATATTTAGAGCTGAAAACATGAGAAAGGCTGTCAATGACTTTAAAAAACTATCGTTGTAGTGCAGATAATAAAATTTTACCTAGCAAATTAATTCTTAATAAGATAAGACAAAGAATCTACTCTTAATAGAAACTTGATGATGAATCATCATTACCGAATTGTGCCCTATTACTTCTGTTACTTAAGCCAAAACGAGAACGAACAGGACGTTTACGCTGCCCAGATTTTCTATTAAATGGACTATTATAATAACCTCTCTCATTTGAACCATCTCTCTTATCTTCATTGTAAAGTTCTCCCTCAAAGAACTCACCTGTTTCTTGATCAACACGACGCCTTGATAATTTTGGACATCCACCTTTTTCAAAGTCAATTACTAACGCTCTGAAAATATCACCATGCTTAAGTATATCTCCAATAGATTCTATATGTTTATTTGCTACTTCACTTATATGCATTTTACCTCTCCTTCCATTGAGAAGCTCAAGTTCTACAATAGATCTATCTATTTTTATAACCTTGGCATCAACTATAGCACCTTGCTCTAGTTCTGTTATCGAATCAATTAGCATATTTTTTGCAATTTTAGCTTCAGTGCTATTCATAGCAAACACAGAAACCTTGCCATCATCCCCTATTTCAACTTTTGCATTACTTTTTTCACACACATTCCGTATATTTTTTCCCTTAGCACCAATAGCCACAGAAATTTTATCTTTATCTATGTAAAATGATGTCATTCTTGGTGCATGACTTTTTACATCACCACTGTGTTCTGAAATCACTGCATTCATTTTTTCTAAGATATGTAACCTTCCATCCTTTGCTTGCTCTAGAGATTTTCTAACAATTTCAAAACTTATACCAGAAATCTTCATATCCATTTGCAGTGCCGTAATCCCTTCACTAGTTCCTGCTACTTTAAAATCCATGTCACCAAGACAGTCTTCATCACCTAATATATCAGAAAGTACTATATATTCGTTTCTTCCTTTGATAAGGCCCATAGCAATTCCAGCAACAGGAGCCTTTATTGGTACACCTGTATCCATCAAGGCAAGGGAAGTTCCACAAATCGTTGCCATAGAAGAAGAACCATCCGATTCCAGAATTTCAGATACTACTCTTATTGTATAAGGGAATTCAGATTTATCAGGTAAGACAGGATAAATTGCTTTCCAAGCAAGTTTACCATGACCAATTTCTCTCCTTCCTGGCGCACGTATAGCAAAAGTTTCTCCAACAGCAAATGAAGGAAAATTATAATGTAACATGAAATGCTCACGCCTGTCACCCTCAATATCATCTACAATTTGTTCATCCTGTGTAGTACCAAGAGCAGTAACGACAAGTGCTTGAGTATTACCTCTTGTAAATAATGCAGAACCATGAGTTTTAGATAAAATATCAACTTCAATTTCTATTTGGCGTATTTCGTCGTATTTACGGCCATCTATTCTTATTTTTTTCTTTCTAATTATCTCACGCAATAAGGACCTTTCAAAGGTCCTTATTGCATATATAATTAATCTCTCATCCTTTCCAGCCTCCTTCAAAGTGCTTAATATGTCACTTCTAAGCATCTCTAAAGTTCGAGCCCGCTCTTGTTTTGCTGCTTGTGAGTACGCTTTCTCAAAATCTGCACTGTACCTTTCAAGATCTTGTATTATATCTGATATATCAATAGAGGCAAACCTTTCAGGTTTACTATCAACTGCGTCAGCAAACACTTTTATAAGCTTAATAACAGGTTGAAGGTGCTCATGACCAAATTTCATTGCACTTAGAACCCTTTCTTCAGAGAGCTCTTTTACTTCTGACTCAACCATCAAAATTGAATGCTCGTCACCAGATAAAAACAGATCTAAGCTACTTACTTTCATCTCTTGAGCAGATGGGTTGAGTATATAATTATTATTTTCATCACAACCAACTAAAGCCCCAGCTATAACAAAGTGAAAAGGAACACCAGAAATCGCAAGTGCTGCAACAGTACCAATCAATGCTGGTACCTCAGGAGGATTTATAGTATCATAAGTTAACAAATTGCATACTATACTAATTTCATCATGAAAACCTTCTGGGAATAGTGGCCTTATACTTCTATCTACTACCCTTGAAATTAATGTTTCTCTATCAGATGGTTTACCTTCCCTTTTTAGAAAGCCACCAGGGATTCTACCCATGGCATAGCTTTTTGCAATAAATTGCACGTTCAAAGGCAAAAAATCAACATTTTCCTCTCTCTTCTTACGCACAACAGTTACCAAAATAGAAGTATCACCATAATTTACAACTACTGAACCATTAGCTTGACGTGCTATTTTCCCTGTTTCCAAAGATAAGGTACGGTTACCCCACTCTATGGACTTTCTTATAATTTTAAACATACTAAATTCCTCAATTATTTTCTGATGCCTAACTTCTCTATTAACTCCTGGTAAGTCTTATTACCAAACTTATGCTTTATATAATTTAAGTGCTTGCGCCTTCTACCTATTAATATAAGCAAACCACGCTTAGAGTGATAATCATGCTTGTGCACTTTAAAATGCTCAGTCAAGTTACTGATCCTTTCAGTTAAGATCGCGCACTGTACAAAAGACGAACCTGTATCATTTTCCTTAATTGAATATACATTTACTAAACTCTTTTTCTTCTCAGGTGTTATTGACATCTAAACCTCATTTTAAATGTTAAAAAAACAAATAGGCTTTATACAACCATACACAAAACTACAAATCGCAATAGGTACATTATAGACCACTACGCAGAAAATATCATAATTCTTTAACTTGCGCAAGTTATTTAATATGACTCCTTTACCTTTTCTGATCTTACTTACTTCTTCTATAGAAACTTCAACCTTAAGCATTCTCTCTAAAACTGATCCAATAGGGATAATTTTATCCCTTTAGGTCATCTGCTCAATTATCACCGATTCATCTTCTCTAAAATTACCTACCATAATCCTTCTTAATTTTGTAATATATCCAAAACAATTTAACGTAATTCCAAGATCTCTTACAATTGATCTTACATATACACCACCACATATCATAGAAAAGTCAGCACTATTATTTATGGCATCAACAGATATCAATTTCAGCTCATATATTTGCACTAGGCGAGGCTTTACATTTGCTTTTTGTCCTCTTCTTGCTAATTTATATGCCCTTGTTTCATTAACTTTTATTGCTGAAAATTGAGGAGGAACCTGTATTATCTTACCAACAAAGTTCTTGATAGCATGATTTATTTGATCTCACCCAGGTTCTATATCACTGACTTTGATAATATCACCATTTACATCATCTGTAGTTCTCCGCTCACCCCATTTTACTGTGAAATTATACACCTTCAAACCACAAAATAAATACGGTATAGTTTTTGTTGCCTAACCGAGAGCAATCAGCATACACCTGAAGCTAAAGGGTCAAGTGTTCCTAAATGACCAGCTTTTCTGGTTCTAAACATCTCTCTAACTCGTACTACTGCTTACGTAGAACTAATTCCTACTGGTTTATCAAGATTCAACCAGCCATGTGTCATACACTAATTATACATAATTAAATCAACCTATAATAGATAATAATTTAGGAAACAGCTCTAAAACAGTTATCATTAAACTACTATAAATAAAGCTTGACTAACATATGTCGTTAGTATAAAGTTAACTTTTTATTAACTTTAATTGGAGGAAGTTATTATGAATACAAAACCAAGTATATGGAAGTGGGAAAACACTGCATCTGTAGCAAAAACAAGCATTGAAGGTATAGTTGTAGTTGCATCTTTAGCAGCCGCAATAACAACAATATTAGTTACTACTAACGTAATTGTTGGACCTGAATTCTTAGCATCTGTTGCTAACCCCATAGGAATTGGAGTTTTACTTGTCCTCGCTATATATTTTACTGTAAAAGCTATTTCTTCGTATCAGCAAATTTATGCAATGGAGGGAGTTCAAGGTAAAGCTGGTAGAGATGGTAAAGATGCAAGCTTTGCTGCTCTTATCAGCGATGCGATAAAGAGTGGTGAAATTATTGAAAAAAAGGTTCAAGGAACAGATGGTAAAGATACTAAACAGTTATTTCTAGTACTTCCAATTAATGATTATAAAACACTAGTAGGAAATGATAAAAAAGGAGTTCATGTATTGGTAGCAGGTAAAAAAGTTGAAGTTGAGCTCGCACACGTAGATCCTAAAGATGATGCTAGTGAATATAAAGTAAAAGTAACTAAGGTAGGTGGTAAAGATCAACTTACTGACATGAAAACAGAACTAGGTATGAGTAATTCTAACTCACTGAAAGTTGCGGTAAGCAATCAAGATCTAAAAGCTTTAAGAGCTAATATATCAGCTAAGCTAGTAGATGTTGCAGTAGAGGCAGCTATAGAAAAAACCGGGAAAGCAGCTTAAGGCTAGGAAGTAAAGAGGTAGCATACTACCTCTTTACTTTTATTTTTAGATCTAAAGTTTTACAATAACTTACCTTAAATCTCAACTATTTTCTTATTAAAATCTAATTATCCCTGTTTTTTAGACAAGTTATCCAATTCTTTATCAGTAAAGGTTTGCTCAGGTACTCCTCTACAATATATCATCTTAGCAATTAGACACTCAGATCCAGGAAAGTTTACTAGCCTATAAGCAAACTAATTTAATAAACATAAAAAGTAGCTGATTTTACATTAAAATATAACATTTTTGATAATTATAAAGAGCTAGATTCTAATGTATAACATTAGAATGATACCATCCAGTGCAAAAGTAAATGCTTATACATAAACTTCTTTAACTATAAATATTCAGAAGTTTTTTTAATAAAAAAGGCAAAAAACCACATATTAGATAGTTGTTTACTCCCAACTTTGCAATTGATATCATATATTGTTCTAAATACTTTATAGCTGTATAATAAAACATAAGCTAGAAAAAAATTTTCAAGTATTTTTTCACTTCTACTAGTTACTTGTATATATCTAAGGCGTTTTTCTTATAGATATCGTACCAACAATCCACTATTTTTTTTATGTCTTGTGGCTTGGTTTGTGGACCTATACTGATCCTAACTGAACACTTTGCTTGCTCCTTTGTTGCTCCCATTGCAAGTAACACATAAGAAGGCTCAATTTTTCCAGATGAGCATGCAGAGCCATTACTAACCGCAATGTTATTTAAATCAAAATGCATAAGCTGCACATCACTCTTTACTCCTGGCATATAAACAAAACTTGTGTTTGGTAATCTTTTAGAGTTTTTACCAAAGATTTTAATGCTACTAACAAGATTTAATAACTTACTCTCTAATTGATCACGTAGTTTCCTGATTTCATTCATTTTTAATAGAAGATCTGGAATGCTTTGTAATGCAGCAAAAAGACTTGCAATTGCAACAACATTTTCTGTACCACCACGCAATCCTTTTTCTTGCCCACCACCTACTATTATAGGTTCTATTACAAGTTTTTTATTGAATATTAAAGCCCCACTACCCACTATACCACCAAATTTGTGGGCAGATAAAGTAAGTAAATCTACTCCTAAATCTTCCATGCTAACTTCAATCTTTCCAACACTTTGAGCAGCATCGGTGTGACAGATTGCTCCAAATCTATGTGCTATCTCAGCTATTTCCTTAATAGGCTGAATAACTCCAGTTTCATTATTAGCCATCATAACTGAAACTATTACCCTATTTCCCTCAAGTTTGCCTAGGATCTTTTCTAACTCTAAAAGATCAACGGTACCTTCTTGATTAACGGGTACTATATGTGGGTTATACACAGAATTAAGAATTGAAGGATGCTCTATAGCTGAAACTACATGCTGAAAGCCTGTTACCCCTCGCATAACAAGGTTATTTGCTTCAGTTGCTCCAGATGTAAAAACTACTTCCTTATCACTTGAAACATCAATTATATTATATATAGCATCTCTTGCATCCTGAAGAATCTTTCTTGTTTCTTGCCCCTTTCTATGCAACGACGAAGGATTCAGAATCTGTTTTGACAAGACTTCGAATATACTTTTCCTTACACCATCACTAATCGGAGAAGTCGCGTTATAGTCAGCATATATATAATCACTACTTTTCAAGAAAAATGAACCTAGAGGTTTATTTGCCATTGAATTATAAAAGCTCCTCTTTACCATTAAAATTATGCATATTAGCTTTAATATGACAAAATCTTATTGCAAAAACAGTAAGATTAATACATAATTAATATATTTGTTAAACAGTTTTTTTATTAGGAGCAAAAGTGGTAGAAGTTTTTTTAAACAATGCAACAAAAAAGATAGAAGGTGAGTATTACCAAAGCAAAAACACTAATGCACCAGTTGTATTAATTCTACATCATCATCCTCAATATGGAGGAAATATGGACAGTAAAATGGTACACGGCATATATACATCTTTTATCGACAATAACTTTTCTGCATTGAAAATTAACTTTCGTGGAGTGGGAAAATCTACTGGAACTTTTGATAAGGGCATAGGAGAATTAACTGACGCTGCAGTAGCGATTGATTGGCTTCAAGAACATAATCCTAGTAATGTTCCAATCTGGGTTGCTGGGTTCTCTTTTGGAGCATGGGTTGCTATGCAGCTAACTATGCGCCGACCTGAGATAGTAGGTTTTATTGCTCTTTCTCTTCCAGCAACCAAATATGATTTCTCTTTTCTTTCTCCCTGTCCAGTCCCTGGACTCATAATACAAAGTAGCAACGATACAATTTCAGAAGAAGGTGATATAACAGAACTAACAAAAAGATTAATAAATTCAGTAAAAAGTGACCATATGGAGTACCATATAATAGACAATACTAATCACTTCTTAAGAGATAAAGAAGAGGAGGTAGTGCAAATCATAGACGATTACATAAAACTACGCTTAAATAGTGCAGCTATTTCTCTCCGAAAGGTAAGAAAAGAAGCACAAATAAAAGAGTATGTCTAATCTTTACAAGTAAGAAAAATAAGTGTAGTAATAACGTAAGTAAGGAGGTTTTATTGTGTTCAAGAAATTATTATTTCTTACTCTAGCCATATTTATGTTATCAGGATGTCTCTTAAGTAAGCCACGCAAGTTAAAAAGTCCATGTATCAGAAGTAACGAAAGTACTTCATGTAAATTATACTCTGTTAATGAACATTGGTTAAGCAAGTACAAGGCAAATAGATCATAATTCTATATCATGTTTCTTTACAATTTTACTAAAGATCCATTTTCTAGACGTAAAATATAGTCTGCCCTTTCTGCAAGAAGATGATTGTGTGTAACCATAAGCATAGAACTATTATTTTCCTTTACATATGAATATAACAACAAAAACACATTCAAAGAATTTGTTGGATCCAAGTTCCCTGTTGGTTCATCTGCAAGTAAAAGCCTTGGAGAATTTACAACGCTCCTTGCAATTGCAATTCTTTGCCTTTCTCCACCAGAAATTTCAGATATCATACTACTTGCCTTGCTTTCTAGGCTAAATTTTTCCAATATTGTTTGCGCACTCTTCATTGCTTCAGCTCTACTTCTTCCTGCAATCAGCTGAGGAAGCATAATATTTTCTAATATCGATAATTCTTGCAGCAAATAATGAAATTGATAAACAAAGCTAAGAAAATTTCTTCTTATATAAGTTCTATATTTATCGCTAGCTTGTGTACAATTCATTCCATCTACTGCCACGATACCTGAAGTTGGCTTATCCAGTAAACCCGCAATTTGCAGTATAGTTGTTTTTCCTGACCCTGAACTACCAATTAATGCAACTATTTGCCCTCTTGCAACCCTTAGGCTGATATTTTCTATAGCAATAAAACTCTTTTTAAAGCTTTTGCCTACAGAAATTAGCTCTAGCACTACACCATCACTCATGTTTAAAAGACCTAGTAGTTACTTAAATTCTAGTAAAGTAATTAAATTGAAAAACTACTACCACAGCCACATCGAGACTTAGCAAGAGCATTGTTTATTTGGAAACCAGAGCCACTGAGATTCTCAGTATAATCTATAATTGAGTTATTCAAAAACTTTGCCGAACAATTATCAATCATTAATACAGGCTTTCCATTCTCATCATTAACTATTATATCTTTGCCTTTTTTACTAAAATTAGAGTGGTCTTTATAGTCTTCGCTATCTTCATAATCATCATCTTCATCATCATCAAATTCATCATCATAATCATAATCATCATCGTCACCACCTAAAGATATATTTTTGTTTATTTGCTCCATAAGAAAATTGTATTTGAAGCCAGAACATCCACCACCTGAAATTGCAATTCGCAAAACAGAGTTCTTATTTTTTTCCTGCTCTATAAGAGAGTAGATTTTCTTTATTGCACTATCAGTTAAGTTAATATTGTAATTTATTGACATAACCACCGCCACTTATTATTAATAACTCATTATAGTAGAAATTTTACATGTCAAACAATAATTTTCTCTTAAGCTATGCATGCCTCCCACACAAAACGAGAGGAAGATATTTCAAAGAATTAGAGGACGAAAATCGCAGTTGCTTTCAGCGTGACAGGGACCGCATTATACACTCCAATGCGCTTAGGAAATTAGGGTACAAAACACAAGTTTTTATCAATTATGGAAATGACTATTATCGCACACGACTTACTCATAGTCTTGAAGTAGCACAAATTGCAAGATCTATTGCACGCAGGTTGGGTTTAGACGAAGACATTACTGAATGTATAGCACTTGCACATGACCTTGGTCATCCTCCATTTGGTCACACAGGTGAAAATGCTTTAAAAAAATCAGTTCGAGATTTGAATCTTGATAGTGAAAAATATGAATTTGACCACAACGTTCAAGCTATAAGGATTTTAACTCATCTTGAACAAAAACATGCCGACTTTGATGGCATGAACTTAAGTTGGGAGGTAATTGAAGGAGTTGCAAAACATAATGGCCCTTTACTTGGCAAAAATGCAGCATTCCATACAAATAATCAGCTATTATTAGAATACAACAAAAAATATAATCTAGAACTTGAAAAATTTTCAAGCATCGAAGCACAAGTTGCTTCAATTGCCGATGACATTGCATACAGTGTTCACGACCTTGATGATGCATTGAGAGGAAACTTAGTAACCATAAAAGACCTACTCGATATTCCTTTAATTGGAAAAATATTTCAAGACATAAAAAGCAAATATTCAGAATTATCTCAAAATAAGCTGATACATGAATCACTCAGTAAAGCTATAGGAACTATGATAAGTGATGTTGTTTCTCAGACTAAAAAAAACATTGAAGATTATAAAATAAAAAGTGTAGAAGACGCAAGAAGTTTAAATAAGATGCTAGTTATATTATCGCCAGAAATTGCAAACGCTACAAAAGAAATAAAAAAATTTAACATAGAAAAAATATATAAAAGTTATAAACTCAATAGAACGATGAATAAAGCAAAACGTATAGTACAAGAACTCTTTCAATGCTTTTATGAAAATCCGGGACTACTACCCATAGAGTGGGATAGACTCACTTATGAATTCAAGCGTTCAGTAGTAATATGCGACTATATCTCCGGTATGACAGATAGATTTGCCATACACGAGCATAGAAGAATTTTTGATACCTCATATGAAATGACTTCTTTCTAATGAAAGATGACCATTTTTATGTCAGTAGCATTAAAACTTACAGAAAGAACTCTTAAAAGCGTTTCACCAAATCCTGCTGTTAGGTGTGTTATTGTAAAAGATGGTATAGTAGTTAGTAAAAGCCACACAGGAATTGGTAGACGTCCACACGCAGAAGCAGTCCCCTGCAAAGCGCTAAAGACTATAACTTATAGTGTGACTATGTACGTTACTCTTGAGACATATTGCCATTTTGAAATTACAGAACCTTGTACTGCAGAAATTATAAGATCTAGAATAAAAAAAGTGGTGATTGCAATAATTAACCCAGATAAAAGAGTGTTAAGTAGAGAGCATCAAAGCCATAGAATAAGCTGAAATTAAAGCTGAGCAAGGTATTATGCAAAAAAAAGCAGAAAAATCGAACACATTGTTTTTTACTACTCAGAGATCACATAGATCATTCATAGCGTGCAAAATCGTAATGACTCTTGACGAGAAAATTGCAACATTCACAAGTAATAGCAAATAGACAGAAAGCAAAAATACAGAAATTGGGCATACAAGCTCAGAGCAAAACATGACACAATTATGATCGGTAGCAATACTCTAATTAATGATAACCCACTGTTAACTTGTAGATTACCAGGACTTGAAGATAAATCACAAACCAGACTAATTATCGATAGCCAAGGAAAATTAAAGGAAGAACACAATATTGCAAAGACTGCAGATAAAGTAACAACTTGGGTGATTACAAACAAGAAAGTAGAGAAAAAAAATACAAAATATTAACTATCTGGTAGTTAACTCAAACAACAAACCTCCTATTACTTCAGTACCCTGGCACTGGGATTTAGAAAATTTAGCTCTAGATCAGTAAACTAAATGTTTATATAACAAGGCTACTAGTCAAAGGTGGAAGAGTGTTAGTCACAGAATTATTAAAATATAATTTAATCGACAGATTGATAATCTTATCATAGTAATAAAATTCATTGGTAATGATGCCATTTCTTTTATAGAAAATTTAGGAACTCAATTTATCAGCAACTGCTACCAATTTAAGAAAGCAGAAGTAATAGACTTTAACGAGGATATAGTCGTCGAGGTTTGGAATAAATTGTTATAACCTCTACATGCCTAAATAAAGTAAAAAGGTGGAAGCCTACCCATAACAAATTAAGTTACTTAACCTCCAGAAAATTTAAGCACTATTAGTATAAACTCCAGTCCCATAACCTTCTTTGCCCAGGTCAGTTATGGCAGTTAATTTTTTAATTTCTGTTTCAACTTTATTCTAAACCAGTTCTTCTCCTTCTTTATTCCTTTTAGTGTCTTCAGATGTTCTAGCTTCATTTATTTCCTCACCCTTACAGATTTGCTTATATGAACAATAAGCTAGTATAGCAAAATACGTGCAGTAACAAAAGAAAGCTGTAACTCATACCAATGCTAATTTTTGTCACTATATACTATATTTCTCATACTTTGTATACCTTTACTTATAACACCACCTTTCAATAAAATCAACAACAAATTAAACATAGATACTAGAATACACAATTAAGTTATTTTTTTTCAAAAAAAAAATAAAATTTTAGCTGTCGATCTTCCTCCTAAACTGCCAATAACCATAAGCAGCTGGCTGAATTTTGATAAACCAATACTGTGCAGATAGATTAAAAAAAATTTTTGAAATCATAGCTCCATGCATAACTGTGCAAATACTAGATTTCTTGTGACTAACCTTCAGCTATAAATAACTAAGAAACCTACTAAATAGAAAAAGAAGATAAAAAAATTCCACAATAGCTAGTATTCTTCCTAATTTCATATAAGCTAGTATTCATTATTAATTATCCTAAAAGCTTTATAAACGTACCTCAACTTATATAGGTAGTAAAAGCTTAAAACTTAATAAGTACATGAGGCGCACACATACTGATAAAATTAAATACAAGATACCAACTACGCAATGCTTTCATCGGTTAACCTGTGCAGATTTGAAGACAATTAGATATTATTATTATCATAATAAAGAAACTAGCAAAATTTGCTAAGCAGTTTTTTTACCCTATCCTTATGAATCAAGAACATAAACTAATTAGCTATCTAGACAGTAGAAAGTAATGCCATTGATTATATTAACTCCATTTGTTATATATAATTTTTCTAAATATGAAAAATAATGGGCAAGTATGACATAATAGTTATAGGTGGTGGTCATGCTGGGTGCGAAGCAGCTGCAGCTGCAGTTCGCCTTGGCGCAAACACGCTGCTTATAACCCATAAAATTTCAACTATAGGAGAAATGTCCTGCAATCCAGCAATTGGAGGAATTGCAAAGGGTATTGTAGTTAAAGAGATTGATGCCCTTGACGGAATAATGGGAAGAGCAATCGACCAAGCAAGCATACACTCAGTTATTCTAAATGGCAGCAGGGGTGCAGCAGTGTGGGGACCACGTGCACAGGCAGACCGGAAATTATATAAAAAAGCAATACAGGAAATTATCCTAAACTACAAAAATTTGGCAATAAAAGAAGAGTCAGTCGATGATCTCCTTATCAAAAGCAATAGTGACAAAGAGCTGCATATTAAAGCTGTTGTAACAAGCTCAGGTGAGCATATACTGACAAGTAAAGTTATTTTAACTACAGGAACTTTTCTGCAAGGTGTAATTCATATAGGCAAACAAACGATTCCTTCAGGGAGAATGGGAGATAAATCTTCAATAGAGCTTGCAAACACATTGAAAAAATATAATTTCAAATTAGGTAGACTACGTACTGGAACTCCACCAAGACTTGATTATAATACTATAAACTGTTCAATATTGCAAGAACAAATAGGTGATAATCCACCCAAGCCGTTTTCTTATCTCACAGAAAGAATTAATCAACCTCAAGTTTCATGTTTTATTACCTATACTAATGAAGATACACATAGAATAGTTCGAGAGAATCTCCACAGATCAGCTTCTTTATATCTAAATGACATTATTGCACCAAGATATTGCCCATCGATCGAAACTAAAGTCAAAAAATTTGCAGAAAAAAATAGTCACCAAATATTTCTAGAACCAGAGGGGCTTGATGATAATATCATATATCCAAATGGAATTTCAAATTCATTACCTATTGAAGTACAGCGCAAAATGATAAGGAGTATCAAAGGACTTGAAAATGCAGAGATATTGAAACCTGGGTATGCAGTTGAGTATAATTACATTGACCCACGAGAGCTATTTCATACCCTCGAAACCAAGAAAGTTAAAGGACTATATTTTGCCGGTCAAATTAATGGAACTACTGGGTATGAAGAAGCAGCAGGACAGGGAATTATTGCCGGGATTAATGCAGCACTATCTGCAGCCGGAAAGAAAAAAAGCTTTATTCTCCACCGCACAGACTCATACATCGGCGTAATGATAGACGATCTAGTCACTAAAGGAATAATAGAACCCTATAGGCTATTCACCTCACGTGCAGAATACAGATTAGCAATTAGATCAGACAATGCAGATAGAAGATTAACACAAAAAGGGTATGATATTTCCCTTGTATCACATGAGAGATACTCTATTTTACAAGGCAAACTTAATTCTATTAAGCAACTCAAGAAAAATTTAGAGAGTCTAACAATTACTCCTGAGCAGCTCAGGTTTTATGGTATAAAAATATCATATGACGGAATAAAAAAAACAGCATTAGATTTACTAAGCTATCCTAATATCAACTGGAATAAATTGCAAAAAATATGGCCAGAGTTAAATAGTGTTACATGCTGGAATAATACCAAAATAAACGATGCAACCAAGAATGAAATATGTGAGGCAGTTGCAATTGAAGCAAAGTACAAACCTTATCTAATAAGACAAGAAGCAGATATGAAGTTTTTACGAGAGGAAATTAACACTCAAATTCCAATTAATTTCGATTATTCACAAGTTCAAGGTTTATCAAACGAAGTAGTAGAAAAATTGCAGACAATAAAACCAATAACGATTGGTACTGCAAGGCAAATACAAGGTATCACTCCAGCAGCAATAGTTAGCATATTGGTACATTTAAGAAATAAGAAAATGAAAATTAGCTGCTAATTCTGTGTGAGACACACTATGTTAAAAATCGAAAAATTTCGCTCTTTCATGCGTAAAATAAATGTAGATATGTTCATACTGCACACTAAAGACGAATATTTAAATGAATATTCAGATGAATTAACCAAGCTATGTGGTTTTACAGGAACAAATGGGTTGCTCATTGTTACAAAAAACAATAAGTGCCCATTTTTTACAGATGAACGTTACATCATACAAGCCTATAATCAGCTCAATCAGAACACTTTTCAAGTATATAACACACAAGAAGAGAATCCATACGAATGGGCAAAAGCAAACTTAACATTGACCACTTCATTAGGTTATCATCCACAGTCTTTTACCATAAAAGAGATAAAGAAATATGAAAATATTTGTAGGTTAGTACCCTATCCAATTAAAAAAAAAAGTAATCATAAAAAACAAATTATAGTTTCGCATGCAGCAAAGTATTCTGGTGAAAGCAGCAAGAGTAAATGCGAAAGAGTGACTAAAAGCATAGATAAAGAAATTGAAGCAGTACTCCTGACTGATCCAAGTTCAATTTCATGGTTGTTAAATTTAAGAAACGAAAATGCTAAGCATACTCCGTGTATACTAGGTCGCGTTATATTATATAAAAGTGGCAATGTTGATTTATTTATTCAAGGTAAAGAATACTCAACTATACAAGCAAATTTGGATAACCACATAAATATTTTTGATACTAGTAAGCTAGAGAGTTCGCTACGTAGGCTAAGTTCGGTAATGATAGATCCAAGCACAACTCCAATGAGCATTATGGCCATAATACAAAGTAAGCGAGTAGTTGAAAGAGAGGATCCCTGTTTAATTCACAAAGCAGTGAAAAACCAAACTGAAATAGCCGGGGCTATAAATGCACACATTAGAGATGGAGTAGCAGTGACAAATTTTCTATATTGGCTTGAAAATAATGTTAATAAGTCTCTTGCAAATTCACATATCATCCAAATAACTAACACTAAGACCAAGAAAAAAAATGCAGATTCCAGCATCACATGCTGGAATGACACAAAAAGAAATACTAATTTTTTGCCTGAGCAACCATTATATGATAGACCCAGTGAGATTACTGAACTCAAAGCTGAAGAGAAACTTTTAGAACATAGAAAGGAACAGGCTCTATTCAAGCAACTAAGCTTTCCAACAATTTCTGCATTTAATGAGAATGGAGCAATAATTCATTACCGTGCAAGTAATGAGACTAACAAAATAATTCAGAAAGATGGACTATACTTGATTGATTCCGGTGGCCAATATCTTGACGGTACAACTGATGTTACAAGAACTATAGCAATTGGCAACCCAACTAATGAACAAATAACTCATTATTCAATAGTATTGAAAGCTCACATTGCTGTAGCAAGCGCAGTCTTTCCTTTCAGCACTACTGGCGGGGAGTTAGACATATTAGCACGCACCCACCTATGGAAATTTGGAATAGATTATATACACGGTACAGGACATGGAGTAGGAAATTATTTATCAGTTCATGAAGGGCCACAAGCAATATCAAAAGGAAACAAAGTAAAACTTATGCCAGGTATGATACTTTCCAATGAACCTGGCTATTACATCCCAGGTAAGTATGGAATAAGGATTGAGAATCTTATGTACGTTAACAAACAAAAAAATTGCTTCTTAAACTTCAAACAACTTACTTCTATCCCATACGATAGAAAGCTAATAGATATGCAAATGCTTACTAAAGATGAAATTAAGTGGATAAACAGGTATCATCAGTCTGTCTATGAAAACCTAGAAAATAATATCAACAATAAAAAATGGTTAGAAAAAATATGTGCTCCTTTATAAGTAAAGGAACAGTTTTTACTCTTTAATAAGTATTAATATAGATATAAAATAGGCATTATATATTGTTTTTAATTCAAAAATAATATATAATAAAATACATATTTCCAGGTAGGTATAATTATGACAGATAAAGTGCAGGAAGATGAATTTATGAAGCAGTACATGGATACTTGTAAAGAACAGATAGAAAAACTAGCCAAGGATCCCGAGTTACTTAATCAAACTTTAAAACCATTTATGCAAATGTCTCAGCAGCTTATGGCTAGTAGTATGTTAGACAAATCTATTCCTGATATGGTATCTAATTTGAGTAGTATGGATATCACCAAGGTGATCGCTCAAATAAAGGAAATGATTGATTATATAAAAAGCAACTATAAAGGGATCATGAAAAAAGATAGCTCGCAAATTCAAGAGCTTGATGAATCCAGTAAAAAACTGAGAGGCTTAGTCAGGAAGCTGATAGAAAAAATTGAAAATAACAAACAGTAAAATCGGAGTTGTCAGTAGCGTAGTAATACAGAACCCCAGGTTAGGCCTGCACCTATTGCAATTAGTAGTCCTAGACTTCCTGGTTTTATTTTTGATTTTCGTATTGCGTGATCAAGTGCTAGTGGAATTGACGCTGCTGAGGTGTTTGCATGTCGATCAACCGTATTAACCACTTTTTCTATAGGCAAATCTAACTTCTTGACTACTGCTTCAACAATACGAACATTTGCTTGATGAGGAGTTACCCAGTCAATATCAGTAATCTTCAAATTATTGGATTTTAGTTCTTTTTCTACTGAAGCTGTTAATTTATCTACTGCATGTTTAAACATTTCTCTTCCTTTCATGCATATTTTCCCAGGATTACCAGTTGAGGATACTCCTCCATTCGTATATAATATACCTATATTACCATCAGAGTATAAGCTGGTTGATACTATGCCGCTACCTATGGACTTCTCTGTTGTTCCATCGCAATATAATGCAGATTTTATTACTATTGCACCAGCACCATCACCAAATAGTACACAAGTTGACCTATCTTCCCAATCAATAATTCTAGACATTATCTCAGCACCTATAACTAGTACATATTTAATGTCATTATTAGCTTTAATAAGCGAATCAGCAACTGCAATTGCATATATAAAACCAGAGCATGCAGCTTGTATATCAAAAGCAAACGCATTTTTACATTTTAGTCTACTCTGCACAATAGTCGCACAGCTAGGAAAAGTTTTATCAGGTGTTGTTGTTGCCACTATGATTAAATCAATTTCATCCACTAAAATCCGTGCCTTCTCTATAGCATTTCTTGCTGCATTAACAGCTAAATCTGACGTTAATTCTTCTTCACCTGCTATATGCCTCTGAATTATTCCTGTTCTTTGTCTAATCCATTTATCACTTGTTTCAACTATCAATGCAATCTCATCATTACTCAATGTCTTTTTTGGCAAGTAAGACCCAGTACTCAATATGAAACTTCTATTCAATGTGACTTACCTCACTCACTATCTTCTGGTTTAAATTTTCACTAATAGCACTTACTGCAAATTTTATGGCGTGAGCAAAAGAAACAGCATCAGAATTTCCGTGGCTCTTGATAACTACACCATTGAGTCCTAAAAACATAGCTCCACCTCTAACTTTGGGATTAAAACGTGTAAGTGCCTTACTAAGTTTAGATTTCAACAATATATCAACAAACACTTTTGTTATCCATGAGCTAAATACTTCCTGCTTTATTAAATTAATAAAAGCACTAGCAGTCGCCTCAGCTGTTTTAAGCATTACATTGCCAACAAAACCATCAGCAACAATCACATCAATACTACCTTCTAAAAATTCACTTGCCTCTATATATCCTCTAAAATTAATACTCGGAGCATTTTTGAGTAACTCAAAAGCCCCTCGTACTGAGTCAGTACCTTTAATTTCTTCTATACCAATATTTAGTAAAGCAACTTCAGGATTATCAATTTTTAATGCTATCCTTGCAAAGATACTTCCCATCAATGCAAATTGAAATAATGAGTCAGCGTTACAATCAACATTCGCACCAAGATCAAGTAACACAAAACTTTTTGCCTTAGTTGGACAGACAGACACAATAGCAGGACGATAGATATTTGGTAATATCCCTAAAACAAATCTGGAAATTGCCATCAGTGCTCCAGTATTACCTGAAGATACCACTCCAGAAGCCTTACCCTTTTTTACTGCCTCAATGGCTGCTTTCATACTCGAATCTTTACGATTCCTCAGTGCAAAGGATGGCTTATCATTCGCAAGAACACTATCAGAACAGTGAATCAACTCAGAATTATTACTTACTTTCTTATATCTTAAAAGCAAAGGAGATACTTCTTTCTGGTCCCCATAAATACGAAAAAAAACTCTAATACCTGTGTTAACAAGGTTATCCAAAAAAAAACCAGCACCTTGAATCACTGAGAGAGGTGCAAAGTCACCTCCCATAGCATCAAGCGCAACAACTATATTATCGTTAACCGTGGGTAACATATCATGATAGCTATTCTTTCTGTTGTTTAATAAAAACCCTTTTCCCTTTATAGCTGCCATCAATTGCTATATTGTGAGGCAACATAAACTCTCCAGTTGCTGTACATACCACAATATTTTTAGGCTCAATGGCGTGGTGAGAACGATGCATATTACGCCTTGATTTTGACTTTTTTCTCTTTGGTACTGCCAAAACTCCTCCCTATTCTATTATAAAAATTTAACCTATCAGTAACACACTTTTTACAGAAAGTAAATAGTAATAGCAAAGTAAGTAAGGTTTACTATGCAATCAATCTTTTGTCAGTTTTAAACTGAAACACTTCAGTTAAAGTATATTGAACTTAGAACACACTTTACTATATAATAAAATTAACAAAAAATTTTAATAAAATTAGTAAGACTAACTTCATGCTAATATAAGTGCAAAGTGATTTCTTTCGATAGAAATGGTATCAGAACAATCGGTAGGTCCAGTCCTTACTGATTTCCTATCAAAAGGCTTAAGGCTTTTTCTCTTTACCGACTAATTGAGCTTCACATAAATTTTCATAGAGGTAGCAATAGTTCTGCCAAAATAATTCTAAACGATCCATTGATCATTTCCCAGAATAGACAATACTCAAACTATCACAACCAACAACATCACTAAAGAATTAGTCTAATTTTAATTAATCTAATAAAATGCCAGGAAAGGCTGAAGTACCAGTTGCAGCAGAAATAACTGGCACGATTATATATTACCAAATAGATAAATGCACTTACAACTTTAAATATTAACCTTCTTAAATACTTAATTATACCAAGAACTTCAGTATCAGTATAGTACTCTGTATATTTATAATATACGCAGATCAATAGGAACATTTGAAGATATATCACTGCAGTTTGTGAATTTAGCCACAACATGAGTATACAAGCAAAAATGTACAGCTTAATTCTTTTATCATAGAAAAGGGCACACAAGAAATAAGTGTTTGCTATAACATCAACTATTACTTCATAATCTATATTATATCAGCCATTTTAGCAAATCATTTTGATTAATTCCTTGAACTTATCTTTACTAAGAGATTTAAGTTTTAATATACTAAAAAGGAGGGGAACCACTAGTTATACTCTGGTAACTCAAAAAGTGATAAATCATCTTGTACTAATAAAAATAATCATCAGCTTACTGATACTAAGCCATTGCTTGCTAAAATAAATAGTAAAAGATAAAATAAACTTAGAATACTTTTCCAAAATTCAGTTTCACTTGACTATTCTACAGTATAGAAGAAAAACTCCTTAACTACAAGGACAGCCTTACTTCAATATCAATAAAAAAGAGGCAAAGCAATTAATAATCAATAAGTTAAATGACATTGTAGATTAGAAGAAAGCATATATATTCCCAACACGGCTATCAGGTAAAATGAAGAAAAGGATAGTGTTTGCAAGAACAATTGTACACAATCTAGGAATTATATTCGTTAAAACAACCTTAGAGTAGATCCATTTTACATCTAATATAGTGAATAAGATAATAATAAAGCTTGTTAAAAGACCATAACCTTATAATTATTACAATTACACATAACATTCACAGTACATTTAAAATAGCTATCCTATATAAGGAAGGCACAATCACCTTTCATGGAACTACCTAAGCAATAAAAAATATTAAAAACGGACATACAAAGAAACTCATTTGCTATATACAAAGTAAAAAAACTTTCCATCTTATTACTCACTTCCTAGGCATATAATTCTCATCATGCTTTGCAAATACTGTATCTGCAAAAAAGATTCCATTGTCGAACATTTTACCTTGTACAACAACACCACCTTTTTCTGAAAACATTGGCGGGAGTATTCCTTGATACTTTATCAAAACACTTTTGTTAAAATCTGTCACCTTAAAGATCACTTCATCCTCACCATATATTACACTATCCTCAACAACCATTCCACCAATACGAATTAGCTTTTGATTATTTGGTAAAACTACTGCTTCACTCACTGTATAAAAAAATGAGATATTCTCTTTGAGAGCTATTAAGATAAAAAAAACTACACAATTTAAGAAAAAAGAAATTCCTAAAGCTATCAGTAATCGCTTATGTTTTTTCTTCATCATTACTTTTAAGGCCCTCCAAAGTTTCCTTACTCTTAACATAGCAAGAAGTAGTAAAAATTAACTCCCCAGCAATTAATACAAAACTAATTAGGTAAGCAAAAACTACATATGCATTCATAACGTACTACCAACAAACAACTCACCTGCATCAAAATAAATCAAGCTTCCATCTCCTTTCTGTAACATCAATCTACCACTTTTATCTATATCAATAAAGATCCCTTTGTGCAACTTGCCAGCTAACTTTACGCTAATTTGCTTGTTCATTTTAAATGCTTTTTCCAACCACATTTTTCTTATAGCACAAAACCCATCAAATATCCATTTTTTCCTTAATCTATTAAAATGTATTATTATTTTTTTTAATAGATCTATATTAGACAAAGATCCACCGTAACTATCAACACATGTTGTCCATGAAAATGGTGCATAATTAATGTTAATTCCAATTCCTATAACCAACCAATTCGAATTGGATTTTTTTTCAAGTAATATTCCACTTATTTTCCTACCATCTACCAAAATGTCATTTGGCCACTTATATTGAATATTACCATCACCTATAGATGATAACAACGTATCACCAACAGCAAGAGCAGTGACAAAAGTCAATTCTGTTAATTTACTCAAATTCTCTCTATTATCCCAACATGCAATATTAGAATTCACTATCGGAGCGGCATCAGTATAATTATATAAAAAATCTATGATTAAACTCACATAAAAATTACCTTCTGGAGAGATCCAGCTTCTACCAGTGCGCCCTCTACCATCTGTTTGTTTATCAGCAACAATGATAGTTTCATCTAATACCCCTTTATCAATTAAGTCCAATGCTTTTCCATTAGTGCTATAAACTTCTTTATAATGATAAATATGAAAACCCTCAAATGTTTCAGGGATCACTTTATAACCCTTTAGTTACTAAATAAATTAACGAGTACAAATTTTCTACATACATAAAAAGAACAATATTGATTAAGGAAGCTACTGAAGTAATAATCAATAAACCCTTAGAATAAATAACCCTACTACTGCTAGCCTTATCAAAATATATAGCTTTTATAATATTTAGGTAGTAGTACCATGATACAATACCTGCTACTACGAAGATCAAAGACAGACCGATAAAACCTGAATTTATTAAACTCCTAAATATAAAAAGTTTAGCTAAAAACCCCCCAAGTGGCGGCATCCCTGCCATTGAAAGTAATAGTACAGAAAGATGAAAAGCCAAAATTGGGTGTTTTTTCCCAATACCAGATAAATTAGCAACATTACAATTGTCATCATCAATTTGTATAAAACATGAGAACAACCCTATACTTGTAATAATATATATTACTAAATACATTAAGGAACTATTTATTCCCATCTGTGTAAAGATGGAAAGTGAAACAACCATGAAACCAACATGACCAATTGAACTATAAGCAAGCAGCCTTTTTAGATTTCTTTGGCGCAAAGCCCCAAAAGCGGAGACAAGAACAGATAATGCCGAAAAGCATAAGAGAATAGGTTGAACATAACTTTTTATATCTATCAACTCTTCATTCATTAACCGAATTAAAAATGTTATAAGTGCAGCCTTTGGAGCAGTAGAAAAAAACATGGTTACTATAGTTGGCGCACCTTGATATACATCTGGAGCCCACATATGAAAAGGAACAATAGCAAGTTTAAAACATAAACCAATAAGGACAAAGACTAAACCAAAAACTATTCCGTAAGTTACTTGATGATTTTGCATAAATAAACTTAACTGAGAAAAATCGATTTTTCCTGTATATCCATAAAGCAGCGACATTCCATACAGCATAATACAAGAAGATAGTGAACTGAGCGTAAAATATTTTACGCCTGCTTCACATGAATACGCTGAATTTTTATTAAAGCTTGCAAGGATATATAAAGATATACTCATCAGTTCAAAAGCCAAATAAAAAGAAATTAAACTATTTGTCGAAACTAAAGTTATCATGCCAAATAGTGCAAAAAGAACCAGTACTGAAAACTCATATTTGTAGTCATATTTTGATAAATCCAGAAGTAAAAGTACTAAAATTCCTATGATAAGGATTAGCCCTTGGGCTGATTTGACATACAAATTAAGCTTTAACAACGAATTAAAGAAGAAAATTTCATTATTTTCTACTGAAAGAATTAAAATCATTAAAGTTGCCGCTGTACAACTAAGTGCTAGTAAATTAATAACGCGACGGCTAAGCACAATTCCAAGTAGCAGCAACACTAAGGAGGAGATAATAGAAAAAGCTTCTGGCAACACCTGTATGTAATTCATAGAGTATTATATTTAACTAATAAATTTACCATACACGGCTTCAAATAATTTAGTGCAAAAGTTGGATAAAATCCAAGCAAAATAATGAACACTGAGAGTAAAATCAAGATAGAAAACTCTATACTATCTAGGTGATTATTCAGCAATTTAGAATAGTTACCACCCCATATTATTTGCTTGCATAAGTTCAACATATAAACTGCACTCAAAACAGTACCAAGTGCAATAAACCCTGTAAAAAATCTTATACTTTTAAACATCCCAATCATAACTAAAAACTCACCTATAAATCCCGATGTTCCAGGTAATCCTATTGAAGCCATTGAAAATAAAATGAACATGAAACCAAACTTTGGCAAAGTGTTTATTATGCCAAAACACTTTGCAATTTCCATAGTTTTAGTCCTAGTATATAGTATCCCCACACATAAAAATAAAGCAGCGGAAATAAGACCATGACTAATCATTTGGAATATAGCACCAAGTATACTTTCTTCGTAAAACGAAAAGAGACCAGCAGTAACAATCCCCATATGTGCTATCGAGGAATAAGCTATTAACTTTTTTATATCATCTTGAACAAACGCAACTAGTGCAGTATAGATTCCTGTAATAATGCTAAGTATAATAACAAAATTTGAAAAATACAAACTTGCCTGAGGAAGCATTGGAATAGAGAATCTTAAAAAACCGTATCCCCCCATTTTAATAAGCAAACCAGCTAAAACTACAGACCCAGAAGTTGGCGATTGCACATGCGCGTCAGGAAGCCAAGTGTGAAATGGAAACATCGGCACTTTTATTGCAAAAGAAACAAAAAATGCGATCCATAACAATGATTGCACTCTAAAATCAAGGCCTGGCATTAATGAGGCTAGTTTCTGCATGTCACACGTCCCAAAAACACTATAAATATATACTAACCCAAGCAGAAACAACAGTGAGCCAGTAAGTGTATAGAGAAATAACTTAAATGTTGCATATACCCTGTATTCCCCACCCCAGATGCCAATAATAAAGAACATTGGTACTAAAACAGCCTCAAAGAATACATAAAAACTTATAGCGTTTAGTGAAATAAAGAAACCAATTATAAAACTTTCAAGTAGTAAAAATAACGCCATATATGCCTTTAGAGCCTTATAACTCATTTTACAATTATAGAGCATACAGATACTAAATAAGAAAGTTGTGAGTAGAAGAAAAAATAATGATATACCATCTACCCCTATTCCTACATCTCTAATTGGATAGCTTACAAACTGAAAACCTGCATTGGTATAATCAAATTCTATGCAAGCTACAATACTAAACAAAAATGGAAGTATCACAAAAAGCAAGGCAAGGGACCTTAGAGACTGATGATGAACCCTAATTAGAGATAAAACTAATGCTCCCATTAATGGAAGTAAGAATATACTAAGTAATAACACTTTTTATAGAATTCCAATAATATACAAAGCACCGCTTATTAAAGCAACAAACATAATAAACGCATAATCAAATATATAGCCAGTTTGTAACTTTATAAAATTCTTCGAACATTCATTAACTAATCTTACAACACCGTTTGGTCCAAACGAATCAATAGTCCTAACATCAAACTTGTATAGAAGCTTAGATATAACCTTAGTCGGTACAATTATAAAAAATTCATATATCTCATCAAAATACCATTTATTCTGTAGAAATTTAAGTAAAAACTCACTTTTAATCTGGTTAATTACCTGATAATAATAAATTAAGAATGAAAGCAATATCCCACTCAAGCTTACTAAGGTCGGCAGTAGCCTTATAAAGGCATTATGAATTTCATAAGTATCAGCAACTACTAAGCTTGATTTCCAAAATACATCACTAGTTATATCTAAAATCTTTACTCCCCATATACCAGAAAATACCGACCCAAAAGTAAGTATTAATAGGGGTATAAGCATAACTATCGGTACTTCATATATATCGATCTTACTTTGTTTTTGACTATGAAATACAAGAAGTAATACTCTCCAAGAGTAAAATGCTGTAAAGAATACAACAACCAAACTCATTACAAAGGCAAAACTGTCTATACTATAAGCATGTTCAATTATTAAATCCTTTGAATAGAAACCTGCAAATGGAAATATCCCAGAAAGCGAAAGAGATCCAATCCACATAGAAGCATAAGTATAAGGGATTTTCTTCCAGCAATTTCCTATCTTTTGAATATTTTGTTCATAGTTCATTACACGAATCACATTACCTGCACCAAGAAACAACAAAGCTTTTAAAAAAGCGTGTGTCATCAGATGAAAAACAGCAATATTGTAAGCAGAAAGACCGCACGCTATAAACATATAACCAAGCTGGCTGCAAGTTGAGTAAGCAATTATCTTCTTTATATCATTCTGAGTAATCGCAACAGTGGCTGCAAAAAAAGCAGTAAGCGTACCAACAATAATTATTAATTCTCTTGCTACACCTGATAGTTCAAACAATAGAGAACATCTTGCTACTAAAAATACACCTGCTGTTACCATCGTTGCAGCATGAATAAGCGCAGAAACAGGGGTTGGCCCTTCCATTGCATCTGGTAGCCAAACATGTAGGCCAAGCTGAGCAGACTTTCCCATACAACCAACAAAAAGCAATACACATATTATATCAATAATTTTAAATTCACAGCAAAATGCCCTAATTTTCCTTATACTAAGAAGACTAGCTGTATTAAAAATTTCAGTAAATTTCAAAGAATGAAATGTATAATAAATAAGAAAAATTCCAATCAATAGTGCAAAGTCTCCTACTCTATTTATAACGAATGCCTTAAGTGCCGCACTATTCGCAGAATACTTTTCAAACCAAAATCCTATAAGCAAATAAGAGCATAAACCAACCCCTTCCCAACCAAAGAAAAGCTGTACAAAATTATCACTTACAACCAACACAATCATACAAAACGTAAATAGCGACAAATAAGAGAAGAACCTCGACTTTCCTCTATCGTGTTCCATATAACCAATAGAGTAGAGGTGAACTACTAGCGAAATAGTGGTAACAATAACTAACATTAAAGATGAAAGAGTATCCACACTAATTGCCCAATTTACTTTTAACTCACTCAATGAAAGTAGAGGAAATAAACTTAAGTGGTAATTTTTAGAAAAAGTAAGAAAAACATACCAAGATAAAACCGCAGATATTCCAACCCCTACGGTTGTAATTAACTGACTTAAAATACTTTTCCTAAGAAGAGCTACAAATAATGAACTAAAAAGTGGCAAAAACACTATTAACTTTAGCACATTCATCATATTTTTACTCCTTCATTAAGTTTGCCTGTTCAACATCTATGTTGCCCTTGTTTCTATAATATACAACTAATATTGCAAGTCCTACTCCTGACTCAGACGCTGCAACAGTTAACACAAACATGACAAAAATTTGCCCAATTACATCATTCATAAAAACAGAAAAAGCTACTAGATTGATATTAATTGCTAATAATAATACTTCTACTGATAACAATATGTTGATTATGCTCTTACGGTTAATGAAAATACCACACACTCCAATAGTGAATAAAATAGCAGCAACAACCAAGAAATGATTTAATCCTATTTCCACTTCACTCCTTTTCCAAATTTAGCTTTAACCAACCTTACAGATGAGGATTGCGTCAATTGCTTCAATATATCTTGCCTTTTAATTCCTCTTTTCCTGTCTTGCAAAGCAAGAGCAATTGTGCCTACAATTGCAGTAAGTAGCAGAACACCAGAAAGGTGAAAAGCATACATATAATCAGTGTACAGCAAATCACCTATAGCCTTCACATTATTTGTGCTATAATTTATAATATTATTTATATTAAGCGCTGAGCTACGGATTACAAAGCTAATAATTAGAAAAAACATAACAGACAATATAGTGCTGAGAACTAAATGTTTCGTAAAACCCTGACGCAGTTTTATATAGTCAATATCAAGCATCATAACTACAAAAAGAAATAACACTGCAACTGCACCTATGTATACTATTAGTATTACCATAGCAATAAACTCAGCTCCAAGAAGAATAAAAAGAACTGCAGAGTGAATAAAGGTGAAAATTAAAAATAACACTGCATGTACAGGATTTCTTACACTAATAACACAAACAGCAGATAAAATACTAAGAATTGCAAAAAGATAAAAGAAAAAAGCCATTAATACTTTAATTGCAATAATATTCACTAATTTAAAATAACTATTGTTATGAAGTCAATAAACTTCTCGCATAGCATAGTAGTGTATTAGAGGTCCAACAGAAATTACTTAACAAATTCTGCCAGCTCTTTTATCATGGTGTAGAAGCTATTTCATTCAACCTCCAAACTTAGCAGATTAAAATAGTAAAAAAAGTTTTTATTTGACACATTATCGTTTAATTTTTTGTACTATATATCCTTATATACCTTTACAAACTCTCCTAGGTTCCAGGCCTTTATTTATATAAACTGAAAAATAAACTCACAAAGTGCTCAAGACATTATTTATAATGTCAAATTAAAAATAAAGAATAAATAATTAGCCTTACAGGTTTTCTTTATTTTCTTTTCTGTTTGATAAATTTTTAAAGTATTAACAAATAAAGTAGCACTAGCAACCTTCACCTGGTGCTTGTTAACGCCATAATGGTATAAGATTATGCTGTTTTTATACTTACCAAATCAGTTCATCTATAAGCAAGCAAACTACTCTAGATACCTCTAGTAATTTAACTAATTTTAGCCAAATACTCGATTTGGTATGACATGAGATAAATTTTAAAATAATAACTTAATAGCATTATAACTAACATTGAGAATATATTCCATATTTAAAATATGGAATATATTCTCAGCTAATCAGAAAGAAAACCTTATACCAGTAAGAAAGAGCAGCCCTTGATTAGGTGCAGCAGTATACTTCTCTTTGTACCCTTTATCATCAGTCATAAAATAATGAAGGACCGCATAAGGGATAAACTTACTTTTACTGCAAGTAGAAGAGAGATCATATTGAACACCAAGTGCAATATCATAAAGCTTATTTCCGTTACCTGTTTTACTACCAAAGTAAGTCAAACTTGTGTAGAGGTTATCATACTGATAACTAGTACCTGCAGTCCAATACATAGTGCTTTTATCATCTCCTTCAAATTGAGCCCCCAACCCTTCCATTTTTTCTCTATTACCACCAATAAAACCGTTAATCTCAATTTTCTGATAGTTACCATCAATTAACTTTTTAATATTCTTCGGTTGATCAGATTCGCCTAAATATGCAAAGGACGCAGCAAATTTCACGCTTTCATCCTCGTTAATTTTATAGTCAGCACTTACACCTAAATTAACGCCTACTAGATTATCATATTCTATATATTCATTATAAAAGAGTTGAGCTTCATCTAGTTGTTTCGGTAAACCATATTCACCAACTACAGAAGTTTTAACTTTCATATTATATTTACTAAAATCATATTCATACGATACACCAGCGCTTACTATATGCTCATAATCTGGACCGATATGTCTTTTATTCTCTACAATAAATAAATTACTACCATAGCGAGGTGAGTAGCCAATACCAAATTTTGCACCCATATAATTCGGTGAGTAGTAAGCAACTCTAAACGGCAGTGTAGTCATAATATCTTTATGGTATTTTCCTGCCATATAGAAAGAGAACATTTCGCTTCCACTTGAGAAACTTTCAGTGTGAAGGCGTGGTGTCACATAAAATGGAAAATTTTTACTAATCCCTTCTAAGTTTACTTTTCTAAACCAGTTGCTATCTGCAGCTCCATCAACGGTCGCAATTCTCGTTGCATCAAGCCTCATTAAAGCTTCAGGACCAAATTGATAACCAAGTTTTAAGTCACCATATTTTGAATTCAAAAACAAATGTGCACTTCTACCTCTTACCAAATTAATACCCTGTGAAGCCCCTTTACCTTCAGTAATTGGAACTTGGAGCTGGACATCAGCACCATAAAGAACTCCTAAATCCTCATTTTTATTTTCTGCCTTTAAATGCAACATTGCATCTGTAATCATGCCTATATCATTACTATAATCACTAATATTTTCTATCTGCCCAAATATTGGATGTAACCCTGTCACCTGATTATAAGGATCAGTATAGCAACTTACCATATTATTATAACACCTATAATCTTCACCACTTGGCCCCGCTTTCCCATAACCTTGGGCATCAACAACACCACCAAAAGTTATTCTCACACCACTTTTCCCTTGGCTGGTATTAATGATATCAACTCCACTAATCGAAACGACAGGGCTTACCTTTTCTTTCTCCCCTATATGCTGATTAATAACTTTTACATTATCTTTTGTAACTTCAGCTTCAGTTTTAGTCTTCTTAGCTCTATAACTTTCTAAATTAGAACTCTTAACATCATTTAGAACTCTTGCTTCTTTCTCATTTACTAGCTTTTCCTTTTTCCTTTCAGCTGCTAGCTTTAACTCCTCTTTCTTCTTAAGTTCTTCAGCTTTCTTTTTTGGATCAGCATTACATATCCGATCCATTTTCTCCTTCAGTTTTTTATTTGATGTTTTCATAACTTCTATTTTGCCAGAAGTTGTTGTACTCTCTTGCTTTTTCACTTCCTTCATATTTTCATTAGAAAAGTCAGCAGCAAAACTACTGAAAGAACATAAAGTTAATAAAGAAACTAGAGCAGTTTTAGCGTAGGTAGATTTTTTCATGCAGTGCCCCCAAAAAATTTCAAAGTCATTATCCTAAATGTAAAATAGTATAAAAGTGTTGAAAATTCAACTTAAAGCAACCTTATAGCTGAAACAAAAGTAAAATGCAACATCTTAGAAGTAACTTTTTTTAATATACTCTCAACATATAAGTTAATATTTTTACTTATTATTTTATATTATGATTCTATTGCTTGCCTCTGTAGAAGTAAAACTTTTCATGATAAAATAATAAACAGAATAAAAAGCTCTTATTAAAGTACTTAATATTTATCAAAGCATTAAACAACTGCTGGTGGGTTTATAGCCAGTAAATAAAGCTACTTGATAAATTCAGATATTTTATATAGACTTTACCCCTTACAAAATTAGTTTAATATTATAATACTAGTACAAGTTATACAAACTCCACCTCAGCTGATACCGGCAAATATAAGATAGAAAAGTACTACAGTGAATTTGGGATCATTAAAGATGGTAAATTTACAAATACTTATAACCCAAAATGAAATCATCCTCTACTTGTTTAAGATAACTTATGGCAATAATAATCTAATATCATCCAACAGAGGATATAACACTAAAGTCAAGTTTATTCAAAGAGGGCCACAGCATTATCCCACTTTATTATAGTTATTATAGTAGTGAAGAGTGCACTATTTTTTGCAAAAGATAGGGAAATACGTGGTGCTTTATTTATTAAAGGCTTTAATTGCACAACAACCAATGTAAACATATTTTTATATTACCCCCCTGAGAACTTACATTCGGCAGTAGAAGAATTCATTGTACTTCTATAACTCATTTATAAATTCGTGGCTTAATCTCGCATAACATCTTTAAACCTCATACTAAAGAATAAAGATCAGAAACTAAAGATTTAAAATAATCTCACAGGTTATAGTATAGAGGATCCATTGCTAAAATAGCTTCTCCGCTCAATAATTTAGTGGAACATATCTTTGATTAATCAAATTTCTCCAAAGAAGCAGAAAATAAACTTAAGAGTCTTATTAGATTGAGCAAGCAGGAGCTAAGTCATATAGAAGTTTCATGCTATAGAAGGCTAGATAATCAATATTAAAATGTTGATTATCTAATAATTCTCTAGGAATAACATAAAATTAAATTTTCATGCTCCATTAAGATAAAGCTCATTATTTACATCCGTTATACATATTATACATATTATATTCAGCATAAGTCAAAAAAAACTATACTATTTAACATCTCAAGTCAAACGGCACAGATTTCTTTAGCGAATTTAGAGTACTGAATGATAAACCCAGTTTAGATTGCCACCTACAAAAAATCTATAGCATTTTACTAATTCTAGACATGTTGTGCATCACAACATCCTCTCAAAAATATGCATGTTGCCCTCACTACATAACTTGAATGTTCAAGATCATCATTTACATCCAAGTTTTTATAGAACTCTCTTGCTACCTAAAAATCATAGTTACTAGTCAATATTTCATAACATATTTCCCAAGCATAATCATATGACTTTTCCGTTAATTTCATTTAACTAGAATACACCTAAAACAGATCATAGACTAGGGTAAATTGAGCCATAGATAACACCATCGAAACAGCCGCCTGTAATAATTTATCCAGTATTATATAAATAAAAAAGTGAAAGGTCACATATATTTCCATCAGTGCTTTTTTTTATTGCTTTTTTTGAACAAGAATCTAACACCCCCATTACCTATGAGCATAGGATACCCAATTTTCACTTCTAGTTCTCTATTCAAGCACTTTAATTTAACCAAATATATAAACCTTAGGATTCACAGGCTCAATAACACTATAAATCTACTTAACACAGGGAGAGTTACATACCTTATATACTAAACCCCTTCTCTAGTAACATCCATATCTAAGCTTCTTTTTATCTTCCTTTACTGTTAAACTAAAAACACCAGCTGTATTAAGTAATGCAAAAAGGATAGCAGTCACATAAACAGGAACACTACCTTTACACCTAATGAACAACTCTTCCTATCGGTCAGATAATAGCTCCATAAATTTCTATGTAAAGACATGTACCATTACAAACATGCTCAAGAACTTTAATAAAGGATCAAATAACCTAAATTTAATACTCACTCTATTCAACAAATTAAATTAAGTTTCAATGATGAAGCCATGCTTTAGCAATTTCCGCTAATTCCTCTAACTCAATTGACTAACTAACTTAACCACAAAAAAGCTGACACTTCTAAACTCTCTTCAGTATATTCTTCTATACACTTATAAAACTATCTAGCATTGCATATTAACCTCTCTCTTTATCTTATATAAGTTAATCAAGTATAATGAATACAATATCCATACAACCAAAAAAAATGTTGCATAAAACATAAACATTGCAACCAGCGGCAATAGTAGGGAACCTTCTATTGTTATTCCACCCCTTCTAAAAATACTTGTTGGCTGATGGAGAGTGGCCCACAAGTCTACAGAAAATTTCACTACAGGAATATTTATAGCACTAAAGATAGCAAATACTGCCGCCGATTTTTTAGCTCTTTCTTCATTATCAAAAATACCCCATAGGGAAAGGTACCCAACATATAGAAAAAATAAAATTAACATTGAAGTAAGCCTTGCGTCCCATACCCACCAAGTACCCCAAGTTCCTTTTCCCCAGATGCTGCCTGTGATTAAACATATTGAAGAAAAGACTGTTCCTGCAGGAGCAGCAGCATGTGCTAAAACACTAGCAATACTATTGTTCCACACCAAAGAAATAAAACTTAGGAATGCAATAAGTCCATATATCCCAAGAGAAAGCCATGCAGAAGGTACATGAAGATACATAATTCGCACAATTTCTCCCTGTTTATAATCCTCTGGAGAGAAAATTAAAGCTAAAAACGTTCCAACTAAAAAACACGCAAAACACATAACTTCAAGCCAAGGCAAAATTTTCTTAGAGAAATAAGAGAAATTTATGGGCTTTAATAAAAACATTTGTTTCCACAATAATTATACTAAGAATTTATCAATTAGTTTAAGCTTTATCAACAGATAGTTTCCCCTTATTTATATAAACTAATAAATCAACACAATTTTATTAGCAAGTTATTTAAATCTATACTATTATTTAATGTAATGCTATATAAACTATGACTCTTAAAAAAAAGCTTAATCTATACCTAGTATCAGATTCAAGTGGTGAAACTGTTATATCAGTTGCAAAATCAGCTCTAAAGCACTTTCGTTCCGTAGAAACGATTGAATATGTTTGGTCTTTTGTGAAAGAAGAAGAACAAATCGATAAAATTTTAGAGGAAGTCAACAAGAAAAATGATGAATGCCACTTCGTTATATGTACTATCACTGATGATAAATTAAGAAAATACTTGAAAGATAATTGTATAAAGTTAGCTATTCCTTATAGAGCAATATTGTCACATATTATTAGAGAAATCTCCTCCTATCTTGAAATTGAAAAAGACGAAAAACTTAACTTACATACTGAGATAAATAATGAATATTTTCAGCGCATTGAAGTAATAAATTATACTATTAATCATGATGATGGACAAAATATTCAAGACATCAATAAAGCAGACATAATCTTGATTGGAGTTTCACGTACATCAAAATCCCCTACTAGTATGTATTTAGCTTATCGAGGCTACAGGGTTGCAAATATTCCTTTTGTTAATGAGGTACCTTTTCATGTTGACTTAACAAAATTAGAGAACAAGCTAACAATAGGACTAACAATAGATGTAAGTAGGCTAGTGGAAATACGTAAAAACAGGCTTACTTCAATCAATAACAAAGATAATAATATATATGCTGACCCCAAAAAAGTAGAAAAGGAAATTCAAAAGGCAGAGAAACTTTTTAAACAAAATAATTGGCCAATTATTGATGTTACACAAAAGTCAATCGAAGAAGTATCAGCAACAATCATACAACATTTTAATAAAATGTGAGGATTTATCAATTGACTAATTTCTTGCAAGAATCCACAATATAAGGTATTTTAGTTCTTGCTATAGATATGAAGGTTAAAGGTTCACTAAAATCCTACCGCAGTAGGGATAAAAACTGTAAAGTTGTAAGAAGAGGTAGTAAAGTTTACATTATAAACAAAGTTAAGCCAAGATGTAAAGCTCGTCAAGGTTCTTAAGTGCTCTGTTTTGAAATAAGGTAATAGGTTGCAATAACCATAGTGTAGTAACAGCTTGTGTAGAGCATGTTAAGGGTAGCTTTACTCACTTCTTCTCTTACACTATATTTTAGCATCAATATAATCACAGGTAAGTATGATCTATTAGCACTAATGAACTTTTAAAAAAAGAGATAAAATACAATAAGCTTCTGCTCAAAATATTTTTCTTGAAAAGGAAAAATTGAGTAACAAAGTGCTTTTACCTCATGTGATAAAAAGCTTAGATTTAGATTATTCTTGTGAATAAATAAAAGATACTTTAGTTATACGACTTTAAAGAACTAATGAAAAGAACTAATGATCATGCTTGACACGGAATAGCAAAGAAGTCTTATCTTTAATAAAAGAAAAAAAGCTGCTATAATCCATAGCAAAACCATCATAAATAAAACAAAAGTGAGAGGCATCTTATTAGTACTTTTAATGCACTGTATGCTTGAGTTATCATTATTTGCTGCTGATCCTGTTCTACTTAACTGTATAAAAACACCAGAAATTTATAATCTTGACCCACGGCCAAGAAATTTTAACTTTTCAAATAACTTGAGAAGAAAACCAGGTTCCTCAATTAGTGCAGCAGGAGAATTAATAAATATAGTAGGTAGAATTACTGATATAAACTGTCTACCAATACAAAACGCTGTAGTTTCTATATGGCACGCAAACTCACATGGCACAAATCATTATGATGAAAATATAAAGGAAGATAAACTTGATCCGAATTTCGCTGAGTCAGGAAGATTTATAGTAAATAACCTTGGCTACTATAGTTTTATTACAATAGCACCAGGTAAAACTGGCGATAGAGCCCCACATATCAACTTCCTAGTTCAGCATCCAGATTTCCCAGAATTCACAACACAAATGTTTTTTGTTGACTACAATTGTAATAATTGTGTTGATTCTGTCCTCAGTGACCTTATTGATAGCGGACTTGCAAGTCTATTAATAGCACCATTTACTTATAATAATAAAGCTATTAAAACTTATAAATTTAACATTACTCTAGGTGGACATAGCAAGTTTTCTAGTAAGAAATAAAACTTGTATTTTTTAGCCATTTTGGTAAATATTACCCTGGTTGAGTATGGAGCAAACAATGAAGATAATGATTTCTAGAATTCTACCTAATTTTAAAACAATAGTTGTAGGTTTATTTGAAGATAACGAAGCCATAAGTAATTGTAAGATTTTACAAGAAAAGCGGATTGTAGACAACATAAAACAATTTAGTAATTTCAATGGAGGCTTTGGTGAGTTTTTCTCTATTACTTCATCAGAAGGAAAAAATATTATGGTTATTGGGCTTGGCAAAAGAGGTGAATGGGATGGAAATAAAGAATTAAATATTGGCGGCAAGGTATATTGTGAATTAAGCAAATTAAAAATTAAGCAAGCAGTGATTTCAATTGAAGGTAATGCAGCAAATATTGCATACGGTGCACTTTTACGTAGTTTTAAGTTTGATAAGTATAAAACTAAAAAGGATGAAAAAATTACAGAAGTAGAAGAGATCATAGTGCTAGTGAAAGATGAGCAACTAAGCAGTGCTGAAAGATCATTTGAACGTTTAAGACAAGAAGGTGAAGGCATATTTCTTGCGCGTTCTTTGATCACTGAACCACCCAACGTTCTATATCCAGAGTCTTATGCTGACCGTATAAAAGCAGAACTTACTAAATTTGATCTCGAGATCGAAGTGCTTGATAAAAAACAGATGGAAGAAAAAAAAATGAAAGCATTACTTGGAGTAGCACAAGGAAGTAGTAAAGAGCCAAAATTAGTAGTGATAAAATGGAATGGAGTTTCAGAACAAAAACCAATAGCTTTTGTGGGTAAGGGTATAACGTTTGATACTGGTGGAATATCACTCAAACCTTCGCGTGGTATGGAGTCAATGAAATACGATATGGCAGGTTCTGCTGCTGTGGTTGGAATAATGCGTACTCTAGCTGGACGAAAAGCAAAAGTAAATGCAATTGGCATAGTCGCGCTTGCAGAAAATGCAGTGGGTAGTAACGCTCAAAGACCAAGCGATGTAGTCACTTCAATGTCTGGTCAGACAATAGAAGTATTAAACACTGACGCAGAAGGAAGGCTCATACTTGCAGATGCTTTATGGTATACACAAGATAGGTTTTCGCCAAAATTCATGATTGACCTTGCAACTTTAACTGGTGCTATAGTAGTCGCACTTGGAAACAATGAATATGCTGGTCTTTTTTCCAATAATGATGAACTAGCAAACTATCTCATCAATGCAGGAAATGAAGTAAATGAAAAATTGTGGCGTTTTCCTATAAATGAGACTTACAATAAAATTATCGATTCACCAATTGCCGATATGCAAAATATAGCTCCTGCAGGTTCTGGTGGGGATAGTATAATGGCTGCACAGTTTTTACAGCGTTTTGTGAACAACACTTGCTGGGCACACCTAGACATTGCAGGAACTGCTTGGCATGAAAAAGGTACTGACATTTCTCCAAAAGGAGCAGTAGGCTTCGGCGTAAGATTGCTCAATAAATTAGTCGAGAAGTACTATGAGGCAAGTAACTAACACTTGAATACTAGAATTTAGAAAACTAAATTCTAGTATTTCTTATTCACTAGCACCATGCTTATAGAACAGCTATATAGCCAACCTTTCAAAATTCCTATACCTAATTATTCATAGAGTTAAAGAAGTCAGCGTTACTTTTTGTTAAAAGTAGTTTATCACGCAAAAATTCCATTGCCTCAACAGATCCCATAGGATTAAGTATTCTACGCAGCACCCATATTTTATTTAATATAGCTCTATCAATTAACAGCTCTTCCTTTCTAGTTCCAGATTTTGTAATATCAACAGCTGGAAATATTCGCTTATCGGCAAGTTTTCTATCAAGAATAATTTCAGCATTACCTGTACCTTTAAACTCTTCAAAAATAACTTCATCCATTTTTGAACCAGTTTCTATAAGAGCAGTAGCAATAATTGTTAAAGAACCGCCATTTTCAATATTGCGAGCTGCTCCAAAAAAGCGCTTTGGTCTTTGCAGTGCGTTTGAGTCTACACCACCAGTTAGAACCTTACCGGATGAAGGAATGACTGCATTATAAGCACGTGCAAGGCGGGTTATAGAGTCGAGCAAAATTACAACATCCTTTTTATGTTCAACCATTCTTTTAGCTTTTTCTATTACTATTTCAGCAAGTTGCACGTGTCGGTAAGCAGGTTCATCAAACGTAGAACTCACTACCTCACCTTTTACAGAACGCATCATATCCGTTACTTCCTCAGGTCTTTCATCTATAAGTAAGACTATCAATTCTATTTCAGGATAATTTGTAGCTATAGAGTGAGCCATTTGCTGGAGTAATATCGTTTTTCCTGTACGAGGTGGAGCAACTATTAAAGCCCTTTGTCCTTTCCCAAGGGGAGCAACTATATCAACAGCACGCATATTTATATCTTTTTTATTATCTCCACTAATATTGTTTTCAAGAATCAAACTCTCTTCAGGATAAAGGGGAAGCAAATTATCAAAGTGGATGTATTTTCTCAATTCATTTATCTCAGTAGAGTTTATGCTTTGAACTTTAGTTAAAGTAAAATACCTTTCCTTATCACCAGGTGGCCTTATCTCTCCGCATACCACATCTCCGGTACGCAAGCTGAACTTTTTTATTTGTCCACTGGAAATATAAACATCGTCTGTGCTCGTAGCATAATTCGCACTCGCTGAACGTAAAAAGCCGAAACCATCAGGTAATATTTCTACTACCCCGCTTCCTGTAGTAACTCCTCCTTCTTCGCTCATTTTCTTCATTAAGCTGAATATCATCTCTTGCTTCAGCATTCTACCATTACTTTTACCATTAGCTGAAACTTTCCTTTCTTCAGCCAGACCCAATAGTTCTTCTGCTGTTTTTTTTCTCAGTTCACTCAGATCTAGCGTTTTTCTGCTCTCTTTTATACTTTCACTTGTTGTTTGCCTTACCATGTCATTATTGAGAATTTGCTCACCTTTTTTTACTGACTCTAGTTCAGTTACAACCTTCTCCTTTACTAAAATATCTTCATTGATTATTACCATAGCCCTCCAAAAATTTTAATTGATGCTTACTAACTTTAAATGCGATACAAGATAATAAATTAGGCTTAGCCAGCCTTTAGGAAGTATTAAACTCAATTGCTATTAAGCTACATACTTTAGCTAGTATTATACTAATAAGCACTAACAAGTCAAGTTAATTTAATGTAACAAGATACAAAAATAAAATAAGCAACTTGAAGGGCTTCAATAATTTTCTTTTATGTTCTTTAACCTTTCTCTTCTCTCTTCTTTTACTTTTGCCTTTTCTATTTCTGCCTCTAAATCTTCTTGGCTACACAAGCCAAGAAGTACAGGATCTTGAGGTTTTATATTTTGCATATTATAATGAGATCCATTTTTCACCTGCTCTACCGTGTGACTTGTTGTACTGATCAACTTAGCTATAACATTATTATCTAAAATAGGAAATTTTTTTATTAAGTAATAAATCGCATCAGGTTTGTCTTTACGTCTTACTACAGAGGGAAGGCCAAAAATGTTACCGATTGATTTATTCCTCCTTTTTTTTAAGCTTTTTGCAATCAAACTTGGAATACGATCCAGATTTTTTTTGCAGTCATCAATTTCTTTTTCAGTTATTATCCCAGAAATAACAGGATTAAATCTTCCAGCATCTATTTTTTCATCAGCTATATCCTGCACTTCTCCAAGAGTCAACTCACAACATTGAGCTATCTGGTTAAAAGTTAAAGCAGTATTATCCACTAACCAAGCAGCAATTTGCATGAGAAACTGTTTATTTTTAGCATTATTGCCTTTAGAAAGTTCTGATGACATCAGGAAAACATCTACCATTTAAAACATTCTTTGCTGTCATATAGAGCTAAAATATAAGCTATTAAAATTAAAAAAGCATTAATTTTGTCACTTAACAACTTTTTCATTTGTAACTAGGCTTACTTTAAAGCAACCTAAAAAAGAATATCAACTCTCTCAAGTATAATTGCTTGACTTAAATATATCCTTCTATTCAAGAAGGAATTGAATTTTAAATTTAATATATTATAATATCGTACGTAGTACTAATAAATCAATAAATTTATAAAGACTAAATCCTCATACAACTAACACTAATTAATTTTTACCGTTTATGAATGTTAAAATTTTTTTCACCAAAGCAACCATCGTTACTCTAGCCTGTTTATTAATCTTCATGGAAATTGGTAATTTTCTATCAGATAATAGCAAAAAAGAAGAAATAGCGAGAGTTGGAAAAGAAGTCATAACATTAGGTGAGTACAAGCTGTTATATCAAAATTACGAGAATCAAATTCCTGAATCCAACATTAATAGAGAACAAATGAAAAAACTAAAATATGATTTACTTAATGCACTTATAGAGCAAAAACTACTGTTCAATCTAATTAGTGATCTGGGATTAGTAATTGGAGAAGAATCTATAAAAGACCATATTAGAAACACCAAGCATTTCCAAAACGATAAAGGAGAATTTGATAAAGAGAAATTTCATGAAATGCTAAACGGTCTGTATATGATAGAAGAAAACTATGTGGCAAAGCTGAAAAAAACTCTACCTGCCATGATGTTCATGACCTCCTTATTTAAGGGTAATTACCCAGTGACTTTCGGTGAAAAAATTGATGAGCAGATATATAAAAGTCGTCATCAAACCAGGGTAGTCGATATTATAAAAGTAACTAAAGACGCAGTTACAGATATCCCTGAACCAAATAACAAAATCTTACTTGACCTGTATGAAAAAAATAAATCCCACTTTTACTATCCTGAATATCGAACTGCACAATATATTTCCTTAGGTCGAAAGTACTTTGAAGACCAAGTTCACGTTTCAGATGAAGAGATTAATAATATAATAGAACAACAGGAGCTTAAAGATCAAAGAGATATATTTAACCTAATATTTCATACTGAGGAAGAGGTAAAAGCAGCAAAAAAAGCACTTGAGGAAAAGGAAACAAGCTTTGAGCAGATAGTAGAAAAGTTTGGTAAAACAAAACTTGAGAAAACTAGAATAAATAATATAACCAAGGATTTTCTACCAGATGGTATGAGAGAAAAGGTGTTTGCCCTCAAAGCAGGTGAAGTGAGCGAAGTTCTGGAGAGCAATTTTGGTTGGCATATAATAAAGGTGGATAATGCGCACCAAATCTCTGATGAAAACTTAGCTGACTTAAAGAAGGATATAAAGTCAATCTTAATTAACCAAAAGTCTTTTGAAAAAGTTAATGACTTTATAAACCAAGTAAACTATAAGATATATAATGGTGCAACTATCGAAGAAATTTCTAGTGAGTACAACTTACCTATTCAAATCATCGGTCCAGTAGACGCTAATGGAAAAGATCAAAGTATTGATAGTGTGAAAAATTTCAATGACTTGATTTCTTTTATCTTTTCACGGAAAAAAGACCAAAAAAGTTATTTTAAGAGTATTGGAGACACTGTTATTAGTGTAAAGATCACTGACATTACTCCATCTAAGATGCAAAGTTTTGAAGAAGGCAAAGCATCAGTGTTAAATCTTTGGCGTAACGAGTTTATAAAAGGACAAATGTTTAAAATTGGACAAAGAATTGTAGCTCAATTCAAAGAGAAGAAAGATTTTAAGAAAATTCAGGGTATAGAATTGATCAAGGACCAGCAGATACATCGCAATGAGACTAATCAACAAAACTATCCTTCTTCTTTTATAGAAGAGATCTTCAATATGAAAACAACTAATTCAGTGACAGATCCTATTCAACATAATAATGAAATTATAATAGGCACCCTAAAAAAAGTGTATTCATCAAGTGGCAAATTAAATCCACTTGATACTGGAAAACGCATGATGATATCACTAAAAGAGCAATTAATTAATTATCTGAAATCAAAATACAAGATAGAAGTTAATCACGCTATACTTGATGACATATAGCCAGAAAACCTGTTTTTCATTTAGAGTGTATGATATCATTCCAGCACCGTTTACCCGAACAACAAAAAAGAATTAATAGAATAACAGAGAAAGTAATGTAAATAGGGAGCACATCTCTACAGATATACAGCTAAACAACCTATAGGTAAAAATAAAAAAACTTTATCTACTCTGGCTTTAACTCTAAATTAATACTAATGAACCTTTGATGATGTTTATAGTTTAATCATGATTTTGCTGTATACAAAAAAATTTTAAAAGGCATGCAGCCACTACAATTTCATGTAATTCGCAAAAAATATCTTAAATTTTGTAATAAATTTTGCAATTAAATTTGTACAGATTGAAAACAAGTTCTAAGTCAAAAGCACTCTTGCTGTTAAAACAATGAGATTAGCTAAAATTTATCACAAGTGTCCATAGATATAGCATTTCTAGAACAGATAATACAAGGCTTCTGTAGCAAAAATATATAAGCTATCTTCAAGCACGAAAACAGAACTTTAATATTACCCTTCCACACTACTTTTAGAAAGCCTTTTTAGGTTAACATAAAAGTATTTACCTAACATACTAGCTTACACTAAGGTCCTTCAGGAAGGTTTTTTTAGATATATTTAATTTACAACTCTATCCAAAAGAATACCGAAAAAAAGCAATAGTCCCACATAGGAACTACTTTTAAATATAGACATACATTGACTAGGATTATCAGGGTCAAAATTCTTATATTGGTAGTAAAACACAAACCCTACAGCGAGTAGAGCGATATAAAAAATGTTATTTAACGATGATAAGATACCAGAATATAGCCACATCATAAAAGATGTCAGGTAAAATCTTCTTAACCAACATTTTATTACATTACCAAAATATAATGCAGTTGACTTTATTCCTAACTTTTTATCATCTCTCCTATCTTGACAAGCATATACAGTATCGTAACTCAGTGTCCAAAAGATACATCCCACATAAAAGAGTACAGGTTCTATACTAATCTGGTTTTTTACTACTGCCCAGCCCATAAGTGATCCCATATTAAAAGTAAACCCTAAAAACAACTGAGGCCACCAAACATAACGTTTTAACAAAGGATAAATAATTATCATACATATAGAGACTATTCCAAGTATAAGTGTAGTTCTATTGGTAAGTAGTAAGATTACCAATGCAACAGATAGTAACAAAGAAAGTAAAGTCAAAGCTTGCTTTACATTGAGTGTACCGTTTGCAAGTGGTCTATATTTTGTCCGTCTAACATGTATATCTATTTCTCTATCGAAAATATCATTGATTATGCAACCCGCAGGTCTCATTAAAAGTGCACCTACAGTGAATAAAATAAAGAGAAGAAAAGTCCGCCATGATAGAGAAGTTGAGGCTAGAATAATACCACTTAAACTCGGGAATAATACAAGCCACAAACCCGTTAAATTATGCAACCTCATCAATAAAAAATAATGATTGAAACGCACCTATTAAGTGAAATTACTTAGTATTTTGCTTACAGTAATAAAATTATCGAACGCTAAATCAGGTTTAAAAATTAACTTAGGCACAAACCGTAAATTAACATAACGCAATATAGATTTATGTATTAACCATGCAGATTGGTTTATTTCATTAATAATAGCATTAGTACTGCAATTTTTTTTGCTTAATGAAGGCAACACGATATATACATTTGCTATTTTAAAATCTTTACTTAATCTTACATCAGAAACTGATACATTTTTATGAATGTACACCTTGCCTTCTATCAAGACTCTAGATATCGCCCTATGTAATACAGACGCTATTTTCAGGCTTCTAATTTCTTTTTTCATAGTTGACTACTACAACACCCTTTCTTCCTGAACTAATTGATAAACTTCTAAAACATCTCCAACTTTAACATCAACGTTACCATCAAAAGATAACCCACATTCAAAGCCTGCACCTACTTCCTTAACATCATTCTTAAATCTACGCAAAGCTTTTAACTTTCCTTTGCATATTAATTTACTATTGCGCATTACCTTAATTAAAGAATCCTTTTTTGCTATTCCATCACTTACATAACATCCAATAATATTACCAGCTTTAGATGCACTAAATATTTGCTTCACAGATGCAGAGCCAATATGCACTTCTCGCGTTATAGGCTTCAACATTTTAGTTAAATACATTTTCATGTCATCAATAAGCTCATATATTATACTATAAGTGTATATCTCTACACCTTTTTGTTTTGCTAAATCCCTTATTTTTGAATCCGCTTTGACGTTAAACGCTAAGATTACTGCATTCGATGCTTCTGCAAGTAGTACATCCGAATCCGTTATTCCCCCTACTGCTTTATGCAAGATATTTAATTTAATTTTACCTCTGCCTAGTTTATCAATCGAATTTAATATTGCTTCAATAGAACCAGTAACATCACATTTTAAAAGCAAAGATATTTCCTCCACTCCACTATTGTTACGACTAAATATATTCAAATTATTACTATTTAAATTCCCTTCTTTTTTCCTAACCAACTCTAACCTATGTTCAATGATTTCACGAATCTGCCTTTCAGAAGTTACAACAACAAACCTATCCCCAGCATTTGGTACACTGTTTAGACCAGTAATTTCAATCGGAGTAGAAGGTAAAGCTATCCTTTCTCTTTGACCAAGATGATTAACCATATTACGTACTTTACCATATGTTGTACCCAGAACTAACATATCACCAACCTTTAGCGTTCCTTCCTCAACTATCAATGTAGCTGATATCCCTTTAGCTTTATCCACTTTAGACTCTACCACCCAACCAAGCGCTCGACAATCTTCTATTGCCTCAAGCTTCATCAACTCAGCAATTAACAAGATTGCCTCTTCCAGCTTATCTAAGTTCATTCTCTTTTTTGCTGATACTGGCACAACTATAACGTCACCACCAAGTTCCTCAGGAATAAGATCATATTGAGGTAAACTACTAATTATCCTCTCTAAATCCCCAGGCTGAGACTTATCAATTTTATTAATAGCAATCATAATAGAAACATTCGCCGCCTTTGCATGATTTATAGCTTCAACTGTTTGCTTCATCACTCCATCATCAGCTGCAATCACTATTACAACTATATCAGTAATGTTAGCACCACATGCACGCATTGCAGTAAATGCTTCATGCCCAGGCGTATCAATAAAAGTAATCTTCTGTTTATCTTTTGTAACTATCTGATAAGCACCTATATGTTGAGTTATCCCACCTGATTCTCTCTCTGCAATATTAGATTCACGAAACGCATCAAGCAATGAGGTTTTACCATGGTCAACATGTCCCATAAATGTAACAACTGGCGGTTTAGCTTTTTTAGGCAAATTTTCCTTATTCTCTATAAATAATAAATCCCTTTCCTTGTCAATACTACTTACCCGTTTAGCTGCATGATTGAATTTTTCCACTATTTTACACGCTATATCTGGATTCACTAAATCATCTACTTTATAGCTCTCACCTATTTCTTCTTCTAACATTTTTAACACATGTTTATTGTCCTCTGCCATACGAATAGATAACTCCTTGATCGTAATTCTATCTGGTATAATAACTTCCCTTGATATATTTTTACCTTTGGTAAACTTTGACTTTTTATTTCTTATACCAAACCTTTGCCTGAATACTGAAGTTTGCTCAACTTTGTCATCCATTGACTGTGCAATCACTAGCTTAGAATATTTAGAATACACATCCTTGCTAGTCCTTAAAGGCTTTCTATTAACATCTACATCATCAATCCCTTCTTCCATCAGCTTAACTAAGCTGATACCACTTGAGCCTTTTTCTTTAGTTTCCTTAAATGAAGCACCAGAGATACTACCTTCATCAATCCCCCTATTGTCATCTTTTTTCGTCATCACTTCCTTCTCTTTTTTTAGATTTTCCTCTTTTAGGAAAGCAGCATTCTGTACTGCATTAATACGAAAAATCTGCTCTTTTTCTGTCAATGAGCCCAATTTGCTTTCGCTTTGCTCTTCCGGCTCACAGATTTTTCTTCTTCTCTTTTTTACTATTGTAGCCCCTACATTTGAACTTGCTGAATGACTCAAATCAAGACTAAATTTAAGCTTGTTAAAGCCTTCAAGTGTTAATTTTTTACTACTAATACCTTCTTCATTATTCATATTATCTTACTATATTACACCAAGTTTCTTACGTGCCTCCATAATTATCAAGTCTACTGTATCTTTTAAATCTTCTCTATTGTCTACTAAACTAGAAAGTATACTACAAAATTCATAACTCGACAAATCTGCTATATTCTTCAAAGTTTTAATACCGTATTTACTTAGAGCAATTTTACCATCTATTGATAAAGGTAGATTGATTACATCATCTTCCATACCTAAAGTTCTTAACTCTTCTATTTTTCTATCATTTTTTGCCTTTAGGTATTTGTTTGCCCTGCTACGTAACTCATTTGCAATATCCTCATTAAAGCCTTCTATTGAAGCAAGCTCTTTAACTGAAGCATCAGATATATCTTCTACACTTGAAAACCCTTCTGTGACTAACAGCTGACCCATAATCTCCTCTAAATTTAGAGCTTCAGCAAACAAAGCTGAACATTGGCTAAGCTCCCTACTTCGTCTTTCTGACTCCTGCTGAATACTCAGTATCTCAATCTTCCATCCAATAAGCTCTGATGCTAACCTTACATTTTGACCTTTTTTCCCTATAGCTAAGCTCAACTGAGCTTCAGGAACTATTAACTCTACACAATTTTCATTCTCATCAATAATAACTTTCGATACTCCTGCAGGAGTAATTGCTTTAATAACAAACTGGCCTAGATCTGAAGAGTAATGTATAACATCAATCTTTTCCCCATTTAATTCATGTATTATAGTTTTTATCCTTTCTCCCTTAACTCCAACACAAGCACCTACTGGATCAATATTTTTATCAGGAGAAAAAACAGCAACTTTAGATCTTGAACCAGCATCTCTAGCTATACCTTTAATTACCACCAGCCCATCAGCAATTTCTGGTATCTCTTGATTTAGCAATGCTTCCAAAAAACCTTCATGGGTCCTAGAAAGAATAATTTGACGTCCATCATCAGAACGCTTAACAGTTTGTATATAAGCTTTAACCTTATCACCTTCGCGAAACGATTCACCACCAATTAAATTTCGCAATGGAAGATATGCTCTAGCACCATTTATATCTACAATCAAATCTGAATACTCTATTTGCTTAATAACACCATCCCTTACTTCTCCCACCTTATCCCTAAATTCTCCATACTGCTTCTTTAATTCCTCATATTTAATTACTTGAGCAATTCTTTGCTGGGCAATTCTCGCTGAAGCAAGATCAGTATTAAGAGAGAGTAATTCATTAATAATATCACCAACTTTTGCATCCTCCTTTATTAATCTAGCCTGCGTAAGAGTAATTAATTCATATCCAGAATTTCCCTCTTCATTTAATTCATCACTAACAACCTTTACCCCCCTGTATAAGATAACCTTTCCTGTGTTTCTATCTACATTAACTACAATTTTACTCTTACTGCCATACTTTTGATAAGCAACTGCTTCTATTGCACTTTCTAATGCCCTTATTATCACTTCAAAATCTAGACCTTTCTGAAGTGAAAGTTCCGCTGCTGTCTTTATTATATCAATACTTCCAACTAAGTGACCCTTATCACTTTTCTGCTTAATACTACTTTTACGATTAACAATCATACAAATAAAACCCTAAACAATCAGTTATAATTATAGCTTCAACAGACAAAAAATACTATTCCCGATATTAAATAATTACTAATTTAAGTCAAGTTCTTTCATATCCTCACATTACAAGCAATTCGAGTAAAAAAACGAGATTAGAACTGTACAGCCAATATGACACATATCATAGTCATTTTAAACGATAAACTCATTACTAGTTAATGGTGCGTCATATATAATCTGTACAAAAAAAATCAATACTTAACTTAGCAAGCACTAGCATTAGCGCCAAGAACTGCAATCACAATAGCAAGTAACATCAGCATGATACGAGAAACTGAAGCATTCAAAACACATCTACTCAATATTGATCTCACATACCCTACTTAGTGATACTTAGTGATAAAAAAACATCAAGTAATAGTACATTATATTTCATTATAATCCCAGCCAAAGTAATTTTCCTATCCATACATGCTAATCATAAAAACTTTACTAACAGGAGAAAATAAAAAAATCACCTATGTAGTAAACAAAAACACTACTATCATTCATCATTACAATAAACATGTGGTACATACTACTAAAATATAGAGCCAATACTAATATTATTAACATAATTACCAATATATAAAAGCCTTTAACAAAAAGTTTTCAATCTTTATTGATATTTTTATCATTTTTAAAACCAATTTTTTTTCTTTACCCTAATCTTTACCTGCTAAAATCTCTATTTTTTTATTCTCTTTTATATAGCTTAAGTTCACCATCTGCTGAAGTAGCCAATATTCTTACTTCTTCAACAAAAATCCCAGAAATTCAACAAACACATTTTCATTATAGGAATTTGCTGCCAGGACCGCCTTCCTTTAGCACTTTTTATAGATATATGAACCAAAAATAAAATTATCTCTATAAACAATAACTTTACTACCCTGTTTCTCTCCGCAAGCAAGCTCTTCATGTCAATATTTTATTAAACACTCATACTTTTGCTAACCTTATATCTAAGGTATATTATATACTAATTAATTCTTATATTATTCTAAAATAATTAGATTAAATATAAAAAAATTAAATAAAATTACAGTTACAAAAAAGATTCCAAATACTAACTATAGTATAATATTTAAGAGGTTACTATAAATACAATTTCAAATATGATAAAAGGTAAAAGTAAGTTAAACCAACTTTAACCAAAGTTTTAATTTAAAAAAAAGAAAAAGTATCTACAAATCAACCAAAATATATAAACTTAGTACTACCACCACACAGTGTTGATACTTACAACCTTTTCTATAGAAAAATATCACAAATAATCAGGACTACCAGCTTTTGGTCCAATGCCAAACAGTCCCTTTCTCCAATAACTACACGCTAACCGCTGCACCTATCTAATTGCAGCTGATGTATACATTTCTAACCTACACTTTTTTTTACTTACTAAATTAATCTGACTCTGTATGCAGCTCTGCAAAAAAGACATCAGCCCATCATATTTTGGGTTGTTTATATTACTTATAATCTCATTTAATTGAGACCTATCAAGATGTATGATATGCAAAATTGGACAAAACACTTCTTACTTCAATTGCAATTTTTTTTGCACTTAACAAATACCATAGAGAAAAAGAATAATACTGTAGAATTTATATTCATAGATACTTTAGGTAAGAGACTTGAATCCTTTTTCTTTGAAACCTTTTCATATATTCAGTTAGCATATTAACAGATGCTTTGCTAATTACTGGACCAACATCAATGCTAAGTTGCATTGGATAACCAATCTTCAATCCTTGAACCGAATCACATATCACCTTTATCTGTTTTGCCGATGTACCATTTTAAATAAATATCACTTTAAATACAGAACAGCGGTAACCACTACTTCAATACAGAAAGTAAAACATCTGAAGTCACTTACTCTAAGTAATAGTCGAGATATCATAATTGTAACATTTAACCACCAGTTTAGCGATAAACAGTGTGATTAGTGGCTATCCATTTAGCAAGCATTTTACTAATCATCTGAACATTTGTGTTGAACTAGTAAAAGCTATACCAGAGATTCTATTATCTAGTGCTAATACCTTACTTAAATACTAACCATCTCCTAGAATAAGATGCAGTATATTTTAGCATCTTAGCTCTCATTCAGCATCATAACAGCTTTTACAGGCAATAATTGACACTTGTTCCACAGCTGCTTTGCCAGCACCACATTACTTGCTACAAGTACAGCTTAAACCTACTAATTAAAATAAAGATAGAAAGTAGAAACTCCATGGTAATATACACAAAAAAAATCTCTATCCTCAAAAAAATAAAATTATCTTCACCATTGAACCTAGCAACCTTTTCCAGTCATCAAGTTCATTTTTTTTACTATCATTACATAATAACACAAAAAGTCAATTGTCCCCCCCCTCACCTCTGCTACTATATGACAAAACTTTTCCTACTTCCACAACTAGAGATAAAATTAACTCTCCCATCCTTTTCCAAGCAAATCTACAGTTCTTTCAAGTACTCAGTATATATCCATCACCTTTACTTAAAATATTCTACTCCAGCAAGAGCATTATATACTATTTTTAAGAACACTTAAGCCTGATTATTCGTTTGTATTTGACACTTTTCCAATTATATTCCCTAAATGTACCAGACTAATTACCTCAGTAAATTCAGCACCACCAAATAGTAACTCTCCATCAATCATTAGCTCAACTTACCATTTCCTTTTGCTAAGTTCTGTCATACCAGTTGCAAATTGCAAAACTGTAACTGAATTACCAATATCTACACATCTAAGAAATTTTCCTTTCCTCTCCAAAAAATCTCATTGCAACGAAATGCTTAGATGAGCTCATACTCCAAGCTTTTATATCTTCTAATAGATCTAAAATTAACTCTTTAATTTAACATGAAACCACTTATTTGATAGATAAATGAACTATCAGCACATCTTTAAGAATAGCACTTAATTAATAAGGTACGGTAATAAATTACTATATTTACCAACTAGAGCATACACATAGCAACTAATACTTATCGTAATCTAACATTGCGTGTTAAATTATACAAGCGCTTACACAGAATGGGTAAGCGTAGGACCTAAATCAGAGCAGCTTTTTTTCATCAGCAAGCTTCATTATAGTAGCAAAATTATAAGCATTTATTAACCACCAAAGCATAGATAAAAGTGACTTGCTTCATTTAAAAACCCTGTGCATAGACAAGGTAACACACATGTATATCTCTTCTAGCAAATACTAGATATCCAATTAACCCTAATTCTTGCGTGTCTTGCTCTCTGCTCCCAATATGCTCCTTTACAAGCTTCACCATAACTCTATATTTTAACCGAATGGCAACTCAATAAAACCAAGAACAGATAAAACACGTTTTTGATACGCACTTGCATAGCCAAGCTAAATCCTTTTTTCTGAGAGAACAATTTATCAAGACACAATTGCTGAACAAAACCAATGATATTACAAGTCTCTCTGATTCTTCTGTATCCTCAGCTGTGCAAGCAGTTTTACCAACCATATCAAAAGAACACAAATACCGCCATGATTATCTAACTTTATACTTTCTAACACCTTCTCTATAATTATTCCCAATAATAAAGTACTTACCAAGCATTATAATATCACTTATTTCACTATTTTACAGATAACTTGCCCCCTAAATTTTTAAGCAACCTAGAAATGCATAACAGAATTTTAGATCTTTTCCTTCGAGATATCACTTCCTATCACTACATTCTACGTAGAAGCATTAACGAACAATAAAAAAAAGAATGCTCCAAGTGTGTTTACTCCATCTTGATTAGCAATTCTATCTTCGATTAATTGATTTATCATATAATCATCTAGTATTCTAAGCAGTGATTCAACAATACACATATTAGCACTACTCTTTCATCATTGGAAAATGAGTACTACTATATATATCTAGCTTACCACCCTTAATTTTTTACAATAATTTATTTTGCAATATTGTAAATTTTGTTTCTCGAGTCAGCCGAAAGTTCTATCTTTTCCACAAGATTAACACACATAACTTTTTTTCACCAGTACAAAATAAACCCCTGCAAAAGTTTTCGTAGCCCGTTAAGTTCTTGTATAGAATTAATTATAATTATCTACATAACATCTTTACTATATAAGGTAAAATTATACTATAAATCCGCGTAGAATAAATCTTTACTTACATAAAGGCTAGAACTGAACAAAAAAGCTCAATAATTACTCAACATTTTATAAATCAAAAAGAGTGCGCAAGTACATAATTCAATATTCCACCACTCATTAAATACTTTACCTCAGTGACAGTTTGCACGCAGCACCTGAGCTGAATTGATTGCTCTGAATTACCATTTCTTTTAATAATACACTCTAGATCTCCGTTTGGCACTACTTCACCTCTTATGTCTATCACCTCATTACCACTAAATACTTTTCTAGTTATTCCATCTCGAAATACGAGCGGAAGAACACCAACACCAATTAAGTTTGACCTATGTATGCGTTCAAAGCTTTCTGCAATCACAGCTCTAATTCCTAATAACGCAGTACCCTTTGCTGCCCAATCTCTGCTTGACCCCGTACCATATTCCTTCCCTGCAATAACAATTAATGGAACAGCTTCTTCCTTATAGCGCATTGCCACATCAAAAATTGACATAGTCTCTTGAGAAGGAATATATTTTGTATAGCCACCTTCAATACTCACCATTTCATTTTTTATTCTGACATTAGAAAAGGTTGCACGCATCATTATGTTATGGTTACCACGACGAGACCCATATGAGTTAAAATCTCGTGGTTCAATCCCAAGATCTTTTAAATATATACCTGCTGGACTATCTAAAGCAATATTTCCAGCAGGAGAAATATGATCAGTAGTTACGCTATCACCAAATATTGCTAATATTTGCGCGTTCTTTATGTTGATTACGTTGTTTTTACTACTCTCCACTGACAAATCAATAAAATAAGGAGGATTTTGTATATAAGTACTCCTTGTATCCCAGCTGTAGATCTCGCTTTTTCCACATTTTACTTTTTGCCAATGCTCATCGCCAGAGAAAACATTCCTATACTTTTGTATGAACATTTCACGTGTTACAACACTTTTAACACAATTTTCAATTTCACTGCTTGTTGGCCACAAGTCTTGTAGATAAACATCATTCCCATTCTTATCTTTACATATAGGATCTTTTGTCAGATCAATTCGTACAGTACCTGCAAGTGCATATATAACAACAAGCAGTGGAGATGCCAAGTAGTTAGCTTTGGCTAGAGGATGAATTCTTCCTTCAAAATTACGATTACCAGATAAAACTGTAGCAACAGTTAAGTTTTTGTTTTTTATATCATCCTCTACACTTTTATCAAGCGGACCTGAATTTCCAATGCAAGTCATACAGCCATATCCAACTAAATTAAAACCTAAAGAATTTAGATCCTTTTGTAATCCTGATTTCCCTAAATACTCTGTCACAACTTGTGACCCTGGAGCAAGAGAAGTTTTAACCCAAGGCTTTGATTTTATTCCAAGTTTAACCGCATTACGTGCTACAAGACCAGCAGCAATCATCACACCTGGGTTTGAGGTATTAGTGCAACTAGTTATTGCTGCAATAACTACGCTCCCGTCTTGAAGTTTATCACTTCCATCCAGTCTATTAACTGCAAACGATTTAGAAAAAGACTTTGAAACTTGTGAAAGAAAAACTTTATCTTGTGGTCTTTTGGGACCGGCCATTACTGGTTTTACACTTGACAAATCAAGCTCCAGCATATCAAAAAACATTAACTTGTTACTGCTTCGCAACAATCCTTGTTCTTTTGCATAGACCTCAACTAACTTAATCAGCTCTTCTGGTCTCCCGGTTAAGCTTAAATAATCTAGTGTTTTCTGATCAATTGGAAAAAATCCACAAGTTGCACCATACTCTGGAGCCATATTAGCTATAGTTGCCCTATCTGCCACAGATAGATGATCTAACCCATTACCATAAAATTCTACAAATTTACCAACAACACCTTTCATCCTCAAGACATTTGTAATTGTCAGTACTAAATCAGTTGTAGTTACTCCTTCTGAGAGCCTCCCAGTTAACTTAAATCCTACTACCTCTGGAATTAGCATACTAATTGGTTGACCAAGCATTACAGATTCAGCTTCTATCCCACCAACACCCCAACCAAGAATTGATAACCCATTAACCATAGTAGTATGGCTATCCGTGCCTATCACAGTGTCAGGATATACAACCCCATTTTTGTTACACACAACTTGTGCCAAATACTCAATATTCACTTGATGACAAATTCCTGTGCTAGGTGGCACTACTCTAAAATTTTTGAAGGACAACTCCCCCCACTTCAAAAAACTATACCTCTCTAAATTCCTTTTTGCTTCTAATTCAACGTTCTTATCAAACGCAGAAATGTTCCCATAACTATCTACTTGAATAGAATGGTCAATCACAAGATCAACAGGCACAGACGGATTTATTTTGCTTGGATCACCTCCATTTTTTTTTACATAACTGCGCATCGAAGCTAAATCAACAATAGCAGGAACTCCTGTAAAATCCTGCATCAACACTCTTGCTGGTTTATAGCTAATTTCATGATTAACGTGTTTCTCAACACAACTTGCTAGTATTTTTATATCATCAAGTTTCACATTCATTCCATCTTCATTACGCAATAAATTCTCAAGTAAAACCTTTAGCGAGCAAGGTAATTTAGTTAAATCTACCCCTAAAAATTCACTAGCAGCGCTGAGACTAAAGTAGCTATACAACTTTTCGTTGATGCTTAAAACTGTTTTTGAGTTCAAAGAATTATTCATCTTGTGTAACCACATCTAAATGAAAAGGTCACAATCTTAACATTACAATAAAACCGTGTAAATTCTCTGCATTACAGTAGAATAAACATAATCACCAAATTACCAGATAGCCAGTATTAAATAACTCCATCTGTTACAAATTTTAGGAATAAATACCATAACTGTCAATAGTAAACTGAGGTAAACTTGCCAGACAAGCACCATCTTATGTAAAGCTTAATAAAAAAAATTGTAATAGCAGGCTAAAATAAAAACATATTTGATATAAAAACTACGGCAATTCATTAGTTCTCTCACTACAATGTTGAAGTCATTTTACTTACTTTGCAATTTTTGTAGGAACCAAAAATAAGAAAAATTCAATGTATTTGGTGTATATCATGTTTAGCTTTTTGCACTATGTGCTAACTTTTTACAAGATGAAGCAAGCCCACGTAGTACTCTAAGGCAGCAAAAATATTAGATAGACGTAGAAAGAATCAGAACAATAGTTGCCTTAGGTCCTCTTGCTTTTTTTTGCTAAGTAAGCATCTCTAATGCCTATAGGATTTAGATTAGTTGCACTTTAAATGTAGTTAATTATAGCCATAAATAAAAACACCATTATCTTAAAGCAAACAATAAATTAGTTACTGCTTATGATTTTTATAGTAAGTTTTTAAAAAGCAATTCATGAATAAGTATCTGTTTTTATAAAATAAATAGTCACTCCCATGATAACAACGTTTAATAGTTGGATTTTATATTTAGGACAAAATTATATCTTGAAAAAGTCAAGTTTTAGTGTTATAAAATATAACTTCCACTTCCCAAACTTTATACTAATTATGAATATAGAAAATAAAAAAATATACAATACTAAGGTAAAATTACCGATATTTCTTGATTATCAGTCTACTACTAAAGTAGATCCTCGTGTTTTAGAAGTGATGATACCTTACTTTAGTGAGTTTAGCAATGCACACTCTCGTAGCCACTCGTTCGGCTGGATTGCCGAAGAAGCAGTGGGAAAAGCAAGAAAGCACATTGCAGATCTAGTAAACGCAGATAGTAAGGAAATTGTCTTCACCTCAGGCGCAACTGAATCAAACAACATGGCAATTAAAGGTGTTGCTAACTTTTATAAAAATAAAGGGGACCATATAATAACTGTTTGCACAGAGCACAAGTGCGTTTTGGATTCATGTCGACATTTAGAAAATGAAGGCTTTAAAGTTACATATCTACCCGTTAAGCAAAACGGAATTATAGATTTATCAAAACTCAAAGAAACTATCACTGATAGGACAATTCTGGTTTCAGTGATGATGGTAAATAATGAAATTGGAGTAGTGCAACCTATTAAAGAAATCGGTGCAATATGTAGAAAACATAATATATTTTTCCACACAGATGCTGCTCAAAGCTTTGGAAAAGTGCCAATCGATGTTAACGAAATGAGCATCGATCTCATGAGTATTTCTAGCCATAAAATTTATGGACCTATGGGAATAGGTGCATTATATGTACGTAGAAAGAACCCTCGTGTTAGGTTAACACCATTAATTAGCGGTGGTGGACAGGAAAGAGGTATGCGTTCTGGAACAGTTCCAACCCCTCTTTCAGTTGGTTTTGGTGAAGCAGCGCGTATTGCCAAAGAAGAAATGGAAATAGAAGCAACTAAGTTAAAAGAATTAAGAGATATTTTATACAGCAAGATAAAAGAGGCATTTCCTGATATTGTTTTAAATGGCGATTATGAAAACAGAGTCCCAGGCAACCTAAACTTAAGTTTTCCTTATGTCGAGGGCGAATCCCTTATTATGGCAATCAAAGATTTAGCAGTAAGTTCTGGTTCTGCATGTACATCTGCATCTCTTGAACCTTCTTACGTAATAAGATCACTAAATAATGGCCATGACCTTGAGCATTCATCAATCAGGTTTGGTCTTGGACGATTTACAACTAAAGATGAAATTTTATACGCAGCAGATCTTATTGCTAGAAATGTTGGACGGCTAAGAGAAATGAGCCCACTTTGGGAAATGGTGCAAGAAGGAATAGATTTAAATGCCGTAAAATGGGATTTTCATTAAACCTTATTTAGCAGAGTGGCAAGGTAGAGAAAATGAGAAACATAATAGTAAAAAAGGTTAATCCTTTTAAAGAATGAAAGTGATAACACTTTAAAAAGACTGACTTAAAATTAAAGAAGAGGTAGTTTTTAAAGGTACTCTCTCTCAGCGGAGCAGTGAATAATATATAAAAGTAGGTTATGAGGCTCTACAGAAATTTAGAACAAAAATAAAGACAAGTAAAAGTTTAATGATATTGAGAAGTATAAAATATACTACTTAGCATAAATCTAGTATCTTCAAAGATTACATACTCAAAAATATGGTTGAACAACCCCTAGTAATATTTTATTACTAATAGTCCTTAAGTTAATTTTTATAATCTTTCCTAAATCTCTTGATCAGAAATTAAGTTTAACCTTTAAAAAATCTTCGGCATAAAAAACAAGAATATTCTTGCTTATTTTTGAAATAATATCTTAAAACTCTATTAGTGCCCCCGATACAAAAAGTTGAGTTCCTCAGTCCCATTACACCATTATAAATCCTGAGACCGCTTTTAATAAATAAAGCGTTGTCGATTTTCTTCGCAAAGTGGTTTTCGTAAAATAGATAAATTGCAGAGATACAGCTCACTAGAGCAAGAGACCTAAAAACACGCTTAACTTTACGCTACTAAACTAAAGCCTATCTAAGATACGCTCCTTATATCGCTATCTTCAATAGTGTACCCTATTCCCTAAAATAGTTAATTACATTTAAACTCATAATACACGGGAGCAAAAAAATAATGAGTACTACTTAAAAGACCTGCAATTTATCTTTATTAAGTTACCTAAATTTACAAAAAAACAAAGTAGAATAATCAGAAAGCACAGCAGAAAGATGTCTTCTAATGAGTAGAAGAAGTAACTGATAAGATTTAAGAAAAACAGCAGGAAAATCACCCATAACAAAGTTTACATACAACCAGTCAGGAAAGCTTTATCGAAATAATAAGAATTCAGTAACACATAAAGAAAGAATAATGAATTTATAGAAAGAAGTGCTACTTTAAAATAAAAAATCGATGATATTATAAAAAAAGTATATTTAAATCTCTATATCTCTATAAAAGGTTAGTAGAAGATAAAAGGCAGACTAAAGTAGCTATAGCTAAAAACTTACTTAAAACTAATGTCTCTATAAATGCTATTGCCAAAATTACTGGCGTTTAGATAGATGAAATAGAATGAATTGATATAGCAGATAAACTATATACTCTTCTTTAATAAGAATAAAATTTGAAGAGAAATTATAGAAATGCTATAGATATTTACTTTTATCAAGATAATCTTAGAGAAGGTATAATGTTTAATTTTCCAAATACACGTTTAAGGCGTAGGCGCTCAAGTAAATGGATCATGAACTTAACGAGTGAAAGCATTTTATCAGTAAATGATTTGATTTTCCCTCTTTTTGTTCACGACAAAAAAGAAACAATTGAATCAATTCCTGGTTTACCTGAAATAAAATGTTATTCAATAGACGGATTAGTTTCTGCAGCCCAAAAAGCTGAGGACTTGGGAATCAATGCTATTGCGATTTTTCCTGTAGTTGACAGTAAATTAAAATCAAAAAATGCTGAGGAAGCATACAATCCGGACAATTTAATCTGTAAGGCAATTTACACTGTAAAATTAAAGGTACCTGGTATTGGTATTATAGCAGACGTTGCACTAGACCCATATACTACTCATGGTCATGATGGCCTTTTAAAAGAAAATCTGACAGATGTGGAAAATGATGAAACTGTGTCAGTATTGTGTAAGCAAGCACTCACTCTAGCAAAAGCAGGATGTAATATAGTTGCTCCTTCTGATATGATGGACGGTAGAATAGGAAAAATAAGAAGGACATTAGATGACAATAACTTTCAAGATGTATTAATATTATCTTATGCAGTAAAATACTGCTCCAGTTTCTATGAACCATTTAGACAAATTGTTGGCTCATACATGCCATCAAATTGCATTGACAAAAGTGGTTATCAAATGGACTATAGAAATGCAAGAGAGACAATTTGTGAAATTGAAATGGATATAAACGAAGGCGCAGACTTTATTATGATAAAACCAGGTATGCCATACTTAGATATAATTAAAACAGCAAGCGATAAGTTTGACTTCCCGATTTTTGCTTATCAAGTAAGCGGTGAGTACGCAATGATAAAAGCTGCAACAAACAATGGCTGGCTGAATTATGATAAAGTAATTTATGAGTCTTTAATTGGCTTTAAACGTGCTGGCGCAAGAGCAATACTCACCTATGCAGCACTTGATATTGTAAAAAATCTAACAGCATAAAACACTTAATACAAGCCTGCGCTTACCATAGCAAATTAAGAAGCTCCTTGCATAGTTTTTAGCAGCACACTACTAATCTGCATTTACATAAAGACAAAAAGCTACATAACAACCTTTACAGCCTCTTCACTTAAACTAATGGTATCCAGTCATTCTCAGTCCACGCAGGTTAAAAACAACAAAAGTATTATGTAATTAAGACTTTATATTTAATTCTTTATATTATATATATTCCTCTATCTCCATTAGTCTTACTTAGGCTTCTGTTTACCGCATAAGCTGAAACACATCTATGAAACTACAAAGCATTTAATGCAGTGTATGATATCAGTGTTTCAGACAGATATTAACCAAGTTTTACCTTATCCTTTTTCTACTTTATCTAATAAGCTTTCCAAATATTTATAGCTAAAACAATTCAAAAGCCTGCAAAGAGATGTCATTTCAGTGTCCGCCACTTGCTGGTATGATGTCCTAAAGATTTTCTAAACTATCAATAAACTTAAGTCAGTTCAGCCACAGATTAGGGGACACGTCTAATAGTTTAAGACATCAAGGCTATATAGAACAGAATGGCATTAAAACCTTAGTTATGTAATTAAAGTTAGCTACCCTAGTCTTGAATTACCTAGGTATACATTTTAACTAGAATAGTATGCAAAATTATTATGTCACCATTAGTACAATAACTAAACACCTTTTTCTCCTCCGTTTTAACACTACTAGGTGATTTCATAGAGAGCCAGCCACTCAAACAAAACTAAATAATGCCTATACTGTACTAGCCACAGCCCAAAAGTTAATAAGACCGATGGTTATTGTCCTAGTTATCAGTCAACTCTTCCCACTTAGAAACCATTCCAGTAACTTGCCTTAATGTTTCAATAGAAGACAAGTCTTCTATACTGAGTGGTAGGCGAACAGTTTTATGTTCTATAAGCCCAATATCATGCAAGAGTACTTTAGTAGGTATTGGGTTGCTAGCAGTACACAGTGCTTTACAGACTTGCTGCCAAATATTTGCTAAACTTTTTACTCCATTTTCTATCACTGGAGCAGTTATTTTCTTCTCAGATTCCAGTGACATGCCCTGAAATGACAGTAGGCATTGCTTAACATATCTATGCGCTATACACGGCCAAAGATTAGAGGCAACAGAAACCAAACCAGCTGCACCATAAGTAGCCATATCAAGTATCATATTATCATCACCACAAAAAACCTCAATATTTGGTGCAACTTTTTTATATTCAATTAAAGTATCAATAGTTCCACTTGAGTCTTTAATAGACCAAAATTTTTTGTGGCCAGATAAATTACGCACAGTTTCTACGTAAAGACTTACTCCTGCTCTTGATGGAATATTATAAAGCATAGCTGGTACATGTGCTTTTTCAAGTAGCTTTTCAAACCATAGAGTCTGACCTATTATTCCAGGCTTTGTATAAATCGGGGTAGTCATTAGATAGCCGTAAATAGGCATACCTTCACAAAAATCAAGCCATTCAAGGGTTTGATGTAAATTCACTCCTGGTACACCAACTATAACTTTCATACTTAACTCCAGCTCACATACAAAGTTAACTAATGCACGTCTTTCACGATCAGTAAGTGATAAACTTTCACCTGTACTACCTAATAACACCACACCGTTTTCAGCTTCAGTTTGTATTGCAAGTAAACGCTGTAAACTGCTATAATCTATGCTATCTCCTCTATAATTAAAGGGAGTAACACAAGCAGTCCACAAAAATGGAGATAATACTTTCAATTTAAGTTATTAAAATGGTATTTCATCGTCCATCAGCTCTTCCTTTATTTCACTGTCAAAATTTCCATACTGATTTTTTTGCTCTGTTTCACGTTGCTTATATTCATTTGATTTATAATCAGAATTTGGCCGTGAATCTAAAAGTGTAAGAGTACTGTTAAAATTCTGCAGCATTACCTCTGTGGTATATCTTTCATTGCCATTTTGATCAGTATATTTTCTAGTCCTCAAAGAACCCTCAACATAAATTTTACTGCCTTTACGTACAAGATCCTTGATAATTTTTACCAATCCTTCACTAAACACCACAATATTATGCCACTCCGTCTTTTCAGAACGTATACCAGAAAATCTATCAGTCCAACTCTCAGATGTAGCTATTGAAAAACTTGCCATTTCTTTCCCATTCTGCATAGTTCTAATTTCAGGATCCCTTCCCAAATTACCAACTAATATAACTTTGTTTACTGTACCAGTGGACATAATTGCGTTCTAAATAAACTCTCTACATTATCTTATATCAAAATACTATTGTCAAACCTGATAAAAATGCGCTTGGAGGGATTCGAACCCTCTATCTTTGCCTCCGGAGGGCAACGCTCTATCCAACTGAACTACAAGCGCACATATTAAATTACCTAGATAATAAGCTACCTAAGTTAATTTAGATTCAGATAGAATATAAATATAATACTCTCATGTCTCTAATTCATACCTTATGAACTATTTGTCTGTTTTTTATCATCTTCTGATCCACAGTCCACACAAAAAATCACGTGTTTCAGTCACTAAATGAACTTTTAAGTCCTGAGTGCCCATAAACAGCTTTCTATTTACTTGCATTTTCCATGTACCAGAAAAAAATATAAAATTGAATTTTAAGCCACCACCTTACAATTGAAATCACCTAACACCATCTCTCTCGTAGCTCTTGAAGAACATAGGTAAAATTCTCCCATTCCACTAACTATCTTACCAACCAACTTCTTATTAAAAAAGAATCTTTTTATATCACAAAATTTTGATAAAACATCAAAATTGTCCTTTACTGTCCCCTTATTATGTTTATGTCATTCCAATTTGAACAACTTATTTCTTGATTGTTCATAAAAAATATCCTCTTTATACACAAATCACTATATCAGCAAAATCATCAATTTCTTTATTGTAAATATTGTAAATTTTAAAAACACTCCTTAAATATTTTTTATTACTACCCTACGCCTAGAGTGATGAAAAGACATTTCATTATTATCTTGTTTTTCTAAATAAACAAACCTTTACTATTCAATCTTAGTACTCCAAGCTAGATAAAGCCTTCTTTTCAAAATGAGAGGTTTAACCATAACATAACCAGGCAAAACTCGAAACAGATTGTAAAAATAAAAAAATATGCTCATTACTAATTAAAATAGAACTTAGATAGGGAGTAACTTCACTTTTTATTACTTTTATTTCGTATATATTCACCTTTATTATGTAATTCACCTTCTCAGGTATAGAAATTGATACTTAAAGTGCTAGTATCGTAGATACTTTACACAACTTACTAAGCTCAAAACCCAAATCTGCAACGTACACATCACTGTATAAATTCAAAAAAGAAACTCCCCCTACAGACTTAGTTTTTATTAAAATAACTTCCTCTTTTTGAACCCAAGTTATTAGTTCATTCATAGATGGAAATTCTGACTTTTATTATAAACTCTATCATTATAAAACAACAACATAAATTAAAAACTTAATGACCCACCCTAATAAACTAAATTATATCCCTTTCCTTTAACCAGAAAATAGTTATTGCTTACAAAGCTCTCCTACTTAAACATCAATAGAGTATGTTCTGCTCTTTGGCAAAAGATAAACTAGAACTATCAACATTACAAGCATGAAAATTATTGCTTAATTCTTTTGCAATTTCTTATTCTGATAAGAAACATCCCCACCAAATTAAAGGTTAAACTTCAAAGTTGTATTAACACAATTCTTTACCTCATTACAATTGCATTTAATGAGTAAAGTTTAAATACCCGGTGCTTTTGATTTTTCCATATATCTAAGTTATATAAAAAGGAAATATTCTAGCTTAAACAAAGGTTATATTAATAAAATTATAAATTCAACCATTTTTCACATTACAGCTTTAGCTGAGATTTATTAATCAATTATTTAAAGCTTACTCTTTCGCTAATAAATCACTAGCAATATTAAAATTTAAATGTAAATTTAAACAAATAAATGACATTAATTATAATAAAAGTCAAAGTAAAGCATAGCATAGAAAAACTCGATGAGAGTTTAAATGAAGATAACTTAATAGATAAAACTTCTTACTTTCTTTCATATTGAAAAATAGCCGCTGTTCATTTTTAAAATTATGAAATAGAATCATAGTATTATAGAAACTGTCTTTTCACTCACAACTAATTCTGACTTTAGTAATTTACCTCATTATATTATATAGAGTTAGCGCTAACACTGTTCTTTAAAAAATTTTACGATTGATAAACTAGCTTTAATATTTTATAGTACTAGTATACAAAGATCAATAAGGTCATTTTTCCTCAGTCAAACTTAGTTAAAGGTCAAACAATATTCCGTACTCCCGATATATTCTACCTGGAATAATTTCTAGTAGATTACTGTTGCGTCAACAAAGACAAAACACGCAAATGCCCACTTTAACTATCTTTTAGACTACCTCTGTCTTGTAGCCTCCAGTTTTAGTACAACAACTATGACTCTCCAACTATCATGATGGCTACGAGACAGAAAGTCTTCATCACAATATTACTTATTTCTATAGAAAACACTAATACTCTATTAAACGATTTACTTCTACTAATGAAACAAGAAAAGATAATACCATTTCTGGTCAATTTTATTTTTGCTCCTTATCAAAAAAAACTGAGCTATATTATAGCAAGTAAAATGCTCAATCTCTCGCTTCTATTAACAGATAGATTAATCCCATTTACTCTTGAAATGGACTGCAGCAATTAATTTTTCTGATCTACATGATATAAAAAAAGTACTTCTTTTTTTATCTAGTAACGCAAAACATGAACCCAAATCAGACACTGATTTACTATTTTTATCCCTAACAAAATACCTTTTATTTAAAGCATCATTCCTAAAATGTAGTAACATTGGTACCTCCTTCCCCAATAGAAAGCATGATACCTTTTAGATTTCAAATTTAAATATATTAACAGAACACATATACATCTATAACTAAAAAATAATCCATTGAAATTCACTAAACATTGTGTAAAATGTTGCCATAAATTTCCTACAGCAATATTACTCATATCATAATTTTTTGATGAATTTATTCTATAATTTTAATTGACATAAGACATTAACCTAGTTATTACTAACATAGTATTAACACGTGAGGTAAAAATGGGCACTTTCAGAATTTCATCTTCGTTAAAACACTCAATTGCTTCTTTTCTACTATGTGCATCTATTCTCACAACCGTGATATTTATTTATCCTGTAATCTTAGCGATTTATAGCACCACTGTAGCACCAGCGCTTTATACAACAATTGCCTCTATTTCTGCAATAGTTGCACTAAGCTCAGCAATATACCTTTCTAAATCAACTCCTTACACAATAAATAATAAAAAGCAGAAGGTTATATATAATGCCATTGAAGAGAGATTAAATGATAATAACGCTAGCACACAAACATTGGTAGTAACAACTATATCACCGTCTTTACCTACTCTAGATCTAAAAGAATCTACCGCAACTAATATACCAACTTCTCCCCTACCTTCTACAGCTACACTACTTCAATCTTCTCAGTTAGCATCACCACTTACACTCTCACCTTCTCCCTTGCTAAGTCAAAGCGCAAATGCACCACCACCACCTCCTCCTCTTCCCCCAAGCAAAAAACCTCTTAGTAGTACTGTACTGAAAAATTTTCCTATCACTAAACTTAAAAGCCACAACAAAAGTTTTCAGGAGGAATTAAAAGAAAAACTACAGAAGATAAAGGAAAAAATAACTAAAGTAAGCAGGCACGAAATCTTATAAAAAATTTAAAACTAAAAATGACAATTAGTGGTAGTCTTAATCTAGATAAAAATAGTATATTTAATCTTCACAATCAGAAAGTACAACACTGCCACAATAATTATTAACAAAATTTGCCCTCGCGAGAAAGTAGTAACGTGAACCCAGTGTGCAGTAAAGTGCAAAAACTCATTTTCTTTCAAAGTAGCAATCAAAAAACACCTGAGTATAGTAGACAAGAGATTGATTATACAAGGTAAAGAAAAGTACCGCACTTTTTTTAACCACTTACTGAAGATCGCGCTCACCCTCCGTGGTGTTTGACGACAACGATGAAGCAACTAGTTTGCTTAAAACTTCATCCCTCAGTCCCATAGCATAAACAGCACCATCTGACATAAGAATAACTTTATCAACTACGGATAACAATAGCAGCTTGTGAGTTATAATTATAGTAGTGGTATTTTGCTCTTTTGCAATATTAATCGCTTTAATTAAACACGCTTCTCCATTACTATCTAAGTTAGCATTTGGCTCATCAAGCACTAAAAGCTTCGTATTACCATAAAAAGCCCTTGCAAGACCAAGTAGCTGTTTCTGCCCACCAGAGAGTGTCACTCCAAAGCTTCCTATCGTTGTATCATACCCGTTTGGTAAACTTAGTATTAATTCATGTACCCCTGTAATTTTTGCTGCTTTAATTATTTCCTCAGGATTTGGATTTGGTCTCATACGTGCAATATTAGCTTTAACACTGGTGTTAAATAATTCAATATCTTGAGGTAAGTAACCAACATAGTTACCAAAATTCTCCCTGTTCCAAGTGTACACATCAGCACCATCCAGTCTCACTACACCAGACACAGGTCTCCATACACCAACAGTTAGTTTTGCAATAGTTGATTTACCAGAGGCACTTGCACCAATAACACCAACTATATCCCCTGGTTCTATTACAAAGGATATACCCTTTATTGTTGGTTTATTGCTACCATAAGGAGTAAAAAACACTCTATCAAATTCTAACTTTCCTTTAGGCTTTGGCAGAGCCAAAGTTTGTTCTCTTTTCGGAGATATTAATATAAGTCTTTGCAACCTACCATAAGATATTATGGCTTGATTTAAAAATTTCCAAGTATAGACTGCTGCATCAAATGGAGCCAATACCCTACCCATTAAAATAGAAGCAGCAACAATGCTACCAGCAGTCTTATGAGCTGTAATTGCAAGTAGTGCACCTGTTCCGATCACTGATATTTGCAGGGTCGAACGTAAGAACTTAGTAATTCCAGTAATTACATTAGACCGATTCTGTGCTCTAATCTGCATCATACGGGTTTGATTGTTCCGTTTACACCAGTCAGAAACTATGAATTCTGACATACCCATAGCTTCAACTACTTCTGCATTTCTTGTTGCAACATCTATAGCATTGATATTCAATATAGTTTCCTCATTAATTTCTTTCAATATGCGCTTAGTAGCAAGCTCATTCCATATTGCCATGGATACCAATATAACAATTCCAATAACAGCTATAAACCCTGTAGAGGTATGTATCATAAAAACCACACCAAGATAAATCAATGACCACGGAGTATCAAATAATGAAAATATACCATTTCCTACAATAAAATTCTTTATCACTCCAAGGTCTCGTATTGCCTCACCGCTGGAAGTTGAACTTTGCACTGACGTTAGCCTAATTGATCTTACTATTAAATCCGGCGTTACAGTTTTATCAATCCAGTCACCAATCTTTGCCATTGCTAAGTACCGACAAGTTTCAAGCATTGCAGAACATGCAAATGCAGCTAGGGTAATAATTGTTAACATAACTAATGTTGATATGCTTCCGCTTGATATTACCCGGTCAAGCACTTGAGAGGTATAAAGTGGCAAGAATAACATCAACAAGTTGATTCCTGAACTAAACCAAAAAATAAACCAAAATGCACTTTTGCACTTTTCTAAGCAAATATATAGCGTACTTTGCTTCAATTCCTTTTTTATTGATGGGGTAATTTCCACAACCCCCCTTTTAATTTGATTATATGTACCATATACAATTTTTATTGCAAAAATATTAACAGAAGCTAATTAACTTCAAGTTAATAAATAAAATATTGATATATAAATATAAAGTATAAACAACTGTAATCAAAAAAGGTAGATTTTTTCACCACCTAATTTAGAGCTGAAAACTTTCAATAACTTTCTAATTCCCACTTTGGCTTCGGTGCAAAATTGAGTGGATCTACATAATTTCTCCTCAATCTTTCAATTCCTGTCCATCCGACCATTATTGCATTGTCTGTACACAAGTTACTTGGGGGGAAAAATACGTTTAAGTTTACGTATCTCTTTAATTTCCCTTTTAAAAAGTTATTTGCTGCAACTCCGCCAGTAATTATAAAATCATTGATTTTAATATTTAAAGATGTAGCCATAATAATCGCATTTTTGACTCTATCGAGTAGTATATCGCTAATACACTCTTGAAACGAAGCACATACATCACATATATCTTGCTCGTTCAGCTTAAGCTCCCGAACTAGCTTCTTTACTGCTGTTTTTATTCCAGAAAAAGAAAAATTACATCCAGAACGTTTCACCATTGCTCTTGGAAGCTTAAATCTTGTACCATCACCTTTCTTAGCCAATCTTTCTATCAACGGACCTCCTGGATAACTTAAGTCTAGCATCTTAGCAACTTTATCAAATGCTTCACCTAATGAATCGTCTAACGTTTCTCCAAGCTTAATGTATTTACCTACATCCTGCGCAATTAAAAATTGACAGTGACCACCTGACATTAACAAAACCAAAAATGGAAATTTAATTTCATAAAGTAACCTAATAACCAATACATGTGCTTCTAAGTGATTAACGGCAATGAATGGCTTTTGTGTTACATGCGCAATCGCTTTTACCATCATTGTACCGACTATCAATCCACCTATGAGTCCTGGCCCTGATGTCGCCGCAACCGCATCTAAATCATAAAAATTAAGGTTGGATTTGTTCATAGCACTTTTTATCAAACCACTCAAATGTTCCATATGAGCACGTGATGCTATTTCAGGAACTACCCCGCCACGCTCCTTGTGCTCTGTTTGAGAAAGAATCTCGTGAGCAAGGACTTGCCTAGCACTATTTACAATTACTACCGCAGTCTCATCGCAGCTTGTCTCAACAGCTAAAATGGTCTTCATTTGTGTTCGGATACCGTATTACTGAACTATATTTTAAAATGCCTCAAAAGTTAATTCATTCTGATAAGTCAATCAATATCTTTAACCATAGAACTAATTTTTTTATCTTCAAGAGGAAATTTACTAGCCCAACTGCTCATACTTTAGCTACATTTTTAATGGTAATTTACCACCCACCTATTCATTTACTTCCTTATTTACATTCACTCTATCTATTACCTATAAATTTAGATAATTTCTTTTCCATTAGTCGGTAGCAAAAAACATTTTGTTTAAACTTCAAGCACGAATAAATACTCTTTGCTTTTAGAACAGATCCCCTATACTTAAGCCAATATAACTCAGAATAACATATAAGCAATTCAGATTTACGTGATTTTGCAGTCTGATTAATTCATATACTATTACATATAACTTAACTGATATTATTCTACAAGAGAATATTTGCTTGTTTCAAGCTTCGCTCGATACTTGATAAATTTCATGAAAGTTTATTGTAACATAGCATATGGAATATATCCTTCTCAGAAGAAGGATATATTTATTCACACTGTAAACCAAATTATCTTATATAATCTCCCCTCCTCCATATCCACTAATCTTTTTCGATATGCTTTAAGCAAGAGTGTTCACTTTACTTCATTAATGATAACATGAGGCTTAATACGCTTCCAAGTTTCTTAAGTTAACAAAAATACTTAGTGTATCATATTACATCCTTACTATTTTCTATTCAAGTTGTCCATTTTATTACTGGATAGATACTTCTTCACACTTAGGAATCAATCTACTTAAAGTAGCCTCTAGGAGAGTTTATTATAGATATAGCTAAATACTAAACACAACTATACAAATATAGATCTATAAGAAGGCTATCATCTAAATAGCTAACCAGTGTTAAGTTACTTTTAACCTTTACGACTAAACAACAGAAGTATTATGTAACCTGGTGTTGCATGTTCAGTCTTTTGCACTGTGTACATCTACATCTTCACAAAATTTCTATTCTTACTTACACAAGTTAAAACATGCTTATAAAATGCTCAAGACAGAATAGAATGCTAGTTTATAGGCAAACATTTTTCCTTATATGAATGATATTATTTCAGCATTACATGTCAGAATTCATATCTCTTTTTTTCTCTCTGGACCTTAGTACCCGCTACTTAGGTAACACAGGAAAAGAAGGCACTGAGTAATTCCATTATAAAGTGAATAAAGTCTTATCAGAGTTAGATGACATTATTTATTTGCTATAAAAGCAAATCCCAAAGCTTAGGTTATTTACTAATGCTTTACAGATACTAATTTAATATAGCTCAGGAAGTGGGTTACCAAAAGCGCTTCTGTTTATTGAACCAACAGAAATAGAAAACTACCAAAAAAATAAAATTTGTTTATAACATTCACTGAAAGTTTCATATACCTTACTGTAAATGGGGTTACAGTAAAAAGGAATTCTCCCCAAATTTTACTAGTCAGTAAATAATCTTAGAAATTGCTATATATATTAAGAGATGTAAGCACATTTATGAAAATGTCGCTCCAACATAGATAGTAATGAGAAGTACTCTTATAGCATTTTTGTAATTACATTAACTTACATTTTGACTGTCCTTCTATTCTACTAATATAGGTTCTAATACCTGCGGTTATTTGATCAACACAAGTAATTTCTTTATAATAAGACTATAGAAATGGTAGCAATAAATCACAATTTTCAAGCTAATTTTTCTTCTATTTACAAAGTTCGTAATGTAATTATAATTAATAAAATCCTTCTAAAAATGCTTATGCTTCCTACTATAGCAATTTTGATTGGTGGATCTTCTTGTGAAAGAGAAGTATCGTTAATGAGTGGAAAAGCAGTAAAAGAAGCTCTTAACAGCCTTTCATATAAGGCAATAGAAATAAACGTTGACAACAATATTACTGAAAAGTTAAAAAAAACTAACCCGTGCCTCGCTTTTATAGCTCTACATGGGCCTTACGGTGAAGACGGCTGCATTCAAGGCCTACTAGAAATCTTAGGTATAAAATATACACACTCTGGAGTTATGGCTTCTGCTGTTGCTATGAATAAAGGAATGTCTAAACACATATTTCGTTACCTCGGCATTGATACCCCAAAATGGTACATTATTAGTCAAGAAGATATACTAAAAAACAATATTAAAATTGATTATCCGTATGTTCTCAAACCAATCAACGAAGGCTCAAGCATAGGCGTACACATAATTTCTTCATATAAGGATTACCTAAATCTAAAAAATAATAATTCTATTATCATGAAAAGGATGATTGTAGAAGAATATGTTCCAGGTATAGAATTACAAACCGCTGTGTTACTAGATGAAGCAATCGGTACTATGGAAATACAATCAAAAAATAAATTCTATGATTATGAAGCAAAATATACAAATGGGCTTTCAGAATACATATTTCCTGCTAAAGTCCCAGATTATATATATAAAATGACTCTAGAACATGCATTAAAAATTCATCAATTTTTAGAATGTAGAACCATCTCCCGCTCAGATTTTCGCTACAATCCTAAAAATAAAGCTTTAAAAATGCTCGAGATTAATACACATCCTGGCCTTACTGAGTTATCATTAGTGCCAAAAATCGCAAAACTGACAAAAGGAATCAGTTTTAATAAGTTAGTTCAAATTATCGTTGAAGCAACACAAAAATGTTAGAGGTCAAGTAAATGCTGAACAATGTTACTAGAAGCCAAAAGAGTTTTTTACACAAGTGTGTTTTATTTATTACAATAGCACTCTTTCTGACATTAGTACTTTATAGATTACTTGATAAAATCACAAGTCAACTCAATTATTATCTTATTTGGTATAATAATCGCTTATCCAGTCTATTACTAAGTAATGGATTTTCAATTGATAAAGTAGTCATCACTGGTAACAAATTTACAAATGAGGAGGACATTTTAAACTTGATAAACAAAACACAACCAATTATGTATGTGTCACTATCAAAGCTCGCTGATAACATACAGTCTATAAGCAAATGGATAAAATACGTAAGAATTTATAGAATTTTGCCAAATACCTTATACATTAACGTAGATGAACATAAACCTTTTGCTCTCTGGAACAATGATAATAAGACTTCAGTAATCAATTCTGAAAATAAAGTGATTACAGATAACTACCTGATAGATAACCTCAATATAATCACAGAACAAAATTCGTTATCAAATCTAAAATTCACTAAAGATGTATTAGAAAGAAAAACTCAATTAAGCAGCTATGTCTTTTCTTGTGTTCATGCAGAAAATAGAAAGTGTAACATGATACTTAACAACAGTTCCACAGTAAAACTACCTGAAGATAACCTTTATAGCACATGGGATTATTCAAACCATTTACAAAGCACAACTAGCTTCACCTTTTTAGGAATTCGAGCATGACTGATATGTGCACTACAGATAAAATCTTTGTGAGCAGGTAACCTGCTATCACTCAAATATTCTAATACTACTCTTTTACGAACAGTGTTGCTCAAGCACACATACTGTGATCTGAGCTTTTATGTTACTTTAATAATGATGATTCTAAGATCCAAAAAAGAAATATAGGTTCCAGCCTCATATGCTGAATAACAAAATTTTTTGTAAAAATAGATGTTCATTCATGATTGAAATTAACTATGAATACTCAAAAAAAATTTGCTAGCAAAAGCAAAAAAAATCCACTATAGTAGATAGTTAATCACCTTTAACTCCGCAAATTAGCATATTATACTACCTTGAACAATTTATAAGCGCACTTTAGCTTAAAAAGCTAGAAGCTCTAGGTAAAATCAATAAAGATATGAAACGAATATAGTGCAAGAAAACAAGCACAAGACACCATTACATAATATTTGCATTATCAATTTGTCAAATTGACAATAATCAAACACCCCCTATCATTACAACAAATAAGAAGACTGATAAAGTTTATAAAACAATTTCTATTAATCCAACGTACTAGAAAAAATTATACAACAGGTCTCCATTAAAGCAAAAGCATGAGTCTCTCGACTCCAGAAATCCATATTTAACTGCAAGAATAGACATTTACTAAAAAAATACACTGCGACTTTCAGCTCCGATTGAAACTCTTGATATAAATAGCCATTTTGTAGATTATTATTATATACATCATATAACATTTGCAGGAAAGGTAGTAGTTTACCTACAAGCACCAATCTCCTACTTTTTTTGATACCTCTCCCTTGCCTGATTTTATAAAAGTAACTGTAAGTTACCCTTAATACTCATCACAGCACACTTCGATATAGATCTAGCTTAAACCCAAGTTATGCAAGGAGTAAAAGCTCTAGGCTGAGGTAATAACCTGCCAAGATTTACTACTGTGCTTGACTATATTGATAAAACATCAAAGATATTTGAAACGGCCAATTATATTAATCGTATAGTCAATAATAAAACTAATACACAAAAAATTATGTTTCCAAGCTTAGAAAATATTACCAAGAAGTGCTTGATCATAAGACTAAGAGATTACTATTGTCTTCTTATACTTCTATTAAATAAATCTCATCTAGGTTTTAAAAGACTTTACAAAATTTGAGCTTTGTATGTATTGGATAGTAATTATAAAAGTGAAGCTAAAATTATTAGAATAATAATGTTTATTTTTATATTGACTATTGAAGTTTATTATTTTATAACTAAAACTTAAGTTGTTTTAATGATCCTGAGTTTTTAATGTATGCCTACGATAAATCAGTTGGTACGCAAGGGTAGGTTAAAGTTACTCTGCAAGAAGAAGGTGCCTGCTTTAGGGAAAAGTAACCCTCAGAGAAAAGGTGTCTGCACTAAAGTATACACTACAACTCCTAGGAAACCCAACTCAGCACTACGTAAAGTGGCAAGAGTAAGGATTAGTGGATATGGTGAAGTAACGGCTTATATACCTGGTGAAGGCCATAACTTACAGGAGCATTCCGTCGTTTTGATACGAGGTGGGCGAGTTAAGGATTTACCAGGTGTACGCTATCACATAATAAGAGGTACTCTTGATCTACATGGTGTACAAAATCGAAAAAAGGCTCGTTCAAAATATGGTGTAAAAAAATCTGGTTAAGTTTATGGCCCGTCGAAACAAAGCAAAAAAGAGGGAGATAATTCCTGATTCACGTTATGGTAGTGTTTTATTAATGCGCTTTATTAATGTCATCATGAAATGTGGCAAAAAGTCCACTGCAGAAAAGATTGTCTATAATGCTCTATCTCTAGCCGAAAAGAAAATAAAGGAAAGTGGAATATCAATTTTCGAAACGGCGGTGGAAAATGTTACTCCTTCTATAGAAGTTCGTCCTCGTCGCATTGGCGGTGCAACTTATCAAGTACCTGTCGAGGTTAGAAAGGATAGAGCAGTTTCTTTAGCATTAAGATGGATTGCTGAAGCAGCCACTTCAGCTCGAAAAAAAAGTGGGAAAACTTCTGCTGATTGTCTACAAGCTGAAATGATAGATGCTTACAATAAACGCGGTGGCGCATTTAAGATGTATGAAGAAAAATATAAAATGGCTGAGGCCAATAAAGCTTTTTCCCATCTTAGTTTTTAATGTTAATTAATAGTAATATGGAAATTAGTATATCTGAATATAGAAATATAGGTATAATGGCTCATATAGATGCTGGCAAAACTACTACAACAGAGCGTATTCTATTTTATACTGGTAAACAAAACAGAATTGGCGAAGTGCATGATGGTGCAGCTTCTATGGATTGGATGGAGCAAGAAAAAGAGCGTGGTATTACAATCACATCTGCTGCTACAACTTGTTTTTGGAACGGTCATAAAATTAATATAATAGATACTCCTGGACACGTTGACTTTACTGTTGAAGTTGAAAGATCCTTAAGGATTTTAGATGGTGCAGTTGCTGTATTTGATGGAGTTGCAGGAGTAGAACCTCAATCTGAAACTGTCTGGCGTCAAGCTGATAAATATAATGTCCCTCGTATCTGTTTCATCAATAAAATGGATAGAATAGGAGCAAATTTTCATCGATGTGTTGATATGGTTAAAAGTAAGCTAGGAGCAGTACCTTTAGTTATTCAGCTACCAATAGGGAATGAAAAAGATTTTAAGGGTGTAGTAGATCTTATCTCTATGAAAGCTATTACATGGGAAGAAGAAACATTAGGTGCTAAATTTTTCCATGAAGATATTCCGTCTAATTTACTTGATAAGGCTCAAGAGTATCGAAGTCTTTTATTAGATACCGTAGCTGGGATGGATGACGAAGCAATGAACATTTACTTTGAATTTAACGACTTACCAGTAAGTTTACTAAAGAAGTGTGTGAGAAGCGGTACCATTAAAGGAATATTTGTCCCAGTATTATGCGGATCAGCTTTTAAAAATAAAGGGGTGCAACTACTCTTAAATAGCATAGTTGATTTTTTACCTTCTCCTATTGACGTTGATGAAATTATTGGAAATAATCCTAAAGATCTAGGAAAAAAAATTGTAATCAAGCCTTCAGAACAAGAAAAATTTGTTGCTCTTGCATTCAAAGTGATGACAGACAAATTTGTAGGCAGCTTAACATTTATTCGTATTTATTCTGGTAAGTTAAAGTCTAAGTCTACTATATTGAATGCAGGGAAAAATGAGACTGAATGGATTGGTAGAATGCTACTCATGCACGCAAATAACAGGGAAGATATAAGTGAAGCTAAGGTTGGAGATATAGTTGCTTTGGTTGGGTTAAAAAAAACAATCACTGGTGACACTCTATGTTCACATGATTTTCCTATATTATTAGAGCGTATGGAGTTTCCTGAACCTGTTATCGAGATTGCTGTAGAACCTAAAACTACTTCAGATCAAGAAAAATTAGGTATTGCTTTGAGTAGATTAGTAGCAGAAGATCCTTCTTTAAGAATGTCAATAAATGCAGAAAGCGGTCAGACTATATTAAAAGGCATGGGTGAGTTGCATCTTGAAATTGTCACAGACAGGGTAAAACGTGAATTTAACGTTGATGTTAATATTAGTGCGCCCCAAGTTGCATACCGTGAGACTATCACTAAATCTGTTGAGGTTGATTACACTCACAAAAAACAATCTGGTGGTGCTGGTCAGTTTGCAAGAGTAAAGATCTTATTTGAGCCTCTTCAAGCTGGCTCTGGATTTCAATTTGAAAGTAAAATTGTAGGTGGCGCAATTCCAAAAGAATATATTCCTAGTGTGCAAAACGGTTTGGAATTAATAAAAGAGGAAGGTATAATTTCTGGTTTCCCAGTCATTGACTTTAAAGCTACTCTTATTGATGGTGCTTTTCATGAAGTCGATTCAAGCCCTTTGGCTTTTGAGCTGGCTGCTAAAGGCGCCTTTAAAGACATGGCAAGTAAAGCTAGTCCAAAGATGTTGGAGCCTATAATGAGAGTTGAAATTATTACACCTGAAGAGTATATGGGTGATATTATGGGTAATGTAAATAGCAGAAGAGGGCAAGTTTCAAGTATGGAAACACATAACAACAGTACTATAATCCTTGCTTTAGTGCCTCTTGCAAGTATGTTTGGCTATATAAATGTTTTACGTTCTATATCTCAAGGAAGAGCTCAATATAGTATGCATTTTTCCTGTTATGAGCAAGTGCCACAACGTGTAGCTGACGAGTTAAAGTATAACTAGGAGTAATAATTATGGCACAAATAGTAGAGGCATTTGGTAAACCGCATGTAAATGTAGGAACAATAGGACATGTAGATCATGGGAAGACAACGTTGACAGCAGCAATAACGAAGTACTATGGACATTTCGTAGCATATGACCAAATAGATAAAGCACCCGAAGAGAGAAAAAGGGGAATAACAATAGCAACAGCACATGTCGAGTATGAAACAGATAAGAGACACTATGCACATGTTGACTGTCCCGGGCATGCTGATTACGTAAAAAATATGATAGTAGGTGCAGCACAAATGGATGCAGCAATATTGGTAGTGTCCGGAGTCGATGGGCCAATGCCGCAAACAAGAGAGCATATATTACTAGCAAAGCAAGTTGGTGTTAAGTATATTGTTGTGTATATAAATAAAGCTGATGTAGCTGATCATGATATGATTGGTTTAGTGGAGATGGAGGTCAGGGAATTGTTGAGCAAGTATGAATTTCCTGGTGATGATGTTCCTGTAGTGATTGGGTCTGCATTAAAAGCGCTAGAAGATGAAGACAGTGAATATGGAAAGAAGTCAATAGAAAGATTGATGGAAAAATTAGATGAATATGTAGCAGTTCCACCAAGGCCTGTGGATTTACCATTTTTGATGCCAATTGAAGATGTATTTTCAATACCGGGACGTGGGACAGTAGTAACAGGAAGAATAGAAAGAGGAGAAATAAAAACAGGTGAAGAGATAGAGATAGTAGGTTTGAAAGCAACGCGGAAGACAATATGTACAGGAGTAGAAATGTTTAAAAAGTGCTTAGATAAGGGGTGTGCTGGGTTGAATGTAGGAGTATTGCTAAGGGGAACAAAAAGAGAAGAAGTAGAAAGGGGTCAAGTATTGGCAAAGCCAAATTCAATAACACCGCATAAGAAGTTTAAAGCAGAGGTATATGTATTGAAGAAAGAAGAGGGAGGAAGACATACACCATTTTTTGAAAATTATCAGCCGCAGTTTTATATAAGAACTACGGATGTGACAGGAAGTATAAAATTGTTAGAGGGAAAAGAGATGGTAATGCCAGGAGATAATATAAGTATAGAAATAGAATTACAGGTACCGATAGCAATGGATAAGGGATTGCATTTTGCAATAAGAGAAGGCGGTAGAACTGTTGGTTCTGGTGTTGTTTCCGAAATTTTGGAGTAGAAAGTTTCAGCTATAGGAGCGTAGCTCAATCGGTAGAGCACTGGTCTCCAAAACCAGAAGTTGTAGGTTCAATTCCTATCGCTCCTGCATTAATATTGTATTAGAGATGTTAAAAAATTTGAGTAGTTTTTTTTATGATATAAAACAAGAAATAAGAAAAGTTGTCTGGGCAAAAAAGCAAGAGGTATTGTCGTCTTTATTTGTTGTAGCAGGCATTATATTATGCTTCTCAATTTTCTTTTGTTTAGTAGATTTTATATCTCTTTATACAATTAAAGCTTTATTTGGAATCGTTTATGGAATATAAATGGTATATCATCAAAATTAATTATGGGCATGAAAAACATGTACGTGAATTGGCAAATAATGCTCCCTACTTCAAGGAGGTATTTATTCCTTATCAAATAATGTGCAGTTCAAAATCTGATACACAAGAGCCATGTAATATATATATATATATGCATCTATGTGACAGGAGCAAGGATATATTGAATCAAACATTAAAATGCTGTAGCGATGTAACTAGTGATCTTGAAACAGTCTCAGATGATGAAGTAAGTCTGAAGCGTAGAGAATTCAATAAGTATAAATGGTATATCTTGAGAGTCGTTTCTAACTACGAGGAGAAAGTATGTCAACACATATTAGAAAATTCTATGAGATTAGGGGTCAGTAATTACTTTAAGGAAGTTTTTATTCCATATGAAGAACCAAATGAAGCAGAGTTAAGATCTAAAAAAACTGCCATGCGAAGAAAGTGCTTTCCAGGTTATGTCTTTTTATATGTAAATCTGTGCGACGAAGTGCTAAATTTTATTAATAATATACCAAAATCTCTTAAAGTTTATGGATTCTTAAAAAATGGTAACCTTCCTAAGGTAATCTCTAATGATGAGATTTACTTAATGTGTAATGCACTCTATAATGCTCAAGAAAAGAGAAAATTAAGTCACGGCTATGAAAAAGGAGAAAAAGTAAAGATTAATGATGGTCTTTTTCAAAATTTCACTGGCAAAGTAGACATGATTAATGATGAGAAAAAAATTATTAACGTAGAAGTGTCAATTCTAGGTAAACCAACAATAATAGAGTTAGATTTAGTTCAAGTAGAGAAAGTAGAAAATTAGCTATGAGTGGTATAATTGCCAAGATTAACTTATTAATAGAAGCAGGGAAAGCAGTCCCTTCTCCAAAGATTGCTTCAGTACTCGGCCCACGTGGTATATCAGTCCCTAAGTTTTGCGAGGCTTTCAATAAAGTGACCAGCACAGCTAATGCCAATTACAAAGTAGGTGATTTAGTAACAGTTCGAATTTCCATAAAGGATGACCGTTCCCACAATTTTATTATCAGTGGCCCACCTGTAGCTTACTTACTTAAGCAAGAAGCCAAATTAAATAAAGGCTCTCGTGAGCCAGGTAAAGAACTGGTGGTCAAGTTGGCTATGTCTGCTATAATTAAGATAGCAAGACATAAAATGGTTGATATGAAAGTGGATAATGAAAATTCAGCAGTAAAAATGATTATAGGCACTGCTAAGTCTATGGGCATAGAAGTTATAAAAGGTTAAAAATATGGGTACACATTATGATAATCTTAAGCAATGTTTAGAAAAGATTATCAAGTCCGCTCCAGCAAAGTTTAACGAATCAATTGATATTGCAGTCAATTTAGGTATAAACTCACGTAAATCTGAAGAGCAAGTACGTGGTATAGTAGTTTTACCTAAAGGTGTTGGAAAAGATATCAAAGTAGCTGTTTTTATTCAAAGTAATCATTTATTAGAAGTTGAAAAAGTCAGTGCTGATATTATAGGAGGAGAGGATCTAGTTGAAGAGATAAAAAAAGGTAGAAAGCTAGATGTTGATTGGTGTATCACTACTCCTGACTTTATAACAAAAATTACTCCTATTGCAAAAATACTAAGTGCTAAAGGGCTGATGCCTAATCCTAAATTTGGCACAGTAACTCCTAATATTGCAGGGACTATTAAAACCATTAAATCTGGTCAAGTAAAGTTCAGAACGGATAAAAATGGTATCATTCATAGTAAATTAGGAAATATCAAGTTCAGCATTGATGATTTACTAGAAAATTTTAAAGCTTTTCTTAAAGCAATTAAAAACAATAAGCCTATTTCTGCAAAGGGGGTATACTTTAAAAACGTCTTTTTAAGTTCAACTATGGGAAAAGCTTATGAAATAAGCAAAGTGGAAGATATAATCAGGGAGTAATAAAGTGAAGCGTAAAAGTAAGGATGAGTTTATACAAAACATAACAAACGTGTTTACAAACAATGATTTTTTAATACTGGTAAGTTTTAAATCTATAAATGCTAACGATTTATTAACTTTCAGGAACAAGCTAAAGTCTATGGCAGGCGGGATGTTAGTAGTCAAAAATACTCTAGCCCGTTTAGCTTTAGAAAGAGCTAGTAAGTTTTCTTATCTCTCAGATAGGTTTTTTGGTCCAGTTGCTATTATATACTCTAATGGTATAGTGAAAGCTACAAAACTGGTAGTTGATTTTACTAGTGCTAATAAAGAGAAGATGTCTGTGATTTGTGCAGCTCATTTAAATCAATTGCTTACAGTAAAGGATGTCAATAAATTGGCTAAATTGCCTTCTTTAGATAAGTTGCATATTAAAATTATGCGTTTAATATCTTATAATATCCCTGCTCGATTAGCGTTATCTATCAACTCACCATTCATGAGGTTTATGAGAGTGTTGGATTATTATAATTCTAAAAATAAATTTATTAATAATTAAGGTAGTAATATGAGTAATGTAACAAATAGTTTAGCCGATAAAATATTATCTTTAAATCTCTTAGAGGCCGCTGAACTTGTAAAAATTTTAGAAGAAAAAATAGGTTTACCTGCTGGCTCTTTTGTTGACAGAGCTGTTAGTGCTGACACACCAACTAATGACAATGCCATTAATCTTGCTGTTCAAGAAAAAACTGAATACAAAGTTGTAATTAAAGAAATTGATACGAGCAAAAAGATGGAAATTATTAGAACAGTCAGAAAGGTTAATTCTACATTAGGTTTAAAAGAAGCAAAAGAGCTAGTTGAATCTCTACCTCAAGATTTAACTGCTAATATTCCTAAAGATGAAGCAGAAAAAATAAAGCAACAGCTCATCGAAGCAGGAGCAACTAAAGTGGAACTTGAATAAGATGTTTGTTTTAGTATATTAGCTATATATTGATGCAGCATTTTCAGTTAGTTTGAGGTATTTTGATGGTTGATTCTTCTTGTATGCATGTTTCTAGTGCTTTTATTCCTAGAATTTCCTATTCTAGGTCAATTGATTTAAAAGATTCTTTACTCGATCCAGTTAAGGTTCAAAAAGAGTCATATAAGTCATTTACTCCTGGAGGCCACGGTAATGAAAGACTCGAATCTATCTTTCATTCAGTCTTTCCAATAGATGATCCTCTGCACAGGGCTACTATTGAGTTTATAAGCTGTAGGATAGATAACCCTAAATATGATGAGTCTGAATGCATAAAGCGCAGCATAACTTTTTCCTCTCGTGTTATTGCTTTTATACGTCTCATTGTTATGCAAGATGGTATTTCTCTCGATGAATATAAGCTCATTAAAAAAAACGGCGATCATGCTAAGCTTACAACCATTATAAAATTTACGGGAGAGCAAGAAGTCCATTTTTGCGAATTACCGATGATGACTGATAAGGGTACTTTCATCATTAATGGTGTGGAAAAAGTCATCGTTTCACAAATGCACAGGTCCCCTGGTGTATTTTTTGATAGTGACAAGGGAAAAACTTACAACTCCGGTAAGCTAATCTATTCTGCTAGAGTTATTCCTTATAGAGGCTCTTGGCTCGATATTGAGTTTGACGTCAAAGATCTTTTATATTTTCGTATTGATAGAAAAAGAAAACTACCAATCTCAGTTTTGTTAAAGGCACTAGGTCTGTCAAACAATAGTATACTCGATAAATTTTATGAGAAGGTAAAGTATACAAAATATAAAAATGGTTGGAAAGTACCTTTTATACTTGATAGGTTTAAAGGAATCAGGTTACCCTTTAATTTAATGGACACCGAAGGTAATATATTGCTTAAGGATAATATTCGCATTACTTCAAGGCTAGCCAAAAAGCTATATGAAGACGGTTTAAAAGAGTATCTAGTCCCTTTTAATTCTATATGTGGTTTATTTCTTGCAGAAGATTTAATAGACAGCGCTAGTTCTACAAAAATTTTATCTGCTGGTGAGCTTATAAAGGTGGAAGATGTAAAAAAGCTTGAGCTATTATCTATAAATGAAATATCAGTATTAAACATCGATAATCTATCTGTTGGACCTTATATATTAAATACACTTCTCCTAGACGAAAATATGTCTTATCAAGATGCGCTATATGAAATATATAGAGTCCTACGTCCTGGTGAAGTCCCTGTTTTAGAGATAGTAGAGGAGTTTTTTCATAATCTTTTTTTCAATCCTGAATATTATGACTTATCTAACATTGGCAGGTTAAAACTTAATTCCTGCCTTGGATTAAATTACAATGAAAATTTAACTGTCCTAACACATACAGACATTATTGAAATTGTAAGAAAAATAGTACTGTTACGTGACGGCCAAGGATCTGCAGATGACATTGATCACTTAGGAAATAGAAGAGTGAGATCAGTTGGGGAATTTATAGAAAATCAGTTTAGAGCTGGGTTATTAAAACTAGAACGTGTAATAATCGATTCTATGTCTACTTCTAGTTTAGATAAAGTTTCCCCATCTGATTTTATTAATCCGAAAGTGTTAACCAACACCCTAAGAGATTTTTTCAATTCTTCTCAACTATCCCAGTTTATGGATCAGACTAACCCATTATCTGAAATAACTCATAAAAGAAGGCTATCAGCATTAGGCCCTGGAGGTCTAACAAGGGATCGTGCAGGGTTTGAAGTGCGTGATGTCCATCCAACTCATTATGGAAGAATTTGCCCAATTGAAACCCCTGAAGGGCAAAATATAGGGTTAATCAATAGTTTAGCTATATATGCACGTGTTAATAAATATGGTTTCATCGAAAGTCCTTATAGAAAAGTAATTAATAGGGTCGTTACTAATCAAATTGAGTATCTATCTGCAATAGATGAAGGTTCATACTATATAGCTGATACTAGTGCAAAGCTTGATAAGGATAACTGTTTTATTGATGATATGCTATATTGTAGGTACGCTGGAAGTTTCGTTATGGTAAGTAGTGATCAAGTAAGCTACATTGATGTATCTCCTAAGCAAGTAATATCAGTCGCAGCCTCTTTAATTCCATTTTTAGAAAATGATGATGCTAATAGGGCATTAATGGGTTCAAATATGCAACGCCAAGCTGTACCTTTATTAAAACCTACTGCTCCTTTAGTTGCTACTGGCATGGAGTCTTTCGTGGCTTCCGGTTCTGGTGCCGTAGTTTTGGCAAAACGCGATGGCATAGTCGATAGCTCTGATAGCAATTCTATAGTTATACGTGCTTTTGATGAAAAAAGAGTTAACTACCTAGGCGTGGACATCTATCATTTAAAAAAGTTTCAACGTTCCAACCATAATACTTGTATTAACCAAAGGCCATTAGTACGTGTAGGTGACTATGTTAAAGAGGGTGATGTAATAGCTGATGGCCCTGCAATCAACAGTGGTGAGCTAGCACTTGGCAAAAATCTGCTAGTCGCCTTTATGTCTTGGCAAGGTTATAATTTTGAAGATTCTATTGTTATCTCCAGTGAAGTTGTTAGAAGAGATTTGTTTACTTCTATCCATATAGAAGAATTCGAGTGTATCGTACACGATACTCCTCTAGGATCAGAAAAAATAACTCGTGCTATACCTGGTGTCAATGAAGAAAATTTATATCACTTGGATGATAGTGGTATAGTAAAAATTGGCACAAGAGTAGGACCAGGGTATATTCTAGTAGGTAAAGTTACACCTAAGCCATCCTTTTCACTACCTCCTGAAACAAAATTGTTGATGACAATCTTTGGTGAAAAGTCATTCGATTGTGCAGATTCCTCTTTATATACACCTCCAGATGTTGAAGGAACAGTAATCGATGTACGGGTCTTTACACGCAGAGGGGTTGAGGAAAGTGAGAGAGCACTGCTTATTAAGCAAAAAGAAATGGAGGATTTAAAAAAAGAGCGAGATTACATAATTAATGTAACTAGTAAGTATTTTTATGATGAACTAAAAAAGCTTCTTGCCTATCCTTGCTCTCAAGATCAGAAGAAACTTGACACTATTGAACGTGAACAATGGTGGAGTATAGGATTAAAAGACCGGTCTATCTCTGAGCAAGTCAAAAGCTTAAAAAAGGATTTTGATGAAAAAATACTAAACGCAACTATACAATTCAAACAAAAAGTAGAAAAACTAGACGAAGGTTATGATCTGCCTCAAGGTGTATCGATGTCAGCAAAAGTCTTTATTGCTGTGAAGCATAGCCTACAGCCGGGAGATAAGATGGCTGGTAGGCATGGAAATAAAGGAGTAATTTCCAGAGTTGTACCAGTGGAGGACATGCCTTACTTAGAAGATGGTACTCCTATTGATATCATCCTTAATCCTCTTGGTGTTCCATCAAGAATGAATGTAGGACAAATATTAGAAGCTCATGTAGGTTGGGCTTGTAAAAAGCTAGGAGAAAAAGTGAGCGACATCCTAGATGAAATTAATAAAATTAAAAGTACTTTCTGTAAAGAAATTAGGTCCCTTGACAGTGATAGCTTTGCAAAATTCACAGCAGCATATCTCAACAATAAAAAAGTTGGAGAAGTTAGTGATGATGAAATATTAGCATCCATTTTCAACACATCTAATAAAAAAGCACTAAATGATAAGCTAAATGCATTAGTGGAAAATTATTTAAACTCTTATAAAAACGCACATGACAATTTACGTAATTTCCTTATTGAAGTTTATAGCTGTGGTAGTAACACATCTATTTGTAACAATATTTATGAAGTTAGTAATAGTAACTTAATTGAGTTTGCATACAAGTTACGTGATGGTGTCCCTGTGGCTGCACCTGTATTTGAAGGTCCAAAAGATGAAAACATAACAAAACTATTTAAACTTGCCGATTTAGATAATTCTGGGCAAACCATACTGTACGATGGCTGTACCGGTGAAAAATTTGACCGTAAAGTTACAGTTGGTTATATGTATATGCTTAAGTTACATCACTTGGTTGATGATAAAATTCATGCACGTTCAGTAGGTCCTTATAGCTTAGTTACTCAGCAGCCTCTTGGAGGAAAATCCCACTTCGGTGGCCAGCGTCTTGGTGAAATGGAATGTTGGGCATTACAAGCCTATGGTGCTGCTTATACTCTACAAGAAATGTTGACTGTGAAATCTGATGACATTAATGGCAGAATTAAGATTTATGAGTCAATAATAAAAGGTGATAGTAATTTCGAATGCGGAATTCCTGAATCTTTCAATGTAATGGTAAAAGAACTACGTTCTCTATGTTTAAATGTAGCTTTAAAGCAAAACGATGTGGCTATTGAGGATATATCTCATACTAATATTGCACAGTCCTTCGATAAAATTAGCATATCAATTGCTAGTCCTGAAAGTATTAAATCTATGTCTTATGGTGAAATAAAAGATGTTTCAACTGCAAATTATCGAACATTTAAAGTTGAGAAAGGTGGGCTATTTTGTCCTAAGGTTTTCGGCCCTGTCAATGACGATGAATGTTTATGTGGAAAATACAAAAAAAGAAGGCACAGAGGTCGCATATGTGAAAAGTGTGGAGTAGAAGTTACATCCTCTAAGGTAAGAAGAGAGAGAATGGGTCATATAGAGCTTGCGTCTCCTGTTGCTCATATATGGTTTTTAAAATCACTTCCTTCAAGGATTGGAGCATTATTAGATATGTCTCTAAAAGACATCGAAAACATTTTATATAGCGATAACTATGTTGTAATAGATCCTCTCGTTTCTTCCTTTGAAAAAGGTGAGATTATTAGCGAGAAAGCCTACAATGAAGCTAAAGATAACTATGGAACAGATAGCTTCATAGCTATGCAGGGTGTTGAAGCTATAAGAGGATTACTCACTCGTCTTGATTTATATGAAATTAGAAAAAATCTAAGACAGGAGTTAGAATCTGTTGCTTCTGAAATAAGAAGAAAGAAAATTATAAAAAGGTTACGTATTATTGAAAATTTCATTAAATCAGGAAATAGGCCAGAATGGATGATACTCACAACCATACCTATTTTACCACCTGACTTACGTCCTCTAGTATCTCTTGAAAGTGGCCGTCCTGCAGTTTCTGATTTGAATCACCACTACAGGACTATTATTAATAGAAACAATAGACTAAGGAAATTATTAAGCTTAAATCCTCCTGAAATCATGATTCGTAATGAAAAAAGAATGCTACAAGAAGCAGTTGACTCTCTTTTTGACAATAGCCGTCGCAACGCTTTAGCAAATAAAGTTGGTAGTATTGGATATAAAAAGTCTATCAGCGATATGCTAAAAGGAAAACAAGGTCGTTTCCGTCAGAATTTATTAGGAAAAAGGGTAGATTACTCTGGACGTTCTGTAATAGTTGTTGGTCCAACTTTAAAGTTAAATCAATGTGGGTTACCAAAAAGAATGGCTCTTGAATTATTTAAACCTTTTGTTTACTCAAAGCTTAAGATGTATGGTATGGCTCCAACTATCAAATTTGCTAGTAAATTAATAAGAGCAGAAAAACCAGAGGTTTGGGATACACTAGAAGAAGTAATAAAAGAGCATCCTGTTTTATTAAATAGAGCACCTACTTTACATAGACTTGGTATCCAAGCTTTTGAACCAATTCTTATTGAAGGCAAGGCGATACAACTTCATCCACTTGTCTGTACAGCATTTAATGCTGATTTTGATGGCGATCAAATGGCAGTGCATGTACCAATCTCACTAGAAGCTCAGCTTGAAGCTAAAGTATTGATGATGTCAACCAATAACATTTTAAGTCCTTCTAATGGTAGACCAATCATAGTTCCTAGTAAAGATATAATTCTCGGCATATATTATCTAACTCTACAAGAGCAGCCTAACAAAAAAAATGATTTGCTATTCTTAGGAACCTTTAGTGAAGTTGAACACTCTTTAAGTAATAAAACTTTACATATTCATTCTAGCATAAAGTACAGAATGAAACATAGTAGCAATGGCAAAATCTGCTACAAAACTGTTTACACAACTCCTGGTCGCTTAATGCTATGGCAGATCTTTCCTAAACATAAGAATCTAAGCTTTGATCTCATAAATCAGTTGTTAACAGTTAAGGAAGTAACTAATATAGTTGATTTAGTATATCGCAACTGTGGACAAAGTGCTACAGTGGAATTTTGTGACAAGCTAATGGTACTCGGTTTTGAGTATGCTACACTTTCTGGTATTTCTTTTGGTCGTTGTGACCTAGTTATACCCGAAACTAAGGCCACGCATGTTAATCATGCAAGAAGTGAAATTAAGAAATTCTCTATGCAATATCAAGATGGGCTAATTACTAGAAGCGAGAGGTACAACAAGGTTATAGATGAGTGGTCCAAGTGCACAGATATGATAGCCAATGATATGTTAAAAGTAATATCTGTATATGATAAAAGCAGCAAGTATAACTCAGTATATATGATGGTTAATTCTGGTGCAAGGGGTTCTACTTCACAGATGAAACAGTTAGCTGGAATGAGAGGACTCATGACTAAACCTTCTGGTGAAATTATAGAAACACCTATAGTTTCTAACTTCCGTGAGGGTTTAAACGTATTCGAGTATTTCAATTCTACTCATGGCGCACGTAAAGGTCTCGCTGATACTGCTCTCAAAACTGCAAACTCTGGATACTTAACTCGTCGTTTAGTTGATGTATCTCAAAATTGTATAGTCACAAAACATGACTGTGGAACTAAAAATGGTCTTGTTGTGAGAGCTACAGTTGAAAGAGGTACCATAGTTGCATCTTTAGAGAGTGTAGTATTAGGAAGAACAGCTGCAAATGATATATATAATCCAGTAACAAAAGAATTATTAGTAAAAGCAGGAGAATTAATCGATGAAAGTAAGGTAAAGCAAATTAATATTGCAGGTCTTGATGCTATAAAGATTAGGTCACCGTTAACCTGTGAAGTAAGCTCCGGCATATGTGCGTTATGTTATGGAAGAGATCTCGCAACTGGCAGAGTTGTCTCAATAGGTGAAGCAGTTGGTGTAATAGCTGCTCAATCCGTCGGAGAACCTGGTACTCAGTTAACAATGCGTACTTTTCATATAGGCGGAGTAATGACTAGGAGCGTTGAATCCTCAAATATCACAGCTTCTATTAATGCTAAAATAAAATTAAATAACAGTAATATAATTACAGATAAAAATGGAGATAAAATCGTAATAAGTCGTTCTTGTGAAGTTATATTGATTGATAGCCTCGGCAGTGAAAAATTGAGACACAGTGTACCTTATGGTTCCAAGCTTTATGCAGATGAAGGTCAATCAGTAAAAATCGGCGATAAAGTTGCAGAATGGGATCCTTATACATTGCCTATCATCACAGAGAAGACAGGTACAGTATCTTATCAAGATCTGAAAGATGGAGTATCAATTACTGAAGTAATGGATGAATCTACAGGAATATCAAGTAAAGTAGTAAAAGATTGGAAATTACACTCTAGTGGAGCTAATTTACGTCCTCGCATAGTATTACTTGATGATAATGGCGAAATAATGATATTAGCAAGTGGTGTTGAAGCATGTTATTTTATACCAATAGGTGCAGTACTCAACGTACAAGATGGTCAAAAGGTCCAAGCAGGCGACATTATTACAAGAATGCCAAGAGAATCAGTTAAAACTCGTGATATTACTGGTGGGCTACCAAGAGTTATAGAGTTATTTGAAGCACGACGTCCTAGAGAGCATGCTATTGTTAGTGAATTAGATGGCTATGTAGTTTTCTCCGAGAAAGATAGGAGAGGAAAACGTAGTATATCAGTTAAGCCTGTTGATGAACAAATTTCTCCAGTTGAATATTTGGTACCAAGAAGCAAGCATGTAATAGTCAACGAGGGTGATTTTGTGCGCAAAGGTGACCTCTTAATGGACGGTGATCCTGACCTCCATGATATTTTACGTGTACTTGGGTTAGAAGCTTTAGCACACTATATGATTTCTGAAATACAGCAAGTTTATAGATTACAGGGTGTTCGCATAGACAACAAACACTTAGAGGTGATACTAAAACAAATGTTGCAAAAAGTAGAAATCACTGATCCTGGTGATACCACATACCTGATAGGAGAAAGCATTGACAAGCTGGAAGTTGACAGAGAAAATGATACCATGAATGCTTCTTGCAAGCGTCCCGCTAAATATCTTCCTATTTTGCAGGGAATTACAAGAGCGAGCCTTGAAACCAATTCCTTTATTTCTGCTGCTTCTTTCCAAGAAACAACTAAAGTGCTAACAGAAGCAGCATTTTGTGGAAAGGAAGATTCTTTAAGTGGGTTAAAAGAAAATGTTATAGTAGGAAGATTAATTCCTGCTGGTACAGGTTTAATTATGAGCAAGATTAAGGCACTCTCACTTCGCGATGATGTAAATAAATACGAAAAGTATTTCGACATTGAAACTTATGATGAAAAATTATTAAGGAACAACAGTCATAGCTCACATCCTAGTGAGAAAGGAAGTTTAGTAGGATCACACTATGACCAACTAAGTTGAATGAACAACCAGAGCAGTGTTTAATAAGCATATACCATCGCATATATATCATATATAGCAGTTTATTGAATGTCTAGTATAGTTTTAAAATGCTTATTGTTCAAATTCAGGCACACAATTCCTCTACCGTAAATACCAAATTTACAAACTATTGGTATTCTCACGCTTTTCATCTATAATCTAGAATCAACGTTTCAAGCAGCTGTTCTTAACTTAAAGTACATAACTATATGTCACAATATTAGCTTTCAAAAATGTATCAAAATGCTGAGAGTCATAAGTTTGACAAAAAAAATCTTACGGCATTACTCTGTAATAAGCCATAAGCAAGAACTATTAACTTTTGCACAAAAGTGTTATGATAATTACAGTAATACATGGAAAACATGAATATAACTATACATTCACAAGAAGACTTTGATTTTATGCGCAAAGCTGGCAGGTTAGCAGCTGAAACTCTTGATTTTACTGCACCGTATGTAAAGGCAGGGATAACAACTAATGAGTTAAATGACTTATGTCATGACTTTATAACCAAAGCAGGCGCAATTCCAGCCCCACTTAATTACAAAGGATATCCTAAGTCAATTTGTACCTCAAAAAATGCTGTTGTCTGTCATGGTATTCCTGATAATAAACCACTCAAGAGCGGAGATATTTTAAATATAGATGTTACAGTAATTTTAGATGGCTGGCATGGTGATACAAGCCGCATGTTTTGGGTTGGTAAACCATCAATAAAAGCAAGACGTTTATGTGATGCAACCTATGGTGCATTGATGGAAGCAATAAAACAAGTCAAGCCTGGCAATAAATTAAATAAAATAGGACTTGCTATAGAAAAATATATTGAAGATTTTGGATATTCTATAGTACGTAACTACTGCGGACATGGTATAGGAAAAGTCTTCCATGCCCTGCCAAATGTATTACATTTTTATGACAGGAATGAAAATCTTATCTTAAAGGAAGGCATGTTTTTTACAATAGAACCTATGATCAACGCTGGGAAGCATGAAACCTTGCTCAGTAAGTTTGACGGCTGGACAGTAACAACATGCGACCTTTCACTTTCTGCACAATTTGAGCACACGCTTGGAGTAACAAAAGATGGTGTTGAAATATTTACATTATCACCCAAGGACTGGCACTTCCCTCCTTATAACTAAGCCGCCTTGCAGATATTACTCTGTATCTGTCTATGATAGCAGTAAAATTTACTTTAAAAGCTAAATAAAATAGCTGTTGTCTATTTCCCTGTCGATTTTAAGGATGATTTTTTTATACGGTGACTCTTATAGTCTTGCTAATAAGTTTTATTAGCAACTAAGTCTGAGAAAAAGAATCAAGAGTAGTAAACACTTCTATATTTACTGACAAAGCCTAGAGCAAGAATTACAATGATTACCGTAACTTTTTCCTTATCACTAATTAATTATATCTGCTGCTAATGCCTAAAGACCTAGATAGATTTTCCCTTCTTTATTGAAACATTACTCCACATTCTAGATTATACAGAGAACTTTCTTAGGTATCAAAATAGCTAAGATATTATAAAAATATCTCTAAAAATTAGAGAAGCCACGTACTTCACTATTTTAAATAGCGAAAACTGGAATTAGTAGGCATATTAATTACCCTTTTGTCATATCAAGCTCTTTCAAGTATATCCACTTTTCAGACCACTTTCTCTTACTCTCTACATTTGAGTTCTTAAAGAACAGAAGAGCATACTTTCTGCAGCACTTTGCTTTTCCCTTTAAAAGGATCAATCTTTTTCTTACTATATTTAATTTTCAGTGCATCTGATCCTTTAAAGAACTTTTTTCTACCACTATATTTTTTGAACTGTACATTACAATCAAAATTTGGTTCTCCTTCCGTTCTTGAAAGTGCAGGCAGCCTTCTTTCATCTTGAGGTGTGACAAAAGATAACGCATGTCCTTCAGCTCCAGCTCGTGCAGTCCTACCTATACGATGGATATAGTCAGCCTGCGATTGTGGTACATCATAATTGATAACATGTTGAACGTGGGGAATATCAAGACCACGAGAAGCAACATCTGTCGCAACCATAATTTGATTGTAGCCATGACGAAAAGAATTGATAACCCTTGCACGTTTGTGCTGCCTTAAATCACCATGAATTGCCAAAGCACTATAGTTATCTTTGCGCAATTTGCTAGCTAATTGATCTGCTCCTTGTTTTGTTTTGACAAAAATAATGATTGACCCTTCACATTGACATAACTGTGCAATAAGCTTACCATATTTTTCAAGCTCTGATGCATAAACAACCTCTTGCTTAACTTTTGTAGAAACCGTGACCTCATACTCAATAAAAATATACTCCGGTTGATCAAGGTATTCCGCAGCAAGCTTTACTATATTACTAGGAAGAGTTGCAGAGAACATAAGGGTTTGTCGTATTTTTGGAAGATATTTCATAATTTCTTCAACTTGAACCCCAAAACCCATATCAAACATACGATCTGTTTCATCAAGCACAAGAGTATTAAAATTGCGGGCTACTAAAGCTCTACGTTCAATATGGTCTATAATACGACCAGGAGTACCTATCACAATTCGTGGCTTTCTCCGAAGCTGACTTAGCTGCTTAAAAATAGGCTCACCACCAATTAGCAAGGCAATTTTTAACACAGAATCTTGAGATAAGAGCTTTTTCATTTCATTCATTATCTGCTGTGCAAGCTCTCTAGTTGGCACAATGATTAAAGCTGAACTAACAGTAGAATCATTTAATAACTTAGCAATCAACGGAATAGCAAACGCTAAAGTCTTTCCAGTCCCTGTTTGAGCAGAACCAAGAATATCTTTACCTTGTAGAGCCAGAGGAATCGCCTGTGTTTGAATAGGAGTTGGGATAAAAAAATTAAGTTTATCCAGAATTTGCTTAAGTGAAACTGGAAGATCCATCTCGTGAAAGCTGCTTATAGATTTGTTAAAAACCCCTACCATCAAAATCAAGTTAACCTTCTAACAACTTTAAGTTTATTGCAGATTTTCTCTCTTCTCCATTTTTACCACGCTCCTCCCTGAGCTCATAGCTCACCCTTTCCCCTTTTATTCCCTTTTCCTTATTTTCCCCTTTAAGAGAGTCAGGCCTGATCCCTGAACGCTCTAATGTACTAATGTGCACAAAAACATCACTACCCTTAGCTTCTGGTTTAATAAAACCATAACCTTTTTCAGTACTAAACCACTTTATATTACCAAATTCCATTTAAACAACCCTTAAAACTATTAACTAGTATTACTAACGTGACAAAAAACTTTGAAATTACAATTAAAAATGCTTGAAGCTTAGCTATTGAAACTAACCCCCATATACTTCATAGTCTCTATTCCAACATTACATGATTATAGTACACAACTATTGTATTTAATGCAACTAGAATTTCTAATTACCGAGCGAACCTGCAACTGTCATTTCACTAACTCTAATCGTTGGCGAATTAAACTGCCCACAAAAAGTTAAATCGTTTGCAACAACTAAGTTAGCAAACATATCTTTTAAGTTACTAGCAATAGTAACCTCGTGTACTGGATATGTTATTTTCCCATTCTCTATAAAAAAACCTGATGCACCTTGACTGTAATCACCATTAACTAAGTTAATACCAAAACCAAATAAATCAGTTACATATACTCCCTCCTTCACTTCCTCAATTAATTCTTCAAACGATACATTACCATTTTCAATATAGAAGTTACTAGCCGCAGGAATGATTGCAGCGTTGCTTGCACGCATTGCGTTTCCAGTTGTTTCTAAGTTCAGTTTTTTAGCTGAGTATAGATCTAAAATCCAATTTTGTAGCACTCCGTTCTTTATAAGTGCGTTTTTTTTACTAATCACCCCCTCTCCATCAAAAGGCCTTGATTCTGTACCCTTTAGTAATAATGGGTTATCAGTAATATTAACTCTATCACTAAAAACCTGAGTATTTAAACTATTTCTCAAGAAAGAACTGTTACTTACAATACTACTGCCATTTACAGCAGAAGCAAAACTTTTCACTAGTTCTTTTGCTGCTCTTTTTTCAAAAATAACTGGAAGTTTACCAGTCTTAATTGAACGTGAATTCAATTGATCAATTGCTCTTTTCGCTGCTTCTTTTCCTATTAACTTTGGCGATTTTAAATCTTTGAAATTACACGCTATATCATAACTATAGCCAGCCTTCATTTTACTTTTCTCTCCAGCAATAATAGAAACCCAGTTAGCAAAGGTTGATTTACTAAATGAGCCAATAAACCCAGAAACAGTAAATAATACTGTATTTACTAAAGTATATGAAGCAGAAGCTCCTTCAGAATTAACTATTTTCTCATACAAAAAAGCTGAACTTTCCGCAGCTTCAGCAATTTCTTTTAGATTATCAATAGTTATAATATTATTATCTAAGATACCTAAATCCGCAGAAGAAGTATAACCACCTCCATCTACAGCAAAATTAATGTAGGGGTCCTCCGGTGCATTCTCTGCCATCTCTACTACTTGGCTCACCGTATTACTAAGATTGTTTAAATCATTCGTAGAAATATATGCAGCTTTGGTTTTGCCTGCTATAGCTCTGATTCCTACAGTGCAATTTTTAGATTGTGATATTTGTTCAATTTTTGAGAGGCGTTGAGAAACTGAAATTTTGTTAATTTCATATATTGAAACTTCTGCATCTTGATTTTTCTCTTTCACTAGCTTTACAATATCCGCTGCAATATTTAATATATTCATTTTATCCTCTCAGGTTTTTTATAAAGATTCTGCACCACCTACTACTTCAATCAAATCTGTTGTAATTGCTGTTTGACGAGAACGATTGTAAAGCAGAGTTAATTTATTTAACATTTCTTTAGTATTTCTATTTGCTGATTCCATAGCAACCATTCTAGCGCTGTTCTCACTTACTGCACTTTCAAGTGAAGCAGAGTAAAGAGCAGCTATAACGTAATCCTGAATCAAAGATTGTAAAATAAATTCAGTATTTTGTGGCTCACACTCAGAGCTATAATCTATTATAGAAGTAGCTAAAGAACTATCAATCAAAGATGAGACTTTACTCCATGGCTTTATTGTTTCCAATATTGGTTTTTGTGTTAAGGAGTTATAAAATTTATTATAGAAAACTTTGATTTCATTGTATTTACTAAAATTAATACTATTAACTAAAAATTCTACTCTTCTGAACGTAATTCCCTTACTATTTTCAATCTTCAAAATACCTTTAGGATCAAACCTATTTTTACTCATATCAAAAGCTTTATTGCCAAGAAATATAACATCTACTTTTTTACCATTCGCAATTAATCTATTAATATTTTCTTGACTAAACCTTACAATAGAAGAATTAAAATTACCACATAAGCCACGGTCAGATGCAATAATAAATACCAGACAAGTACTGCTACCATCAATATTTAAAATCTTTGTTAGCAGTTCTTGATCAACTGACACCAGCAATGAAGAAACAATGTTATGCAGCTTAGATATATACAATTTTGAACTTGATAACCTTTTTTTACTCTGCAATAACTTTGCTGCAGAAACCATTTGCATTATCTTCGTGATTTTTTGCACAGACTTAATATTCTTAATCCTTAAAGATAATTCCTTTAAGCTCTTCATTCCATGAATAACTACGATCTACCAAAGAGTACAATTGTTCATTTAAAAAAACAAGTTTTTTAACACAAAGAGGACACAAGATACATAGTATTAGAATTAGTGTTTATAATGTTACCTAAGTAGTTAATACTAGAAATTTTAAAAAAGAAATACAGGTTGCAGTTCCTACATGTTGACAATGCCATCTGTTGTAAAAACAAATATTTACCTATAATTGTGATTAACTATAAATACTTAAGAAGCTTACTAAGTAGAAAAAAGGTAAAAGAAACCTCTTGGCAGCTGGTTATTTATTTTCTAACTCTGAAAGCTAACATTTTACACTATCTTAAACAATTTATAAGCACGCTTCAGTTTAAAAAACCTAAAAGCCTTTAGGTCAAATCTAATAAAGCCATGAATCACAGATAGTGTAAAAAAACTAAATATAAGATATTAACCAAATATATAACTTTCATTATTTAACCTGCATAGCTTTAAAATAATTAAATATTTTCGTTGCCATGAAGAGAAAATTGGCAAGTTTTACCAAGTAGTTCTATGACTGTACTCGAATTTATGAAGTCAAAATGTTTGTGCAGTGTAGATAATAAGGAACAAGTACTAAAATTATAAGTTTACAGCACCTTCTCACTTCCGCTCAAACAATTTTTCAATATCACTTAGTTTCATTTCTATATAAGTTGGCCTTCCGTGGTTACACTGTCCAGAATATGGCGTCTCTTCCATCTGCCTAAGTAGCATATCCATTTCTTCCAATTCCATTTTTCTGCCAGCTCTAATTGACCCACGGCAAGCAACCGTAGCTAATATCTTATTCACTCTATCTTCTATTGGTAAAGTATCTTCCATTTCTGTTAATCTATCAACTATACTCATCAGCATCTCCTTCACATCTATTATCCCCAAAATTGCAGGTATTTCTCTTACTACGATTTCATTCTCTGATTTGATTTCAATATCAAAACCTATTTCAAAAAGCTTATCTTTATAAATTTCAACCATCTCTATTCCAGATTGATTTTTAATCTCAACCGCTTCAGGAAGAAGAAGCTTCTGTCTTTTTATGCTTGACTTTCGTTTTAAACACTCATAAATTAACCTCTCGTGAGCTGCATGCTGATCAACTATAATCAATTTATCTCTAGCCTCAGCAATAATATAAACATTATAAACCTGACAACGTGCAAAACCGAGAGGATAGCTTTTTATCAAATTAATTTGTTCCTCTTCTAGAACCATAGTCTTTACCTGTGACAGAGATTTTCGCACACCATCATAACCACCAAATGACTCCCACCGCTTCAACAAGCTTTTCTTCCCCTTATTTGGTAAACTAAATCTTTCCATTATCCGACTTTCTAAATAGCTTGAGCTTGGCTTTTTTTTGTAAAATCTTTCGTGAGTACCAGTTACACTAGGTAACACACCTTTAATAAAACTATCTGTTATTGAAGTAACTGGATGCTGAAATTTAGTGCAGATTCCAGAGTTATACATTGAAACGACATCAGAGACACCTATTTTCCTTGATAATGCTTTTATTAACTCTCTTGTTACTATCTCATATATAGCCCTCTTATTCTGAAACCTCACCTCTAATTTGTTCGGATGCACATTTACATCCACCTGGTCATATGGTAACTCTAAATGTAACGCTACAAAGGGGTACCTATTACTCGGAATAAAATCATGATACGCATATCGAATTGCACTAATCAATAGATCGTCTTTAATTGGTCTCCTATTAACAAACGTATAGATTATAGTTGACTTACTACGATTAACAGTTGGCTTACAGATGTGTCCTATAAGTCTAATACCGTCTTTTTCTCCATCAATTCTCAAAGCATTACCCTGAAACTCCTCTTCTATTTCACATAATCTACTAAATAATGAAGCCTGCTTAGGGTATTTCAAGAGCTTTTTATTGTCTGAAGTGAGATTAAACCCAATATCATAGTTGATCATTGCTAAGTTATTTATAATATCAACAATGTTTTGAGTTTCTGCTCTTTCAGTCTTTAAAAATTTCAGTCTATTTGGAGTAGCAAAAAATAAATCACGAACTTCAACGTGCGTACCCTGAGATAAAGAGCAAGGAGTAATCTCTAGTACTCTTTCTCCACCCTCATAACTTATAGACCAAGCTTCACTTTCTCCTCTTACTCTAGACGATAATTTTACCCTACTTACTGCTGCTATCGATGGTAGCGCCTCCCCCCTAAAGCCAAGATGCTTAATTTCCATTAATTTACTATCGTTCACAATTTTGAAGTAGTATAGCGCATAATGCAAGTTCCAAATCACTCTTCCCTATTCCACTCCCATTATCTATCAACAGTATATAAGATTAGCACACCACTTTCTATTTTAATCTCTATCTTTGAACTCCCAGCATCTATTGCATTTTCTACTAGTTCCTTAACTACACTTGCTGGCTTCTCAATTACTTCTCCTGCTTGCTAGCTATACGATTTATGGTTTTTGCATCTAAAAGAACTATTGCCATTGGTCTGTCATAGCACTGGTTTTTCTTTTACTGAATCGGTTTGTTTTTTTCTCCATTTTTTCAACCTACCTGCAATTTCACTGTTAGAAATTGATAATATAGATGCAGCAGCAATAGCAGCATTGTATGCCCCATTTTCTCCTACAGACATTGTTGCAACCGGAACACCCTTTGGCATCTGCACTATAGATAATAGACTATCCAACCCACTCAACTCTTTACTATACATAGGAACACCAACAACAGGCAAATAAGTAAGCGACGCCACCATACCAGGTAAATGAGCTGCTCCCCCTGCACCAGCTATAATAATTTTATAACCCTTTTCTTGCGCAGATTTAGCAAAATTAAAGAGTCTTTCTGGTGTCCTATGCGCAGATATTATAAATATATCATGTGAAATTTCTAATGCCTCTAACATGTCAACAGTATAAACCATAGTGCTATAGTCTGACTGGCTTCCCATAATTACAGCAACATCCTTCCCCATTTCTGCCATATTAAATATAATTCATCTACTAACTAAACAATACCTAAGTTAAAAACAACAAATATTTGAACTATATTACGAGCAATAGTATATAATATCTTCGTTAAAATAAAAATTATAAGTAAGTACCTATATTTTATAAGATATAGAACATAAATTTCTCTTTTCTCACACAAGATAAAAAAATTCACTCTAAGTTTTATAGTTATTACTTGTTCTTGCTATGAATGACCTTTTTAGATTAAATAACGATTTAAGATTAAGATAAATTTGATAAAAATATCAATAGATAATAAACTCAAAGTCCTGAGTATTAATATCATATAATTATTCAGCACAAGTTATATGATATTAATACTTTGAGATATTAAATTTATGTTGTAATGTTTTACAGAGCTATTAATAGGTGAGTGTATATGGAAATAATATCGTTAAATAATAATTCATGCAATGTAGAAGTAAAAAAGAAGTTGCTTAACATAATTAGCAAAGTCATAGAAAGAAATGCTTGGACTCAAGCTCATGCAGCCGAAAAGCTAGGTGTTGACCAACCAAAGATATCACAAATTAAAAATGGCAAAACAGATGGTTTTTCTCTAGAGCGCTTGTTAAGCTTCCTCAAAAAATTCGAACATGAAATAACAATTACGATAACAGAAAACCAAGCAGTAAGACCTGAACATGAAGCTAGATCTTAACAGAGATACATAGTTGACATTTTGTTTTCCATAGTATAGTGTAAACCTTATTCAGGTAGTGTTTTATGGCTGAATCCATTATCGAAAAATGTATAGGGCAGGTAAATAACCGCTTTAAGTTAGCTCTGTTAGCAAGTCAGAGGACACATGATTTAAATACAGGAGCAAGAAGTTCAATTCAAACAGCTGAGTTCAAGGGCCATAAAAATACTATTATTTCCTTATATGAAATAGCAGAAAGGCAAGTTGATGTTTATGAGCTGTTTAGTCTTTTGGTAAGTAGGTGTAAAGGATACATGAAAGGAAATATAAGTAACACAAATAATCTAGAAAGGCTACTAAGTTCTTTCAATGATAGATTTAACATAAGCTCCAGTGCAGGTCAAGAGAGTACTAATATTCAAGACAACAAAGTAAAAAGTGAAATGGATAATCAAGATGACAAAGATGACAGAAAACAAATCAAGTAGAGTAGTACTGAAGTTGTATAATTTATAAATGATTCACGTTACTATTTATGTACTACTGTTTTGCATTATTGCAATGTTATACTATATAGTATCCAACTCAAATGATGTTTATAATAAGGTGCTAGCGTTTAATAGTTTTTCAACACAAGTAATTCTACTCATATCAGCAACATCAATTATTTTAAACAGTTTCTTTTTGCTTGATATAGCGCTAGTATATGCTAGTATTAGCTTTATATCAACTATAGCATTAATGAAATTAATGTTGCTTCAATAATCCATGATAGGATCCATTTTCACATTTCTAGGCATATGTTTAATAATTACATCAACTATAGGAGTGATTAGATTTCCTAATTTTTATACTAGATTACACGCAGCAAGCATTACAGATTCTAGCGGTGCAATGTCATTGTTAATTGGTTTTGCTCTGCAAAATGAACTTTCAACTAACACCATTAAAATTATATTACTGATTCTTATAATATGGGTGGCTAATTCAACTAATAGTTATATTCTAGCACGTACTTACTATAAAAGTAAGAAAAAGACTATTAAAGAAGATTAATATGTTTGAAATACTAAATATAACACTACCTTTGCTATTACTTATGGTCACAGTTTTTATAGTCCTTTCAAAACATTTAGTTGTAAGCGGTGTCCTAATGTGTGCATTTAGCTCACTTACTGCACTTATATACTTAATCATGAACGCACCTGATGTAGCAATGACTGAAGCTTCAGTCGGTGCGGGACTTAGTACAGTTTTTATGTTTGCTGCACTTTCTCTGATAAAGAATCATAAAATAAATCTATCTCACAGTCCTACAACGCTTTTTTTTATGTTATTTTTATCTGCATATTTATCATACTTTATGGCTCAATTACCAGATTTTGGCAGTTATGATGCTCCAATTCATCTGCATGTTGCTCCTTACTATATAGAAAATACTGAAAAAATTACTGATATTCCTAACATAGTAACGGCTATTCTAGCAAGCTTCCGTGGTTATGATACATTTGGAGAAACTATAGTAGTTTTTACTGCAGCACTTTGTATAATGTTGACACTAAAAGAAGGAAAAGAATAAAAATGATTAAAGATCCAGTATTAAATACAGTAACATTTTTAACAGTACCCTTTATTGTCCTGTTTGCTTTATATATACAATTTCACGGTGACTACACTCCAGGTGGAGGGTTTCAAGCAGGAATAATTACCGCTTCTGGAATAATACTGTATTCAATGGTATTTGGTATATCTACAGCTTTAAAGGCGATACCTTATTCTGTGATTAAATCTACTAATATACTAGGAATTTTAATTTATGGGGGAACAGGTATTGTACCAATTTTACTTGGCCAAAATTTTTTATCTTATAACATATTGTTAACTAATAAAGTTGCTGGTCAAAAATTAGGTATTTTTTTGGCAGAACTAGGTGTAGCATTCACTGTCTGTTCTTCCATGCTTACTATATACATAAGCTTCGCTCGTAAAAAAAACAATGACTTTATATAATTACACAACCATTATTATATTAATGATACTAGGTTTGTACATTATTATAAATGACAAAAATTTAATTAAGAAAATGATAGGAGTAAATATTTTTCAAGCATCAGTTTTACTATTTTATATATCTTTAGGATATATAAAAAGCTCTTTACCCCCTATACTAGTGCCAAATTTTTATTTATATAGTAATCCTATACCGCAAGTTCTAATGCTTACTGCCATAGTAGTTGGAATTGCAACATTTTCAGTTGGGCTATCTATAGCAGTGAAAATAGAAGAAAAATATGGAACAATTAACCAAGACAAATATATATGATGAATTAACAGTATCTTAAACTATATTAAGTAACAAGTAGCCAGAAGCTAAATCATAGCTTTTATTTACTGTAGGTCTACTTACTAGCAAGTAATAAAGTTTAAATTACAAAGGTAATGATGTCAGCTATTAACAACGAAGAAGATAAGAAAAAAATCATTAGAGATCTCGTAACAAAAAGTATAAGAAAGGGTGGTTTTATCACTTTTGATGATATAAATGAAAAATTGTCAGACGAGAATTTTTCGTCCGATTTTATAGATGACACTGTATCCCTATTGCAAGACTCAGGAATTAACATACTTGAAAGTAGTGAAGAAGAAGAAGCTTCTTCCAATAATGATGACAACAAACTCGATGAGGATGATACATTATCAAGCACTGCTACAACTTTAATACAAAATGACGACCCGGTAAGAGTTTACCTACAAGACATGAGCTCTGTAAAACTCTTATCAAGAACAGATGAAATTACAATAGCAAAGAAAATTGAATCTGAAAAGCACAATATGCTACGTGCAATAATTGAAACACCAGTAACATTAAGAATAATAAAGGCATGGCGTGATGATTTAAGCAGCGGATCTCTCTCACTAAGAGAAATTATAGATCTAGATGCGATTTATAACTCCGATTTTAACGCAATGCCTAAAGAAGATGTCAAAGATAGTATTGAAGATATTAAGAGTTCTGAAGACACTGAAGATAATAAACACTATGAAGATGATGAAACGGACAACAAAAAAGACGATGATGAACAAGAAAGTAGCAACGAAGATATAAATTCAACGAACTTAAATGTTTCTGTCCTTGAAATGGAAAACGATTTATTACCCAAGGTCATAGTTGCACTAGATGAAATAATTGCTTTAGCAAATAAAGCACTAGTACTAAAGAAAAATTCTTCCAGTGAATTAGCATACAAAGATTTATATAATCAAATATGGTCTACAGCACTGCAAATCAAGTTAAGTGATGCCGCTGCTACTAAAATCACACAAAAACTTTATAATATAAATAGATCTATCATGCTCGCGGAAGCCAACCTTATTTCTGAGGCTAAAAAATACGGAATCGATAGAGAAAGTTTCTATAAGGTTTATGATGACATATTATTAAAGTATGGGTTAAAAAATATAAATCTTTTGAAAATTGATAAAAATCTATCTCCTCTCAAAGACGAACTAAAAAACAAATTCACAAGGTTCATAGATGACAATTTTGAGCATGTAAATAACGTTTTAAATGATATAAAGCAGTACGTACAAGAAGATAATGTGCAAGAATTTAAGGAATTAATCAAAAGGATACAAAAACATGAACGAGAAGTCTCTGAAGCAAAACAAGAGATGATCAAAGCTAATTTAAGGCTAGTAGTTTCCATCGCTAAAAAATATTCAAACAGAGGTCTTGCCTTGCTTGATTTAATACAAGAAGGCAATATCGGTCTTATGAAGGCTGTAGATAAATTTGATTATAAACGCGGATATAAATTTTCAACTTATGGAACCTGGTGGGTAAGGCAATCAATCACTAGAGCAATACCTGAGCAATCTAAAGTAGTCAGAATACCAGTTCATATGGTAGAAATTATTAGCAAAATCAATAAGGCACTAAGAAAGCTAACTCATGAAATGGAAAGAGAACCTACATTAGAGGAACTGAGTACAGAACTTGGGATGCCCCTGGAAAGGATACGTAAAGTCATGAAAATAGCAAGAGATCCGGTAAGTCTTGAAGCTCCAACAGGAAAAGATGACAGTAGTACTTTCGGTGATTGTATAGAAGACAAGCGAGTCTCAAAACCAGAAGATGCCGCAATACTTGCTGACTTACGAGGTATTACAACTAATGTTCTTGCAACTTTAACACCAAAGGAAGAAAGAATTCTAAGAATGCGCTTTGGTCTTGGTAAAGATGGGAAGGAACATACATTAGAAGAAGTAGGAAGAATATTTAATGTAACACGTGAAAGAATTAGGCAAATAGAGGCAAAAGCTCTGCGCAAATTAAAACATCCAAGCCGCGCTAGAAAACTCAGAGGGTTCTTTTAAGGAATATTTAATCTCTACTATAATTAATAGTAAATATAGTATATCTCTTTTTTTTCTGATTAATAGCAGCTATAGTATAGCTATACAGACTTAATATTGTAAGTGTATATAAGAAACCAGTCAGTAAAAAAGAGAGCAAAAACAAGATTAGCATTGCTGCAACTTGAAAATAAAGAAGGTATATAACAACAATATTTGGACGCTAAGTTTTTTGCGTGGTTATACTATTTAATTCCTTGATGAGATTAATCTATATCAACTACTAATTACTAGAACTTGGCGATAATGCCTATTTAAGATACGAAGAAAATAAAATTGAAAACTAAATTTTCCATGTAAAAAAAGATTCTTATTAGTTACCTGTCAGTACGATACCAATAAGGTAATAAAACATCTACCAGACGCTTACAAAATGCTACTAAAACATATAGTAAAAAGAAAAAAAAAGGGACTTCTAAACAAAAAAGATACAAGATAAAGGATCTTTCTAATTAATTAATAATTCTGAAATAATTCCTTTTACATCTAACTAGAGAAGTAAAACTATACAAGTATAAATCAATAATATATAACCTCACTATATAATACTAACTAAGATTAGATTTTAGACAAGCTATTAAAAATCATGACTTTTTAAAATCAAGCCTGACCAAATCTAAAAACAGCAGCTTATTAAATATTTCATATTACTAAACCATCAAGACTCTTTAATTTTATTAAACTAGTAAACATAACATTTAGAACATCAACTGCTCAAGCAGCGGTAGCATGCTTTTTTAGTTCAAGTTTACTGCTGGATAATTTATAAAAAACTTTTCAGTTTAATAGATAAACTTCCTATAAATAAACCAGATTCAGCGTAAATTTGCTCACTTTTCCGGGAGATAAAGACAAGTTCACCCAATTTTTATTATATAAGGTACTTCATACAAGGCTCATTCAGTACCATACGGCATATATAAAATAGTATATAACGTAGACTTCTTACTAAGACCAGAAATAAAATGCCAAGAGGCAGTGATCATTTCATATTTCACTACATTTTTTTATATTTCCTGCTTTAACCTCCCTTGCGCCTTTTACATTCAAAAAATCCTCCTTCTATTTTTAAATATCAATTCTCTCATACTAACCTAGTGATAACTGAATATCAAGTACATATCTAATTTTAATGGCTAATTAGCTAACTACCTCCTTTACCAATTATAGTATTAAATATTAAATCTTCATCGAAACTCATTCTAGGATGCCAAATAGGACCATCTAAATGTACATCAACATAGATTGGATTACTATGACCTGGTGGGATAAAGAAGAACCTAGATAAAGAAATTAAAGCAAAGCTAGATAAAGTCAAATTAGAAGAGACAGACCCTGATGCTTGATCGATTTCAAACTGTAGACTAGTTGAACATATACCGTTTTTAATATTTGCTTTCCCACTGATATTCTTAAAAACCGTACTACCATTATATATACTAATATGAGTAAGTGTGGAAATCCCAGATTTATTTTTACTGCTGAATAAATCAGTGATGAAAGAATTAAAGTCTACATTAGCAAATTCTATTCCCTGTGCTTGCAGATTTACCTCCCCTGACAAAGTGTTAGCCCAATTATAAAAGCTTTTTCCTTGAGCTTTAATTTCACCGTTCAAGTTTATCTTACCACTTAAATTATCAATTCCAATAACTTGACCAACCCTTTTAGTATCTAAATCCACAATAAAAAATTTTATATACATTGAATCTAACCTTAAGTAACCCTGAAAAGAAACTTGTCCATGTTCTAGTACATAATTTACTTTTTTAATAGTAATAGTATTATTTATCACTACTGCATCCAAATTAAAGTCCTTTAAAATACCCTCTCCAGCCTTAAGATTTATAACATTGATCTGCACATTTGCATCAAAACCTTCTTTACCATCCAAGAAATTAAATTGTTCTGTTGACCACTGAACCTGATCTATCTTATTTCTCAAACCTTTTTTTACTTCTATTAAATTTGGTAACTTTAAAATATCGCCATTAAATCTATCACCAGTTAAGCTTACATTCAACAAAGGTTTAGTATATTTTTGATCTGCTAGTATTTTTACACTACCAGTAACATTAAAATCTTCTCCAAACAACTTTATTTTACCTGCAACAAGTCTGCCCTTTTCTATATTCAGCAAAAAACCTAAATCTTCAACTTTTATACCATTAAACATAAAATTATTAACATTGATTTTCATATTTACATCATACCTCAGGTTTTTTAACCATTGCATTCTTGATAAATCGCTTAGTAACAAATAATCGTATTTATTTACATCGAAATTGTACACACTAAATCTACCACTAATTGCATTATGCTTTTTTGTGTAGTTCACCTTAACTGATCCTCGCCAAAATTCTTCATCATTTAGTAATTTAATATCTGAAATAGAGAATATTCTAGGTGCAAAATGTAACCTTGAGCTTATCGTAAATTGATTTCTCTTGTTTTCTCTCATTTTTATAGAAGGAAAAAAACATGAAATGAACGACTCAAAATCATCTCCTTTTACTAATAAATCACCATCAAATTCAGACAGGATAAGATTATTTGAAACTTCCCCTGATAAACAAGATACATTGTTAACCCCTGGAAGCTGAAGAAGCATATCAACTTTTATTTTACCATCAGCAAATTTTAGCATAGCATGAAACTTGTCCAATATTCTATTTTGGTATTGAATGCTTAAAGCTTCTATATTAAAATCTAGATTCAAGTTTTTTGGTATAACTTTCCTAAAACACTCTAGAAGATCCTTAATACCCACTGTTTTTCGTGAGCCATCTTGCACAAAACCTAAGTCAACTTTACTGAAATTGATATCAACATTAGTGTGATTATTTCTTTTATCATTTCGTACTGCACCACTAGCTTGTATGCTTTTAGAATCAATCTTTAAGTCAGTTGCTATGAACTCACTTCTATTAAAGCTAATATTAGATGACATCTCAACATTTTCACTAGGAACAACATAAGTAAAAAAGCTAAGACCAACAACTTTTGCTAAATCATCTACAAAGCTAGAACTATTATCAATTGACAGCATTAATTTACCATGAAGCCATTCTTGGTTTCTATTGCCCTCAAATAGTACATTTCCAAAATTTGATTTGGCATTAATATATACATTCTTTTTCGTGATATTAACTTTTCCTAAAAAATTATAACTATTATCATCTACTTTTACTTTACCAAAAAAGTGTCCGTCCTTCTTAATAGCAACCTCTTTTATACCAACAATACTTCTATAATCAGCAAAATTATTGTTTAAATTTATCTTGCTATCTTTTATTACTACATCTACATCAATCTTACTGGCTCTTCCATTTATAATACCAGTAAAATTTTTTTTACTACCTTTCATACCAAATAAAGTAATCGACTTTGGTTGTAACGAAAACAAAAAAAACGATAGAAAAGATGGTCTTACTTCAATCCTATTTATACTAATTAAATCTGATAATTTTTGCTTCTCATCATCGAGACACTGCACATATACATTATCAATAGTGAGCTTTGGAGTAATCAGTGAAACTTCAATTTTTCCTCCAATATATATTTTAGCATTATAATTATTTTCCAATTTTTGTACAATAAGCTCCTTATAGCTGTCCCAATCTTTGAAAATTGTAACAATGTGTAGAATGGTTAACACTAAAGAGATTGACAATATTATGTATATGAAAAGTCTCATAATTTCATATATTTAAAATCATCCATAAACATTAGAGTACCAAAATAAATAACAACACCTAAAGCCACTAAAGCTGCTAAATGAATAATACAAACAAATGCTTTATCAAAAGATAATCCTGCCAGTAAGGAGCTAGAAATGTAAAGAGCTATCGACATGATTAAAGTTGCAACGATGATTTTTACAATATTTAATAATAGCACTTGGCTAATCTTATACATTTTGTTTATTATTAAATAATAAATTAGCAAAATAGAATTCACCCAAGTGGAAATAGAAGTAGCAATAGCAATCCCTACATGTTGGTACTTACCTATTAATAGAAGGTTAAGTACTACATTAATCCCGAGGCATATTAGTGAAAATATAGTTGGTATTTTAAAATCACCCTTAACAAAAAAGGTGATTAGTAATACTTTATTTATAATAAACGCAGGTAAAGAAAAAGAAAATGCTGTTAACGTAGAGGCAATCTGCTGCATTGCATAGTGATTAAACTTACTGTAGGAAAAAAGCGTAAGTAAAATTATATGAGGAACAATAATAAAAGCAGCAGTTACTGGCATAATCAGCATTAACCCGGCATTAAGGGCACTATTCTGTATTCTGATCATATTTTTAGTATCACTTACTTGTTTTGAGATTAAAGGAAGAAGTACTACACCGATTGTAATGCCAATTACTCCTCGCGGTAGCTGATTTATTCTATCAGCATAATATATATAGGATATTGCATTTGGTATAAAACTTGCCATAATTGTGTCAAACCATAGGCTTATTTGAGTTACACAGTTATTGACAATTGCTGGTATCACACGTTTGAAAAACAACTTTACTTCATTACTTAACTTTATACTAAAAAAAAAGGTAACTTTTGATTTATATGCGCTAAATACCATTAACAGTAGCTGCAAAATTCCCCCAACCAAAACAGCTATAGAAAGGTTGTGAACCGGTGTTTTTATATAAGGCACAAATAAACTGATAATCAGGCAGAGATTCAAGATAATCGGCGCAATAGCTATTGAAACAAAATGTTGTTTTACCTGCAACATTCCCCCAATAAGTGACGCAATTGAAATAAAAATTATGTAAGGAATCATAATTCTTGACAGAGTTACAGTAAGGGTAAGCTTGCTTTGATCAAAGCCAGGAGTAAATATTTGAACTATATAAGGAAAAAGGGTTTGCATAGTAAGGCAAAAAATTACTAAAATGATAAACGTAAGAGATATTACACTACTTGCAAAATTGAATGCCTTTTTATTATCACGTGATTCTGTTGAATATAACGGTATAAAAGAGGTAGTAAACGCCCCCTCTGCAAAAAATGCTCGAAATAGATTAGCAAAACGAAACGAAGAAAAAAATATATCTGCAAAAGAAGTCGCACCAATAATTTGAGCAACTAATACATCCCTTACTAACCCAGAGACTCTTGAAATAGCTGTAAAAAAGCTAAATGTGATAATATTTTTTAACATCGTGCTATTTAGCACTACTCCAGATTATATTCAGTGTCAATATAATTAACTGTAATAGCTTGATCGATAAGATAAGTGGCAATGGAAAATGGAGAAATAGTATTATAGAAATAATAAACATGATAAGCAGGTTTATATTACTATTATTAATAATCTATACCCATATATTAAATATAAAACTTGAAAGCTTAGTTAATATAGGCCTGATCTTGATTTTTGATCAGCCTCTAAAGCAACTAAACAATGGATAAAGATATAGAAGTCCATTAATTAAGTTTTAGTAAAAGTTCAAGTATGTCAAAAATACAAGTAAAAACACTAATAGAAATAAGCATTAGTAGAAACTGAGTAAGAGCAAAAGGTATGATATAGAGAGCTACATATCAATACTAAAAGCATTCTTAAAAAATACTTACTGTTTTACCTTGAGTAGGAAAATGCGAGAAAATATTAGAAAGCTGCAGAAACAAAAGCTCATAGCATAAATATGATATATAATAACATTAACACAAAATTAGAAGACTATATACAAAACCCTTAACTTACTGTGTGCGCTATATTAAGGTAATATCAACAGCACTAGAAACAACACTAGCATAATAATAATACTTCAAAAGTAAGCTACACCATTCAATTTCAGCTTAAATGAGCTGCTAGAACCATCAATTATCGGTGTGTTATCTTTAAGAAAAACATAAGGCACAAAGTTGAGTGTCACACTATCAATAAATATAAATACTAAATTTGTGATAAATTTAGTATTTATATTTAATGAGAACCATATCACAGTTCAAAGCAAAAGAGCCTACTTAAATAACTAATTGACTTTTTTTTGCCGATGTGTTATGGGTTTCATAATTTTACACTTGTATGCTGGAAATTTGGCGGGTGTAGCTCAGTTGGTAGAGTGTCAGTTTGTGGTACTGAATGTCGCCAGTTCGATTCTGGTCACTCGCCCCTATCAAGTTTTTTTACTCCATAAAAATAAAAGCACACCAAATACTTTTTTTATACATTTTTAGAGACCATTCCAAGAACTGATCTAATTTCTTAGTTAACTCTCAAATCATATAGACAACTTAACAGTACTATAAAATAATTAAGCTAATAAAAGATGCATTATCTCCTTGAAGGACTAAGTGTATATTTTTCGCTATTTTCTCTACTAAAAAGGTAACCTTATCAAGGTTGAGAAATTTAGATAATACATAATCTGCCAGACTTCCTTGATCATCAGGTCTACCTATTCCAAACCTCAGGCGCCAATAATCGTTACCAATAAGACTATCTATAGATTTAAGTCCATTATGTCCAGCAGAGCTGCCACCTTTCTTTATCTTTACTCTCCCAAATTCCAAGTCAGCATCATCATGTATAACAATAACATTATCTAATAAAAACTTATAACAGTCTCGTACTCTTGCAACAGGAATACCTGAGTTATTCATAAACGAATAGGGTTTTAGCAATATAACTTCATTTTTATCAATTATACCAGAAGTTACCAAATAATTAGCTTTCTTAGAAAATGGCTGGAAGCTCCAATATTTGCAAACTGCATCAATAATAAGAAAACCAATATTATGATAGGTTAGCTTATATTGGCTACCTGGGTTACCAAGTCCAACTACTAAATACACTATTCTCCTGTTTCTGCCCTAGATTCTTCAACATCACCATCAACAGTAGAAATTGTAACAACAGCAAAATTTCCTTCTTCATGTGTTGCAAGTTTAACACCTTCTGGCAATTTTATATCACTTATACGTATAGACTGGCCGATCATTTTGTCAGATAAATCAACTTCTATAGCTTTAGGTATCTTACCTAGAGAGCTTTTAACGGTAATAGAGCGGCATAAAACATTAAGCACCCCACCTAATTTAACCCCTGGAGATCTACTTTCATTCACAAATAATAAAGGTATATCTATCTTGACTTCACCATCTTTATCAATAAATTGGAAATCAACATGTTGTACAGTATCCTTTACCACATGCCACTGAGTATCGCGAACAAGAGCATACTCTTTTTTACCTGAAATGTTTAACTCTACTACGTGTGCAGAAAGAGAACCAAATCTATACTTTTTCATGAATTCCTTTATTGACAGTATCAAATTTATATTATCATGTCCTTTACCATATACAACTGCAGGTATATACCCCTTTTCTCTCAGAGAACGCATCGCTTTTGTTTTTGTTATATTACGTAACTCTGCATTAATTGTTACTATTTCCTGTTGTATCACTAGTTACCTCTATTCATCCAATTTTTTTTAACATAATTTAGCAGTAGTATAACACAAAAATATTTATTTCAAACTTTATTACTTACAATATATGCAAAAGACTTATAAAGTGCACGTACTCTACTATAAGGTATTATACTATTACATACTTATTAAAAAAGTATAAATTATACCTAGCATAGTGTCAATTATTGCATACAAACTTCACGAGACATTAAGAAAGCATTATCTAATAGTAAAAAAATTAAACTTAACCATATAAGATATATCAATTAATCATAAACCAGCAACTAACAAAGAAAGAGATATCTCTTTGGTCACAAATGGGACCTGAACTTAAATCAGGTCAATAGAGGAACTTAAGAATAAATTCAAAAAAGTAGGTAAAATACATGTATATTATAAGATAAGCTGCCATAAATACGATCTTTATTGAAAAGAGATTGATTAAAAGCAAGAAATAAAATTGGAAAAGATATAAACATTAATATACAGCAAAGAATTCAGGAAAGAACATTTCCTCAATTGAAAAGTTGATATCTCTCAATACTATTGCCACTTACCACATGCTATGCAAGCAAAGGAATTTTAATGCTCTTGAGAGCATTAGTAATGATAAATATCAAAGAAAACAGAAAGAAAAAACTTTATGATAGGAACGATAAGCGGAAGGTATAAGAAACAGCACAAAATAATACATAACAGAATTTAACGAATAAAAGTGGCAAGACATAATTATTGTACAGATTCACCTACACTTTAAAAAACTACAGTGAGCATAAATAAAATATACCCAATCAAGATAAAATAAAAGCAAGATCTAAAGAAAAGCTAGCAAAGAGAAAATTAAAGCATTAGTTTACGCTAAATCTGATAAAGGCATAAATTGGTGTGTAGTACTCTATCACAAGCCTGATAAACCATATCTTTTTGAGTAGAATATCATCAAATTTACTCTCAACCTGAATTAATAGGCATGTTTCACTCACACATGTTGACTTACTAAAAATAGAGATAAGTACCTTTCAATCAGTGATAGACAACCGATGATCAAAGAGTTAGCACCATAATAATATTCCTTAGTGCAAAATCCTTATACTTTATAAACAGCTAGTTTAATAATAATTAAACCATTTAAAATATAAAATTATAACATATTAATTAGCTAGAGGGTTAAAATGTCAACAAATTGGCTTCATGACTTATTATTCGGTTCTAATGAATTGAAAATAGAAGCACTAGAAAAAGCTCAAAAGCTTAATGCTAAGCAGCTTGAAAAGGTATTCAATACATTTGAAAAAATTGACAATGAACAGCTTCAACTTATGCAAGATCATTTAAACAGTCTGCAAGAAAAAGTAGAAACACTCACAGAGACAGTAGCAAATCAAGAAAAAATAACGCTAACTTGTTGCATTGCAGCCAGCGTTGTTGCTTTAGCGGCAATTAGCTTTATTGGCTTCTGTATCTATCAGGGAATGAAGAATGAAAAGGAGAAACAAAGGAACTCATTTCAGAGCGTGTCAACTAAGAAATTGACTAATTTATGTAAACTAAACCCAGATACGAAATTTAACATAGATATCAGTAACACTAAAAAATCAATAAAAGGTCAAGAGTCAGTGGCAGCGTACAAATAACATTTTCCTTTAAAGGGATTACAAAATATGTAACCCCTTTAAAGGAAAGTAATAAATTACTTTATTTTCTTAATCACTTGTCTCCTTTTTGTCATCACAAGCCTTCTCCTTGGCACATCTTTAACTATAATGCTACCTGCTGCAATTATAGACTCATCATGAATACTAAGCGGCGCAATCAACGAACTATTTGAACCAACAAAGCAATTGCTTCCAATATTTGTCTTATGTTTTTTCCTCCCATCATAGTTACAAACAACAGTACCAGCACCTATATTACTTCCTGTCCCTACTTTAGTATTTCCTATATAACTTAAGTGCTTTACTCTAGCGTTTACACCTATATCACTTGCTTTTGCTTCAACAAAATTTCCCACAATTGCATTATCACCAACTGTTGTACATTCACACTTAGTAAATGGACCAATTTTAACACCAGAACCTACTTTTACTCCAGGACCAAAAAAAACATATGGGTAAATAATTGAATCTATACCAATTTGAGTATCAAAAGAAAAAAAAACAGTCTCCGGAGCAACAAGAGTTACTCCCGAACTAGTAAAGAATTTTCTCTGACTTTCTTGAAAGAAAAACTCAGCTTTTGCGAGTTCATTCCTGTCATTTATACCAGCTGCCTCCTCCTCTTTAACAGTAATATAACCGACGTTTAAATTACTCTTTATCGCAATGGAAACTATATCAGTCAAGTAATACTCATGAGTCAATTTATTACATTCTATCTTTTCCACCAAGTTACGTAAATCTTTCATATATGCAACCATTATTCCAGCATTCGCAAGAAATTCTTCACCACTACTTTCTCCATTTCGCGCTTCTACAATTTCTCTCAAGAAATCATTCTCAATAATTAACCTACCATACCCTTTACTACTAGTTCTAAAACCAAGACAAACCAGAGCCTTACCTTCTAAGCAACCAATCATTCTAGTTATCGTGCTGCTTCTTATAAACGGAGTATCTCCATACTGTACAATAACTATATTTGAACCTGGTAACTCCCTCAGACTTCTCATCGCAGTCCTAACTGCATCTCCTGTGCCGAGCATTGATTCTTGTGTAATTAACTGTACACCTTCAAAACACTCTAATTTTTCAATCAAAGGAAGATCAACCACAATAGCTATATTCCCGGGATCTAACTGTTTTGCGTTATAAGTAACATGCTTAAGCATAGGGAAATTACCTATCTTATGTAGAACTTTAGGCAAGTTTGAATTCATACGCTTGCCATGCCCGGCAGCGAGTATAACAAATGTATAAGCTTTGTTTTTCACTTATTTTAAAGATAAAAAATGAAAACCATAATGGTTGATCCAGCTAATTTTATTGTTATAAAAGCTCCTTAGGTCACCAATTTGATATTTTAGCATCGCAAGCCTTTCTATGCCAACACCAAATGCAAAACCATTATATTTAGTATAGTCTATCCCAACACTTCGAAAGACATTTGGGTGTACCATACCACATCCAAGCACCTCAATCCATTTATTATCTTTATAACTTATATCCACTTCTATAGAAGGCTCAGTAAAAGGAAAAAAACTACCACGGAAACGTACCTTTAGCCCTCTATCTCCAAAGAACCTATTAAGGAAGTAGTGAATAGTAAATTTTAGCTGGCCCATATTGACATTTTCATTTACATATAGCCCCTCTATCTGATGGAACATAGGAGTGTGAGTTGCATCAAAATCATTTCTGTATACCCTACCTGCGGCCACTACTTTAATTGGGAAAGTTTTTACCTTTTCCATGGTTCTAACCTGCGCAGATGAAGTATGAGTACGCAGCAATATCCTTTTTTTGTTATCTATTTTGTTCTTTAAGTAGAAGGTATCTTGCCCCTCACGTGCAGGATGATAACTTGGAGTATTTAGCGCATCAAATACATAAAACTCATCCTCAATTTCTGGACTGTCTACTGCTTTAAAGCCCATATGTGCAAAAATGAGTTTTGCTTCGTTTATAACCTTACTGAGCGGGTGGATCTTACCAACTCTCTCTGGTCTAACAGGTAATGTAATATCAACTGCTTCACTCTGCAGTTTAAAGTTAATTCTCTCAGCTCTTAGTATATTTCCCTTATTTATTATAAGTTGATCTAGCTTATTGCGTAAGGCATTAATGGCCTTACCCAAATTATACTTCTTTTCCGTATTTTTCATCTTTCTTAAGCCATTAAAATATGCTTTAATTACACCCTTTCTCCCTAAATATAATAGCCTAACTTTTTCCAAACTTTGCAAAGAAGAAGCACTTTCAATTTCGGATACAGCTCTATTTTCAAGCAAAGACATCTCATTTAGCAGTTCTTTATTCATCCCAGAAACGCTAGCTTAAACATTCATTATAACAAAAACTTATACAACATCAACAATTCAAAAAACTATCCTATTCCAATTACTAATCTATTGATTAACTAAACTTTTTTTTACCTAACTCTACATTAAAACATATTATATTGACTATATATAATAGTAACATTGAAACTAAGAGAGAATATAAAGCAGAGGATTGCTAAACTCTCCAAGGGAGAGATATAAAGACATAAGTAAAGCATTCTCTAATATAAAGTAAAAGATCTATAGTATTGCTTACTTGAGTAAGGTTTACAAATAATTATATAAGAGTTTTTACCTAAGCGAATAATACGACAACAGTAGATCAAAGCATTAAGATACTATTACTCCAAGCAAAACATTTAATTAACTTCTTTAAATCTATCTCCTCCGAGAAAAAAATCTCTTTAATTAACATAAAAGTACTAAAAGAAAGTAGCAAATTATATTATGACCTAATAAAAATTACCGAAGAACTCATCAGTAACACTCTACCTAAAATCTCTCTATAGTAAATACTAATCACGCTACAAACAAATATTAAAATTAACTTTAGTAATTTGCACCAGATTCTATTCCTAAATTAGGAGCCAGAACACGTAAAAAAACTGAAAGCAAAGGGCAGAAATAAGTTACGTAAATCAAAGATTCCTTCAGCTAAAATGCAAGCAAGTAACAAAAAGCAAGTTACTATACACCAGTAACTGCTTCAGCAATGCATAAAAATGCACAGAGAACAATCAAGCAATCATGCCATATACAGAGTATGCCAAGGCCAATAAAAAAGCTAAAAAGTAGAAGATAGAAGAAGAAAGATGACCTACCATAAGACAAACTCAAACTAATACTAGGTTATTAGCTATGACAAATAATCTAACTGAGCACAAGAAAAAAATTAGATAAGATATTATTAAAGTAGTCGGTAAATACTAAAGACTAAGACACAGAAACATTTCACAATACTTTTAACCTAGTGTTTAACACCATTTATTTTGCAAACAAACAATCATATGAAATATTAAAAGTATTATAAAATGCTACAACCAACTGGCAAGTTTTCTACTCTAGAAGAATATTCACAAAAGTAAGTACATAGAGAAAAAGAGTGATTATTTAAATTAGTTTTAGGTATTCATACACAACAACCTTTTCCATAGCCTAAAAATACCTTACATGAAAATGGAAAATATACATGAATAAAGCCACAAATTGCTAAACCGAACAAAAAGCTCTGCTGGCCAATATTACCTTTAAAATCACTGTTCAAAACTGTTTTTCCTAAAAGACTCACTTTTGTCTATTTTTGATAGCGTTCTTTATACCGTATACCGATATTCTGCCTAGGCATTTACCTCTTGGAAAATGCACCAATCTTAAAAAGGATTAGCGCTATCAGAAATAAAGTATTAGGTCAACACTGAACATAAGGTTACTAATAACAATCACATTATGTGCTTTAAACTTAGCCGACCTTATATATTTAAATATTTAGTAGAATTTACTGAATAAATAAGTCAAAACAAGCTTCCTTTTCCTATTCAGAAGAATAGAAACAGTTGTTTTAAAGGACTTTATATAATAAAATGGATTTCTGTTTTGCTGTACGTTTAAAGGAGTCATTACAGATATTGAATTACAATTGACACCACATTTTACTCCGACTCTGATCAAATCTTCTACATGAAGGCACAAAACTTACTTTCCATATAAGGGAGATTCAATAGCCTGTTCCAGTATACATTTAACTGCTATTGACATAATCAATGATATATTCACAGTCCAAGCATCTTAAGAAATTATGAAAGTTTTTAACTTAAATATGTGGAAAGAGGGAAAAATAAACTTAGAGCAAGCAATAAGATTAAGTAATAGAATTGATGCTACTTAGTTCAAGGTCATGTAGACAAGATAGTATAAATTTTAGCAATTAGTCAAAACTTAGATTCTTATGAAATTAAGTTATCATGCCCAGAAGAATTAATAAAATCAGTTGCAAAAAATGGATCTGTTACCCTAGATGGGCTGGTTCCCCCATCACAGTAAATCCAATTATCAATCAGGAATTTACTGTAAATATTACTCTCTATACATAGTAAAATATAACTTTCCAGTATAATAAAGTAAATGATAGTTTAAATTTAGAAGTTAACATAACTGCTAGGCATTTAGACCAGCTTATGCAGCATAAAAACAATTAATTTTACAATCTTGTTATCTACATCTACACTTATTATACTTGAAAACCATAAGCGTATAGTATGCTTTTTGATTATCTAATCATCTTTATCATCGTTTTATGTATAATAATCTCAATCACTAGGGGCTTTATAAAAGAATTATGCGCATTAATGTTTCTGTTTTTATCGATCTTTCTAACAGTTAATTATTATGATTTTTTTACCATAAATTACAGTAAATATTTTGATTCCAAAGTCATGCAAAACATACTTTCTACAATTTCTGTATTTATTATACTTAACTTCATATTTATAATAATAAATAACTGGCTAATGTACATATTACTACCTATAAGGCTAGGGTTAATCGACAGAGTCACTGGAATCTGTATTGGAACCCTTAAAGGGATATTACTTTCTCACATACTACTTTCCGTCGTGCACTTATACTGCTATATAATATATGATAAAAAAGAGGAAGAGTCTAAAATAGAAGAAATATTACCTAACTGGATAATAAGATCACATTCTTATCAGACTTTATTTATAACAATAGAAAACATAGTTGATATGTATGTACCAGAGTCGTTTATACTAAAAATCAAAGAGATTGGAAAAGACATGACTAACCAAGAGAAACCTGAACGTAATCAGAAAGAAAAGTAACAATTATATCTATAAAGCAACAATTAATAATTTTCATTTAGCAGCAGTTTTTTTCTTGATCAGCATAACTAGCCTCCCGCTTATTAGCAGTTGTTTCCTATTATGAGTTAAGCTAAAATCCTGTGGTATATATTAAAGCTCGAAGAAATATCTTTTACATGGAAGTTATTATAGAAAATAGAAAAATAAGGTTTGAGTACTTTCTTTTAGAAGAATTTGAAGCAGGAATAGTTTTGTTAAGTAGTGAAGTCAAATCACTAAGGGAAAGAAAAGTAAATGTCTCTGACGCTTACGTCATCGAAAGAAACGGTGAAATATGGCTATATAATATGCATATTGCAGAATATAAAGCCGCAAACCGAAAAAATCATAAGCCAAAAAGAGAACGTAAACTACTTCTGCATAAAAAAGAGATAAATAAATTAATTAGCCAAATTAAGACTGCTGGAATAACTGTTGTACCACTTTCAATTTATTTTAATGACAAAGGATTAGCAAAAACTAAAATTGCTATCGTGAAAGGAAAAAAACTTTATGATAAGAGAGCAACCATAAAACAGAGGGAATGGAATCGCGAGAAAAGTGGACTATTTAAAATAACTTGTAGCAAAATATGTCTTTAAGCCCAGTAATTTTTAGGATTGGTTCTATCTCTATATACTGGTACTCTCTAGCATATATTTTCGGTATAGCGTTTGCACACTGGTATTCATATAAGCTAGATAACCAAAAGATATTTACTAAAAACTTTCATGATTCGTTATTAACAGTTACTATTATAGGTGTCATACTCGGAGGCAGGCTTGGCTATGTATTGATATATGATTTAGGTTATTATGTAAACAACCCTATTGAGATATTGAAAACCTGGAAAGGAGGTATGTCGTTTCACGGCGGTGCCATAGGAGTTTTTCTTGCGGTGGCAATTCTATGTAAAAAATATAATATTCCTGTGTTTTACACACTAGATCTAATTTCTTGCGGAGTTCCTGTAGGTTTATTTTTAGGCCGAATAGGCAATCTTATAAATGGAGAGTTATTTGGTAGAATTACAACTATACCTTGGGGTATAGTATTCTCAGAAAGCGATAATTTACCACGTCACCCAAGCCAACTTTATGAGGCATTTTTTGAAGGATTATTGCTTTTCATAGTTATGAATCTACTGTTTTTCTTGACTAGAATAAGATTATATCGTGGTACATTGACTAGCATTGCGGTTATATGGTACGGAATAGTACGTTTTATGGTCGAGTTTCTCCGTGAACCAGATTATCAACTTGGCTACCTATGGCTCGGGTTAACCATGGGACAGTTACTTTCAGCACCCATGATTTTGTTAGGAACAATCTTATTTTTGAGTGCGTTAAATTTAAAATTCACGAGCACAGAAAAAAGATAAACCTGATCAGAAAATATCATTTATGCAAATTAAAGTCTGTAGCTTGCCATTTTAAAAATCATATAGCAACAAATTCATAATAACTTCCAGTCTATTAAATAGAATAGCAAATATGTTAAAAAATTTTATCTAGAACTATCATATGAAAGAAAAACAGAAAGCTATTCTAGCGAGCTGTAAAAGCTAAGCTTTAAGGTTCAATCAGTCATACTATGATTATGTCTGTGCTATTAACTCTATGAAAGAGAAACATTAATATATTAACAATATTACTCGACTTAATGATGAGAGTAATTAATATTAATAACTTTATCAAACATTATCATTAAAGATAATTATTATTATTCAGGTGTGACGACTTATATTATAGAATTAATAATATTATTAATTCTAATAGCTTGAAATACTTTAGAAACGTGAGGTAAAGTACATATCAAGTCAGTAAATTTAGGTAAAATTATTCAGCACAGTTACCTAAAAAAGGTTTTCATAAAGAAATGGAAGTGTAATCATATCATTTTTCAGTGCCTGGAAAAGATCTTACCTATGGTCTTAGTTATCGAAAACAGAATTACTAGTCTATACTGCTAGTTACAAAAGCGCAGATTAGGGAAGCTCTTATAGTAATTTCAGGTACCAACATTAAAAGCATCTGCTTACAAGAAAGAGTACCGTATAACTAGAAAGTTTTTATAGAACATAAAAAAGAATACTGCTTAGTGTTTGGCGAATTAACAATACGTGACACAATATCTAAAAATAACAAAAGAAAAAAACATATTAAAGATTCACAAAAAAAAAAGAAAAAGTCTTAACAAGCCAAAGAGCACTAGTCAAATACTTTACTTTGCTTTTTAAAATTCTATCTACACTAAAGCGTGATTTTCAAAAAAAAAAGGGTAGAGAAAAAAGCAAAAGGTATAAAATCTAATTTTTGAGCTTATCATGGACTAGTGTAAAATAAAGTAAGTAAGTAAGCAAGAGTAGATGAAACCAAATGAACAAGACTCCAATATTCAATAAATCAGCAACAGACTAGTAATCGAAAAGTTGAGACCAAAGTTAGTATCAATACAAAAGGAATAAAATAAAGTCATAGAAGTAGAACTCAGGTTATAACTATTGTCATGAGTCTGATACAAAACTTAAACTATTAAGAATAGAATTTAAAGCCTCTGACCCTGAAGTAAATTCATCTAATACCTAGTATAAAATAGAAAAAAGTATTTGCATTACAAAACAATTAAAGCATCCATTTGGTGATTCAGTAGAAAAAAATTTCAAAAAATAAGTATTTTTATTAAAAATAAATATAAAAATATAATCATTTAAAAAATTAAAAATAAATTACTAAACACTCTACACAATACACCTTTCAACCACACCACTGAACACCTATAAGAAATCTACTAAACGGAAAAATAAAAGAAGCCCTAGAGATAATATCCTCCACTATTAAAAATTGATGTTCCATATTATCTTAAACGCTTTATAAGTACAATTTCATACTTATATAAATAAAAACCTAGAAGACTAAGCAAAATTTACAAAGATATAAAGATATAAGGTAAGCATAGTGTAAAAAAACTATGTATTAAGACACTAGCTACATAATACCTTTGATTTTATGGTAAAGAGAATTACAAAATTTGTCAAGTAATTTCCTTTATTTCTAATATATCTATGTGCTGCTAAATGTTATACAAGAGTCTATTGACTTTTAACACACTTTTGCCTATATAATTTCAATACTTCAAGTTACCACATATGTCTAACCTAAAGACGATGATGTTAAATTTTGGGCCTCAACATCCGGCTGCACATGGAGTGTTGCGTCTTGTTTTAGAAATGGATGGCGAAGTGATTGAAAGAGCAGACCCTCATATTGGTTTTCTACACCGTGGTACTGAAAAATTAATAGAACATAAAACGTATCTTCAAGCCTTACCTTATTTTGATCGCCTTGACTATGTATCACCAATGTCACAAGAGCATGCATATTCACTATGCGTGGAAAAATTGCTACGATGTGAAGTTCCAATTAGAGCAAAATACTTGCGTGTTCTATTTTGTGAACTAACAAGAATACTCAACCATCTACTCAATATCTCTTCTCAAGCACTCGACGTCGGAGCAATGACTCCTCTTTTATGGCTCTTTGAAGAAAGAGAAAAGATATTAGAGTTTTATGAGAGAGCTTCAGGGGCAAGGTTTCATGCAGCTTATATTAGGCCAGGTGGAATCGCAGCAGATGTTCCAGAAGGTTTAACTGAGGATATTGCAAAGTTTATAGAGCAGTTTCCAAAGTATATAGACGATATTGACGACCTCTTAACAGAAAATAGAATATGGAAACAACGTACTGTAGGAATCAGTGAAATGTCAATTAAACAGGTTCTTGACTGGGGCTTTAGTGGCCCAATGTTGCGTGCAGCCGGACTTGCTTGGGATCTGCGAAAAAGCCAGCCATATGAGATATATGATCAATTAGATTTTGATATACCGATCGGCCAAAACGGCGACTGTTACGACCGTTATTTAGTAAGGATGGAAGAGATTAGGCAGTCTACTAGACTAGTAAAGCAATGTATAGAGAAAATGCCTGAAGGACCAATAAAAACTGAAGATAGAAAAATTTCTCCACCGCCAAGAGCAGAGATGAAAAAGTCTATGGAAGCTCTAATTCATCATTTTAAGCTTTATTCAGAAGGATACCATGTACCAGAAGGTGAGGCTTATGTGGCTGTTGAGGCACCAAAAGGCGAGTTTGGAGTATATATAGTTTCAGATGGTACTAATCGACCATATAGATGTCGAATAAGAGCACCTGGCTTTGCACATTTACAAGCCTTAGATTTCATGGCAAAAGGGCACATGCTTTCTGATATTGTAGCAATCATTGGTTCACTTGATATAGTTTTTGGTGAGATTGACAGGTAGACTTTCAGTTACAGCCAGCATAAGTGAGCTGGTCTTTTTTATTATTTTTACAGCTTGAATTACCTCTTACTACTTTACGAATAAACAAAAACCTTATATCTACTCCCTAATTACACATTAGTATAAACTTACCGCTTATACTAACTACTTACTCTTCTATCAAAGCACATTTTCATTAAATAGGCAAACTGTGCTCAACCCGTTTCTTAAGGTAAACACAGAACCTACTTTTTCAAGTATAAGGTAATCATCAACTGTTCGAAAATTCACTATAGATTCATACCCTGCAGAGTCAACCATAAAAACTGCTGGAAAATCAGAATTTGTTTTATTAAACTGCAGATACGTGAATTTCCCATCATCAAAGACTTTAGTTGGTACTATTGATTCACTACCTTTAACATGTGAGACAGAATAATTAAAGTTTAAGCCTCTTTTTATAACTTCAATATCATTCATATCAGGCAGCACAGTAGTAGGATTAGCTTGCTCAAGAATATCACCGTTACCAGTTGTATAGATTTCATCACTGTTAAATAGTGGATAAAGAAACCTAACTTCATATGCTAACCTTGGATCATCTAGCCCAGTCGCTTCCTCAGCACGAAATTCAAAGTAATAAACTCTTTTATTAGTAATAATAGTTGCATTAGTATCAGCAATATCATCTATAGGTTTAATGAACAACCTATTGCCCTGAGGAATAAGCTGCCAACCAGTTGGATCGCCCATTGAAAGGTTCTGTATTATCTCACCTGACTCAAACAATATGCTAGACTGATAACCATAAAAACCTGTGTACTTATGTATAGCCTGCGGATTATAATTTATTACCTTTATATGACTGTCTGCAGCTATTGAACGTGGTTCCTGTTTTGCAAACGCATCACCACAAAAAAACACCAGCACTATAAATAACAAACTAATCATAATACTTAAACCGTATGCCAGTCATTATTCTACCATTGAGAAAAATTCACTGCAACTGTCAAGGCGTTATCTTATATATCACTTACTTACTACTTAAGCAATTGCATAATCCACTGCTCCTTTAAACTTACTGATCAGGTTTTTATACCTTTTAGTAAACCAGATTTAAATTCCATATACCCCTATCTTTTCAGATAGTATAATCCTTTAGTTTATACATATGTAATACTTTTTCTATTAAAGGTACAAACAAAAATTAGAATTCTATCACATTTGTACTCTTGTTATTATTTTCCCATAAATTTTGACCACCAAACAATGTAATATCACTACATAACCTGTAAGCCCAAATTTAGTGTTCCACCTGCTCCCAAACATACTTAACTGGTCTACTTATCCTACATAGCCATCTATATTAAATAATAGGAAATTTCCAGTTTCCCGTTGTTTTTGTTATATATAACATTTCTTTACTACCACGTTTGAAAGTAATATCAGTCTTATAATCACTTAGTTAGGGGAATACTCCACAAACTGTCATCGCAGCACCAGCTTACTAGCATTTTATCAAGTCTATAAACAATTTCTAATCTTACACAAGCATAGAGGATTTTAGTAAGACATATAATAATTGTACTTAAAAGTGTATCCATTACTTGTTCTAGCACCTAAGTAGACAAATCAATTTACTCCATTTATCGAGAATCACAATGTTCTCATCTTCGTAGATAATATCAAGCTCTATGTCATAATTAGTCTCAGTTGAGACTAATTATGACATAGGCAAAACCAAATTTTGCCAACGCACTATAACAATTAGAGCACTCAACACATATTGAAATAGAGAAGAGTACTAAATTTATTACTCCCTGCGCTATATACACAAACATGATTATCACAATTGAGACCTTTGTTCTAAGTTACTACACTTAGCATAGTTAAAAAATTTAACCCTGCCCATTTTGCTTCATTCATGTTTTAATAGCAAAAAGCTCCTGCTTCTCCCGTAAAGGATAGTAATTTACTACTGCTCTTTAATAGCAGCATTATCAGTACTGACTAAGATACCAAGAGATATATATAAAACTAGAGAAAATACCAAGCACAATAAAAAAAAATTCCAAAGAAACACCAAATTCTTCTCTACAAGCATACTATAATAACCTAAGTGCTATGATAATAATCAATGGTTCAGGGAAATGCGGATAAGAACAAAACTAAATGCCGTAAACTAACAACTCAGTTTATTATATAAAAAACCCTATATACTATAGGGATAATTTTATTCTTTTATTTTTTTATTATTACAGATATAATAGCTAAATAACGACGCGGGGTGGAGCAGCTCGGTAGCTCGTCAGGCTCATAACCTGAAGGTCGTAGGTTCAAATCCTACCTCCGCAACTTCATGTCTATATTCCAAAAGTTACTTTAATTATTAAATCGATCTCACCCTAATAATAACAGAAAATCAAAATTCCACAGAAAAAATCATTATTACCAGTTAATTAGAAAGGTTATATAGAAAAGGACTAAAGAACTTTTATAGTCTATTCTGCTACATTATCAGTAGCATGAGCTTCAAAATAGGAGCACTTGCAGATAAGATCAATTTACGTTTCATTATCTTAAGTTGCAGATCAAAAGTTATTGCTACTGTTTCTTCAATATTATTTTACGCATATTATATACAACAGTATAAGAAAAGAACTATTCTCCACAAAAGATTCTTTCGTATATATTTAATTACACATTGTAGATATTATAATTTGAGTTAGTCTCACCACAATTCACAACCACTACTTTTCTGATATAATACTTAAATAACACCAGTAGCTTTAAAAACAATTACAGTGTGCTGCAGCGTATAGCTATACAGACGTTAAGTTAATTTTGTCTTACTTCCAGTGAAGGTAATTACTAAATCAAAGTGTTCATTGTATTACATAGTTTTACATAGTTAAGGATACAGCTGTTCTATTTTCCAATTGCTCCTTGCAACAAGAGTATACCTAAATCTAGTATGCCTCCTATACTCACCTTCTTGCCAAAATTCAATTATTTTTGGAATCACGTAAAATCCTACCCAAAAAACAGGACAGGAAACTTGTATATCACTAAATTCCTTCTCTTTAACTTCGATATCTTGCTTGAAGTTTTCCCAATCTTCCAGAATGCTTGATTGCTTTGAGCACCATGCACTAATTTGACTATTGCGTGCTCGAGAAGAAAAGTATTTGCCAGCTTGCTCGTTATCTAAAAGTTTAACATCTCCTTCAACTCGTACTTGTCTAGAAAATTCTATCCAGTGAAATACTAATGCAGCTTTAGGATTTTCAGTTAATTCTTTCCCTTTTCTGCTATTCACGTTAGTGAAAAACGCAAAGCCTTTTTCACCATATTCTTTTAGTAACACTACTCTTGCGGATGGAACGCAGTCTTTACTGCAAGTTGCTAGTGTCATCGCAGTTGGTTCTTTACATGAAGAATTAAGCACTGCTGTATACCACATTGAAAACAAACCAAGTGGATCTTTCTCAGGTGAAAACGTCATATTTAAAAATATGAATCAATTTTGGCATGCATTACAAAAATAAGTGCTACGACCATTCTGTCGTATAAGTGTTATGATATTACCACAAACTTTGCAAGGATTTTGAACTCTACCATATACATAGAAACTATTTTGAAAGTATCCAACAGACCCAGATGGCTGTGTATAATTCCTCACCGTTGAACCTCCTGCAGCAATTGCATCATTCAAAGTATTTTTTATCTCGGTGGCAAGTTTCTCGCACTCTTTATATTTCAAATCCTGCGCCGGCCTGAGCGGTGATATGCGAGCTCTAAATAAGCTCTCAGAAGCATATATGTTACCCACACCAACTATTAGCTTATTATTCATTAATGTCGATTTAATATTTGCTTTTCTATTTTTCAGTAACTTCTGCAAATAACTTCCACTGAATTCACTTGTGAGAGGTTCTATTCCAAAATTATTAAAAAAATTACTTTTTTGCTCTTTACTTAAAATAATAACTGACCCAAACCTCCTTGGATCATAAAAGGTTATTGAAGCATTATCAGAAAATAAAAATATCACATGATCATGTTTACCCTGTGCTCGATTACCTTCAGCATATATAAGCTTTCCACTCATGCCAAGATGCATAATCACAGCTGCATCATTGTCTACACACCAGATTATATACTTACCTCTACGCTCGATATCACTTACACATCTATTTTTTAGTATATCATTAATATTCTTTGTTACTGACACACGCATACTCCAATTATTAACTATTACACTACTTATCTGCCTATTTTTTATCTCATTAAGTAAAAAATTAGAGATTACTTCTACTTCCGGCAGTTCTGGCATAAGGCCTTCCTTAAAACTTAAGTTTCTGGTGACAATTTTACTGTTAAAAATTCCAAAAACATGTTCAGGCATTCCATGAATCTCCTTTCCAAAAATTTCTCACCATAAATAAACTTTGAAAGTGGCCTATTTTGTCTAACCTGTTGCTGTTTTTTTCTTCTTAGGATATTTTGTTTTAAAGCCCTCGCTAATCTTTTTCTTTCTTCTTCTTTCTTCTCATTCTTTTTTATGTTACTCATATGCATGAACCTTGCCGTTATAGCTTAGGTGGTAGAGTACGTCATTGGTAATGACGAGGTCCCAAGTTCGAGTCTTGGTAACGGCACACTGACTATACTTAAAATAAGAACTCAGAAAAAAGTTACAGAGGCAGGTTATCATGCTTTTTCCATATTCTTTCTACTTTTTTATTTTTGAGTAACTCTAGTGCTTTATGAAGATGGTAACGCGTTTTACTTGGTATTATTATATCATCAACATACCCATATAATGCAGCAAAAAATGGACTAGCAAATTTCTCTTTGTATTCCTTAATCAAGGCTTGCTGATCCTTCTCATGTCGAAATATAATTTCAACTGCACTTTCAGGCCCCATTACAGCTATTTCAGCAGTCGGCCAAGCATAATTTATATCACCTCTTAGATGTTTAGAGCTCATAACAATATACGCACCACCGTATGCTTTTCTAGTGATCAAGCTAACTTTTGGTACAGTCGCCTCAGCATAAGCGTAAAGTAGTTTTGCTCCATGTTGTATTATATTATTATACTCTTGACTTGTACCTGGTAAAAAACCTGGAACATCAATGAGCGTGATAATAGGAATATTAAACGCATCACAGAACCTTACAAATCTTGCAGCTTTCCTTGAAGAATCAATATCTAAGCACCCTGCAAGATGCATAGGTTGATTTGCAACGATACCAACAGTACTCCCTTTAATCCTACCAAAACCAATTAGAACATTACGAGCAAAATCAGGCTTTAGTTCAAAGAACTTTCTTTCATCACATACCTTCTCAACAAGCTCATACATATCATAAGGAGTACTAGAATTATAAGGGATTAGAGTATTTAAAGATTCATCAACGTCATTAACATTACCGTAAGTCGGCACTAATTTTGGAGCCTCTTGATTATTCGCTGGTAAAAAGGTAAAAAACTCACGCATTTTTAGCAGCATTTCAATATCATTACTAAACGCAGAATCTGCTACCCCCGTTTTACTTGTATGAATTTTTGCTCCACCAAGATCTTCATGGCTTACATTTTCATACGTCACTTTCTTTACCACATCTGGTCCAGTTATAAACATATATGAGCTATTTTTCACCATAAAAGTAAAATCAGTTAATGCTGGAGAATAAACTGCACCACCAGCGCATGGACCCATGACTAGAGAAATTTGTGGTATAACTCCTGATGCATCAACATTCCTTTGAAAAATTTCCCCATAACCAGCAAGGGAATTGACTCCTTCTTGAATCCTAGCTCCACCAGAATCATTTAGCCCAATAATAGGAACTCTAGCATTAATTGCCATATCCATAATCTTGCATATTTTTTTTGCGTGAGATGCACCAAGAGACCCACCAAAGACAGTAAAATCCTGGGAGTAAACAAAAGCCTTTCTACCATAAATAGTACCATGGCCAATTATAACACCATCACCTAGAAAATTAGCATTTTGCATACCAAAATCAGTTGCGTGATGTTTCACAAATTTATCATATTCTTCAAACGAATTTTCATCAAGCAGTATACTCAGTCTTTCTCTAGCAGTTAATTTACCTTTTGCATGTTGTTTATCAATTCTATCAGAACCTCCTCCTTTTTCAGCTTCTAGTGTTTTTGCTTTTAGATTTTTTAATATCTTAAAATCTTGCATATCGAAAAAAAGTGATTTTTAGTTAACAAAGTATATACTACTTTTTTAGAAGTGTAAAAAATTCCATTCCTGCATAAATAGCCTTCTAAATGATAAATATAATTTTTAGCTATAGAAAGTCATAAACAACAGGTAAAAGTTCAGGGCAACATCTTTATATTAGTAATTTTGCTGCCTTTTTGGTTGAGTGTTTATCTAATAGCACTCAAATAAATAACTAGAAAATTTTTTATCCTAGAGTTAACTACTTTGAAGCATTACTCAATAACATAGCAAGTCTAGAAGATGAAGAAAAGATACAGATACCAATACAAAAGGAGCCTTTGCTCTAATAGGAAGAAAAAATTGAAGTTGCCTACAGTCTTTCCCAAGTCATTTCAGGATTTCTGCTAGCAGTGCTGAAGAGGACATTTGTCGAACACATGAAATGCTAAATCTAAAAACTTATACTTTCAAACTGAATCATGCGATAGAGATTATTAGAACAATAAGTCACTCAAAGCATGTTAAATCTCATTATGATAAAAAGTACCATGCTTAAGTAAAATATGATTTACTTTAGAAGAGCATCAAATTTTTAAGAAGTAAAAAAATGATGTTGGAAGAGACACTAAAAAGCATGCTAACGCTAATGCAGGCATTAAAAGCAGATTTTAGAGTCGCACTCAAAATGAAAAACGAAAGCTTTAATAATCTAGCTAGATGATTAATATATATTACTATTTTAACAGAGAAAGAATGTAATTACTCTGCACGCTGGTATTGGTGTAGTGTTAATTTAAGGTCAAATCTTCATAAGAGGACAAGATACGCATCTACTTACCAAGCAAAATTTGGTATTAATTAATCAATTTACACCACAAGTGTAAGTACTTGCCATTCTGTACTATCTTTAGCATTCTTAGCAATAGGTTTGAAGGCACTTTGTACCTATAATTAAAATACTAAAAGGTAAAAAATATACTTCCTATTGAAAAATAGCAGTAAAATCAATAAAATTAGGCGTATTAAATACACTACTGTAACTAGTACAAACAGGTTTAGCATATATAACTTCTAGGCTCTGGTATTAGCTTATCGTTCTTAGCCTGCTATTTAAAGTAGCAGCGAAGTAGAAAAATAGTTGAACATATTGTCTATTCAGTGACCTACTTTGGGTAAATTCACTGAAAGCTTATTTACTGAAGTAGTAGTTATATCAAAATGGTACTATTATAACAATTCCGTTGTGAATTTTTTTTCATTTTCTTAAAAGGGTACTGGCAATAGATACATCCAAGCACTCTGAATAGCACCATAAAATCACTACAATCAGATACATAAGACCTACAACAACCCTAGCTACTTTTAAAGTAAAAACAGACCTTTAGACCAAAAAATATCGCTATTATTAGGATGGTAGAACTATAAAAACACGTCAAGCAATGTAGATATTATATTATTTTAAAACACTATACTCTTTTTATAAAACATTTTAAACTTTCTCTCCACCTTTGCTCAGTAAGAGCAATCAACCATAAAATTACACATGTCAATCGTTATAAAATCATACAATTGTTTCATGGGATTATGTCCCGTGATAACCACTATACCATTTTGTTCAGAACGCGTTAAGATTAAACCCAGTACTAATTTATACGCCGTACTATCAAGATTACAAAATGGTTCATCTATTAACCAAACATTTGCATTAGAAATCAAAAGGCGAGCAAAAGCAACTCTCTTTTTCCATCCTGCAGAAAGTGCACCATATCTAACATTAAGTACAGGTCGCAACTGTAAACAACAAATAGCTGCCATGGTTAACTCTCTAGTATCCCGTATTCCTGCCCAGAATTCTATATTTTGAGCAACAGTTAGGTTATCTTTACAGGCATTCTTATGCCCCACATAGACCATAGAAGATACATAAGGTCGTGGATCATTATATATATCTTTTCCACAGTATCTTATGCTTCCCGATACTGGTGGCAAGAGCCTAGACAAGCTTCTAATTAAGCTGGTTTTGCCACTACCATTTGGACCAGTAATTAAAACTCTCGATTTTGGCTCAGCTTTAAAACTAAGATTTTTAAACAATATTTTGTTATTACGGACACAGGATAAACCTTCACATTCGAGCATGAATTACCTACCTCTTCCTTTATGCTTCTCACGAGTTGAAGCTTGAGCTCTTATAAATATCTCCCAGAATCCTTTCTGCCTATCTTTTTTATATATCAATTGTGCAAAACGCTGCATTAAATTACTGCCAACTATAACCATTTTTGTCCATTTACCTACTGGCTTTGCTATGCCAACTATTTTTGGATCCCCTTTATACTGTATATCCTTTTGCCTCTCACGTAGCATTTCTAAACGTTTTATTAGCTCTCTTCGCTTATTTTCTTGATATAGCTCATTATATTTCCTGTTTTCTTCACATTCTTCTTTAAGCCCTTCTTTAGGGAAGATAATTTTCCTAACCCAACCTCTATATATTTTTCTAAAAAAGAAAAATATTGCAGCTATAGCAAGTAAAATTGTGCTACATATAATGATTTGCCCAAATGACATTTTTGTACTCAGCTTATTGAAAGAGCCATCTATAATCATAGCCTAACTATAGAAACTTCACAATTTTTTGTAGGAAAAATGATACCAGAAAGTAACATTGAACTTCAAAAATAATACAAGTATCCAAGCAAACAAACTTGTATTTGATAAGATTTACTCCTATACTTTAAAATGCCGCTGCAACAAATATGAATTGCTATAAAACTCATACGTGCGATGAATTAAGGAAAGGCGATATAGAAAAGGAAGTCACTCTTTCTGGATGGCTGTACCATAAGCGTGACCATGGTAATCTAATCTTTATTGACTTGAGAGACTTTTATGGAATTACTCAGTTAGTATTTAATAATGACAAAGACTTTTTTGATGAAATTTCAAATTTAAAATCAGAGAGTGTAATTACTGTCACAGGAATAGTAAAAGCTAGAACTAAAGATACAGTAAATAGCTCTATCCCTACAGGAGAAATTGAGGTTATAGTTATTAATTTGCACATTGAATCGGAAGTCAAATTTCATTGTGATGAAGAAATAGCAAAAGAAGAAAAAAGCATATTAGCAAGTATTTCTGGCAAGCAAGAATACTCAGAAAATATGAGGTTAAAATATCGGTTTCTTGATTTAAGGCGAGAAAAAGTTCGTAATAATATTATTTTACGCTCACAAATCATTGCAGAACTCCGCAGACTCATGATAGAACAAGGTTTTTTAGAAATCCAAACTCCAATACTTACTGCTTCATCTCCTGAAGGAGCACGTGATTATTTAGTACCAAGCAGACTAAACCCCGGTAAATTCTATGCATTACCACAAGCTCCACAAATTTTCAAGCAATTACTAATGGTGTCAGGGTTCGATAAATATTTTCAAATTGCACCATGTTTCCGTGATGAAGATACAAGGTCAGATCGCTCTCCTGGAGAATTTTACCAGCTAGATCTTGAAATGTCTTTTGTGACTCAGGAAGATATATTTCAGGTCATTGAAACTACTTTATATAAAGTGTTCACTAAATTCTCTTGCAAGTCAGTTGACAAAAATTTCCCACGCCTCACATATAAAGAGGCAATGCTTAAATATGGATCTGATAAGCCAGATCTACGCAATCCATTATCAATTAGTGATGTTACAGAAGTTTTCCGTGATTCAGGGTTCAATATCTTCAAAAGCAATATTCAACAAGGCATGGTAGTCAGAGCTATTCCCGCTCCTAAAACAGCAAGAAAGCCACGGAGCTTTTTTGATAAAAAGATAGAGCATGCGCAAAAAGAATTCGGAGCTAAAGGTCTTGGGTATATAACGTTTGATAAAGATGGTACTATAAAGGGACCAATCGCTAAATTCTTTAATGATAATAAGCTAAATCATATAAGAGAAGTAACAAATATAAAGCCTGGAGATAGCATATTCTTTGCTTCTGACAAAGAAAATGAAGCAGCAGTAATTGCAGGAAAAGTACGTACCCTTTTAGGATCAGAATTAGGCCTAATAGATAAAAATGTTTTCAAATTCTGTTGGGTTATTGATTTTCCATATTTTATGTATGACAATAAAAATAAAAAAATCAACTTCTTTCATAATCCATTTTCTATGCCGCATGGTGGCTTGAAAGATCTGGAGGAAAAAAATCCATTATATATTCTTGCTTACCAATATGATCTAGTTTGTAATGGAATAGAATTATCAAGCGGAGCGATTCGCAATAATAAGCTAGATGTTATGTATAAAGCTTTTGCTATTTCAGGCTATAGTAAAGAAGAAGTAGATACAAAATTTAGTGCACTTGTGCGTGCATTTAGATTTGGGGTACCACCTCATGGTGGGATAGCACCAGGAGTTGATAGAATGGTCATGCTGCTTGCTGACGAGCCAAATATTCGTGAAGTAACCTGTTTCCCTATGAACCAACAAGGCGAAGATGTTTTAATGGGTGCTCCTTCTAAGATAAAAAGTGGACATTTACGTGAATTATTCTTGCAAGTTATTGATTGACAGCACCGCAGATTATATTAAACTGAAAAAGTGTGAATAATATCCAAAAAGCAATAATATCAGGTATAATCTGCAATATGATTATATGGTATGAATTGACTCTATTTGGAGTTTTGACACACATAATAAGTGATGTTCTCTTTTCATCAGAAAGTAGTGAATACGTAAAAAAAATTAAATTTCTTGGCAGTTTTGCAATTGGATTTGGATTCAGGCCACTTGGAGCATTTGTTTTTGGCTATATTGGAGATAAGTACGGCAGGAGAAAAATTTTACTGGCTTCTGTAATATTAGCCTCAATATCATCTACTGCAATCGCAGTGATACCCAGCGCCAAAAAAATAGGAATATTTTCTCCCATATTACTTCTGTTTTGCAGAATAATACAAGGAATGGCAACAGGTGGAGAAACAAGTATAAATTCAGCATTTCTAATAGAGCACTCAAGCGATAAAAAAAATCTAGGTTTTTTAGGTAGCATGAAGGCTTTCAGTGGCGCACTTGGTTCCATTACATGCTTTGTAATGATAGCTATTTGTAAAAAGCTTACAGGTGAAAATTATGAAGTTTGGGGTTGGAGATTGCTCTTCTACTTCTCCTCTATTATGGGTATAATAGGTTTTCTAATAAGATATATAATAGAGGAAAGCTTAGCATATAAAATGCACAGCCGAAATAAAGGCTTATTTCATTCACCATTTCTAGAATTGCTCAAGAAATATAAAAGAGCATTTATGATAGCAATTGGGCTTGGCATTGCTCAGAATGCAATTGTTTATTCAACAATCATGTTTTATAACATATCTGTAAAAGAGATTATCCTATCAGGCATCGATATCAAAAACGTAGTAAGGATCATGGTCGAAATTACATTTGGAGTGTCTGCAGTGTTGCTTGCAACACTATCTGATAAAGTTGGAAGAAAGAATGTGATGATTCCTACATTAATAATTTTAGCTTGTGTCAGTTTACTAGTCTTTCCGCTATTATCATACAATAATCACTACATTGTAATGCTCACTTTTCTGTTGATAAGCATACCAATAGGTGCATCTTTTGGAATATATAATTCTCTTATTTGTGAATTATTCCCAACAAAGGTTAGATGTACTGGTTTTAGTTTAGCTCACAACGTATCTGCAGGAGTCTTCGGCGGCATTTCTCCATCTATATGTATGTGGCTTATAGAAAAAACTGAAACAAAATTTGCATCAGGCATCTATCTTACTGCCTGCGCATTAATTAGCCTAGTATCTATACTTCAAATCAAAGACAAAGATAAAAAAGTCGATTGGTAAAATCTTTCTTTTGACAAGGTTTTTCATATTTTAACCACACTCTAGCTGCCATATACCCGGTTACAGCGCTGTGCCAATTCTATAATTTTATTGGCACAATGAAAATTGTTTTACTAACTTAAGTAAAAATCATTAAATAGTTTTAGTAGACAACAAGTTTTGCTATTTAGCAACCAGAACTAAAAAATATTGATTCCCCTCTTGTTTAGGAGCTAATTCTACTTTAGCAATATCTCCAGTATCTCTAATCAACCGTTCTAATTTCTCCAGACCAACTTCAGTGTTTATTAGCTCTCTACCTCTAAACTTCATTGTAATTTTGATCCTGTGTCCATGTGTAAGAAAATCTCTTGCTTGACGTAATTTTGTTTCATAGTCATGATCGCTAATATTAGGGCCCAGCTTAATTTCTTTTATAGCTAATATCTTCTGTTTCTTTTTTGCTTCACTTGCTTTCTTTTTTGCATTATACCTTTGCTTACTGTAATCTAAGATTTTACATACTGGAGGAGCTGAATCAGGAACAATTTCTACTAAATCTAAACTGACATTCTGTGCAGACTCCAAAGCTTGTTCTATTGCCATGATTCCAACCATATTGCCATTCTGATCAACCAGACGTACCTCTTTAGCCGTAATAAACTTATTAATCCTGTTTTTTTTAATTTGCAAACTTTAACTCCCTTAACCCAAGTTAATACCTTTTAGTAGAAGCTCAGCAGCTTTTTCATAAGAAAAAGACTCTTGCCTCTCTGACCCTAAATTTCTCACTGACACAGTTTTACTTGCAACCTCATTCTTGCCTATAATCCATAATATAGGCACCTTGTTCAAACTATGCAAGCGTATTTTATGACTAATTTTTTCACTAGTTAAATTCATTTTAACCCTAACACCTTGTTTTTTTAAAACGCCGCTAATTTCTGTAGCATAGTTGTCAACTTCATTTGTGACGGTTAGAATAGCAAGTTGCGTTGGAGCAAGCCATAATGGAAATTTTCCTGCATAGTGCTCTATTAGAACCCCAATAAAACGTTCAAAAGTTCCAAGAATTGCTCTGTGCAACATAACAGGATGATGCTTTTGCCCGTCTGTTCCTATATAAAAGGCTCCAAGACGTTCTGGTAAAATAAAATCCACTTGCAGCGTTCCACACTGCCAATTTCTACCTATTGCATCTTTTAGAGCAAACTCTAACTTTGGGCCATAAAATGCACCTTCACCTGGGTTGATTTCATAACTTAAACCTGTTTTCTTGACAGCTTCGAGCAGAGCTTTTTCAGCCCTATTCCACACTTCATCACTTCCTGCTCTAATATTAGGACGGTCTGAGAATTTTACAGAAACTTCGTTGAATCCAAGCTCTGAGTATACTTCCTTCAAAAGATCACAAAATTTTACAGTTTCAGAATTGACTTGTTCTTCCATACAAAAAATGTGCGCATCATCTTGTGTAAACCCACGCACTCGCATCAGCCCATGCAATGAACCTGAGCTTTCATTCCTATGACACGTACCAAACTCCGCTATACGTATTGGTAAATCACGATAGCTTCTAGTGCAAGAGTTAAAAATCTGTACATGACAAGGACAACTCATGGGTTTTATCGCTAGTTTTTCATTCTTAAGCCCATCAACAACAAACATACTTTCACGAAACTTATCCCAATGCCCAGATTTTTCCCATAGTCCCCTACCTACTAGAACAGGAGTCCTTACTTCAAAATAACCATTATCTACTAATTTTTTTCTTATATAAGACTCAAGAATGTTATATAAGATATACCCTTGTTCATGCCAAAAAATTTGCCCTACAGCTTCCTCTTGAATATGAAATAAGTCCATGTCTTTAGCGATTTTACGATGGTCGCGTTTTTCTGCTTCTTCTAGACATTCAAGATAAGTATTTAATTCATTCTTATTTCTCCACGCAGTACCATATATTCGTTGCAACATCGGACCATTGGAATCACCACGCCAGTATGCTCCTGCAACTTTCATAAGTTTAAATGCTCGAACTCTACCAGTTGAAGGAGAGTGTGGACCACGGCATAAGTCAACAAAACCTCCTTGCCTATAAATAGTTAGATCTTCATTTTCTGGTATGCAAGAAATAATATCAATCTTATATTTTTCGCCTATACTACTAAAAAAATCAATTGCTTGCTCACGAGCCCAGACTTCTCGGAAAAATCTATAATTACTTTTTATAATTCCTTTCATTTTTTCTTCTATTATGGTAAGATCATCCATAGTAAAAGTATGATCCGTAGCAAAATCATAGTAGAAGCCATCTTTAATTATTGGACCAATAGTAACTTGAGTATTAGGAAAAAGTTCCTTCACCGCTTGAGCCATTATATGAGCAGCATCATGCCTTATTATATCTAGAGCTACCTCATCACCGAACTGTATTACCTCTATCTCCGTACCAGATTCAATTTCACGTGAAAGGTCACACAACTCACCATTTATCCTTAAAGCAATAGCTTCTTTCAAAACATCTAGTTGCAATAGATCAAAAATAGTAACTATATTACTATATTTTTCTACTTTTTCTCCAGGTGAAAAGGTAATCTTTATCATCAATTTTAATAATAAGGCTTATTCTTTTTTAACCTAACTTCAATTGCTTTTTCCCAAATCTCACCATTACGCAATAATTTCTCCTTATTATATATTAGTTCCTTTTTTGTTTCTGTTGCAAATTCAAAATTAGGACCCTCAACAATTGCATCAACTGGACATGCCTCTTGGCAAAGCCCACAATATATACACTTTGTCATATCAATATCATAACGTGTAGTGTAACGGCTACCATCCTCTCTTTCTTCCGCTTCAATAACTATTGCTTGAGCAGGACAGATAACTTCACATAACTTACAAGCTATACACCGCTCTTTACCATTTGAATACCTGCGCAATGCATGTTCACCACGAAACCTTGGACTCAGATGGCCTTTCTCCATAGGATACCTTAGCGTAACCTTCGGCTTAAACATATACTTCAATGTAACAGCAAACCCCTTAATTAATTCTACAAAGAACCAATACCAGACTAATTTTTTGAACATAAAACATCCAAGACTTATGCAAGTGATTATAAATCATATTATCAGTTTTCAAAAGGCCTTTTTTCCTGTATCAACTGTGAATTACATTCGAATCAATGACCTTCATTCCTACTACATTATACCCTGAGTCAACATGCAGAATTTCCCCAGTGGTACCACTACTTAAGTCACTCAGTAAGTACAATGCTGCTTTCCCAACATCCTCTATTGTAGTGTTACGTCTCAATGGAGAATTGCTTCTGTTCCATTTCGATATGAAACAGAAATTGCTTACCCCAGAAGATGCTAAAGTTCTGATTGGACCAGCAGAAATAGCGTTGACCCTAATGTTCTGTGGTCCTAAATCACATGCTAGATACCTCACACTTGCCTCAAGTGCTGCTTTACACAAGCCCATGACATTATAATTTGGTATAACTTTTTCAGCACCATAGTAAGATAAAGTAAGTAGACTACCGACATTTGGCATCATTTTTTCAGCTCTTTGCGCCAAAGCAGTAAAAGAATAGCACGATATATGCATTGCATTAAGGAAGTTGCTTAATGAAGTATTAACATACTTACTATTTAATTCACTTTTATCAGAAAATGCAATTGCATGTACCAAAAAATCAAGAGTGCCCCACTTTTTTTTTATTACTTCGAAAACACTATCTATAGTTCCTTCATTTGTAACATCACAACTCAGTACTAACTCTACATTTAGTTCAGTTGCTATCGGTAATAATCTCTCCTTTATCGTTTCATTTTGGTAGGTAATTGCAAGTCCTGCTCCGTGCTCTGATAGGGTTTTTGCTATGCCATAAGCTATTGATCTCTTATTTATTATTCCAGTTATTAACCCCCTTTTGCCTTTTAATAAAGTCGTTGTCATAGAACCATTTATTTTTTATAATTTGGAATACTAATTAAGCAAAGTCAAGGTGTTAACTATGTCCAAAAATAACTTCTGAAGCCAAAGTGATACACCAAATCTTATAGTTAGATATGAGTTTTCAGTAAAAAATGAAAAGACAAAAGCTTCAAGTTTTCCTTAGGTTATACAAAAATAATAAACCCCTTTATTTAGAACTGAAGTTTTGCTATCTTCACATTTTAATAATTTAAAATTAATGAATATAAACAAAAACGAATTTTTATTCCTTCCACTCGGAGGAGTAGGCAGAATTGGAATGAACGTTAGCCTATATCACTGCCAAGGAAAGTGGATCATGATTGATCTTGGTATTGGTTTTGCTGATGACGAAACTATGCCAGGTATTGAACTGCTCATTGCTGACATAAGCTTCATTTCTCAAAGAAAAAATGACTTACTTGGAATAATAATCACACATGCACATGAAGACCACTGTGGTGCAGTGCCTTATTTATGGAAAGAATTACAATGTCCTATATATGCAACAAATTTTACAGTTAACTTCCTCAAGGAGAAACTAAAGGAGTTTCAATTAGAAAGTATGGTGCCTGTGAAAGAAGTAGACATAAACGGTAGCATAAATTTAGGTCCTTTCATTGTTGAGTTTATCAATGTAACTCATTCAATCCCTGAGGCACATTCAATATTAATTAGCACTAGCATAGGTAGTGTGTTCCATACTGGCGATTGGAAATTTGACCCAAAACCTATTATTGGATTAACCTCTAATATAGGTCGTTTAAAAGAAATTGGCAATAAAGGTAATTTACTTGCGGCAATTTGTGATTCAACAAACATATTGAGTAGACGTGATCCTGAATCAGAAGGTAAAATTTATAATAATATTTACAACATAACAAGGCAGTCTAAAAAGTTGGTAGTCGTATCGCTCTTCGCTTCAAATGTGGCGCGAATTGAAACAATAAGCCAGGTTGCAAAGTCACTAGATAGAAAAGTGGTTTTGCTTGGTAGATCTTTGTGGAGAATAGTAAAAGTTGCACAAGACAGTGGTTATTTAATCGATTCTGTTCACTTTTTCGAAGCAAAAGACGTGGTAGATTCGCCAAGAGAAAAGCTATTATTAATTTGCACTGGCTGTCAAGGCGAACCAACGTCAGCAACTTCAAAACTTGCCTATAAGAGGCATCATGTATTTAAAATGCAACATGGTGATACAATGATCCTTTCATCAAAAATCATTCCTGGAAATGAAACTCGTACACATAATATGCTCAATGCTTTTATTGAGATGGGCGTAGAAGTTATTACTGAAAAAACAGAGGACATCCATGCTTCTGGACATCCAATGAAAGCAGAACTAAGGGAAATGTACTCTTTAATAAAACCTAAAATATCTATTCCAGTCCATGGCGAGTATATTCATACTCACGCACACGCAAAATTTGCTAAGGAGTGTGGTGTAGAAAAAGCAATAATGATTGCACCAGGTGATATTGTTAATTTAGAGAATGGAGAAAAAATTGATTCAATTGATGTCGATTACTTCGGCATTGATGGTACATTGCTACGTTATCCAGAGAGCAGTGTTATAAAAATGCGTAAGAGAATGAGGGATGCAGGAGCTATTATAGTAACAGCAGTCGTTAACAGGAAAAATAGATTGCTAGTTAAACCAAAAGTATTTGCACCTGGTATCTTCGAAGCAACAGAAGATGCAGCTATCATACAAAGAATCATAAAAGCAGTTGAGTTAGCATTTAGCTTGCAATCAACAAGAAAAATAAGAAGTAAGATTGAGAGTTCAATATTTTCTATCTTAAAAGAATACTTACTGAAAAGACCTATAATTAAAGTACAAATAGAACAGGTATAAAATATAAATGAAGTAACTTGTTCAGAGCTAATATCACTTCTTTCGTTATTTTTTGCCTTATCTCACTAAAACTACTTTGCATAGATATGAGAAAAGCAATGTTAGTAGCCATAAGCCTATTGTATCTAAGTATACATTTAACAAGTCTAAAAAGTGAGCTAAGCGAAAATATTGCAAAAACAGCTGAGATAAATTTATCTAACTATAGCTTACTTCATTATGTAGCACATGATACAGAAACTTGAAACTATGCTATCCAAGCCTTAAAAAGATAAGGCACCAGTCACAAATCTTACAATCAGTTTAAGCTAACAAGATAGAATCTTAGAATCATCATTTCATTTGTTTGACACTACCATAAAAAGAAGCTGTTTATTCAGTCAGTTATTTTTCCAGCAAAAAAAACAGGAGAAAAATCAGTCATCTAATTTCAGACATAACATATGATAAACTAAAGCGAGAGGCACTTCAATATAAAGATAATGCACATATTGCTGAAGAAAAAGATAGTGATTATAGATCAATACGTAAAATAACCTATGAATCAAAATGAAAGTAATATAAAATACTTAACAAATAGCGGTAAATTTGTAAGATATCTAGATTTTCGCTAAATAGAATAGTTAAATACGTTTAGTAATTATTCCTGTTCTGAGATTTCTTTCTAATAGTAAATCTACTTTAATCCCCCCATTCATTTTGATGGCAAAACTAATCACCTTTAAGATTTAAGCAGTAAGCATACAAAAAAAATTACTAGAAATTTAGCTATAAATACTTCTCCTTACTTTTATCTAGACCAGAAATATGGCCTTCAGTTCTAATGTAAGTGGAAGTCAACAATTATATATCATCAATTTTACTAAAAAAGTAAAAAACCGAGGAGAATTAGTTTGGCAACGAGAAATACACTATACCTGCTTAGTCTTCAAAAGGAGATTTTGTAGCCTTTACAAAAATTCAATCAGGATTTCACATAGGGATTATAAAGCCATATACAAAAAAAGAACACCTTCTTTAGAAAAGAGATAAAATTGAACCCACAGACAGCATAGCTACCAAACAACAGAGTGATTATTTTATAAGGATAGAATCACTTAAGCACAAGCTTATAATTTAGTAAAAAAAATCTCAAAATAATTTTTATACTACAAATGCCTATAAATCAGATTGGCCTTATTTAAAACTACCAATTGCTGATTCAGCCTTTCCTGAAAAGGAGAGGATGACGGTAATAATAAAGAGTAATGCAGACAATATTAGCCATTTACTCTTATTTCACCTGCAAGTTGATATATAACGAGCATATAACTCTTTCCCACTTTCCAACTTAAAGGTATATAAACTTGTATTTACAGTATTATCATATCTAGTATTTATAGTGCGTGATTCAACTTCTGCAGTTAGGCACTTGCAAAAAATACAGTAGCTAACACGCTAAGCATTAGCTGTTGTCCTATAATTAGGAAGAATCAGCAGGCAGCAGTAATCATCAATATAATTAAAGATTAACCTCATAAGCATAGCCAATTTTTAGCAAATCTTTCAATGATAAAATAGTACTCTTATATCCTAACCACTAGCTTTAATACAACTCTTACTCTCATTAAAAAAACTACACCCATGAGACCAGGACAATGAGCAATAATAAAAACCTTTCACTGGTTTAATTAAAATTTACAGACTCACTTTAATTTTTATTGTAAGTTTTTACAGAGTATGTATCCTTAGCAAATTAGTAACAATAAAATATATTCTATACAGTAACTTTATCAAATCAATAAGCAAACGTAAAATATCTTCGTTTTAGCATTATTGATTCACTTAGAGTTTTAAATAGTCATGTTGAAAGAACAAGACAAAATATTTACGAACTTAAATGGCAAAGAAACTCCACTGCTCGAAGATGCAAAAAAACGTGGCAGTTGGCAGAAAACAAAAGCACTATTAGATTTAGGATCTGAAAAGATCATCGATGAAATAAAAAAATCTGGCTTGAGGGGACGAGGAGGTGCAGGTTTTCCGACTGGCCTTAAGTGGAGCTTTATGCTAAAAAAGCCTTCAAAAGAACAACCAGTATATCTAGTAGTCAACGCAGATGAATCAGAACCTGGTACATGCAAAGACAGAGGTATATTGAGATATGAGCCACATAAATTACTTGAAGGAATTCTCCTAGCTGGCAAAGCGATCAACGCATCAGCTGCATATATCTATATCAGAGGTGAATTTTACAACGAGTATTTAGTTTTAAAAAAAGCACTTGAGGAAGCTTATAAAGAAGGCTTAATTGGGAAAAATGCCTGCAAATCAGGTTATGATCTTGATATATTTATCCATAGGGGTGCAGGAGCCTACATATGCGGGGAAGAAACAGCTCAGCTTGAATCAATCGAAGGGAAAAAAGGCTTCCCTCGTATAAAGCCTCCATTTCCTGCAGGTATTGGACTTTTTGGCTGCCCAACTACAATAAACAACGTTGAAACTATAGCTATGGTTCCAGATATTTTGCGTCGAGGAGGAGGGTGGTTTATGTCTCTTGGTAAGCCAAATAATACCGGCACTAAGATCTTTAGTATTTCAGGACATGTAAATAATCCATGCAATGTTGAAGAAGAGCTCGGAATTCCACTACGTGAACTAATTGAAAGATACGCAGGCGGAGTGCAAGGAGGTTGGGATAATTTACTTGCTGTAATACCTGGTGGATCTTCAATGCCATTAATTCCAAAATCTATATGTGACACTGTTGAAATGGATTTTGATTCATTAAGAGCTGTACAGTCAGGGCTTGGAACTGCTGCTGTAATAGTGATGGACAAATCAACTGACATAATAGCTGCAATAGAGAGATTATCGCACTTCTATATGCACGAATCATGTGGGCAATGTACACCATGTCGTGAAGGTACTGGATGGATATGGAGAATTATGAAAAGGATGGTAACAGGAGAGATCAAACCTGGTGAAATAGATAAGCTACTCGATCTTACAACTCAAATAGAAGGGCATACAATTTGTGCATTAGGTGACGCTGCAGCTTGGCCAGTTCAAGGACTAATAAGACATTTCCGTCATTTAATTGAAGGAAGAGCAAAATTAGCAGATGTTATATAAGAACGTTGTAGCTACAGGAATAAATTAAGCACAAAAACTATTCAGTAAACTTTACTCTTATAAGTCAAATGATAAAAGTGTAACATAGTTAGCGTTTTATATTCTACTCTTTGTGCTACATGTATTCCATGTCTCTACTAATTTATCTAGAGAGCTTCCCAGGTTTTTTAGACTAAAGCACACCTATAAGTCATTTAAGGCAGCGTAAAATATCAACTTACAAGATTTTGAAAGAGAGCAAAGGTAACTACCTATAAAGTTTCTTTTAATTTCTTTTCTTATTTAGTAAATCTTTCAAATATAAAGCAACCAGTATACAAACATTTGTTTTTATAACAAGTAGCATCATTCCAGCACATGATGTTGAAGTCTAGTCTTTATCATGCATCATGCAGACACCTAGTTAAAACTAAGTTTCCTAGATTTTAGTGTCGGACTGCTCGAGGTGATATCCTCCAGACAAGTTCAAACCACAATATTTGTATGGTTATACTAGGATAACACAAAAGAAGAAACACTAGACGACCTTACACCTTTTGCCTCAAATTCACACAAATCATAGATTATGCACGTTGCACACGATGGTTTTTGTGCTTTGCAAGTATATCTACCGTGCAAAACTAGCCAACGATGAGCATAGAATAGGTATTTCTTTGGAACTCTATTTAAAAGGGATTGCTCTGTTTTAAATACATCTTTTTCTTTCACAAGTCCAACCCTATTGCTTACTCTAAAAACGTGAGTGTCAACCGCCAATGTTGGAATGCCAAGTTCCAAATTCAAGAATACATTAGCACTCTTTCTTCCTACTCCTGGCAAGGACATCAAGTCGTTGAAATTTATAGGAACTTTACCATTGTAACGCTCAACTAATATTTCACTAAGCTTAACTATGTTTTTTGCTTTAGAGTTATGTAAACCAATGCTACTTATGCGTTTCTTTAGTTCATTTTGCCCAAGAATTAGCATTTTCTCTGGCGTATCAGCAATACTAAACAGCTCCTTTGTGATTTTATTAACACTTACATCAGTTGCACGTGCCGACAAAATTATTGCAGCCAGTAATGTAAAACGATTAGTATAATTTAGTTCTACCTTCGGCGTAGGATTTAATTGCCTAAACCTTTCAAATATCAATTCTACTTTTCTAAAATCCATCCATATAGCTAAAAGCTTATACTACACTGATCATTATATAAATTCAATTCCCTGCAACCTAGATTGCTGTTCAGTGTTAACACTGAACAGCACAATTTTTATTTTACCAAAATTCCTTTCAGGAATTCACTCTAGCCACCTCCACAAAATACCTTCTAACAATAAGTATAATAATACCTCATTAATAGTTTCCGCGTGAATCATACTATTTTAATAAATTAATTCCTTTGTACTCTATCTTTTGAATCTCCTCCTAGCAAATCTTTTGCATATTTTTCAACATATACTCCCCAATCTTTTAAGAAAACATAAGAAGCCAGAATTCAGAACTTCAATAAATATCGTCATTGCCATACAAATTAAAGAGCTAAGTATACTTATACCTACAATAATCTACTAGTAATAAAATTCTCTATAAGTAGACAAACAGAAAAAGCAATGAGAGAATAGTTAAGAAAGAGTTTGCTACCTAGTCCAATATAGTTCATTTTACCCTTGAATGCATCAATAAAAATTTCACAATTTTCATACCTTTTCATAAACAAATCAGAGACTTTTTTTAATAAAAACATTAAAACCCCGAATAAATAGTAAAGTATTCTTACATTTCACGAGTTTTAATACTAATGCTCTCTACCTCTCATTAGACTTTAAACTTTCTCTTAGAGGAAAACAATACAATCAAATAATTATATGCCTAGCCTTGCCTGATACTAATTTAACTCTTGTGTCAACTTTCTAACTTCTATCACTTTCTTAAAATAACCCTAAGCCCGGACCTTACGAAAACTTCTCTATTTAATTAACAAATCAATTACATTTTTTCAAGTCCTTTCAACAAGATGTCTTTACTTTTTTAACGCATACATCAATTTTATACGATTTTTTCCAGCCACTTCCTTTCCAGTAATACTCAATTTCTCAAATAGCTTCTCCTCATAATGAAATTATAATAAAATTCACGCATTGCTATTGCTAAACCCCTCTTACTTTCAGTATTAATACTAACTTTAACGCAAGGGAACCAATAACTCTAAAAGCCTAATGCACCTCTTCAGCTTTTGATAAGCTTTATAAATTCAATCAAATCTATCCTTATCCCTGCTGCACCAGAGTAATTATAATAACTGATTCTTTATGTTACTTTATAAAAACTACTAAGAACTTAATAATTCCTACCTACAACTTGTCTAGCTTTTACTCTCGACACATTAAACAAAACATTAACTCCATAAACCTCTAGGTAATTAACTTAAACTGTCAATCTATCAGTACACCCTTATAGAATATAGCACTTAAACAGCACACAAGCGGTAAACAATAATTAAACAAAAAAACCTTCTTTCCTATCATATAAATACAACTTATCCATTCTTACTACGTCAAAGCTGTTTTCTTCAAGTCTAATTAATAAATTATTTATGTCGCCGTTTGTAATAGTCCTTCTTTCATTATTCACAATAAACCTACAAGTCACTTGATCACTTAAAGACTTTGAACTTCCCGGCCAGATTGCAAGTCCTTTTGAATATATTGCTATAACCTTTAGATTACTTAATTCAAATAATTTTATTAATCGATCAAAATCTGCTGATTTATCCCAGGCAAGTGTTATATCGCTACCAACTAATTCCCTAACTTTGTAATTCTGTTCATAATAATCTTGCGTCTCGCTCGCTTTACTATTATCTGAATCGCTGCTGACCATAAACTCAGGCAATGTGTTAGGCTTTCTTCCTAAATTACCTACAATAGCTTCTGCAAATTCTTTTGTACCAACTTTCTGTTTACTTTTCTCCCTCTTATACAAATCAACAGTATGTATTCCATCTTCTAAGGTCCTCAACCACGCATCGTAAATCAGTTTTGCAGTATCAACTTGACTTATGTAAATTAGCATATTCACTGCAGCATTTAAAAGTCCAGAAGGATTAGCTATATTCTTTCCTGCAATATCAGGAGCAGAGCCATGAATTGCTTCAAACATTGCATATTCACTACCTATATTACTACTTGCAACTAATCCAATAGAACCTGAAATTTGTGCCACTATATCTGATAATATATCGCCATATAAGTTTCCAGTTACTATAACATCAAAATTCTCAGGTTCCGTAGCAACACGTGCCATTCCAATATCAACTATATAATGTTCTGCTTTTATATCTTGGTACTTCTTTGCAATGCGATCAAATGCTGCACGGAAAGTGCCGTCAGTCATTTTCATTATATTGTCTTTAGTCAAGCAAGTCACTTTCTTTCTATTGTGCTTTTTTGCATACTCAAAAGCATATTTACATATCTTCTCTGAGCCGGATCTAGTAACAATTTTAGTGCACTGGTAAGAGTCACCAGTAAGTCTGTACTCTATTCCCGTATAAACGTCTTCTTCATTTTCGCGTATTATAATAATATCAAACTTACCAAATTTATTTTCTATAATAGGATGATACGAAATGCATGGCCTGACGTTTGCATATAGTCCAAGACTTCTTCTGAGTGCAACGTTTAAGCTTTTATGTCCTTTACCTTGAGGAGTTGTTATCGGAGACTTAAGTAATATCTTTGTTCCTTTAATAGATTCCCAGCCACTTGGAGAAATTCCGTGAGACCATTTTTTATTATAAACAAGCTTTCCTATTTCAATAATATTCACTGAGATCTTTGCTCCTGCTTCACATAATATCAACAGCACTGCTTCCATAATTTCTGGCCCGATACCATCACCATATGCAACTGTAATTGGTGTTGACATAACTTTCCTAATACTAAATGATTCAATGTTAATCTAAATAACAGAGCAGCACAAGTGGTCAATGTTATCCAGATTAGCAATACAATACCTTATATTACTCAATTATGTCTTTATATTGTACAATTACGTTACAAAGGTAAGAAGTGGATACTGAAATGAATGTTAAAATCATGTAGGTTTTTAAGGAGAAATTATAGAAAATACCTAACTTAACAACAAAAAACCCTTCAGAAAGATAAACAACTAGCAAAAAATACCACTTATAGCTTACACAGCAAGCATAACATTAATATTAACATATTTAAACGCTAATGGCAACAAAACTTAGCCCCCCTTAAGGGAGAAAACTATTGTGTTGGTACGGATATCAAAAAACACTACTCTAATGCCTAATATAAACACCAACAGGATATCCTTTCCCTAAGGAAAGCATTTAGACTATTTTAGCTTTCTGTCTCACCTGCACTACCATGGTTATACTCTTCTATATCTTCATAACTAAGCCAATTTTATTTTTGCCTACATTATCTAACCAATACAAACAAACATTCTATAATAAATTCACAAATATAGTAGTGATAAATTACAAAACCTAGTAAATACTTTATATATCGTAAAAAAGTGTTAATTTTAGTTAATAATATTTCTATCATTGCATAAAATATGCCAAATTAATATTTACAAATTTACGATATGGTAAATATAGTCCAGAAAAGTCAAGTTCACTGATTACATATCAAAATGGTACTAACTTAGAGCTCCGATGCTATAACCACATTATCTACATATTAGTCTGTGCCACGATTTTATTAAGGTTTTCTGCTAACTATACTGAGACAGAAACCTCAGGGTATAAGAAGCCTTTGATAATGTTACTAAGTATAAAAGCTAACTAAAATAATAAAGATTATTAAATAATCAAGAGAAAAGTGATAAGTTTAATATCAAAGTTGTGCAAAATTCCAACAAGAGTTTTATTATATGCTCTATTTTAGAAAGGACAAAAGGCTCCTTAAAGCTTAGAGATACCGAAAAGCAGTTATTTTTTTAACTAAGCTACTGTAAAATCCACATATCATAAAAATGCTTTAATCAGAATTAGAAACACTTATTACTCTAATAAAGAAAATACTTCAGGCAACTTTTATACACTATAAATTTTTTTGACGACAATTTTATAACACAATCCTGATCTAGGGCTAAGTAAAATGTTGAAATTACATGATGTACACAAAAACTGTGCCCTTCTATTAGGAGAAGATATTTAGGTTAGACTCACATAAAAAAGAAGGTTATACAAAGGTTAAGGAAGTATATGTCAACATTGATAGCTGCAATTTCTTCTGACCAAGACAATATTTTTATATATCTATAATCTAGCTATTACTCTAGGCAAGCTTTCAGATTTTTAAAATACCACAACATCCTACTTATAGCCTTTGAATACGGTAGCAAATCTAAAAAAATACAAGTGTGAGATACCACACACTTAATATAGAGGCAAAAACAAATTTATAAAGCTTTATATAGTACTTAACAATTCCATAAACCTTACATTATCTCAGCCATTCTAGCCAAAACATCATAAACTTAAAAAAAAGTAAATTATTATAAAGCAGTATATCTCTAAAAATACAATACAGCTAAAGTATAGCCAACAGATATTAAAAGCAACTTATCAACCTAAGTTACCAAATATGACAACAAGACAACTATAAAACCTATTCTAGGTTTCTTTAATAAATTAGACAAACTATTTTCATCTATTAAAAGGGAAAATACCTGCAGAAAATACTGAGATGCAATTTACAGATAATCAACATAATTATGCTAAAACAGATGGCTTTATAGATAATAATCAACTAACAGTGCTACTCTAATAACAAAGAGCTTAGATATATACCCAAGCAAACCTTGCTACAAAACAAGAAACAAAAAAAATAAAATGACAAGCCCATTTATGAGAAAAATAAATTTTTTCAAAGATAATAAACACAATTATGAAAAATAGATCCTTCCAAAAAAAGGTAACAATTTACCTAATAGCAATTATTACCCTATATAGAAAATGTGCAACATAATAAAGCCTATATATGAGCGCGGAAGAGTGTAAACATAGAAAAGATTAATTATTAATCAAAGCAAAAGTTCTATCTGCATATACTAAAGTAAACCTCACTGTGAAAAGATCGAAAAGGAAAATAAAATCTATAACAACTAATTTTGACACTTACCACGAATTGATAAAGGATAGAAAAAACAAATAAATATAAGTCATAAACTAATATAATAACAGGTCAAAAAGAGAAGTTGCAGACCAACACTAAAAAAACTGTTACACTATAATATAAAAGAGTAAAACAGAAAATATAAACAAGACTATATAACTTCAACACAAAAATGGAACAATTAAGAGTAGCTGTTTTTTATTAAGCAGAAATTAAAAAATGCAAGTCATTATAATAAAACATATTTACAAAGCAAATACTTTTGGTAAGTAAATGAACCTTGCATTTTATTTAGTTATTGATATTCTGAGTATAAAGAAGCCGGGGCATAGCGCAGTCTGGTAGCGCATTTGGTTTGGGACCAAAGGGTCGGGAGTTCAAATCTCTCTGCCCCGACTCTCTATACTAATTTTTGAACACCCCCAAAAGCTCTGTCAAGAGATTACCTTAATTAGGTACACACCACACCTTTTATTATATATTCATATTAGGTCAACGACTCATGATTGCCCACTAACACATATTTCATGGCATATGTTCCTAAATAATTTTACAAGATATTGACCATTAGATAACATAATCAAAACTTTTTCTTAATATTCACTATGGTTAGAGCTGTACAAATTAAAAGAACTGGAGGAATAGAAGTATTAGAATTCATTGATATAAACATAGATGATCCAAAGGATGAAGAAGCTTTAGTGCGCCACACAGCTATTGGTTTAAATCGCTATGACCTAGAACATAGAAAAGGAATTCGCAAAACTAAAAACTTGCCTTCGATACTTGGAGTAGAAGCAGTTGGGGTTGTTGAAAAGCTTGGTAAAAAAATAAGTAATGGTTTACAGATTGGAGATAGAGTTGGATACTGTACAGCCCCAATAGGGGCATATTGCGAAAGACGCATCATACACCAAAAATATTTGATAAAGATTCCAGACAAAATACCAGACGAAATCGTAGCTGCAGTGCTATTCAAAGGTATGACAGCTCACTATTTAGTTAACCAATCTTATAAAATAAAACCTGGTGCTGTTGTGCTTGTACATGGAGCTAATGGTGGGATAGGACAGATATTATGCCAATGGGCAAGTGATAAAAAAGGAATAGTAATAGGTTCCGTAAGCTCTGACGAAAAAATGAAGATAGCTTTACAGAATGGTTGCACATACGCGATAAATTACCATGATGAAAACTTCGTTTTCAAGATTATGAAGATTACACAAAATAAAGGAGTGGGTGCAGTATATGATCCTATAGGCTATGCTACAAGCAAGCTTTCTTTCAAATCTTTAGGAAAGTTTGGCATATATGTTTCCTACGGACAGATATCAGGCAACTTTTCTATTAGCTTTTCTTTACTCAGTTCACGTTCATTATTTGCCACAGGAACATCAATATATCATTATAAGCACAATAGATTTACACTACTACTCACTGCAATGGAAATCTTTGAGATGATAAGAAAAAAACTTTTGACTGTAAGGATTAACAGAAAATACAAATTTGATGAAATAATAGAAGCTCATCTTGATATGGAAAATAGAAAAGTCAGTGGATTAAATATTATAAAACTCCCTTAAGGGAAGAGATCCTATTTCAGCAATAGGCAATACTACTCTTAATTACCTCAACATTCTCTCTTGGCAGTTCCTTAATGAATCGAGAGGTATACATTGATTGCCATTGATTGTTCATTTCCCTTCTGCCTGCGCATGAAATAATTAACTTTTCTTTTGCTCTAGTTATTCCGACATATGCAAGCCTTCTCTCTTCCTCTAAAGCTCTGCCACTCTCATCTTTAAAGGATTTTTGATGTGGAAACAATCCTTCTTCCCATCCAGGTAAAAACACACACGGAAATTCAAGCCCTTTAGCTGCATGAAGAGTCATAACGTATACAGTATCGTCGCTATTCATGTTATCCACTTCCATTACTAAGCTTATATGTTCCAAGAAAGCTGTGATATTGTCAAACTTTTTTAAAGATGAAATAAGTTCTCTAACATTTTCTACCCGTGTTAAGCCTATCACTTCCTCATTTTCAAGCATTTTCATATATCCTGATTGATTTACCACAATTTTAGCAAATTTATCCAGTGGCTTTACGCTTACTATTTCTTTCCAAGCTTCAATTCTACTTAAAAAATCATTGAGTGAAAACTTAATCCTTCCAGTTACTTGATTGCCATCTACTAGTGCTCTTGCTGCCTCAAAAAAAGAAGTTTTGTTATCTTGAGCAATCGTATATATTTTTTTTAGAGTCATAGCTCCTATGCTCCGCTTTGGTCGGTTCACGATCCTTTCAAAAGCTAAGTCATCGTTGGTATTCATAACAAGTCTTAAATATGCAATTATATCTCTGACTTCTTGGCGTTCATAGAATTTTACGCCGCTTATAATCTTGTAGGGAATTGAATATTTCATAAAATACTCTTCTAGAACTCTAGTTTGAAAAACAGCCCTTACTAACACCGCAATGTCACTAAATCTATATTTGTTGAGCTTCAATATCCACTCACTTATAAACCTTGCTTCAGCTTTACCATCCCACAATTTTATCAGATTTACCTTTTCCCCTTTAGCGTTTACTGTCCATAACTTTTTCTCTAAGCGGGCTTTATTATGATTAATAATATATGATGCAGTTGCAAGTATGTGGGATGTAGATCTATAGTTACACTCTAATTTGACGGTTTTCACATTTTCAAAATCGTTAAAAAACTTCAAAATATTTCCAACTTCTGCACCACGCCAACTGTATATTGACTGATCATCATCTCCTACACAACAAATATTTGAATGCCCCTTTGCTAGGCACTTTAGCCAAATATATTGTATTGCATTCGTATCTTGATACTCATCCACCACAATATACCTGAACTTATTTTGGTAGTAGAACAAAGTTTCAGCATTTTGATTGAAAAGTTGTATATTGTACAATAGTAAATCACCAAAATCAACAGAGTTAAGAAACTTCAACCTTTCTTGATATTGGTTATAAACTTTAAGTGCAGTCACATACAAAGGCCTGAACGATTGAATATTCCCCACTTCAGATGGCAACAAACACTTCTCTTTCCATTGCTGAATAATACCCATAACAGCCCTACATTTCTCTAATAAGCAGTCATGATTCATCTCATTAATGATATTTTTTATTATCTGTAATTGATCATCCGTACCAATGATTGTAAAATTGGAGTTCAAACCCACAATCTCAGCATGACGGCGCAAAATTTTCGCTGCAATTGTATGAAAGGTACCAAGCCATGGTATATTTACACCCGTAAGTTCAAGTACTCTTGATACCATTTCACTTGCAGCTTTGTTTGTGAATGTAACCGCTAATATCCCATTAGAACTAGCGTAGCCACTTCTAATTATATGTGCTATCCTTGAAGTAATGGTTCTCGTTTTCCCAGTCCCAGCTCCCGCCAATATCAAAACCGGCCCATTTACATTAGTTACAGCTAATTGTTGCTCAGTATTCAGTAGTGAGAAATAATCTTCCATTTACAGCTCTATAGATTACAACTCCATAAAGTTAAAACTATAATCCAGATATTGCAAAGGTTTTATTGGATATAATGGTAAAAACATACTATTTTCAATCAGTATATAACGAAATATTAGCTATTTTTATTCAGTGGCATCAAATATTTGTTGAGATCAGTAACTAATCTAAACTAAAACTTTCGTTTATCAGGTAGCAAGTAAAGCTTTGAATGAGTTGAATGTATGGTTTAATTTTAGCATTCCTATTTCTCCAACTTTAACAGGAAGCTCTGAGATATAGTATCAGTTATGCACTGTAGGCCTTCTAGTGAGATTTTCACATATTTTTCAACTCCGCTCTAATATCATAATACACAAGCTTTTTCTTTAAATTCTCTCTATGATCTATCTAAACTAGCTAATATATACTGAAGTAAATTGCTTTGCAAGCTTCCTCTGATGGCGCATTGACAACTTTTCTAACAAGGCGCTATCTCATAGTATTACAGCTTCTTCAAAAACCATATATAATATAGCTTTATAGCTACATTAACTACTAATATATACCATAGGTAAAAACTAAATTATTACAATAAATCAACCTTACCATTTGTATCATATAAAATTTTTGTTTTAAACTTGTTTTAGGTAATAAAAATTATTAAAGAACATCGATAATGATACTATTGTATCTATGCCATAGTGGGATTGGTAGGACTCGAACCTACGACCAATTCGTTATGAGCGAACTGCTCTAACCAACTGAGCTACAATCCCTTCCATTAGGGTATGATAATACACATAAAAACAAATTTGTCATTAGCTTATTTTACTATCAACCCAACTTGATAAATCATTTACTATACCAATTTTACGTGCAATTTCCCTACCATCTTGAAATATGATCAAAGTAGGTATAGATTGAATTCCACATTCGCTTGGAACCTCAGTTCCTTCACTTACATTGAACTTGCAGATTTTGATCTCACCTTTTTTATCTTGAGCCAATTGCTCAATATATGGCATTAAACTTTTACACGGTCTACACCACTCTGCCCAAAAATCTACTAATACAAACCCCTTATAGTCAATGACTTCAGACTTAAAATTCCGATCATCTATTGATTTAATACCACCACCCATAAAACACTTAACTTAACTAAAATAGTTATAACATACTTACCAGTAACTAATCAATTAAATTCTTCTAAGTAGCCTGAAAAATTGTTATAAAGTCTGCATAAAGACATAAAGAAAAAAACATTACACCTGATGACTAAAAATATCTATATTCTCCCATCCCATTAGATCTAATCTAACACGAACAGGAAGAAATTCAAAGCACTTTTGTGCCAATTCTTTTCTGTTTTCACGCTCCAGCATTGAATCTAGCTTTTCCTTTATTTTATGGAGATATAAAATATCAGACGCGGCGTAACTTTTTTGTTTATCTGTTAAACTTTCATTCCCCCAATCAGAAGATTGTTGTTGCTTATTTAACTTGATATCAAGCAGCTCCAAGCATAACTCCTTTAAACTGTGGTTGTCTGTATAAGTGCGAACTAAACGTGAAGCTATTTTTGTACAATAGCATGGCAGTGCCCAGATTCCTAAATAGTAGCGTATTATGCTAACATCAAACCGTGCAAAGTGAAATATTTTAGTTATATTTTCATCACTCAATATTTTTTTTAAATTTGGAGCTGTATAACCATTTTTAAATTGAATCAAGTGAGCACTCCCATCATCAAAAGAGAGCTGCACAAGGCATAACCTATCCCTGCCATGAAGTAGCCCCATTGCCTCTGTGTCAACAGCTATAGACCTTATGTTGCCTGGTACTAAGCTAGTCGGTAAGTCATCCTCATATACAAATATCCTCATAAGGCTTTGCAGAATACTGAAAGATCAATAATAATTGAAAGTGAGTTTTAAGTACACAAATATATAGATACAGTTCTTAAATTTTTAGGACGCATAGGGTTTACAAATTGTTGTATGTACCTATAATTTAAGATCAGATTAACCGCGGAAGTAGTTCAGTTGGTAGAACGCAACCTTGCCAAGGTTGAGGCCGAGGGTTCGAGCCCCTTCTCCCGCTCTTTACCTTAAAATTACTTAATCAAAAATCCCTCAATTTCTCTTACCTTAAAAACTATTTGTTCACTTTAGCACCCTATACAAACTAGAGTATTTAGCATCCCATGTTGAAACTTTTTGTACTATATACAATTTCATATTTTTATAAAACTTCCGTATTTTTGCCTACAAAAGCTAAAATGTATCCATAAGGCACTCATGGTAGCAAAAAACGCTAAATAAACAAGAAAGTATTTGAATACTAGCTGCTCTAGATCTCCTTTGCCTTTTTTAGCTTAGCAATTTTTTAAAGTACTTATAGCTCAAAATAACTACTCAAACTATCAACAACCATCACTCTGTTATGTACTAATGGCTGAGAGATAGCATTAATGAACTGCAGCATGCCAAATAGAGAAATCTAAATAAGCTTTCAATTAATAACAGCCAAAGCCCTTTCCGAAATATCAATTTCTTCTATATCTATAACTTTATTACCTTTATCAAACAAAATCTGCAGAGATTTACTACTATACTTTCTTCTTCCTAAGAAATTAGATTGTTTTATTTTATACGAGATATAATACCAAACATTTTCATCAAACTGAGATATTAATGTTGGTGCTCCCAAAGTATGAAGCACTTTTTCTTTATCATCACCTGTTTTTATCTTGCTCCATAACTCAACACTAATACCTGGAGCTCCATGATTATAAACGGTATGTGTGCAGTTTGTTAAAAATAATAGAGCTAAGGATATCAATACTCGCATCTCTTTGATAAACCACTGTGAGAGTACAATACATTAGTAAACTACTTATAGTCAAATTTTACAAAAGTTAAATTGACTGATCTTTGGTATTGCTTAATATAATATTTACTTTAAGAAAATAATTAGGTGCCCTATGTCATTGCTAAAATCAGATCCAATATATAAGCCCTTTAATTACCCCTGGGCATATGATGCTTGGCTACAGCAGCAAAGGATACATTGGATACCTGAAGAAGTTTCACTTGCTGATGATGTAAAGGATTGGAAAACTAAGCTTTCAGGTATAGAAAAAAACCTGCTAACTCAGATTTTCAGATTCTTCACCCAAGCAGATATTGAAGTAAACAACTGCTACATGAGGCATTACACAAATATATTTAAACCAACAGAAATATGCATGATGCTTGCAAGCTTTTCCAACATGGAAACTATACATATTGCAGCCTATTCATACCTTCTAGATACAATTGGTATGCCAGAAAGTGAGTACCAAGCATTTTTAAAATATGATGCTACAAGAAAGAAGTATGAGTACATGCTGGAGTTTGAAGAGAGTAAAAAACACGATAAAAAACATGTAGCTAAAACTCTAGCAGTGTTTGGTGCGTTTACTGAGGGACTACAGTTATTTGCATCTTTTGCAATTCTTCTTAATTTTCAACGCTTTGGAAAAATGAAAGGTATGGGACAAATAATCTCCTGGTCAGTACGCGACGAAACTTTACACACTAACTCAATTATTAATTTATTTAATACTTTTATTAAAGAAAATAATGAAATTTGGAATGAAGAGTTTAAAGAGGAACTATATTCTGCATGCCGCACTATTGTTAAACTTGAAGACGAATTTATAAAGCTTGCTTTTGATTTAGGAGACGTTGAAGGATTATCTGCAGAGGAAGTGCGCAATTATATACGCTACATAGCAAACAGAAGATTAACACAGTTGAATTTGAAACCTATATATGATATTAGTAATAATCCTCTCCCGTGGCTTGATGAAATACTAAATGGTGTAGAACATACAAACTTCTTTGAAAACAGAGTAACAGAATACAGCCGTGCAGCAACTCAAGGTACATGGGAAGAAGCTTTCGCTGAAAACGATACTAACAATAAAGAGAGCTAATCAGCTTCCTTGTGCACTATCTCCCGTCATTCAAGTAGCTTTTTATATTTGTATTTAAAATTAATGAAGCATCATTATCAAAACAACTAGTCTCATAGAATAAGTGATTTATATTTTATTTATAACATATAAATCACTTATATAAACTCTAGAATACAAAATAAACTTTTAGAAAACCGTAAGTATAAAAAGGAGCATAAGTATCATTTGCTTAGATTATTTAATGACGGTAAAAATAGTAGCAACAATAGAAGCTAGCTATACTAAGTATTTTAATAGATCTTATGCTGAGCATCGCAACTTATTCCCTTTGACAATAAGTATAATTACCAGCCACATCTCTGTAATACTATTAATTGTAAATTTCACCACAATTCTTCCCCTACCAGAGATCTAAACGATCATAATATAAGCAAATTATTAAAAGCAATTATGTACTCAAGCAGGCTATTTATCATAAACATTGCACTGGAATCGGTTTTATCATATTATTACATATGATATTATCTCATAATTAAATTAAATTCTTTACTAACCTCATTGTAGCATGATACCATAATTAGGATCACTACAGAAGTAAAAAAATATATCTAACAAACCAATCACAAAGAAAGAAAGAAAGAAAGAAAGAGAGAATCTAAGCCTTCTCGACAAGGTAAAACAAGAACACCTATTGAATGAAAAGTTAAGTGAAACCAGCCATAGTAATATAAAAGACAAGCAAATCCAAGCTCCTAATTTACTAGAGTAATCGCGCCATGGCAGTGCTTATATTTTTTTCCTGAGTTACAAGGACATTTATCGTTTCTTGAGACTTTAGGAAAGTTGTTTCTTTTAGTAAAATATAATCTGTTGCCTATTTCTTGGTTATCTGATAACTTAAAATACGCCAGGCGATGAACAGTAAGCTCCTTCCATTTTTTAAGCATCGACTCAAATATCAAAAAAGCTTCACGTTTAAATTCATTCAATGGATCCTTCTGTCCCATGGCACGTAAATTTATGCTTTGTCTTAAGCTTTCTAAAATTGAAAGGTGTTCTCTCCATAGATGATCAAGTGTTATGACCATCACTTGCTTCACTACCTTATTCCATAAATCTGTAGTATACTGACTATTAAAATACTCCTCTTTTTCAGTAAAAAACTTTCGCATCTTATCATTTATATAACCCAATGCTTCTTGTTTATTCAAAAATTCTGCTAAAGCTTCTTTATTAAGTGCCATCCCATACCTTGTACAGAATTCTTTGACAATATCATCAATATAATCCTCATAATAACCACTTTGCACCACACTTTCTATTACTTCCTTATTCACTTCACTATATACTTCAAATAAATCATTAATTTCATTACCTAAGATATGATTTCTCTGTTCAAAAATAACTTTACGTTGATTATTAATCACATCATCAAACCTAAGCAGAGATTTTCGCACATCATAGTTTCGAGCTTCAACTTTTTTCTGTGCTTTCTCAAGCGCCTTATTGAGCCACGGATGATGAATCGCTTCGTTGTTTTTCAGCCCTATCCTTTGTAAAAAGCTTCTCACCCTATTAGAACCAAATATTCTCATTAAATCATCTTCAAGCGACAAAAAGAACTTAGAAAGTCCAGGATCACCTTGACGGCCAGAGCGACCACGTAATTGATCATCTATTCTCCTACTTTCATGCCTCTCGGTTCCAATGACACATAAACCACCAGCTTTTATAGCAATTTCCCTATCTTTTTTTACTCTTTCAACTATCTCTTGATATTTTTTTTCTCTTTCATCAGCATCTTTTACTTTTTTCAACTCCACTTTTGCTATCATTTCAACATTTCTGCCAAGCTGAATATCAGTTCCACGTCCTGCCATGTTAGTTGCTATAGTAATACTACCTGGTGCTCCAGCTTGTGCTATTATGTATGCCTCTTGTTCATGGTAGCGAGCATTCAATACTGAATGCTTAAGAGAGTGACTTCGCAAAAGCGCAGAAAGCTTCTCAGAATTTTCAATGCTTACTGTACCGACAAGGACTGGTTGAAGACGCTTATGGCATTCCTCTATAAATTTTAATACAGCATTAAACTTTTCTTTTTCTGTGCCATAAATCTCATCATCAGCATCTATTCTCTTTACAGGCACATTAGTTGGAACTTTTACTACATTTAGCCTATATATATCACGAAATTCTTCTGCCTCTGCTGCTGCTGTTCCAGTCATACCAGAGAGTTTATTGTACATACGAAAATAATTCTGAAATGTGACTGATGCTAAAGTTTGGTTCTCATGCTGAACCTCAAGATTTTCCTTCGCCTCAAGTGCTTGGTGAAGACCATCAGAATACCTTCTACCCTCTATGATACGTCCAGTAAACTCATCGATAATCACTACCTTGCCATCCTTTATTATATAATCTTTATCAACAGTAAACAGCTCATGCGCACGCAATGCTTGATCCACATAATGAGTCATTATCATATTATTGGTATCATATAGTGAAGAATTCTCAGGAATGAGATTATATGATTTAAGTAGCTCTTCTACTCGTGAAATACCATCTTCAGTAAGGAATACTGCTCTACCCTTTTTATCTACCTCATAATCAGAACTAACTAACTTAGTAACTATTTTATCTATGCGCTTATATATCTGATTGTTTTCTTCAACTGGACCAGAAATAATAAGCGGAGTCCGTGCTTCATCGATTAATATGGAATCTACTTCATCTACTATTGCATAATTGAAACCTCTATGAACCATATCCTCTTGAGAAAATTTCATATTGTCCCGAAGGTAATCGAAAGCAAGCTCATTGTTCGTTGAATACACAATATCTGCACCATAAGCTTCTTTCCTCTCTGCATCTGTTAAACCATTTATAATAAATGCAACAGAGACACCAAGAGAATTATATAACTTACTCATCCATTCTGCATCACGTTTTGCAAGGTAGTCGTTAACAGTTACAACATGTACACCTTTCCCCTCCAAAGAATTAAGGTATGCAGCTAAAGTTGCAACAAGTGTCTTTCCCTCTCCTGTTTTCATCTCTGATATCATACCATTATGAAGGACCATTCCACCAATTAGCTGAACATCAAAGTGCCTCATATTAAGAAACCTACGAGAGGCTTCACGTACAACTGCAAAAGCAGGCACAAGAAGATTATTTAATGTTTTTCCATTCTTTAATTCTCGTTTAAACTCTTTAGTCTTACCAGCAAGTTCCTCATCAGATAAGCTCCTCATTTTCAGCTCTAGTGCATTTACTTGTTGAACAATCTTTTTAAAAGAATTCATTAGCTTCCTGTTCGTCATCCTCCTTACAAAAAGGAGAGACAACATCAAAATGAAGAACATAATAATAGCTATTAAAATTACAGTAAAACTTGACATAAATTTAAGCAACATCTCATTTAATTATGAGATTATATTACCAAACACAGCCTACAGCAATGATATATTAGATTTAGAAACATTTACTTATATATTAAGATAATAAACAAAAATGTACTCACCAATTCTTTTTTTTTGAAATTTATTTACTAACATATAAAGAATCTGTTGTATTATCTTAGATATCTAATAATCTTTAATTCTTAAATAAAGTTTTTCATAGAATATAAGTAGAAATAACAATCTGAAAACTTAATAATCCTACATTTAAATAAAGAAGAGAATTGACTTAGGCCCAAAAACTAAAGACTACAATATGCATTGTGTCTCAAAAAATACTACTTTTGAAGATTCATTTGCTGATAGAAGTAATAGAAAGCTGCAAAAAGAAATTTTTGGCCAAGCAAAACCTGAACGTAAGAACAATAATGTTACACTTGCTATTTATATTAACATCAACGCGAATTTTCAAAAAGGTACAAAAAAGTAAGGAAGCATGATGAAATAGAAAATTTCCTACTTAAACTAAGGTTTATAGTCAATCAACACAATCATTTAGGATGATTATATCTTCTTATTAAGAAAGAAATAGAGAACATAGTTAAAATATCAGACAAAAGACATTTTTTTTACATAGTTTTTAACTCCACACTCAGAAAAGTAGAAAAGTAACAGTAAAAACGTAGGTGGCAAAGTTTTCTTATCTAACAAGAAAAGACAATCATCTAAAGAAAATTATAGAACACTTTTATAGTCTCAAACATAAAAAAATCTAGATGAATTTTGGCAAACCTCCATCTAAAGTTAGAATCCTGTTCAAAGTAAATTCTAAAAATATAAAGGAACCATTGACTATACACAACTCAAGCAGATTATTGATAAAAACGTTAAGTTATTTACCCTTAATTTTAGCATAAGCAAATACCCGTATAAAGAAGCTCATATATAAATATACCAAATTGTTTAAAATACTTCTACTTAGTGCTAATAGAAAAAGATCATCTTGGAGATTTATTAAATAAATCGATGATAGACACTCTGATTTTAGGTGATCTGAGAAAGCAAAAACGTCAATTTGAAACAGCTTCTCTAATTAAAAAGAAATAACATAAACCTAGATCATTTTGAAGTTGTTAAACCATCCACAAATTTCAGTACCGTTTACTGTTTTCTGGATAGTTTTCAAAAAGCAAAAGAACCATTTAAATGAGACTTACCTATTCTCAAAAAGCATCATATAGCTAACCACCCAGGAAGTCATTAAACTATTGATAAAACTAGATGACATTTAGTTTTTTAGCAATAATGAATTAACAAGAACTCATTGTATTATACTCCTAAAATTAATCTATTAGGATCTTCTATATAATTTTTTATTTTAACAAGAAAAGTTACTGCTCCTTTACCGTCAACTATTTTGTGATCGTAAGAAAGAGCAATATACATTGTAGGCCTAATTTCAATTGAGTTGCCTACAGCAACTGGCTTGTTCTGTATCGAATGCATTCCAAGTATTCCAGATTGTGGAGGATTTATTATTGGAGTGGAAAAAAGAGAACCGTACACTCCACCGTTTGAGATGGTGAATGTTGCACCTTCCATCTCCGATACTTGCAACTTACCTTCTCTGGCTCTTTTGCTAAGAGCAGCCAAAGCTAATTCGATTTCCGCAAATGATATCTGATCAGCACTTCGAATAACTGGCACAACAAGACCCTTATCAGTGCCAACAGCAACGCCTATGTCATAGTAATGTTTATATACAATTTCATCACCTGAAATTTCAGCGTTAACTTCAGGAATTTCTTTTAAAGCTTGTACTGCTGCTTTTATAAAAAAGGGCATAAAACCTAACTTTATTCCATATTTCTTTTCGAAAGTTTCCTTATATTTTGCTCTCAGATTTACTACACTTTGCATATCAACCTCATTAAATGTAGTCAGTATCGCAGCAGTGTTTTGTGAAGCCTTTAAACGAGCAGCAATTATTTGCCTTATTCTACTCATTTTTACTCGTTTTTCTCTTTGCTTTTCACTTGCTAAACTTTTTGGCAGTTCATACATTACAGGCTGTTTTATTTTGCTCATATAGTCATCCACATCTGCTTTCGTTATTCTGCCTCCCATTCCAGTCCCTTTGATACTCCCAGTACTGATTGCATTCTCTCCCATAATTTTATAAGCTGATGGAGCGTCTTTTCTAATAGAGGTTTTACCTTGATCTTCTTGTTGTACCTCTATCACAGAAAGCTTCGCTAACAATTGACCTGGACTTATTACATCATCTTCTTTTACAAGAAATTCAGTTATTTGCCCTGAAGCTTCTGCAGTTAATTCAAGTGCTGCTTTGTCAGTTTCAACTTCAAAGATTAAGTCATCTACCTCTACTGTTTCACCAATACCTTTCTTTATTTTGACTATACCTTCCGTGACCGATTCGCCACCAAGAGTTTCCGGCGCTCTGATTTCTATAATTTTACCCATAAAACAACCTTCCACAAAAACTTGCTATAATTTTATACATAAAAAGAAGCATACAATAAACTAATAAATTTATTTAAGATTAAAAAGAAGCCTATTACAACTTGCTTTTTACTAGTTTAGCCCATGTATGTCAATCTCACTTACAAAGACTACTCTCGGAAGAAAAAAGATCCTCTACAACTTTTAAGCAAACTTCTTCACTCAGAATTGACAATTCTACCCTTACTCACCGCCAACATTAAACACTGAGTTTTGTAAGCTTTCCTAAGTAACATATATAAAAAACATTACCTCTTGCATAGTCCAACCATATGTTATAGATCCATTGATTTGCACTAAGACATAACAAAACTCTTCTTCAAAATCAGCTATTAAATGGATAAATATAAAAAGATCTTTGATCTCCAAAGCGCCAATAGACAAGTACATACACAGTTACTCGTTCCAGGTAAGATAAAAATCCAATGAGTGCAGACTAGTTTCTTTTACCTAGCTCTTTGTTAATAACATAATTCTTAGCTAAGACCTTCTGAAAGCCCATAGTAAACTCATACTCCCAGCTTAAAATTAGGTGAATTAGAGGAAAGAAGCTATTACTTTTTAGTAAAGAATCTACTGCTATATAATCTACAAGGGCTACACAGAATGTATTTCTCCAAATTATACAATATCTTAACCGTAAAAATAATTTTACTATATAATGTTTTAAATGTTTTAAAGCTTAAGCTTTATGTTACTATAAATATAGATTTTAAAATTACAGATAATATGATAAACATTAACACGAAGAAACAAATAACAGGAGTTTTCATATATATTACTGGTCTTTTAGGTAGTGGAAGGCTTTCTACAGCAATAGAATTATCTAACACAATAGACGCACTGATTGTAAACAACAACCTCTCTAATAGTACTCAAGTTCATTCCATATACAATAATATCTTTGAATACGACCAAGTCCCTGAAAAAGTACAAGATAAAATATACAATATTGTACAAATTATGCTTCAGGTAATAGAAGCTTATCCAATTCATTCAAAAAATTATATATTTATTGATGAATTGATGGAAAATAGTGAATACAACACAAGAATATATAACTCAGTAGTAGAACTTAGTAAAAAAATAAACACAAGAATTCTTCCTGTAGTACTTAAGTGTGATTTACATACACTACAAAAGCGCATTAGATCAAAAAGGCAAAGGGAAAATAAAAAAGTAATCAACATAAACATAAGTAATATTATAAAAAAATTTAGAACTCATAATTTGTTTATACCACCTAATGCTATAGAGATAGAGAATTCAAATATGAGTATAAAAGAAGTAACTAAGGAAATAACATGTCAGGTATACAAACTTAGCCAAATTGATAGGATTTACGTCAAAGGCTAACTTATAATAAATGCATTACATATCAAAGCTCATTTTAATAGATAGCCTTAACTTCACCTAATTTCTGTTTATTTTCTAGTCTGTAATGGGCTAATAGCCCTGCATGACTAGCATTTAATACAGGTAAATTGCAATCCATACACGTAATGCAGTCATCGTTTACCATCCCAGCACCTTGATCTAAATATTGGAATTTAGCAATATCATGTACTACAATTGGGTATGACAGTGGCAATAGATTGAAACTAAATAATTGTGTATAAACCCCTTGAGCATTTTTAATTATAGCTCTAATGTTTTTTTTGCTATTTGCACAAAGCAATGATATTGCGTATGCCTGAACTTCCAGTGTACTAACTCCATATAATGGTTTATCTGTAACGAGATTTATGCCTTTCGCAGCTGATATACCAACTCTAATTCCAGTAAAACTTCCAGGCCCAACCACTACTACTAAATGATCTATCTTATCGTAGTTATAGTTATGTTTACTGAATAGAGAATCTAAAACTTGAAAAAACGACTCTGCGTGATTGTTGCTAGTGGAATTGTGTTCTACTAAACACTTACCATTATGATCAATTATCGCTATCGAACTATCAGAACCTACAGTATCGATTGCTAAAATAGACATTATTTAAGTTTACCATAGAGCTTCATAAATATCAAAGTAAAGGCACAGTTACCTATAACATAAGCTAAAGTTAACATTAAATCAAACGTTACATATAATGCAGTGATTAATGAGAGCATTTCTTGGGAGTATTCAAAACTCTTCTCAAGAATAGATAACATTACTATATTCCTCCTGCCGTAGCTGCAAAATAGTGAACTTAAACAATAAAAAAGCAACTATCCCACCAGGTAAAAACAGTAGTCGTCAGTATAACAGATAATACTATATTAGGCTGCTTTACGTCTTTTACTTCCTGTAGAGGTAAGTAGTACAGCTACATTACTAAATACCATACTCATTAAATAATAAATGCCTGGCATCATATTGCCTATACTAGTTACCTAACTTATAATCTTGAATGAAGCTGCTGTTTCATACAAGAAAAAATATAGAAATAAGTCACAGATGTTATAATAAAAAAAATTATCAAGTAATCCTTGAATGTTATAGGTAAAGTCTGATCACGCTACCTTTTAAAGGAGCAATGTTTTTTATACAGCACATTCTATATTAAATAAGCATTCTAGAGGATAAAAACACTCAATCAAACAAGCTATTAAACTTAAAGCTAGATTTAATAAGAAAATCGTTATAACAAGTAACAACATGAACCTTATAGCCGACTGCCTAAGACAGACTATCAGCACTACAAACATCAACGTAAAAGCAACAAAAATTATAAACAGCAAGACTAACCATTATAATATTCTCTGATATAACAATATTTTCAAAAGTATAATACAGTTAGCCAACCACTAAGTAAAAAAATATCTAAACCGCTATAATGCATTCATTAAAGGCTTAACTTCAACCCAGCCAAAACCATATAATTTAGATCAGTTTTAGACTTTTGATGGTCTCTTCAGCATTAGATTTTACAATATCGAATAGCACGAAGTGCCCACAAGAAAAAGAGTTTTTAATGCTCAGAGAAGCATATAATACCAATTTATTCATACTTTTATCTGCAATATCACGATAACTATCGAAACATGTTAAGCTTAATTTGTGAGAATCAGAACAATAAGTAGTACCTACATTCGTGTAATACATGCTTACTTTACAATCATACTTTTCTCCAAACTTACTACCACTAACATATAAAAAAATGCAGTTATAATCGGACACTCTTCAGAAGTTTTATCTGCACAATCAGCTGGATTTTCCCTACAAACTCACCAGTTAAAGCAGCATCTGACAGACCATTTTATAGAAAAGACTAGAAGCAACTAGATTGCCACACTGTAAGTTATTTTTCCCTGACACATAACTGAGCCCTCATTGAAAGTTAAATCACAAGAGAGATAATAGCTTATTACCTTACTGCTTTAACTTGAGCTTAAGTCTACTATAAGTACTATGAATACTTGATTTAATCTAAAGACCATATTTTTTCATATCTAATAATATCATTCTTTTTCTCATCATCATATAAATCTGCACAGTTTATCCAGTAATTATTTACCACGCAAGCATCAGTATAAATCTTTAAAGTGCTGATCAACATACTCTGGCTAACTAACTTTTTTTTACCAAACCAATCGATCCAAATTTCTGATTTTTAATGATGAAATACCATCTCCCACATTTAACCTTCCATATGGCCTAACACTCTTAGAGTTTATAGCATTAGAGCTCCTACTTTAACACAAAAGCTCTTTAGGTATGTAGATAAACTTACCGTAGACAAAAAAGTACAAGTACAAACAACTTAAAATTTTATCTTTAATCTAAATATTAAAAGAATTTTTATTAAAAAGTATAATCAAAATCTGAAATCTATTTTCCCGTCCAGTTTTGCATAAAATATTTCTTTATCCATCTTTATCCAGAATTACTCTAGCACTACACCATTTTGTAAAAACAATACTAAAAGCAGTGTGATGGATAGTAGCTTAACTTCACGAATAAATTAAAACTTTTATGCAAAAAACATAAGTTTAAACTCAACATAAACATAAAGACAACTTTCCAGAAGGCTACTTTAACTAAGCGTTGAACTCTATCGCTAGTTTTTAAGCCAATCTTCATAAGCTGTTGATATATCAGATAATTTTTGCTTCAGTTACTGCTCACTGACAGTAAAATATACATGATTAACCACTTTAGATATTCTTTTTGCATCATAATTAACCCCAAAATAAAAGGAAACCTTATTTTGCCAATACACTTAAAAGAATCATCACTGTAGCAATTTCATAAGAACACTCTATATCAATTTTTATCACACTATCTATCTCATCAAAGTAACTGCCAGATCTAATAACCCCTATAAAACCTTAACTTGATGCAGCAAGCGAAGTCTAATATAACACATAGCTCCCAGAAAAGAATTCATATCTTATATATGAAATAAGTCATGATTTTATATTTTTGCTATTAGATACTTATCCCTAAACACTTCCAATTTATAAAGTGCTAATAATATCACGTATCAATAGCTCATTCATAATCAGCTGTTTCTACACTTATAACACTGACTAGTATCTTATTAAATACTCTTATTCTTATATTCAATAAACCTCTCGCATCTTGATTAGACCTTTAAATTGATAAAGTTTTTTCCTTATCCTGATAAATAGATGTCATGATATCATTTTACAGTCATAAAATCTTCTATACTTCGTTCTATGCAGCGGACCTATAAGTACAATAGATCATAGCTAAATGTTAAAATTTATTACATAAGAAACATAAACTATAAATCTACTGCCGCTATCTTTTAATAGGAATAAAGCCTTCCAGGTTTCTATATTCTACTCAATTTACTTGACGCTCTATCAACATGAAAATCACTAATGTATAATAAATGCAACAGCTCAGATAAAAGTAGTGCAAACATAATTTAAACTAAGTTAACAAATCCAGTTATTTTATAATTTTATTGTCTTCCGCTCTACTGATAACACTTCCGAACAGAGTATTGTATTAATGAGCTTGCATAATATCTTAAGTAACAGCTGCTTATAATTCTCACTAGTCTTTTTGCCGTTTAGCATGATAAATATAAAAATTTAAAATATAAGATTATAGAACTGTAAAAGCTAGTAATCAGTTCGTTATAAGACATGTAAATATACTTTTCATCGCCTTTAAAACTGTGATGAGATACTAAAAAGCACATTTCTCATTCTGAACCCATGACACTATTAATATAGTGAATTAATTTATAGAAATAATCTTATAGCACTTTGCTATTATTTCACAGATAAATATTTCTACATTTAGTATCTTTCGAAAACTCTCATAAATTTTTAGACGTCCTCACTCTCAAAAAAACATACAATTATTATCATTACACAATTTAAAATTGTATCAACTACATGTTGCACAAAAATATACATTACAATATTATTGCAGTAAGTTAAGAATAAAGAGGTTAGTATGACTTTTACTCTACCTGAGTTACCATATAGCAAAACAGCTTTAGAGCCTTACATATCTGCAAGGACATTAAGTTTTCACTACGACAAGCACCACAGAGGATATTTAGATAAGCTCAACGAGCTAGTCGAAAATACAAACATAAAAATTGAGGAACTAATAATGAAAGTTCATGAGGATAGTAATAAAGTTAATATATTTAATAATGCAGCACAAGTTTGGAACCACACTTTCTACTGGAACTCAATGAAAAAAAATGGCGGCAGTAAGCCTAAAGATAACAGCCTTCTCACAAAAAAAATTCAAGACGATATTGGCAGTTTTGATAGATTTTATGAAGAATTTTTGAGTTACGGAGTAAGCCAGTTTGGCAGTGGATGGGTATGGTTAGTGCTCGAAAAAGGAAAGCTTAAAATCACCAAAACTTCAAATTCTAACTTGCCACTAATCTATGGCCAAGTGCCATTGCTTACTATGGATGTTTGGGAACACTCATACTATTTAGATTGTCAAAATCGTAGAGTCGACTACATAAAAGTTTTCCTTGATCATTTAATTAATTGGGACTTTGCAGAAGAAAATTTAAAAAAAAATATACAAGATGAGTGCACCACAGGTAACAAAACTAGATAATGGTCTACGCATAATAACTGAGCAGGCATGTGATGCCGATACCATAGCTTTTAACGTACGAGTTGGCGTCGGAAGCAGAGCTGAGAGCGCGAGTCAAAATGGTATATCTCATTTTCTAGAACACATGGCTTTTAAAGGAACAAAGACCAGGACTGCATTTGAAATTGCAAAAGTTTTTGATAACATAGGCGGAGTTTTTAATGCTATCACTAGCAGAGAAAGCACTAGTTACTACGCAAAAATTCTCAAGAAAGACATAAAGACTGGCATTAGCATATTAATAGATATATTAATGAATTCCACGTTTCCAGAAGACGAATTAGAGCGCGAAAAGGGTGTTGTAATACAAGAGATTTTTCAAACTAATGACTCACCAAGCGACATTATTTTTGATAGGTATTTCGAAGCAGCTTATAAAAATCAGCCATTTGGTAGGTCAATTTTAGGTACGCAGGATACTGTAAAGTCCTTTAGTCAGGAAGATCTAAATAACTATATAAACGAGCATTACTTTGGTGAGAATATACTATTTGCCGCTGTAGGAAATATTGAGCATAAGGAAATTTCTCAATTAACTAAAGACTTTCTCTCAAAGATCCACCACCTAAAGGAGATAAAGAAAAAACAAAATGCAAGCTACACCGGTGGTGAGTATTTAGAATATCGTAAATTAGATCAGATATATTTACTAATAGGTTTTCCCAGTGTTTCCCAACATGATGATAGACATCATACATTTCAAGTACTTGATTCTATACTAGGAAGTGGAATGTCATCACGACTATTCCAGGAAATAAGAGAAAAACAAGGATTAGCTTACTCAGTCTATTCTTTTAATTCTAGCTACACTGATACAGGAATGTTTTCTATCTTTGCTGGCACAGATAGCAAAAACTCAGGCAAACTCCTAAAATCCATAGCGACGGAGTTGAAAAAGTTGTCTACAGGCAACTTGAAGGAAGAAGAAGTGAATAGAGCAAAAGAGCGAGTAAAATCACAAATTTTGATGTCACGTGAGAGTGTTAGCTCTCGTGCTGAAGCGTTAGGGTACTATTATGGCAATTTTAATAGATATATCAGTAAAAATGAACTAATAGAAAAAATTAGCGCAGTTACTACTTCTGACATAAAAAAAGTGGCAAAAGAACTATTATCTCAGCATGAGAAAACCACTTTAGCTGCAACTGGAGAAATTAAGTCATTGCCAAACTACGATAAGGTAGTTTCTATGTTTAGAGCTTAGGCATCAAAGTATAGACGGTCTTTTTCTGCGGAGGTTACTTTCAAATCATAATATTTTTATAACTCTATGCTATATACAATAATTATGCAAATGTTAATTAATACAGTAAGTGAATAATTTTGATTGAAAAATAGTTTTTCTACTATATAAATGCTACTTTGAGGCAATCAAGTTGAGCAGTCAAAGTGGGAAATAATAAATATAGCTTAGGTTTAAGGATTATCCATTGGTTAATGGCTGCTTTCATTATCGGCATGCTTTGCTGTGGGTTTTATATGAAAAGCTTACCGGTTAGTAATGAAATTAAATTCAGTATATACACTGTTCATAAAGCTTGTGGGATTACTATCCTCGGATTAGTTGTAATACGCATGTTTTTCCGTGCCTTTAGTCATGTTTCACCACTTTCAGCAAATTTTTCTCGATTCGAAGTCAATACAAGCAAAGCAGTACATTTTGTTTTATATTTCCTAATGGTAATGACTCCATTATCTGGTTATGTTATGTCTTCTGCTTCTGACATAGAGATTAAATACTTCTTTTATATTCCTTTATTAATTAGTAAAAACAAAGAGCTAAGCAATGTAGCCAATAAGCTACATTCAATGTTTGCATACTTTATGATATTTTTTATAGCATTGCATATATTTGGTGCTCTAAAGCACACATTTGTAGACAAACAAAACATTTTTAAACGCATAATATAGATCATATGTTAAGCAATCTATGGAAAAAAGGAGCAAATTTTCTCGGTAGCGATTTTGCAATAATGGGCGGCGCTATGAGCTGGGTTTCAGAGAGAAGTCTAGTTTCAGCAATCTCAAACGCTGGTGGTTTCGGTATAATCGCATGTGGTGCAATGTCCCCTGATTTACTGAAAAAAGAAATCATGGAGACACAAAAATTAACTAATAAGCCATTTGGCGTAAACTTGATTACTATGCACCCAAATTTGAGTGAGCTAATAGACATATGCATTGAAACAAAAGTAAGTCACATAGTTCTTGCCGGTGGACTGCCAATGAAGTCCAGTATAGAAAAAATCAAGAACGTAGGCATAAAGGTAATATGCTTTGCGTCATCACTAAATCTTGCAAAGAGACTAGTAAAAATGGGTGTAGATGCATTAATAATAGAAGGAATGGAAGCAGGTGGACATATAGGTCCCGTCAGCACTTCTGTTCTTGCACAAGAGATATTACCTCATTTTAAAAATAAGCAAACACCAGTGTTTGTTGCAGGTGGGATAGGAAGAGGCGAAATGATAGTTAATTACCTGGAAGTAGGAGCAAGCGGCTGCCAAATAGGTACATTATTTGTCTGCACAAATGAGTCAATTGCTCATAAAAATTTTAAAGAAGTGTTTATAAAATCAGCTGCACGTAATGCAGTATCTTCTATACAAATAAGTGCTGATTTTCCTGTAATTCCAGTAAGAGCTATAGCTAACAAAGCAAGTGATGATTTTATAAAGCATCAAAGAGAAATCATTGATAAATACCAAAAAGGACAGATCTCAAAAGAAGATGGACAGCTTGAGATAGAAAAATTCTGGGCTGGAGCTCTAAGAAGGGCAGTGATTGAAGGAGATGTTGAAACTGGGTCTTTAATGGCTGGTCAAAGTGTTGGCATGGTTGATAGAGAAAAGCCCGTAAAAGAAGTAGTGAATATGTTAATTCAACAAGCAGATAGTTATATTGAAAGCAAATCTGTGGAAGTAGAAAGTCCAGTAATTAGCAAAGCAAACAGCTAATCAATAGATCTATATCTTTAGCCATAAAAATAGAACTAAAACTGCTAATAAATTTTACCAGCTTTCCAAGCACGAAAATAAAGATATATAATCATCTTCAGTTTTATTACAAATTAAAACGACAAAAGTATTATGTAATCGGCATTTCATGCTTAATTTTTCACATTATATATACCTTCATGTCTCTACGAACTTCTAGGTTTTTTACCTATATCAGCCATAGCATTTAAGATAGCATAGAACACTAATCTGTAAGATAAAACATAATTATCTATCACAAGGTTACTTTTGCCTTTTTTACTCGACAAATTCCTTAGATATTAAAGTAACTTATATACAAACACTTGTTTTACAATAAATGGTATCACTCCAAAATGCATGGACGCTGTGGAACCTATATTTTTTCTTCTCTAGATTTCAGTGTCAAGTACTGGATTATAGATAGTCTGTAGTAATCCATTATAACTTGAAGAAAAAAAAAGAACAAAAAGTATGCTTTCACTATGAAAAAAACTCACATAAAAAAACAATAATAAAGGCATATCACCTGAAAAATAACCAAATAATAAAAACATTCATATTGTACTTGCAGTAGGTTATATTCTCTCAAAATAGAGTACATCTTTACAAGAGTAAAATAACATCGAGATTGGTGGTAGGAGCCAGGGTTATTTACTTCACTTTGTTATAGCAATTGCTGAATTGCATTTAGACTTTCTATTAAGCATAGTTACTACTCATTAATGTGAATCCCATATTAATATGAGCATATTAAACAAATGACGGTAAAAATTAAATATGCAGTACTTACAGTGAACAAGTGAATACAGCTCTTGCTCATTAAGGTGAAAGTTATTATAATTAAAAATTGTTTAAGAAGTATTTAGTTGATGTATACTCAATTGAGTAGAGTTTTGATTTTTGTAGCTTTGCTGAGCCTTAGCTTTACATCATATTCTAGCAAGGCAAGTTCAGTAGATGCCGAATTACAAGATATACAAGAAACGGTAAAAAACTTTATTTCTTCATTCTCAGTCAAAGATGCTGTAGAGAGTATGAGTCCATCAACAATCATAGGGTTATGCATAACCCTAGTAATATTTGCAATAGTGTTCAGGAGCTTAATCTTTTTCATGATAATGTTTGGTGTGTTGATTATGATACTTGGTAGCACAGAAAAAGCAACTGATTACCTGAAAGAGAAATTCACCTTTTCAAAAGGTACAAGCTTGCAACCTGATAGCAAGAAAAAAGACAAAGATCATTAAATATCACTTATAGCATTTTAGTTACCTTTATTAAATACAAATAGTGTCGTATGCAACCAAAAATACTAACAATTAACCCTAAGCTTGGAGGAAAAAATAAGCTAAGCTTAGCATTATTAAAAAATATTGATTTAGATTTTATTCCTTATTCCTGCCATTATAATGAAGAAACCATACTAACAAAACAGGGAGAATTGTTAAAAATAATCAAGTTAGAAGGTTACTTCTCTGCTGATAATTATAGTGACCTTAGAACCGAGATTAGAAAAAGCATATTAAAAAACATCAATAGCTTACATTTTACTGCCTGGATTCATACTGTTAGAAAGCGTAATAAACTCCGCTTAAAATGGAACAAAACTGGAGACTTTTCTGATAAGCTACACTCAGCCTGGTTTAACAAACTCACTAGTAGTAAATTACAGTATATAAATGAGCTATATATTGTACTAGTATTTAGCAATTTTGGCAAGCATGTAAATAATGCATTTTTTCTCAGCAGAATAAAGAACAAACATAAGCTATCTTTAAGAGAAAATCATCACGAATTAAAGAAGGTAACTGACTTAATTCAAAATGATCTAGAACCTTTTGGGGCTAAAAAGCTCGGTCTTAGGTTTAGTGATGGTAAAGTATATTCTGAAATGACAGAATTTCTTCATTACATTGCTACACTAACACGTAAAGATTACCCAATATGCGAAACAGATTTATCGCAATATATTAAAGATTTAAGAATAGCTTTTGGCTTTAATACATTTCAAACAATATTTGAAAATCAACAAAAGTTTGGCTCTATCTTTTGCATAAAAGAATACCGAGAAGTTCCATTAGAAAATATAGATAGATGCTTACAGCTTGACTCTGAGTTTATTATCACGGAAATAATAATATTTATTAGTAACAATAAAGCAATCAAAGAGTTTAAAAACCAAATCAATATGCTGCAAATCAGCGAGGATAATACCCTACTTCAAAATTCAGGAATAAATGAAATAATGGAACTTGAACAAACTTCTGCTATTGACTTTTGTCAACAGAAAATTATTTTTACAATTTTTGCAGATAACAGAAATAGATTAGCTGAAAATATTACTAGCCTATCCTCAGTAATGTCATCAATTGGTTTAATGATGTTCAGAACTGATTTGCATATGGAAAATCATTTTTGGGCACAACTTCCGTGCAATTTTACCTTTGTCACACAACCGAAAAGCATATTAGCAAAATATGCTTGTAGCTTTGCTATGTTACATGACTTTACATCAGGCACACTAAAAGGAGGAAGGTGGAAAGAAGCAGTAACGATCTTTTTTTCAAAAAAAGGAAGCCCTTATTTTTTTAATTTTCATGGAAAGAAAAACAATGGCCACACTACAATACTTGGAGCTCCAAATTCAGGTAGAACTTCACTAATTAATTTCTTACTATCAGAGTCAAGAAAATTTGATCCTAGGATTATTATATTGGACAACACTGGAAAATCAATAATCTTCACTAAAGCAATGAGTGGTAAATACTACATAATCGATCCAAAATATAAAGATAAAAGCTTAAAATTTAACCCATTAAATATCGAAGATAGCGTTTCTAATCGCAATATGCTGATTGAGTTAATCAAAAGAATGGTAGACAATACAAGCCTAATAGACATAGAAGAAAAGATAAAAAAAATCGTAGATTTTATATTCACTATACCAAAAGAATCCCGCTCTATTTCTCAAATTTCTGAGGCGCTTTTACTTCTTGGTGGTCAAATAAGCAAATGGTGTGGTGATGGTGAGTTTGCTTATTTACTTCAAGACGGTAGTGAATCTTACATTGATTGGAAAACAAAAATTATATCTCTCAACACTGCAAACCTAACAAAACGAAAGGAATGTATGTCTGTAATATTTTACTATTTTTTACACTCTTTTGAAGCAAAATGTGATGGCTCACCTGTAATACTTGTTTTGGATGAAGCATGGGAAATAAGCAATATTTTCTCCACAGAGAAAGAGTTTGACAACTGGATACAAAAAATGACAAAATTAAATGTCGTAGTAATTTCAAGTACTGAAAACCTAAATCTAGCATTTGCTAGCAAATTTACTCAATATTTAGACAAACACGTTGATACAAGAATTCTTATGCCAAATTTTAATGCAAATAGATTATACATGAAAGCATTTTCTCTATCAAAAGAGGAACTAAATACAATTCTGCAAACTCCAACACAGGAAGGCTTATTCTTAATAAAGCAACATAAGGGGTTAGTAACTTTAAATTTAGATTTAAAAAATATGCAAGAAATGCACGTGCTTTCAGCCAATAAAAAGACTATAAAGTATATGTACGAAGCAATAAGAGAAAAAGGCGAAGAAGTTAATAAATGGCTACCAGTGTTTTATGAAAAGTGCAAGGTTTAATTTTTCATTGATATTTTTTTTGATATTTGGCCTGTCATATCAAGGATGTGCTGATTGTCCGCCTCTTGTAAAGAGCAATACTTGGTTTGAGGCAATACTTGGAGATAATTGGGTAAAAGAAATTAAGGTAATAGCAATAAAAGATCAGGGGATAAACGGTTACTTTAATCCTAAAATTAGAGTATGTGCTTATGATGGAAAAAGTTACTGTTATGACTTACAAAGTGGAGAATTTTGCCGTCAAATATATGGAACACAAAGTACAGGTGCTGGAGTGTCAGCAGCAGCTTTTATTGATTGGGAAGGAGATAAGACATTCGTTGGAGCAAAAATGGGGGAAGGCCTTGAATGGGAATGGGCAGAAGGTGTGATTAGTAGTGATATGTCTGATGAAGAAAAAAAGAGACTTGCTAGACTTCCCAAAATATGTGCTTGTAGTCAAAAGGGGGCTTGTAGATCCGGATTTGCAAAACTTTGGGATTTTAACATTACAGATTATAGTAACCTTTGCGACACTTGTTATCAAACAAAAGTAAAATGTGCTCCTGTACCACCTGCTCCTAGTCCGCCTCCATTTTGTGAACAATTTACGATGTCACCTCCCAAGGTCAAAATTGTCCCTATAACGAATAAAGATAATGATTACTTCGACCCTAAGGTTAAGGTAATAGTTAGCAATCTAACAATAGAAAATGGAAAAATTGAAAAAGAGTTAGATTTTCCAAAAAAGTACAAAGTAGACAAGGACGAGGAGCTCCCTACTACAGATAAAGTCAAGAAGCATTCTGTTTTAGATAAAGATGGCACCACATATTATTTCACAACATACAGAGAAAAAGGCAAACTCTGCGCTGAGTATTATGGAACTCAAGGTATAAATAAGAAAAATCTGCAGTTCGCACGTTGCTTTCCAGCACCACTAGCTCCAGAACCTGAGGTAGTAGAGATAGTACAAAGCAACATGCAAGGAGAACAGAATAACACGTTAAAGATAAGAATAAAGATGGGCAAAAAAAATTGCATGAGGCAAGTAAACAAAAAGTACGAAGATGGTTTTTGCACTTTTGATGTTAACACTAACTCTACTACAAACATTGGCCCTCTGTCTTTAACAGTAATAAAGCCGGCAATAGCAGCGAAAACAACTAGTAGTAATCACAATAAAAGCAATATTGACAATATTATAGAAGGTATACTAGAAAGTAATTCACAACAATTTAAAGTTCTGAAAAAATATAGCTATGTTCCTGATACTAAAGAAGAATGTGAAGAACTTAATGCAGAAGGTAAGTGCAAATTAGATAATTTAGGGCACCCAAAAGTAAAAGTAGAGTATAAAAAAAATATCAAAAGCAAAATGCTCTGTCTTTCCGGCTGGAAGCCAGAACCAGAGGAATACATACTTAAAAGAGAAAATGAAATAATACCACTAAAGCTCATGGAGGCAAGATATATTAAATACGATACTGTTTATTCAAAAGAATCAAATCAGTTCTATTACCTTCCAAGCAAGGAAAAGAAAATAGTTAATCTTCTACAAAAGCCTCAAGAAAAGTTGGACAGAATAATATTTAACAGGCAAGGATATATTTTCTTTCCTGATAAAAATAAGCAAAAGAAGGGAGAATGCAGCTACTGTGTAAATCAAAATAATAAGATAGACGAGGCATTTGTATCTGGTAAAGGGCTGAAAGCAGCATATAAATTAATGGATGAAAAGCATGAAGAAAAAAATTGTAATCAGGATGATTATGGTTGCATTTGCATTAATGGAATGTGTAGTCGTTCAACACAATATTTAAATAAAAAAGACAATAATCCATTCTACTTGAAGTATGAAGAAGCGGATTGTAAAGACGAGAGTACTAATGAAATACAAAAGTGCATACGATTAAAAGATCAACCGGTCAAAGTAGATAGAGCAGAGGTTTTTTATGCTGATAAGTTATGTAAGCTTGATTTGGAAGGTTTAAAAAAAAGATTAGAGGAAATAACTAAGAAACAACTGAAGCAAGAACTTGAAAAAAAGAGCGAAAAATTATATGACTCTAAAAATAGAGATATTTATACAGATGATTTATCAATAATATTTGATTATGTTGAAATAGAAGCATGGGGGAGTGGTGAAGCAGGTCATATAGCAGGTAAATCTGTTAACTGTAAACCTCATGTATGTTCTACTAAGAGTAGAGCAGGAATGCCAGGAGATTATATTAAGGCTAAACTAAGAATTGATCCCGACTATCCTCTAATTAAGATTAGAGCTACAGAGGAAGAAAGTAATAACGAAAATCGCATCTCAAGTAAAGATGCAGGGTCTACCTTCATAGAAATGTGTAGTTTAGATAAACAAGATTGTAAGAAATTAATCACCGTTGCAGGTGGAGGTAAACATAGAATATATAATTCTGAAGATACAAGTTATAAGAAAACAGCAATTGATAAAGAGCATTTAAGACTAGAAGGAAAGGTAATAACAGTAAATATATTGGAATCTATACAAGACAATCAAATTACATATATAGAAAATGGTGAAATCAAGCACAAAACGGTAAGCTGTACCGGTAGTTTCAGAAGCAGTATACCTGGTGCAGGTGGTTGTATTGACAAAAGCAGAGGAATTTATAGCAAAGGCTCTTCAGGATATGTGAAGATCAAGCCTATTATCGAGAAATTCGATAAAAAAGAAATAAATGATGCCATTGAAAAAGTGATAAAAGATCTTTATACCCTCAAGGCCATGACTAATTTTTCAGTGGGTAGCTTTAATATAAATATAAGAGAGAAAATCGAAGAGGAATTCAGAAAAGAACTGCTAGGGTTATAACATAAACCATAGTAACTTTAACTGTTACTTAGAATAGCTAAAATTCAGGCCTTGTCAATAGAGAGGGCAGCTTAATGTTTAAGTACCATGTATTACTTAGCTTAGGCTATACATAAGCGTGCTACAAGTTAAATATCCAATTTAATCATTCTTTGTTGTATCACTGATAGTGTCAATTAGAAGACTCAAATATCAAGGTATTATAAACTAATTGAACATAACAAAAAGAGGAAATTTATTATGGTAACATGATATGCATAAAAAGTAAAACAAAAAATGAAGCCAAAAAAGAAAGCAGCAAGCTTTTCAAGTTAATTACTAAGATGAATGACCGCTAAGAGAACAAAGAAATACCATACAGGAACTTTAAACTTGCCTACTAAAGAGATATCAAGTGGTTTCTATGGACAAAAGCCTAGCTACAAAAGAAAAAGATAATTACAGAAAGCTTAGAAAAATACTATTAATTCAGACCTTTTATCAATTTAATCAACTCCTCACATAAACTTTTTCTGTATCCATGCTTTGCATTCCGGAAAAGATAGCAAACACTATTCTTCACTACATTTCTCTATTCCCATCATATATAAACTCATTCATAAAATTTAAGATTAGATTGACATAAGATAAAGAGTAAATTAAAAATTGAACAGATCTTTAAATACAAAGTCAATGCCCATAGAAATATTAATGCCTGCTCTCTCACCGACAATGAGCAAAACTGGAGGAAAAATCGTAAAATGGCATAAGAAAGAACAAGATAAAATTGAAGTAGGTGATGTAATTGCCGAAATAGAAACTGACAAAGCCATAATGGACCTTGAATCTGTAGATAAAGGAGTTTTAGCAAAAACTTTAGTGTCAGAAGGAGTAAGTGGCGTGCCTGTAAATCAACCAATAGCTATAATGCTGAAAGAAGGGGAAGATTGGAACGCACTTGATAACTACGTTTTAGCTTCTATTACCAACATTGAAACCAAAAGGGAAATTGAAACCAATCTTCCAACATCATCCAACTTTTCAATGTCGCCTCAGTCCTTGACACCAAGACCTAGAAAAGAAGAAGGTACTAAGATAGTAGTAGAAGGTAGAGTAAAAATAAGCCCATTAGCTAAAAAAATAGCTCAAAGTGAAGGTGTTGATATAACGCAATTAAAAGGTACAGGTCCATATGGGCGCATCATTAAAGCTGACATATTGGAATTTTTATATGGTAGTACCCAAACCGAGAGCAACAAAAGGTCAAGCGAAGACATTGTAATCGAAGTAAGCAACATGCGCCGAGTGATAGCACAGCGTCTGATTGAATCTAAGCAGAATATTCCACATTTTTATTTAACTGTGGACTGCCAGGTTGATAATCTTATATCGCTCAAAAACGAGATTAACTCAACAGACGAAAACAATAAAGTGACAATTAATGATTTAATCATTAAGGCTGTAGCTTTTAGCATAAAAAAAATTCCTGACATAAACTCTTCGTGGATAGATAACAAGATAGTAAAATATTCAAATATAGATATCTCAGTCGCTGTAGCACTTGAAGATGGGTTAATTACTCCTATAGTGAAAAATGCTGACAAAAAAAGCATTTTATCTATATCAAAAGAAGTGAAAGCTTTAGTAAACAGAGCAAGATCAGGAAAATTGAGACCCGAAGAATTTCAAGGAAGAGGGTTCACTATCTCTAACTTAGGGATGTTCGGTATAAAAGCCTTCAGTGCTATCATTAATCCGCCGCAGTCTTGTATCATGGCTGTTGGTGCAGCCAAAAAGCAGCCAATTGTTATAAATGAAAAAGTAGAGATTGCAAAGACAATGATAGTAACACTCTCTGCTGACCATAGAACAGTGGATGGAGCAATGGGAGCAAAATTTTTAAACGCCTTTAAGCACTACATAGAGAATCCTCTAGCAATGCTTATTGAAGTTGTATAAATGCTTAATCTGCTTGGCATTATTATTATGAAATTAGTGCTGCTCCCAAATTTACAATCGTATTTATTAATAGTTTAGAAGTAAAATATGTTGATGTAAAAACATAATAATATTTAGCATACTTTTCATTACATATAAAATCAAAATCTTTAGAAAGAATTCTATAAATATGCTCTTCACCTAAAGATAATAATAAACCTCATTCAACAAACAATTCAAGTATTAAGTTTTCCAGGTGTTTATTTATATAACAGCAAGAAAAATAATGTTAAAGAAAATCCAATAAATCAAATTTAAAGAAGAAGCTAACTCTACTGCTTCAGAACAAATACTGTCAAGAAAGCTCTACTTGTATCAATACAAGCAACTATTAACGATATATTATTTGAGAATATGAATAATTTTATTTTACATCTAAAACTACAGAAAAGTCAAGTATTAATAGCTGCAGGAAGACTAAACTAAATACCAGAAAAAACCTTATATTCAACTAGAATCTAATTAATTGAGGCAAAACTTTCTAAGCGCAGGCTTAAATCTCATCTATTATATTACTATCCTATTAGCAACATAAATAATATATCTCCGGCAAACAGGACCCTAATTTAGAGAAAGAGGCAGGTACATAAAATGGTAGGAAGATTAAATAAGGATCGAGAGAAAACATAAACTACAATCAATAAGCATATAAAAGCTAACACTACAGCATGTTCTATCACTAAAGATACCATGTGAAAAAAGGTGCCAAACCTGACGTTTTATACAAATGAAAAAACCTTTATCAAAAATTCTGGTAAAAGCAGATAGCCTAATTGATCACTTTTAATAAAATGACCATAGTTACTAATTATTTATCATACTTTCGCTATGCATCTTTTAAAATAATATATCTCTTATCTGCTTTACAGCTTTACCTGCCTTTGATTCCTTTTCTATGAAAGCAGCCTCGAGAAAAATTTCAAGCCTTTCCCATTCTTTCTGACCATTTATATGACTACAAAACTGTAGGCCTGTATTTATTTTTAATTTTTTCCAATACTTTTTGATATGAAGAACCTAGTTCCTCATATGTATCAATATCCACTGACTGTAGTATCGTCAAAAATGAAAATAAACTTGGAGCAAGTAGTTCTTCCTTCGCACAATTCAGAAGACACAGTTCTATTTTTTTCATACAGTATTCTATTGTTTCTAATGATAGTAACAGACTTTCTGCATAAAATATGAAACTGTTTATAAACGGCTCTTTTGACTTTTTCGATAATTTTACATTTTTAAACAGTTCTTGTATAAATTCCTTCACCGACCGTTTCAATAAATGTAAGGAGAGATCAATAAAAGATCTAAGGCCAAAATTTTATCCAAGTATTGTACTATAGCCTTATATACATTACTCTTATCTCTACTAATAGAAATAACAAAGACAAGCCCTTGTACATTAAGTAGATACTTTATGGATTCTAAAAAATCAACGATGAACTTAGGACGGCATATATCAAGGTCATCCACCATTATATAAATGCTTTTACCTTTTCTAATCTTATTAACTACCTTCATTAATTGTGTTTTAAAATCTTTGGTGTTTTCTTTGCTTTTTTGCAGAACATTCAATTCTCTCAACACAGCACCAATATCCTTTTTATCAGCCTCTCTTGTGGCATTAAGCAGCACAGAAAGCATAGCAAGCGGAGACTTATTAATTAACCTTCCGAGTCTAAAGAAAATAGCTCCTGATTTATGTTCTTGAGCCGTTGTATAACGCTTCTCTTTATCTCATAAGATGAGAATAAATCCTCAAATAAGAAATTTAAAAAAGAAGGCAGAGGTTGGTCCAATGCACTAATGTCCCACGCACTATAATAAGCTGCTATTTCATTTTGTTGCTTTAATTCCTTCACCCACTCTTTCAAAAAAAAATGTCTTACCCCATCCATTATATCCATCTAAAGATATTATTGTAAAAGACTGATCAATTGTTTTAATTACAGTGTTAAACTTGCTTGAAAATTGCTTGTAGTTTAAGAGGTCATTTTCCCAAGCCATTATTTTAAGTAGTGATATCACTTCTTTCTTTCTAAAGGTTATTAGTGATATAAGTTTTTTAAACACATACCTAATTTCAATTCAACTCATATTCTTATCTTGAAGTTAAGAACTGCTTTTAGTGCTCCCTCATCTAAGTAATCAATTTCCCCACTATTGGTAGTATAATGCAAGCAAGGTGTGCATTCTTACATCTAACTTCTTAATAACTTAATTATATATTATACTGTAATCTGACCTTATGATGTTAGATTAATTATAATAATTACCTCTCTAATTTTAGATTCCGCACTCCTTTAGGAATAGCATTAAGGCTAAGAGCTCTTTCAGTTCAACACCATTCATTGCAGATAATCTACCAGCCAGAACTACAGTACATACTACAAAATATATGTCCCCTTCTCAAACGCCCATAGATCACCTAACTCTTCTACTACACACATTAACTTATTGTCATGTTCTAGATCAATATAAATGACAAGGCGATTTACTACTATCAGATTCCCGTAAACTTCACGCTTTACTATAAGATCGACTAGCTCTTTTAATCAAGAATACAAGTGGCAGCATAACCTTTTCTCTATTCTGAAGTAAATATATAACCAACCTATGTGATGATGACAGCCATAAACTCAGCAATTTAGAGAAAGCATGAACTAAATTTTTTACATTAATATTCATTCCACAAATTTAGAATAGACCATAAAATGGTAATATCAAATCCTTAATAAAAAAAAGCGGTAAGTTTTACTTAACCTTGCTTTGATTAGCTATAGAGAAAAACCACTCCTGCATACTTATACTATTATCATATTAAAGGTAGAGATATTAAAGAACTCAAAAACAACCACCTCTGCTTGTAGGCTTCTCTCCATTAAACAGCTAAATTCAGTAAAACACGTATTCTTTCTGTACACATAAGTGCACACATGTCCTGCTTACAGGTCTACATCTTTTCTTAAACCTTTACCTATAATAGGACCACCATATCTAGCACCCTAAACTACATTTATAATTAGCTTAAGCTTTTGACAGACTTAAGTATTAATACACATAAAAAACAGAATGAACTTATGTTTTTGCACTAACCACTTTACTAACCTATTGAACAAGCCCTATAATGTCCTCAATTTCTTTTATGCTATGATCTGCAATCTCTGCTGCTTTTTCCGTACCTCTTTTTAATATTTCATATAAATAGAACTGGTCTTTCAAGAGATTATTCATTTTTTCACGTATAGGTGATACAACACTGATAATTAAGTCAGCTAACTCTCTTTTAAAATGCTTCATATCATATTTATTCATTTCTTCACACACTTTACTTACATCAAAATTACTGAGTGCTGAATAAATGTTTAACAAATTACTTACCTCCGGGCGGCATCTTAAAGTAGCAAAATCAAAGCCTAGTATTGAGTCTGTTTTTGCCTTTCTTATCTTTTTAATAATTAATCTATCCGTGTCATCAAGGTTAATACATGAACTCTTTGAAGGATCAGATTTACTCATCTTGCTTGCACCATCCCTTAAGCTCATTATCCTTGATGTGTGATCTAAAACTAGGATCTCAGGCACAATAAAATGATCAAGCTTATAGTAATTATTGAAAGCTAACGCAATATCACGTGCAAGCTCTAAATGCTGTTTTTGATCATCACCAACAGGAACATACTTAGTTCGATATAGCAATATATCTGCAGCCATAAGTACCGGGTAACTATATAACCCTAAAGAGGCTTTTTGTTTACTACTGCCAGCCTTATCTTTAAATTGAGTCATACGGTTAAGCCAACCAACTGGTGTATAGCAGCCAAGCAGCCAACTCAGCTTAGTATGTCCACTAATTGTAGATTGACTAAAAATAATGGACTTTTCTGGATTTATTCCACACGCAATGTAAACTGCTGCCGTTTTCAAAATATTACCTTTTAATTCACTTGCAGAAAGCTTATTAGCCGTAATTGCATGTAAATCAACAATACAAAAAAGAGACTTATATTTATCCTGTAAACCTACCCATTGCTTGATTGCACCAAGATAATTACCCAAGTGTAGTACACCACTCGGTTGAATACCTGAAAAAACAATATTACACACTATTTTGTTCTGCTAATTGTTTTCACAATCAGTAGATCTTTTAGAAATAACAACCATTGCAGGACGAAGTAACCTACTTTTAATAGTATAACCAGTTTGTAAAACCTCCATGATAGTACCAACCTCTTTTTCATTATCCTCCTTCTCTATAATAGCTTGATGCAAATTACTATCAAAGAGTTCTCCAATTGGATCCATTTCCTTTATTCCGTGTTTTTTGAGATCACTCATAATTTTTTGATGAGCTACTTTAATCCCTTCATGAACAGGATCACCATCTTCCAGATTTTCCATTACCCTTTTTAAATTATCGCAAGAGTCTATTACGTCACGTGCAAATTGTGTAACTGCATAATCACTTGCATCACTGATTTGTTTTTGCATTATACGTTTGACGTTCTCATTGTCTGCAACGGCACGGCGCAAATGATCCTCAAGCTGAGCTGCGCGCTCCTTTAATGTACTAAGATTTTCGTTCAAATCATTAATTTGGTTGCTGTCGTCTTGCTGGCCTTCACTTTCCTGCTTATTTAGCATATCAGTAAATTTCTTCCTTTTTTCCCTACTATCACTTGACATATTATTACCTTTAAGAACCTAATAAATATATAGCAATTAATCTAAAAATATCAAGAACCAGCCAAGCTTGCCTTTCTATGCTCGCATTTAAAAAGTTAATCAAAGCAGTTTTATAAGGAGAATCAGAAAAAGCATCAATATTATTTTGTGCCATGCTAATATAATGCTTCGCTTTTTCTATAGAAAGCTCGACGGCATTATGGTAATTAATATAGTACAATGCTTGATTAAAATCACGTTCAGCTGAAGAAAAACATTTTTCCCAAAATTCTCGCTCCACTGTATTGCTTTTTTCATACGCTATAATAGCAGGTAAAGTTACTTTGCCCTCAAAAAAGTCTTTTCCGACTTGTTTTCCAGAAGTACTCTGACTAGCAGTATAATCAAGCATGTCATCAATTATCTGAAATGCCATACCAAAGTTAAACCCAAAACTCTTTAGTCTTTCTATCTCATCACTTGTAGCACCAGATATTACAGATGCAGCTTCACAACACGCAGAAAATAAAGATGCTGTTTTTTCTCCAATGATATCAAAATAACTTTCCCGAACAGTGTGAGGGTTAAAGTACGTCGTCATCTGCTTTATTTCACCCTTCACAAGTGAACGCGATGCCCTAGATAAGATAGAGAGAACATTTAAATTTTTGCATTCTATGAGCCATCCAAACGCCAGAGTTAACAATAGATCACCAACTAAAATACTTGATTTATCCCCCCAAATCTTATTTGCCGTCCTCACTCCATGACGCACTTCACTTTCATCAAGTACATCATCATGAAGCAAAGCAGCATTGTGTATAAACTCTACCGATGCAGCAACTTTAATCTTATCCTCTCTAGAATAACCTAGCATTTTACATATAACAAAAACAAGTTTGGGCCTAATTTTTTTTCCACCAGACTTAATAAGATGAGATATAACATCAGTAGCAAATTTAATATCTTCATTATTAACACTATTAAAGATAAAATCCTTCATAGCCAACAAATCAGAAGATACAACATTATCTAATATATCATTATTTGCTGACAGCATTAAAGAGACTTACGCCTCTTGTTCTTCTACTTTCTTCCTTCCTGCCTCTTTTAGTTCCACCTTTCTTTTTTCTGCTTCTAAAGTTAGAAGACCATTTTTGATAAACCATAACACTCTTTTAGTTGCTTGCGCACCTATACTTAGCCAATATTTTAACCTATCAGCTCTTACCATAACGCGTTTTTTATCATCTTTTGCTAACATTGGATCATACTGTCCTATTCTTTCAATAAAGCGTCCATCTCTTGGTGCACGCGAATCAGCCACAATTATTCTGTAAAAAGGGCGTTTCTTTGCACCAAATCTTGCTAACCTTATCTTAACTACCATGTTAACCTTTATTCATACGTTACTTACAACTTTACACAATAAACAGTTCAAGTCAAATAAATTATACAACTTTTACACCTCATAATAATACGCAGAGCATCTAAAGTGTATTATTGCATAATTCACGAAATAACCCTAGAATTTCAAAGTTTGTGAGGTTTTAGTATCCAACCTAATTTATCACCTAGCTAGTCTTTTATTTACAGCCACGAAAAGTAACCTTAGCTTTTAGAAAAATTGATACATATTTCAGTTTTGCAGACAAAGCACTGGTAGGTGTAGGTAAAAAGATCCATCATATGTAACAGTCAGCATACAATTGCGGAAGAAATAGTAATAAAACAAAAATAAGCATCATACCTGTATTACTTTTAATAAAGTCATTATCAGTGTCAAAATTATTATCCTCCCTAGTTATTTCTTAATAGAAATAAGAAAGTCAGATAGAGTTTTTTGTTAAAGATGTAAGCACTTTCAACTGGTAGCGAATCTAGAATTAGAAAGTGTACCCTTTCACTTAGAATCATAGCCAACATTGCACAACTTTCTTCTTTCAAGTATCTTTAGCTCATTTAACAACAACAATAAAAAAATAAAAACATAAAATTTTTAATTACTGACTCCATATAAACAATGTACAATAACAAAAATTACACTAGCACTAGACACTGCAATACAGGTCCACACCTAAGCTCATAAATTGACTTATTCTCTCTGAAACAGTATGATATTTTTTCTTTAACAGTTTGCCATATAACCAAGAAATAGATAAATAACACAGACTTAAAACTTTAGAACACATGGCAGATACGATACTGCATCTCAAGTGTTACCTAAAATAATTTGGCTCCACCATAATAAAATTGACATTTTTAAAATACTTGAAGCAGGGCTTACACTCATTGGCAACCCATTAACATTATTTCTAGCAGGCAACCTTTAATAAGGAAGTTGTCGGCAACGCTACATTTGCAGAATTAAGAGTTTTAAACCAACTCTGATAAAAGTCCAAATATTGAATAGTAGGAACAAAATATGAAAAATCTAAGGAGAGAAGTAGTTGAATGAAGCACGATTGATTAGCTATTATCATTACAGAATATCTTTACACAAAAAAGAAGTGCACCCTGAGCATTATTATTAGGAACTAAAAATAAGAATTACCAGTTGATTTTGCTGCTTCTTTAAAGCATAATAAATCCATTATTACCAGCTTCTCCAATAATCTATGGTAGAAGCAGCACACTTTTAGATGAAGAAAAGTACCCCCATATGCTGACTTTAAGCTTAAGAAGCAAAAAAAATATGGCTCAAAAAGCTATACTAATCTAAAACAGAAACTATCTTTTTTACAATATTAATAATTAAGTCTGATCACATAAAAGAGCTGAGAAAAACCTTCAATCACAGTTAAACAACGCTTTAGCAAATTCCTTGCTAGTGAATTCTCTTAGGTCCTCTATATTTTCGCCAATTCCTATAGCATATAACTTCACCTTATAAACTTCTGCAAGTCCAATCACCACTCCACCCTTAGCAGTGCCATCTAATTTTGTTATGATTAGCCCAGTCACACTCACCATCTTACTAAATGCCTCCAACTGGCTATAAGCATTTTGGCCAGTAGTTGCATCAAGAATTAAAATAACATCATGAGGAGCAGTATCATCCAACTTCTTTACCGTTCTATATATTTTTGATAGCTCTCCCATAAGGTTCACATTATTTTGTAACCTACCTGCTGTATCAATCAGAACAACATCAACGTTATCTTTCATAGCTTGACTTACAGCTTTATATGCTACACTTGCAGAATCACTACCGTATTCTCCAGTCACAACAGGACAACCAGAACGTTCTGCCCAAATATTCAACTGTTCACTAGCAGCAGCTCTAAATGTATCACATGCAACTAGTACAACTGACTTTCCCATTTCTTTATATTTATACGCAAGTTTACCTATAGTTGTAGTTTTACCATTACCATTTACCCCACATACCATTATTATATGTGGCCTCTTGTTTAAAATTAGCGGTTGTATAACAGGGCTTAATATAGCTTCTATTTCATTCATTAATTGCCGTATAACAGTATTATGTTCAACTTCGTTGTCAAACCTGATATTTACAAGCCTATCAATAATTGACTTGGAAGCTTTATGACCAATATCCATACTTATTAGAAGATCTTCCAGCTCACTCAAAAGCGACTGATCTAGTCTTTTTTTTCCAGAAAAAATACTTTTTATCCCATTGCTAAAGTGAGAAGAAGTTTTTAACAAGCCTTTATAAAGGTTACTAAATAGACTCAAGCAAATACTCCCCTTAAAATCCAAATTTAATATAAAAATACACGCACTAAGTATGCTTCAAAACAAGTATACTTGCCTATGACATGTTTTGTAAGTAAAATATACTAATCACAAGCGTGTTTTTCTTTAGTTTCTAAACTAAATGTATTATAATGAAAAATAGTAGTTTATAGGTAATTTTATGAGTTATAACGAGAAAATTTTAGATCACTATGAAAATCCAAGGAACGTTGGTTCTCTAGACAAGAATGATCCAAACGTTGGCACTGGTTTAGTAGGGGCACCATCATGCGGTGATGTCATGAAATTACAAATAAAAATTAACAATAAAGGCGTTATTGAAGATGCAAAATTTAAAACTTTTGGTTGCGGTTCAGCTATTGCTTCAAGTTCTTTGCTCACAGAGATAATCAAAGGTAAAACCATCGAAGATGTAGCACAGGTAAAGAATACTCAAATAGTGAAAGAATTATCTTTACCACCAGTCAAGATACACTGTTCAGTGCTTGCTGAAGATGCTATAAAAGCTGCTATTCATGATTATCAAAGCAAACAAACTAAAATTAATAGCTAAAAAGTTATGGGCGAGTATCAAGGATTAAATTCTGAAAAGAAAGATAAAAAACCTATCACCATCACTACAAATGCAGTAAAGAGGATAAGGTATTTACTGGATCAAAAACAGCATAATAACTTAAAAAAAACAGAAAAAGCAATAGGAATAAGAGTGCTAATTAAACAAAAAGGATGTTCTGGTTTAAAATATGATATTGAATATGCATATAATGCTCGCCCCTTAGAGTCAGTAATTGAAGAAAGATGTAGTAATGGCCAAAAAGTCAAAATATTAATCGATCCGAAGTCTATCATGTTTATACTTGGCTCTGAAATGGATTATGTAGAGGAAAAATTCTCATCAGGTTTTATTTTCAAAAACCCTAATGAAAAAGGAAAATGTGGTTGTGGGAGAAGTTTTTATGTTTAGCAACCATTTCTTACTGTTTGAAATCGAACCAGCTTTCAATATCAACTTTGATGAGCTAGAGAAAAAATATATTAAGCTAATCAAGGCTGACATAAACGAAGGAGAGTCCAAAAACATGAAAAGTATAAATAAAGCTTACCAAGTGCTAAAGTCCCCACTAAAACGGGCTGAGCATTTGTTAGATCTTCTTAGTATGAAAAGCCAAAAGAATTATACAAATTCTGAAATATTAAATGAATCAATAGAAATAAGAGAATACTTGCTAGATTGCAATGACCTGCAATTTGCAAACAAGATGATTGATGAAAAGATAAAAGATTGTACTAAAAAACTAATTAATGCTTTTGCTGCAAAAAATTTTGATGAAGCTATGATGCAAGTTTCAAGATTAAAGTATCTATATAAATCATTTGAGGAGGTAAAGAAAAGTGCAACTAACCCAAGTTTCTGAACCAAATTTAAGTGAAGTAGTTTTTGGTATAGATCTTGGCACTACCAATTCTTTAATTGCTGCAGTTAATAAAGCTGGTAATGTGGAGATATTTAAAGATGAGCAGGGAAGAGAGTTACTGCCCTCTGTCATTTCATATAAAAATAATATATTAAAAATAGGCTACGACGCTAGCTCAGATGCAATATATTCAGTAAAGCGCTTAATGGGCAAAAGTGTTAAAGATTTAAATAAAGGAGGTATCAATTTTGAAATAGATGAGGAAAGTGAAAAAGTTATTAGGATAAAATGCACAGAGAATAGGTATCTTACTCCTGTTGAGATTTCTGCTGAGATATTGAAAGCTTTGTGTGAGAGAATAAAAAAGTCTACAGGGATGAAAGTAAAAAAAGCAGTAATTACTGTACCGGCTTATTTTGATGATTCAGCACGTAATGCAACAAAATATGCAGCAAAGTTAGCTGGTATAGAGGTTCTTCGCCTAATCAATGAGCCAACTGCTGCTGCGCTTTCTTACTCAATTGAAAAGAATAATACCAGTGGAATATATGCAGTTTATGACCTTGGTGGTGGAACATTTGATATTTCAATATTAAAGTTACATCAAGGAGTGTTTCAAGTCCTTGCGGTTAACGGTGATATCGAACTTGGTGGTGATGATTTTGATCATCTACTAAGTTTAATTGTGCTATCTAAGTATAGAGAAAAGACAAATTTAAGCGAAGAACGTCCTAATGTTATTACAATACGTGATATTGGGATTTATAATGTACGCATTGCAAAAGAATACCTAAGTAAAAATGCATCAGGCATTTTTACCTTTAACATCAACGGTGAATTATTTGAATGCAAAATCATCAAAGAAGAATTTGAACAGGCAATTACCCCCTTAGTTAACAGAACTATCGATATAGTTATTCGTACTATACATGATATAGATCTTAAAATTGATAATATAAAAGGAGTAATTTTAGTTGGTGGTGCAACTAAAGTGCCATTAGTACAAAATTCACTACTGACACTCTTTGGAAATAAAATACTGAGCAACGTAGATCCAGACAAAGCAGTCGTAATTGGAGCAGCTTTACAGGCTCACGTTTTAACTTCAGGCTCAAAAGATAAGAGTATTCTTCTCGACGTCCTACCCTTATCACTTGGCGTAGAAACTATAGGAGGAATAGTCGAAAAAATTATACCAAGAAATACGCCACTACCAGTTTCAGAGACAAAAGAGTTTACAACTTATGCTCACGGGCAAACAGCAATGAAAATTCATGTTTGTCAGGGAGAACGTGAAATGATAGAAGATAATAAGTCTCTAGCGCAGTTTGAGCTAAAAGGCATACCTCCACTACCTGCAGGTTCTGCAAAGGTTGAAATAGAATTTACAGTTAATGTTGACGGGATATTAGCTGTTACTGCAAGAGAAAAAAGCACTGGCATTGAACAGACAGTTGAAATAAATTCAAGCTTTGGCTTAAGTGAAGCTGAGATTCAAGATATGGTTAACCAATCAATAAATAATTTTGATGAAGATATGAAAGCTCGCTCTCTTGCAGAAGCCAAAGTTAATGGAAATAAATTTATACATTTGATTGAAAGCAATAATAGTCTTTTTATTGACCAAAGATTAAAGAACTTACTACAAAACGCAAAAAATGCCTTACAGGAAAATGATCTAAATAAAATCAATAATGCTATCACTGAGTTAGAAAACTTTTCTTTAAAGTTACGTAAATTAACAAATAGACAAAGTTCTACATGATGCTATGCAGTATCCTATTTAACCGCAAAGCAATAGGTATTCTAAAATTAAACGGTAACCAATCAACCTTTCTCAATTTAAACGATAAACCAACTATGCTTACACGCCCAATTATATTTTCCATTGGTACAAAACTAATTTCAGGAAATCTGCTATCAAAGGAATTATTTCTATTATCTCCTAAAACAAAAAATCGATTATTAGGAACATAATAAGCTGGGCTATTATATGATAGTTCATTAGAAATACTATCTATTAAAATCTCATATTCTCTCTCATTTGGAAGTGTTTCTACGTATCTTGGTATGCTACGATTTAACTCATAGTCAAAGAAGTCTTCAACCCGTTTTCGCTTTACTTTCTGATTATTGAGGTATAGTTCTCCTTCTATCATTTGCACTTTATCACCTGGTATCCCTATTACCCGCTTAACAAACCTGATGCTGTCGTTTCTTGCAGGTTTAAAAACTATTATATCACCACGCTTTGGAGAAGTATAAAAGATTCTACTGTCAAAAACGTTCGGAGAAAACGGAAAGGAGTATCTACTGTAACCATATGAATATTTACTAGCAAAAATATAATCCCCCTCAAGCAGAGTGCTTTTCATAGAACCAGAATAGATATGAAATGGCTCAAATAAAAAACTACGTACTGATAGCGCAATTAGCAACAAAAAAAATAATGAAGATAAAAACCTTCCTGTTCTCACTACCCAATCTTTCCTTAATTCCCTCAACTTTTTCAACTTTGCTTTTCCTATAAATGAAATTTATTATACCATGTAAAAGTGGCAACGCAAAATTTACTCATGGATGTTATTTCCCTGCTACTAAATCTGAATTACATAAATTAGCTTCACTACTTACACTTTAAAAAGCTTTTGTTACCTGCTTTGAATAATAAATATTTGAAATTAATAAAAGCTAAAATATTAGCTAAAATTTATAAACTATACTTAATAAATAAGGGAATTCAATATACTTTACCTAATATAGCAAAGATTAAACTTCAGTATGTCGGTCACTTTAGGTTGCAGACATTAAAGGAATTATTCGCTTCTACAAAAAACAGAAACATTAAAGAGTTTTTTTTAGGATAACAATAAAATTAACGATAAAAGTGCAAAAAAAATCAGTTGAACTAACATATTTACTTTGCTTGAGTTAAAGAATAGCAAAATTAGTAAAAATAATAAGCTGTCTATTATAATTGCTTATGCTGGCTTACTGGTTGAATTTAGATATAACTTCATATGGGGCTGTTGCCTTACCTCCCAGCTATTTTGTGTCACTGGAGTAAAAAAACTTAGGCAAGCTTTCAAACAAAGCAGACAAAGCTCTTTATAGATTACTAAGTACTAAAATACCACTATCTTCTCTAAGGAAGTTGGCTTATATTAAATCCACCGCAATTATTCTCCTTTAGGATCGTACCCTTCATGCAAAAGAGAAAAATCAAAACTTATTACTATTCTAAATTTAGAGTAGTAATATTAATTTGCTTCAAATGTTCTGGTTTAATGTTACTTTCAACTAATAACGTATCCACTTTTTCATCTTCTCTACTGTTTGTCAACTCTAAACACAATAGCTTAATAGTGACTCGGCAAACCTGGTTCAATACTCTTTTTTTTAATAAGAGAAGAATAATAATGATAGCTAAATAACTCGCAGGAATTTGGACCTTACTTTTTGCATAACTTAAAGTTACATATTTACATTCACCCTAGCCATTTGAATAAAACAAATTATATTTTTTATATTTAAGAAACCTATTATCAAGTATATCACAAAAAGTTAGCTTACAATTATCAGATTCAACAATTTCTAGATACCATAAACCTCTAAGATATAATTACCTTTTTTTGTAATAAGATTATGCATGACTAACCCTTAATGAGGATTGTAGCAACCTACTTTTATCAGAGTAGCTATAGCATTACTATTCAAGACAATAGCTGCTACCGTAAATACAGTCTCCGGTAGTTTTTCTTTCTTTTGCAAAGAGCAAATTTCTTCTTTGCACTATTAGTATTTTTAAATGCTATCGCCTATTATTAGCACACCACATATATTTGTATATATTGATACTGACAACAATCATACGCTAGAAGAGAACTCCAACTTTCGTCTGATATGTAGATAATTTTAGAACAATCCGTATCACTATACCCTCTATATATAAAATAATAGTACCTTCTTTTTCCATAATCCTTTATAGCATAAGATCACTTTCATCATATCTTTTCACTTTTAGAAATGAATTACCATACACATAAAACCACTTTATCGCTCTTCTTCTTCAACTTTAAATCATTAGCTCTTTACCTCAATCACATAACATGTGATGCCAATAATATATAGATTAACACTTTCCTTTAACCTATAATATATATAAGTAGGAAGTTTAATTAGCTCTTTTATAGAGCAGGTTTTTATTATCTATTTCAAAAAAACAATACTATTTATTTCTACTAAAACCTACTTCAGTAATTTATTATCCTAAGTAGATAATACCCCCCCACAATTAGTAGTACTGAAATGAGTAGAAGGAGTCACAATTATAAAACTTCTCATCATATATACCACATTTACAGCAAAATTTTTCTGCTTTAAACTAAAACACACTTTTATCTTTCTCTGTAACCTACATTTTCTATACCTTAAGTGTAATTAATTTACAAATATTAATTATTTGTTGATAATGATACACAAGTATAGTTACAAGATTGTAGATAATACTGGAATATTTAAAATGAACTACATTATTAATACATATAATAGGTTTAATATTCCTATAGTCAAAGGAAAAGGAGTATACCTTTTTGATAGAGATGGTAAAAAATATTTAGACTTTGCTTCAGGTATTTCTACAACTTCCTTGGGACACTGTCATCCATATATTATAAATAAGTTAAAAAAGCAATTAGATTCGCTGTGGCACTGCTCTAACATTTTTACTATCCTTCAGCAAGAAAAGCTTGCTAAGCGTCTAACAGCACTCACTTTCGCAGATAGAGTTTTTTTTTGCTCAAGCGGACTTGAGGCAACAGAGGCCACAATCAAATTTATTCGTCGTTATTTTTATTTAAAAGGCCAAGAAAAGCGTTACCGTATTATTACAATTGAAGGAGGGTTTCATGGACGTAGTATTGCTGCAATTTCTGCTGGAGGAAGTGAGAAATCGCGCGAAGGTTTTGCTCCATTCCTTCCCGGCTTCGATAAAGTACCAAGAAATGACATCAAAGCATTAGAGAAAAAGATCAGCAATGAAACAGCTGCTGTATTTTTAGAACCTATACAAAGCGAGGGAGGAGTATATACATTAGATGTAAAGTACCTTCAAAAAGTGAGAGAAATAACAAAAGCCCAAGGGATAATTTTGTGCTTTGATGAAGTACAATGTGGATATGGACGTGTCGGTTCTTTATTTCATTACCAGAATATAGAAATTGAACCTGACATGTTAACTTGTGCAAAGGCTATGGGCAATGGATTCCCTATAGCTGCATGTTTAGTAAAAGATTATGTAGCAGAAGCAATTACTCCAGGAACCCATGGATCAACTTATGGTGGTAATCCTCTTGCTATGACTGTTGGCAACGCAGTGCTCGATATAATGCTGAAGGAAAGTTTTTTCGATCATGTTAGAAGAGTTAGTAAATACCTGAAAGAGAAACTGCTGCCTTTAACTAAAGAATTTCCAAAAATAATCTCAGAGATACGTGGAGAAGGTTTGTTGATAGGAGTAGAGCTCAAGGCACCTTTTGCTGATAAAATTGTCAGCCGATCTCTTGACAAAGGTTTAATAATGACTAGAGTTTTAAATAACAGAGTGATAAGAATAACCCCTCCACTTATTGCTGAGGGTAAGCATGTGGATGCAGCATGTGATATACTCTATAATTTATTTTTTGAGGCTAAAAATATGTAGACGTTCTAAGTATATGAAACCTAACTATACAGGACTTCAAATTTGCAAATGCTTCTTGTAGTGTATAAATAACTCTGTTTTTTGTCACAGCAATATTATATTTTAATGGACCGGTTATTGATTTTAGTATTATCAATAATTTTTGTTTTGTTGATTTTATCATTTTTATTTTCAGGTGCAGAAATAGGGTTAACCTCAATTAGCCGCTCTCGAGTTAATAAATTAAAGCTAGACGGTAACAAAAAAGCTAAGGTAATTGACCGCTTATTAAACAAAAAAGAATTAACAATAGGTACAATATTACTCGGCAATACAATTATTAATATCACTTGTTCCGCTTTACTTACAGCAGTAGTCATAAATTTTTTTGGGAACGAAGGCGTCTTTCTATTAACAGCTACAATGACATTTTGCATCTTGCTGTTTTGCGAGGTATTACCAAAAACTTACGCAATGCAAAATCCTGAGAAATTTACATCATTTTCTGCCTATTTTGTGCTATTTTTTGTCAAGATTTTCTCCCCATTGACATTAGGTATCCAGTTTATTGTCAATCTTATTCTAAAGTTATGTGACCCCCATAAGGATAGAGAGGTTATATCTGCAGCAGATGCAATGCGTAATATGATTGCTCTCCATCACAGTGAAGGTACCATACTACAGCAAGATTTAGATATGCTAAGCAGTATACTTGATCTTGCTGAAACAGAAATATCAGAAATTATGACCCATAGGAGAAATCTATTTTCTCTTGATATAAACCGAAACAAGAAGGAGCTAATAAGAGAAATTTTAACTAGTAGTCACAGTAGGGTTCCTCTATGGAAAAAAGAACCTGATAACATTATTGGAGTAGTTCACGTAAAAAACTTAATAAATGCTTTGCGTAAAAAAGACAACAGAACAGAAGAGGTTGACATTGCTCAAGTTATGTCAAAACCTTGGTTTATACCAGAAAGTACACCGCTTAGTGTACAACTGCATAATTTTCGTAAAAACAGGAACCACATCGCATTTGTTGTTGATGAGTATGGAGCATTGCAGGGAATTGTAACTCTTGAGGATATACTGGAAGAAATAGTTGGAGAAATCTCCGATGAGCATGATTTGATCACAGAAAATTTTATAAAGAAAATATCTGATAATGTATATCACATAGAAGGGAAATCTACTATTAGAAATATTAATAGGCAGTTGCACTGGAGTCTTCCTGATGAAGAGGCTATAACTTTAGCAGGCATGATTGTAAATAAAATTGAGCGTATTCCTGATGAAGGTGAAGAGTTTTCCATGTATGGTTTTTACTTTAAGATTTTGAAAAAAGATAAAAACACTATTACTGTTATTGAAGTGCGAGTAAAAATTGACAATACTGTAACAGCAATTAATTAGTTGAATTTTGTGGAAAGCACAGTAAAAATAACAGCTGATAAGTTAAAGGGCTATATAGAGAGAATCGAAAAGCTTGAACAAGAAAAGAAGGGCATACAAGACCACATTCGCAACGTGTACGTAAAAGCTGCAGACGAAGGCTGGGATATAAAAGTGATGAAACAGATTATTAGGCTAAGAAAGATGGATAGCAATGATAGAGAAGAACAGGAAATGCTGCTAGATACCTACAAACGTGCATTAGGAATGAGTTACGAAGAAGACTAAGTGAATAATAGAATTGTAATTGGAATAAGCGGAGCATCTGGTTCTATCTATGGTGTACGTATCCTAGAGACATTAAGGAAAGTTAGTAAATCTCTTAAACTTACTACAACAGATTCCAGCACCATGCGTTGGAATGACACTAAATTAGATTATGAAACTCATCTAGTAATAAGTCGTGCTGGAAAAATAACCATAGATCATGAAATTACAAAAAGACTTGAAGATATTACATCACTTGCAGATTTTTACTACTCCGAGGAAAAAATAGGAGAAAAGATAGCAAGCAGCTCATTTAAAACTTTAGGGATGATTATTGCTCCGTGTTCTATAAAGACAATGTCTGAAATTGCATCAGGCGTTACTTCTAATCTATTAACAAGAGCTGCTGATGTAACATTAAAAGAAAGAAGAAAATTAGTTCTCATGGTACGAGAATCACCATTACATCTCGGTCACTTGCAAAACATGTTAAAGCTAACAGAAATGGGAGCAATCATTGCTCCACCAGTACCAGCTTTTTACATTAAACCAAAGTCTTTAGAAAATATTATCAATCACTCTATTAGCAAGGTATTAGATTTGTTTGATATTAAATTACCTAATCTCAAAGAATGGCAAGGAGTATAGTAAAGTGGCAATTATTATTGACGGCAAAAAAATAGCAAACAGTTTACATGAAAAGTTATCAAAAAAAATTAATGTTTTAAAAAGAGAGCATAACATTTTCCCTTGCCTTAAAGTGATTCTTGTGGGAAACAACCCAGCAAGTCAGGTCTATGTTCGCAATAAACAAAAAAAAGCAGAATCAATAGGTATAAGCTCTGAAACTATTGTTTTACCTGATAATATTTCAGAAAACAAATTAATTACAAAAATTAATGAATTAAATATAGATCCATCTGTTCATGGTATTTTAGTACAATTGCCTTTACCAAAGCATATCAATGCAAGCAGAGTAATTAACATAGTAAGTGTTAAAAAAGACGTAGATGGTTTTCATGATGAAAATGTTGGAAGATTAGTTAAAGGTGAAAAAAATTGTCTTATACCTTGCACCCCTAAAGCTTCCTTATATTTGATCAAATCAATTGAAAAAAACCTTTCTAGCAAAAATGCAGTTGTGATTGGAAGATCAAATATTGTCGGTAAGCCAATGTTTCACTTATTGTTGCAAGAAAATTGCACCGTTACTATCTTGCACTCACAGAGTAGAAATTTAGCTGAGTGTTGTTCTAAAGCAGATATAGTAGTTGCAGCAGTTGGAAAGCCAAGATTCATTCAGGAAGATTGGGTAAAAAAAAGTGCAATAGTAATTGATGTTGGCATAAATAATGTAAACGTAGGAGGGCAAGCAAGGTTCATAGGCGATGTTGACTTTGATGGAATAAAAGAAAAAGCCAAAGCTATTACTCCAGTACCAGGAGGCGTTGGTCCAATGACCATTGCATTTTTGATGGTGAATACTGTTATTGCTACTTGCCTACAGAAGGGAGTTGATACTTCTGATTTATGAGTCAAGGTCTATCGCGCAGTAGTGTGGTTAGGTAGCGTAAAGGATATTAGAATAATAAAGTTAAAAATATGAATAACAATTTTTCCTTTGCTGTACTCAAGTATAACTTTCTATATTGATTGTGATCTTAATTTACCACACTATAGTCCTAGTTGTAATCTAGATTTATCATATAAAAACTTGAGCAATAAAAAATCGTTGAGCAGCAGCAAATTTATTCCACTTATACTTGATGATTAGCCACTTAACAATAGAGTAGGCAATATTATCATCAATTGCCTGAAGAACTATGAGGCAAAAGAAACCATGTGTTAGGTAGAGTAAATCTTATAAAATTAGAGTTACTACCTTAAACGCCTTATAAGCACGTTTTAACCTGTACAGATAAAAAACCAATTTGTAAATGATATAAGATGTACATAGTACAAAATCAAACATAAAGACATCAATTACGTAATACTTCAGATTAAAAATAACTAAATATCCTCAGAAGATTAACAAAACTTACAAAGTAACTTTTGCAGTTTATATGAGCTACTTAGCTTACAGTTAATGTACGTTAAAATGACATTTTTGCATCCGACTGCTATAATATTTAACACACTACCTTTGTAACACGTATAGTTATGTGTCGAAGTCTCTCGGTCTTTTTCTATCCATATCACAAAGCTATGTTTAAAGAGATCCTATGCAAATAAAAAATAAAGTTTTTAACCGCAGGGTATTTATATTAGGTGGTATTCAACTTACTATCTCTGTAATCTTTAGTTGTAGGTTATACAATTTACAAATACAAAACAGACAAAAATATGAAGCGTTATCTGACAATAATAGGACAAGAATCACCACAATTATACCTAAGCGAGGCAGAATTTTAGACAGGAATGGTATAGAGCTTGCAGTAAACAAAATTTCTTATGTTGTCTTGTTTAATGGGCAAAAGACTTTTAGCAAAAAAGTCGATTTACAAACGTTATCAGAAATCGAATCTAAGATAGTAAAGCCATCAGAAATAAAAGTAACTGCTCTTTATAAACGTTATTACCCATTTGGTTCAATATGTTCTCACACACTAGGGTACACAAAAAAACAGCAAGATATGAGTGAAATGGGAGTGAGTGGCATTGAATATACATATGATAATATATTAAAAGGTGAACTAGGAAAGTCTAAGCAGGAAGTCAATTCTAAAAAACGTGTCATACGAGAATTGTTAAGCATACCACAGCAAGACGGTCAAGATGTGCAATTGACAATTGACATTGATTTGCAAAAGAAAATTGCAGAAATATTTAAAGATCACAAGGGCTCTATAGTTGTAATGGACGTAAACAACGGAGAAATTTTAGCATTATATAATTCACCTTCTTATGATAATAATCTCTTTACTAGCAGATTATCGAATGAAACTTTGGAAAGCCTAAATACTCCTTCATTACCACTTATAAATCGTGCACTATCATTCCAAATTCCACCTGGCTCAATATTTAAAATAATAGTTGCACTTGCAGGTTTAAAAGACGGAATAATCACCCCAGAAGAAAAATTCTCATGTAGAGGCCACATGAAAATAGGTGAACGGAGATTCCACTGCTTGCAAAGTAAAGTTCATGGATACATATCTTTAAATGAAGCAATCGCTCTCTCATGTAATACTTACTTTTATAATATAGGAAAAAAAATAAGTGTAGACTCCCTAGTAGAAACAGCCAGAAATTTTGGCATTGGTAGTGGTTCATTAATTGGAACGTTTAAGGAAGAAGCTCCAGGATTATTACCCGATAGAAATTGGCGTGCACGAAAATTATACTCAGAATGGTATTTAGGCGATACCATAAACTTAGTTATAGGGCAAGGATATTTACTTACAACACCACTACAACTTACAGTTCTTGCAGCAAGAATTGCAACAGGAAAAGAAGTCATTCCTCACATTGAAGCAAATAAACCAATACAAGATTTTTCCAACATTAATATAGATTATAAGTATCTTAGAATAGTCCAAAAAGCCATGTTTGACGCAGTGAATACTAAAACTGAAGCTTATAGAAGAAGGCCCACACTTACAGGCGGTACACAAATCGCCGGCAAAACCGGTACACCAGAGATAAACTCGAGGGGTGAAAGTCATAAATTATTTATCGCTTATGGACCTTATTATAATCCACGTTATGCAATCTCCGTATTCATAGAGCACGGCAAAACCCCACGCCAAGATGTTGCTATAGCTAATGGAATATTACAACACATGTTTAAAAAGTGATTCCTGTAAAGGATTAACTTATCCGTAAACCGTTGACAATCATTTACAGTTCGCTATCATTAGTATTGTGTTAATAGCGAGAGAAAAATGTATACATCCAATGCTACACTTTCAGAGGGTAGTGCAGATCACTGGAGGCTTATTAAAACTAGGTTAACCATATTTCAACCCTTAATTACTATTTTAACATCATCTGTACTGAGTTTTATAGCTGGTCAGTATCTTCCTTGTGTCACTGCGACAACTTCCAGTTCCAGTATAACCACAGCAGCCCCTTTAATAATTTTTACTATTTCTGCAGTTGTTACACTAGTTCTAGTAACGAACCTCATCAAACTCAGCCTTTCTAGAGTTTATAACAAAAAAGAAGTAGGTCTTAGCAAAGGAGTTCTTAATAAGGAACAGCAATCAAAAAAAATGATAAAAAAATCAGTGCTTGAAAGTGAACCAATTGGAGAAAGGTTAAATAAGACTTTCAAGAAACAAGGCAGTGGGGCACAGATAGAAGTTGTCAATAGTAGCATTAATTCAAATGGTAAATCAAGTGCATCATACACCCCTATACAGCTTTCACTAACACCTAGTACAGCCGTTCAGCAGACTGATACCATAAAACCATTACATAGCGTTGTTCCACCGTTTTCTTTTGCCTCAGGTTTAAATGGAATCCCTTTATCAAAAAGGACTAATAGTTCTAACATGCTTGAAGCCGGAGTTAGTAATGATATCAATCAAGAAAATAGTAAAGATATTTTACTCGAGCAGATAAAAAAAGGAGTTAAGCTAAGGCACACTAAAAATATAAATATACAGCAAAAGCAGCCAGGTACTACTAACCAAAATCAAGATATGGTTTTAGTCCTTAACATTGCACTTGCGCAGAGAAGAATAGCAATTAAGTCCTCAGATAGTGAAAGTGAGCATTTTAGCTCTAATAGCAGCTCAGGTTGGAGTACAGATGAAGAAAGACTGAAAAAAAAACGAGGCTAATAAAACACAGGGAGAAACCTACGCCTCAAGCTTTTCCATCAGACAATGAAAAAGGAAATAGAACTCCTGAAAGTGGGTATAGATCTGGTGATGATATCAAGCCAGAATTTGCATCATTATTACACTCTAAACTGAAGGCAGACAAGCCGTCTGTATCACCAAAGCCTACTAACTTACAAACAAGATCTAAAATTTCTCTTGTAAAGGAAGAGAATAGTGAAAATCCAGTTGGTAGTGAAATACAAGACCCATCTACTCTTTCTTTCAAGGAACGTATGAGTCGATTTGTAAATTAGAAGTAAAATAGAAGAGAACACACTTTCCCATCTTTAAAATAAGTTTACTAATAAATCTGATAGTATTAAAATCATTTAATACTATCAGATTTATTAAGTGCGCTTATCTAAATATTATCTACCAACTTTAAAAGAAATCCCTGCTAGTACTGAGATCATTTCTCATCAATACTCAATACGTGCAGGCTTAGTAAAGCAAACAGCATCTGGCATTTATTCTTGGTTACCACTTGGACTTTTAGTGCTTAAAAATATCAAAGGTATTATCAGAGACGAAATGGATAAGTCTGGTGCCATCGAAGTATTAATGCCTTGTGTACAGCCAGCAAATCTTTGGCAAGAGTCAGAGCGGTATAATGACTACGGCAAAGAGATGTTGCGCATTAAAGACAGGTATGAGAATGGTATGCTTTTTGGTCCAACTCATGAAGAAGTAGCAACTGATCTGATTAGATATATGGCAAAAAGTTACAAGAATTTGCCACTTTGTTTATATCAAATTCAGTGGAAGTTTCGTGATGAAGTAAGACCACGTTACGGTGTTATGAGAGGTAGGGAATTTTTAATGAAGGATGCATATAGTTTCGACATAGATTATAAAAATGCACTAAATTCATATAATTTAATGTATAAAACCTACATAAAAATTTTTAAGCGCATGGGATTCACTCCAATTGTAGTTAGAGCAAATACTGGGTTAATTGGAGGAAATTTAAGCCACGAGTTTCATATACCGGCAAGCATAGGCGAAAGCACCTTATATTATGACAATAAATTCCCTGAACTGCTAGAAAATGAAGATGTCGAAAGTTTAAAAAGCATATACGCAGTTACAGATGATATGTATCATCCTAAAACTTGCCCTATACCGCAAGAACAGTTAAGGATCAGCAAGGGCATTGAAGTAGGGCATATTTTTTACTTTGGGAATAAATATTCAAAGCCAATGAATGCAAAAGTTACCACACAAGATGGAAAAAATGTCAATATACATATGGGTTCATATGGCATTGGAGTCTCAAGACTTGTCGGTGCAATAATAGAAGCTTTCCATGATGATAAAGGAATTATCTGGCCAGAAACAATAGCCCCCTTCAGAATCGGGTTAACTAACCTACAAATAAAAACTAATGAATGTGTAGAGATTGCAAACAAAATATACAAAGCTTTGAAAAGCGATAAAGTGCTTTATGATGACACAAAAGGAAGCATAGGAGCAAAATTTGCTAGAATGGATTTGATAGGCCTTCCATGGCAGATAATTGTTGGAAAGAAAGCAGTAAGTAAAAATTTAGTTGAAGTAAAAAATAGAGTAACTGGAGAGATGGAAGAAACTCAGATTGAAGAAGCAATAAATCGTTTTAGCATATAGAATGATACGTGGTATTGGCATTGATATAGTATGTATATCAAGAATATTGAAGATACTGCAAAAGTACGAGAAGAAATTTCTCAATAAAATCTACACTAAGCAGGAAATAGAAGTAAGCAGAAAGTACAACAGTCAAAAAACACGTGCAAAATATTTTGCTAAGCGTTTTGCAGCAAAGGAAGCTTTCGTTAAAGCGTTAGGCAGTGGATTTAGCCAGGGCATCACAATGAAAGATATAGAAATATATAGTGATGTAAGAGGAAAGCCATATCTTACCATTGACAAGAATCTCATTTCCAAAGACTGCATATTACATCTTTCTCTAAGCGATGATGGAGATTATGCTACTGCGTTTGTTATAATCTGCAGTTATAGCTAGAGTTTGCCTTCTACTATTAATTTACTATACTTATTCGGTAAGGTTGAGTTTATTTAAATGCACAAAATACTAGTAAAGAGTAGACATAAGCCCTTAGTTGGAAAAATCAAGATTAACGGTTCAAAAAATGCTATCTTGCCGGTAATGGCCGCAAGCCTATTGAGTAGTTCTCCAGTCATTTTACACAATGTGCCAAATCTAACTGATGTGTATTTGATGTCTAAATTGCTTGAAAAGCTAGGAGCAAAGGTGAACTTTATATACAATAAAAACTATAAAGCAAATCATACTTTTGAAATTGATTGTAGCAACATCAATAATTATACAATATCACATGAAACTGGAAGCAGGCTACGAGCATCCTTTTTAACGTTAGGTCCGATTCTTAGTAGATTTGGTAAAATCATAACAGTCTTCCCTGGTGGATGTAATATTGGAAAACGCCCAGTTGATATGCACATCGAGGCGCTAAAAGTAATGGGAGCTAAAATTGAAATTGATGGCTGCAATATAATTGTAACAGCAAAAGGAAAGCTACAAGGGAAAGAGATTACATTTAAGAAGATAAGCGTTGGTGCAACAGAAAATGTAATAATGGCTGCAGTCCTTGCAGAAGGAGTAACAATAATAAACAATGCTGCAACAGAGCCAGAAGTTTTAGATTTAATAGAATTTCTAAAGAAAATGGGAGCTAATATTAAAATCAGCAATAAAAAGATTACAATAACAGGAGTTGAGGTATTAAATGGATGTGTACACAAAACAATATTAGACCGAATAGAAGCTGGTACATATGCATTAGCTGCTGTAGTAACTGGTGGTGAGTTAATATTAGAGGGAATAAATCTATCCGATATAAGATGTATTGCAAATGAATTAGAGCTAATAGGAGCTAGGGTCAAGTTACTTAATCAAGGTATCATTGTTTCTAGAAAAAATTGTTCTATTAAATCCATCAACGTTTCAACAGATTCATACCCTAATTTTCCTAGTGATATGCAACCACAACTCATGTCTGCAATGTGCATTGCTGATGGGATATCGATTATTGAAGAGAATATTTTCGAGAACAGATTTACACATACAAGTGAGTTGAGAAAATTAGGTGCTAATATAAACATAAAAAAAAATAAAGCCATTATAAGTGGAATAAAGAGCTTATATGGATCTAATTTATATGCTACTGACTTGAGGTCAACAGCGGCTTTGGTACTTGCTTCTCTGGTAGCTAATGGAGAGACTACGATAAGTAATCCACATCACCTATGGAGAGGATATGAAGTAATGCATGAAAAACTCAATTCATGTGGAGCTGATATTTCCATTTTATCTTGAGGGTATGTTATGAATGATGAATATTATTTAACTAAGCGAACTACAGTAAAAGAAATAGACAAAATTCTATACAAGAAATACAAAGTATTAGATCATGGATTTATTCGAGTAATAGATTATATGGGCTCTGACAGTGCTATACTACAAGCTGCTCGTGTCTCTTATGGAAAAGGAACAAAACAGATAAATCAAGATGAAGCACTCATAAAGTACTTGATGAGACATCATCATACAACTCCATTTGAAATGTGTGAAATTAAGTTTCATGTAAAGCTTCCGATTTTTGTTGCAAGACAATGGATAAGACACAGAACTGCAAATGTGAATGAGTATTCCGCAAGGTATTCAATACTCGACCACGAGTTTTATATACCAAAACCAGAACGAGTTGCAAAACAATCTGATAATAATAAACAAGGCAGCAGTGAAGCTTTTGACTCAAATACTTCAAAAGAAATAATAGACTCCATGATAAATGACTCCAATTTAGTATATTCTCATTATAAGAAGTTTATCGAACAGGAAGTTGCAAGGGAAATTGCTCGAACTAATTTAACGCTTAACTACTACACACAATTTTATTGGAAGGTAAATCTACATAATCTTCTTCACTTTTTGAAGCTCAGAGCCGATAAACATGCCCAATACGAAATCAGGGTCTATGCAGAAGTTATGTTGGGTATAATAAGAGAATGGGTCCCACTAGCCCACAGTGCTTTCGTTGAATATTGCTTAGAGTCGGCTTATATTCCAAGAGCTAGCCTAAAAGTAATCCGTAAGCTGATTAAAGGAGAAAATGTTACTAGAGAAGAAAGTGGAATTAGTAAAAGAGAATGGGACGAACTAATGTTCATGCTTCATAAACAGCCTTGAAAATTACGCATCATTTTTCTCTATCAGCTAACTTTAGCTAGTTCATGTCATATTAGCTCATCACCTTTATAGAACATCTTATTAAAATCACTTATAGTTCCAAAATCCTAGCCTTTAATAAATAATTATTCGCAATATAAGCTTCAGAAAGAATAACCTGCCTTTCATCAAGATTAGAATCCTATATATAAACTTTATTATACAAAGCAATCACTTCTTGATCATAATCATATTTTTCAGTAATATACTGACTATTTAAGTTTTGATAAAAATTATCCATATCTTGATTTTAAGCCTTGTAAGCACTGCCTCATACTTTTCCATCCCATAAGACTTCCTACCCTGATTTTCAAATGGTTAGTTAAATCTTCCCCTATATTATTCCTTCATATTACCTATAATACTTATTATAGCAGTTTCCTTCTGTTCATCCTTATTTTCTTCAACTTCTCTTTTCTGTTTAAACTTAATTTCATTTTCTATTAAAACTTTTTTGTTTATATAGCCATCACTAAGTGTGATTTTTGCATTTACCTGATAGTTACCTTTCTCAGATTTGTCAGACAACCTTTAAGGTAACTCATTACACTAAAGTATGGCTTACCCGTTTAGATATTTATCATAGCTTAACTTAATTCACATATTAAATAAAACCAGCTTTCGAGTTCAAGATAAGAACTTTTACTGAGAACAAAAAATAAATCCTTACAGTCAAGCAGTATATCATAGCTAGAGGCAATACAATGTAAGCACTCACTGTCTTGATACTCCGCCATGTAATACTTATATCAAGGATTACCTCACCACCTCCCTTATCAAGCTGCAAAACTGCTGTGGAATGTCCGTTACCCATACCATACCATGGCCTTCTATTACTTTAAACAAGGTAATCTCACCTTTTTCTATAAGCTCTTTTAACTCTTTATTCTTTTGATTTAATTCTTCTTCTACTTTTCTTTCCCCTCTTATTAATCTTGTTTCTCCTTTAACTACTTTGCTTTATATCGTAAGAATATACCTTATGTGATTAAGCCGCTCTTGTTACTTAAAAAAGCATTTAATATATTCTAGGCGATCAATGATAATTCACCTTTGTCATCAAAACTTTTTCCTGTGCTCTATTATAGAGATTAGGGTTATAAATTGCACACAGAGGGCAAAATCCATAATCTACTATCGTTTCCTTACCTAACTATATCCCCATTGAGAATCAATAATGATTGAGTGAAGATTAGAAGTCAAATATCTCCCATTATCACCATTAATATATAGCCCACTTCTCCCATCAAGTTCACTATATTTGTTATAATAGATATAGAAATTTTCATAATTAAGATTAAAATAATCATCTAGATTATCAAACTGAACTGTACTGTTAAGCCTCTAACACAAAAGGTTTTTGCTTTCATTCGCAAGCTTTACACGCGCAGAAAAGTAACATTGGTCTATAGGCTCACCTTTTTCTATCTCAAAGTTCAAAGTAATTATATCCTTAATCATTAATGTCCTACACAAATTGCATAAACCCATTCATCATCTATGTATACATAAAAAATATGTTAAAGTTAAAATGCTCTTATACATAGGCAAGGTAACTGCAATTTTGTTATGTTAGCACGTACTGTACAACTGCATAAACACTTACTTCTATTAATATTAAGATAACTCTCCCTCTCCCATAAGCAAATGATATATCGTCTAGTGCTTATAGGCTTGTTACCTTCTAGCTCAAACAGATATTATATATTATGTGATATCATAACATTAGCAATAATTATGTAACAATATATCTATATTAATATTAAAGCTTACTATCTTTTTTAGAATTTTATCTACCTTTTTCTAAAAAATAGAGATCCGTAGAAAGAAAATAGAAAAAACTTTGAATAAATAATTAGATACAAAAACAGTATACATAGCGTGCTCACAGGTTATTACTCAGGTACTATAGTTGTCAGAATTAACATTAATGGGCAATGACAGACTTGAACTGCCGACCTTCTCGGTGTAAACGAGATGCTCTACCAGCTGAGCTAATTGCCCCTTTTAATAGTTTAAAGCAACTTTAAAACATAATTCTACAGCTCAATATCGCTATTGTAAACAAAAAGCGGAATCAAGCACAGCCTGGTTTCTAGTTGACCACTTGCTCAACTAAATGTTAGTATTGGAATTAACTTAATCAAAATACAAAAAAATGCAAAACAATATAGTGCCAGTTTCAATAGTAAAAGAACTGGAGGATTCTTATCTTTCCTATGCAATGAGCGTAATTATAAGTAGAGCTATACCTGACGTACGAGATGGGTTCAAACCAGTTCATAGACGCATATTATATGCGATGTCAAGAGCTGGATACGATGCTGGTAAGCCATATAAAAAGGCTGCTCGTATAGTCGGAGATGTAATGGGAAAATATCATCCACATGGTGATATGGCTATTTATGATTCCTTAGTTAGAATGGCCCAAGACTTCTCTCTGCTTCTACCACTTATTGATGGACAAGGTAACTTCGGTTCAATAGACGGCGACCCACCAGCTTCGATGCGATACACAGAAGCAAGGCTTCACAGAATGTCACACTTTTTATTGAATGATATTGATGAAGATACGGTTGACTTCAAGCCAAACTATGATGGGAATGAAATAGAGCCTGTCGTGCTGCCTGCAGAGTTTCCAAATTTATTGGTAAATGGTGCTAGTGGCGTTGCAGTTGGCATGGCAACTAACATCCCTTCTCATAATCTTGGAGAGATAATTGATGCTTGTATATTATATATAGATAACCCCAAAGTTACCCTAGATGAGCTACTTGAAGTTATACCTGGACCAGATTTTCCAACTGGTGGAACGATTCTTGGCAAATCTGGTATAAGATCAGCATTTGCCACAGGTCGAGGCTCAATTGCTATGCAAGGCAAAACCCATATAGAAAACCTACCACAAGATAGACAAGCAATAATTATTGATGAAATACCTTATCAAGTAAATAAAGTAAAACTAATTGAAAAAATAGGTGAGCTTGTAAAAGAAAAGAAAATTGACGGCATAACAGGAATTAGAGATGAGTCTGACAAAACTGGTATTAGGATAGTAATTGATCTTAGAAAAAATACTGCAGCAGACTTTGTATTGAATCAAATACTGGAACTTACTCCTCTAAGAAGCAGTTTCAGCGTTAATACTTTAGTCCTCAATAATAACAGACCTGCTTTAATGTCATTAAAAGAAATCATAGCTGCTTTTATTGATTTTAGAAAAGAAGCCATAACAAGAAGAACAGAATTCCGTCTAAGAAAAATTAGAGAAAAAGCTCATATATATATAGGGCTCTACATTGCAGTCTTGAACATAGATGAAGTGATAAAAGTTATTCGCGCTGCAAAAGATCCTGAAGAAGCAAGCAAAGAGCTTTTGAATAAGAAATGGAAAACTTCAGCTGAAATAAACATAATTGTTGAACTAATTTCAGATAGTATGATCTTTTTGAAAAATAGAGCATATAGATTAACTGGTCTGCAAGCGAAAGCCATTCTTGACATGAAACTACAGCGTTTAACAGGCCTTGAGAAAGATAAATTAGAAGATGAGTTAAATTTAACAGTCAACTTAATAAAAGAATACACTGCTTTTCTTGGCTCAGAAGAAAAATTGATGCAAGAAATAAAAAATAATTTACAAGAAATAAAGAACAGATTTGCTGTATCACGAAAGACTGTAATAGAAGAATCAGATACAGATATTGAAGCCGAAGATCTTATTCCACAAGAAGATATGGTAGTAACCGTAACCATGAATGGTTATATCAAACGCGTGAAGCTTTCTCACTATAGAACACAGCGTCGTGGTGGAAAAGGGAAATTAGGACAAGGATTAAAAGAAGAGGATGTAACTACAAAATTATTTGTTGGAAATACCCATACTAGTCTCTTATTTTTTTCCAATATTGGTCGAGTCTATAGATTAAAAGTTTATAAATTACCCCTAGCAGAACCAACTGCACGTGGAAGAGCACTTGTTAATATATTTCCTCTTACTGATGGTGAAACAATTACCAACATAATGCCGTTGCCAAGTGAGAGCGATGAAAATCAGAATATAATTTTTGCTACTGCTCATGGAAACATAAGACGTAACTCCTTAGCAGATTTTCACTATATTCCAAGTAATGGGAAAATAGCAATAAAACTCGATGAAGGAGATAAACTAATATCGGTTAAAGTATGTAATGAAATTGATCACGTTTTACTTTCAACAACATTTGGAAAAGGCATTAGATTCGTCGTAAGCGATGTACGTCAATTTAAAAGTCGTAACTCAGATGGCGTAAGAGGAATAAAACTTGCAAAACATGATAGCGTGATATCCATGACTATACTAAATGGTATAGGCGCTGCAACAGAAATAAAAGAGCTTTACTTAAAAGTTCCACTCGCAAAAAGGCTGGAAGCTGCAATCAGTAGCTCTATTAATTCTAAATTAGAAAAGATCCTCAATGATTTAGGAATAGATAATGAATTATTCTTAAAACTCGCAATCAACGAAGAGTTTATATTAACTATAACTGAAAATGGCTTTGGCAAAAGAACTTCTGCATACGAATATAGAGTAACCAGTAGAGGTGGTGTTGGTATTACCAATATTCTTACTACTAGTAGAAACGGTAGTGTTATTGCTAGCTTTCCAGTCGAGCAGGGTGATAATATAATGCTCATTACAGATAAAGGAAAGTTAATTCGAATTTTGGTTAATGAAATCAGAATTACAGGACGTAGTACTCAAGGGGTCACTTTATTTAAAACAGAAAATAAAGAAAAAGTGGTGTCAGCAGCAAAAATTGAAGATCATAGCTCCACTGAAGATAGCATTTCTGAAATTGAAGACTCTATTTCTTCTTAATCGTAGTAATACATAAGCACAGCTAAAAGTAAAAAATCCAAGTTTCTATTGATTAATTTACAGTATTTAGATTAAAATATAGGATGGTAGCCAAACAGAAATTAATGGACAAGAAATTAACTAAAAATAAAAACCCGCAAGTAGGAAAGGAGAACAAAAAAACATTTCCTGTTAAAGACTCTACGAAAGGTAAGAGTAGAAGGGATTTCATAACATTAACTACATGCGCTATGGCAGGCATAGGAGCTGCAAGTAGTTTTTGGCCATTGATTAAGTCTATGAGCCCTTCTGCTGAAGTCTTAGCTATGTCCACAGTCGAGGTCAATTTAACTAATATTCAAGAAGGACAAGAAAAAAAAGTAAAATGGCAAGGTAAACCAGTGTTTATTCGCAGACGTACAAAGCAGGAAATTGAGATTGCAAAAGCTGTTGACATAAGAAACCTAAGAGACCCTGAACTAGATGAGCAAAGAGTACACAAGGGGAAAAGTGAGTGGTTAATTATGATAGGAATATGTACCCACCTTGGGTGTGTTCCAATCAATCACGCTACAAAAGATGGCAACGGCTGGTTCTGTCCTTGCCATGGTTCATATTATGATACATCAGGTCGAGTAATTGGAGGGCCTGCACCAAAAAATATGGCTATACCTAATTATTTCTTTCTAAGTGAAAATGTTGTGGTGATTGGTAAGAAAGCTTAATTAATATTAACAATTGTTATATTTTAACTCCAAGTAATCTCCGTACCTCAGTTATATTGATAACTAACAGCTACACTTTTACGCATACTCTCTAGTAACAAATTGCTTTGTGTTATAATCTTTTGCTGATATATCTGCTGTTTAACTGCTTCTATATTTGTCACATTGTTTTTAATACCACACAACATTATTAATTTTATAACACTATTTTCTCTAAATCTTACTATTTCATTCATACCAGTTTTACTAAATAAAGCCTGTAAATCAGGATTCAAGCTCCTTACTTTTATTTCAAATTCCTTTGGGTTTGGCAGCTTAAGACCACCTGCAAATTCATCAAAATTTAAACAACTTACCTTTTGTCTCTTAAGATCGTTTAATAAATCTTCTGAGTCTTTAACCACAACCTGTTTCAATTTTAAAGTGCTTTCCAACAGTGCATAACCAAGCTGTACTTTATCTACCACTTTTATAATAGAATATCCTTCTCCACTGAAATTGACTGGTCCTGTTACATCACCAATTTCCAACCCTTCTAGAATACTTCTGAGATTACCTTTCAGATGACTTAAATTAACTGTTGTTTTACGCATTCTTACCGAAGATTCCGGAACAAAGTCATTACCACTATTGCGTAATTTTTCCACTAAATCCTCAGCCATGCTATAAATATTTTTGTCTCTCTGGCTAGAAACTATAAATTCCTGGAACACAACAAGATAATCTGGCTTTTCTATCTGCTCGCGTGCATCGTTTATTTCATTATCACTTATATCAATAAATGGTGCAATTTTTATTTCAATGATTTTACCCCACAACAGTTGACATTCTATCTGCTTCTTTAAAAGACTAAGGTCTATGTTATGCTTTTTTACATACTGATTAACTTCATCATCTTTAATTTTAAAGCTTTGAGTTAAAAATAATATGGTAGCGTCATCTAACTCTTCACTACTCAATTTTATATTTAATCTTTTTGCCTCATTAATAATGATAATTTCATCTACTAACTGACCAAGAATTTGAAGCTTCAGTTCCTTTCTATCTTTGGCGTTGGACAACGAATCTATCAAACTAAGGCGTTTTTCAATATCTAAATTTGAAATTGGTATACCATTTACATCTGCAACAATTTTAATCTCAATTGCAATCAACTTAATTGGCAACATCATTAACAATAAGATTAGCGCTTTACGCATAAACAAGATTATCTAGTTAACAACCAATTTTATAATAAATATTGAGTTAATACTAGCTAATAGGTACCTTCTAAAGATTACTCTTATAGTATATTCATAAATACTTTAGCTTGTTAACATACCAACATTATATTAATATAAGTTAATAGGACAAAAATTTTGAGCACTCTCAAATTGAGTATTTCAAATTTCTTATAGGAAAATCACGCTAAGAAGTAAATTAGTTCATATATGATCAATAGAGATGAAACCATTTTCGCTTTATCAACTGTATTTGGCAAGTCAAGCGTTGCAGTAATCAGAATTTCAGGTAATCATGCACTTAAAGTTTTAAGTCACTTTCAGATTAAGAAAAACATTAAGCCAAGGTTTGCTACTTTAGTAGATTTATATGACAATTCAGGTCAATTGATTGACAATGGAATAGTAATTTATTTTCCTGCTCCTAGTAGCTTTACCGGCGAGGATATTATAGAGTTACAAGTGCATGGAAGCAAGGCAGTCATAAAAATAATTCTGGAAGAATTATCAAAAATTTTTGTCATGGCTAAGCCTGGAGAATTTTCACTCAGGGCTTTTCTAAATTGCAAACTTAACTTAACACAAATAGAAGGGATCGCAGACTTGATTAATGCTGAGACAAGAATGCAAGCTAGACAAGCAATTAGGCAATTGTCAGGAGAATTAGAGAAATTGTCTAACAGTTGGAGGCAGAGATTAATAATAATACAATCCAAAATCGAAGCATATATAGACTTTCCAGAAGATATCGCAATAGAAAGAAATGAACTGGAAAAAATCAATAATGAAGTGCAAGCTCTTGTGCAGTCAATACAAGCACATCTAAATGACAATAGACAAGGTGAAAGGTTGCGTGATGGTTTACATATTGTAATAACTGGTAAACCAAATGTTGGTAAATCAACACTATTTAACTTCCTTGCCAAACGTGATATCGCTATTGTCTCTGAACATGCAGGCACAACAAGAGACGTGCTTGAAGCTCATATTGACATTGGTGGGTATCCAATCATCCTTTCTGACACTGCTGGAATTCATGAAAGTTTAGATCCAATAGAATCAGAAGGTATAAGTCGAGCAAGAAAAAAGTCTTATGAAGCGGATCTGAGAATAGAGCTATTTGCCTATAGTCCTACTGTTATTCAAACTAGAATTCAGAAACGCATTCTAATATCAACCACCCTTATGGAATCAAACCAAGATAACACTATTTACGTGTTAAGCAAAGCTGACGATATCACAAGTGATCATGATATAAAGATTAATGGCATAGATTTTTTACCTATCTCCATTTTAAAAGGAACAGGTACAGAGAGATTAATCTCTATAATCAAGGAAAAAGTAGAGAAAAAACTTGGTTATGATAGAGAAGATACGCCTGTAATTACCAGACAAAGACACAGAAATTGTATGCAGAGAGCCATAGAACACTTACAACGTTTTAGTATAAACAATCCAGTCGAGATAATGTCTGAAGATTTAAGACTTGCTGTATCTGAACTTGATACGATAACAGGAATTATTAATGTTGAAGAAATATTGAATAATATATTTAACAACTTTTGCGTGGGCAAGTGAAATTTTATAGATTGCTTGGAATCAAATATTGTGGTAAAAAAAAGAGACGGACGGATGGCCGAGTGGTTTAAGGCACCAGTCTTGAAAACTGACGTACGTGGCAAGCGTACCATGGGTTCGAATCCCATTCCGTCTGTATATTATTCGATCACTAAATTAAGGTTCCTAATTTAAAAGAAACCAATTCTTGGGAGGATAACCTTATCATAAATTTCACTATACACTTGATTATTGTCTTTAGCTTCAATGTGAGTAATAATATAGCATCTCTTGTTTTTTTTTAGTGCTATTTCTTGAAATCCTTTTCTAACTTTATCATAAAAGCAGATATCCATCTCTTCATATTTATTTTTATCCTTTGCCCTGCTTAACCCAACTTGAACATCAATATCTAGAATAAATGTAATATCTGGGTATCTAATTTTCACTAACTCATGGAGATTCTCTATCAATCTCAAGTCAATACCTAACCCATATCCTTGATAAGCAATCGTCGAGTCAATAAACCGATCACAAATCACTATCTTCCCTTCTTTCAGGGCCGGCAATATTAATTTTTTCATATGCTCATACCTCATTGAAACAAATAGTAGAAGTTCAGAGATAGAATCAATACTATCTCTCAAAAGCATTCCTCTTACCTTTTCTGCAAAGCTAGTTCCGCCTGGCTCTCGGGTTAGTATGACACAATTTTCACCACGAATTTGCTTAAGACTATTTGCAAGTAACTCAGATTGTGTTGTCTTGCCAGAGCCATCCACCCCTTCAAATGTTACAAACATAAGTTCTACAACTGAAACGCTAAAAAATATGCAAACCAGTATACATAGGAATCATTTGACATTTAAATAATAAGATTATAAACTACACATGATATATAACTCTCTTTAGCCTATGACTGCACTGAATACTCCGAAGGTAGATTTAAATTTTACTGCAAAGAGTTTTAATCTTCTAGGAATAGACAACAAATACTATACATTAAATGACTGTCGCGGTAAAAATGGCCTTATTATAATGTTTATATGCAACCACTGTCCCTATGTTCAATCAATTATTAGTGACCTAGTAAGCGACGTTGATCTATTAAAAAAAGGTTATCAAGTTAACACTGTTGCAATAATGCCAAATGATACAAATAAATATCCAGAAGACTCATTTGAAAATATGATCAATTTTGCTAAGAAAAACAAGTTTACATTTCCATATCTAATTGATAGTACACAAGAAGTAGCTAAAGAGTATGGCGCTGTTTGTACCCCTGACTTTTTTGGCCTTAACGCTAATTTAAAACTTTGCTATCGTGGACGCTTTAACGATACAAAAAAAGAAAAAGTTCAAAACTATAAAACAGGGAGTAGCGATTTATTTCAAGCCATGAAATTTATTGCGGAAACTAGCAATCCCCCAGTTAATCAAAAGCCAAGCATTGGCTGCTCAATCAAGTGGTCTGATTCCAGAGGTTAAATATCTCATGCACGGCAGCTCTCAGTATTTATTTGATATTATAATTTTACTTTCTGCTGCTGTATTTATAGTTATAGCATTTTGGAAAATGAATATTAGCCCAGTGCTTGGTTATTTCGTTGCAGGTGCATTGATTGGTTCTCATGGATTTAATCTAATACATTCAGCTAAAGCAATGGACAATTTTGCAGAATTTGGTGTAGTTTTTCTATTATTTATTATAGGCCTTGAATTGACATTCGAACGCCTTATCGCAATGCGTATTCATGTATTCGGATTTGGCTCTCTTCAAGTTATAGTTACCATGATAGCAATATGGTGCATTGCTCTTGCCTTTGAAGTGAACACAAATATGGCAGCAGTTATTGGTGGCGGGCTTGCATTGTCTTCAACAGCAATAGTATTGCAGGTCTTACAAGAAAAAGGCTCTCAAGCAAGTCAAGTTGGCAGGTTATCGATAGCAGTACTATTAATGCAAGATTTCGCAGTAGTACCTTTAATAGTATTAGTTCCCTTACTCACCAGTAATTCTGGAAATAGCCTAATAAGCTCGCTAATAGGTTCATTAATACAAGCAGCTATTGCGTTAGTACTTATATTTATAACTGGTAGGTTGTTACTTAGACCCTTATTTTCAGTTATTGCTAAAATGGAAAGCAATGAGGTTTTTATATCAACAACACTTCTAATAATACTAGGAGCAGCATTTATTACCGAGCAATTTCATTTATCAATGGCACTGGGTGCATTTGTTGCTGGGCTATTAGTTGCAGAAACAGAACATAGGCACTCAGTAGAACACGCAGTGTTACCATTTAAAGATCTATTTCTCGGCTTATTTTTCATGACTGTCGGTATGTCAATCGATATTGACCTTTTACTTAGCAAATTACCACTAATCACACTATTATCAGTCATCCTTATTGTCTTAAAAACATCTATGATATATGTATTGTGTAGGTTCTTCGGGTTTAGAAGTGCACTTGCTATACAAGCTGGGTTATTGCTTGCACAAGGAGGTGAATTTGCATTTATTCTATTTCGTTTAGCAAATGAGTTAGATGTACTACCAAGTGAAATCGCTCAGGTGCTTATGATGGTAACTACAGTAACTATGGCTTTTACTCCTCTTTTATCAGGACTTGGGGAGTGGATAGCAAACTCATTTAGCACTGAAAAAGTAATACTAGATGATGAAGCGGTTGAAACAGATACACAAGATCTTTATAACCATGTAATAGTTGCTGGATTTGGCAGAGTAGGGTATATGGTAACAAAAATGCTTACTGCAGAGCACTTAAGTTATGTTATAGTAGATATTCAATCAAAAATAGTCAAAGAAGGGAAAAGTGATAGCTTTCCTATATATCTTGGAGATGCTACAAGATATGAAATTTTGAAATCAGTAGGCATAGAAAGAGCCCAAGCTCTTGTGATCTCAATAAAGAATGAAGTAACTATAAAAAAGATAATTTCTCTAGTCGCAGCAAATTTCCCGCATGTAAGTATCATAATACGCTTACCAGATCTGAGCAATGTAGAGGTTTATAGAGGTTTAGGAGCTAGTAAAATTATTCCCGAAACATCTGAAATGGGACTGCAATTAGGTGGTGCAGCATTAAGCTTAAGTGGAATTAGTGAAAGTGGAGTCGCGTCTTTAAAAAACAGATTTAGGAAAGGCAACTACAGCATGATAAAGGATATTAGTAGCGATACAGACGAATGATATTTCTTCGATTCTCCTCTATTCATTATTCAAGTTTGTATCCAAATGAGTCTCAATATTACTATATAGCTATGCAAACATAGCAACATTAAGGGAAAATATATATTAAAAATGCAGGAACTATTTGATAAATTTGCCAGCTTTCCTAACATAATAATTAAAATATTAGTACCATCTTATGTTTTAATAAAATTTCTAGGGTGTGTTTTACAAAGATAAAATGCACCTACATAGCGCTTAAGATAGTATAGAAGCGCTAATACTAAAAATAGATACTAGTTGGTAGTTATCTTTCCCTACTTAGTAAACTCATTAAATATTTAAGCAACACTTATAAACTAGCAAAACGTGTCATTTCAATAACTTAGAAAGGTATCATAATATAGCTAAGACTGATATCCAGAAACTTGATTGCCAGCAAACACACTAAACTGATAAGCATAAAAAGTATGCTGTATCCCAATGTTAACTACTCAAATGGCAAGGAAAAGATTACTAAGATGAAGAGCAGTAATACAAGAAAATAATTGTTTTTTATAATGCTACAGAGTACAGTATTCTCTATAAGTTTTTATACACCACACTGACATTTCTAAAATATCAATTAGCACATTTATACAATATGAGACAAGCAGAAAGAATAAATTCTAAAGAGTATATAATAGAGTCATGGACTTCTCATGTAGCCATATAGTACTCCATATATAAGCAAATTGGTAAGCTCTTCGCAAAGTCAAAGCAGTATTAAAGATACTTTCTTTTAAAACACTGTATCATTAATGATGAAGATGTAAAAAAAGGATAAGATAAGTTTACTTACCCCGATCTACGTAGCAATAATATTAACATAATACATAATAAAGAATAAATGACTCTAGTTAACTCTAATCTCACAGAGCCCACTTTTTTTTAATTTATCAGACACTTATATTAGTAATAAAGATGTAGAAGTTTTAGCTATGTCAGATTGATAAACCTCGAATAGTTCAACTTACTTAATAATAAAATTGACAAGGAAAGCAAAGAAACTTTAGGAAAAATTATATAGAATCTGGCTAAATAATAATAACAATATTCTGGGATAGGAGAAAAAAAGCATCTCTACAAATAACTAACAACAATTATGCAGCTTTTAGAATTAACGATTATACTATCAAAGATATAGCAATTTTATCTATAACCCTGAGTAGATAGAAAATAATACAAATAAAATGTTAATATTTATTTATATAAAAATATAAAATCATTAGGTTATTATATCAGTTATATAGAAAATCATATCCTTTTATAAATTCTCTAAATCAGATAAATAAATACACTTAGATGACTGCATATTTTTCCTCCAGAAAAGCAATACTATTCTTGATCAGTATTTAAAAGAGAAGTTTTCAGGTATTGGAATTTAAAACTTTATCATATAGTAACAAAAAGACATTCGGAAGTGCTTGAACACCTACTCTAAAAAACATAAGAACTATCATAAAGATAATCTTAATAAGATGCAGCGACAATTAAACAAAAATTGAAATAGTATCCAACAGTCAAAATAATTTAAGTCCCTCAAATGTAGTAGTTAACAAAGGTCTACTACAAAAAAAAATAAATAGTAGCAGATTCTCTATCTAAGCCGCTTCTATGTTACCAGCAGTCAGTACGTACTATCTCAGAAAAATAGCCCATTGCTCACCTAAAAACACCAGTAGCTAAAATAGCAAGCAATCGAAGTTAATTATATCTTACTACCGCCGTAAGTATATATTATTGCAGTAAGCTTCCAAAAAGGCGCTTTTAGGCAGCAATACCTAAAATTTTGATAACGGTCAACAATTCATTGCATAAAATACATAATAACAATCAAAATATTTTTTTACTTTTTACCATATATTCCTCAACATACTATCTTTAGGTACTAATAAATAATATGGCACTATTGATAGTTGAATCGCCTGCCAAGGCAAAAACAATAGGCAAGTATTTGAGCAAAGAGTTCAAAGTAGCTGCATCTTTCGGACATGTAAGAGACCTTCCAGTAAAGAAGGGCTCTGTTGATCCAGATAATGGCTTTACTATAAAGTATGAGATTATTAAAAAAGCAGAAAAATATGTAAAAGAGTTAGCTAAAGAAGCAAGTAAGACATCGGATATATACCTTGCAACAGACCCAGATAGAGAAGGAGAAGCAATAGCCTGGAATGTGGTAGAAGCACTAAAAGAAAGAAAAGCAATCAATGACAAAAGCAACATTCATAGAGTAGTCCTTAATGAGATAACAAAAAGGGCGGTACAAGAAGCTATCAAAAATCCACGCAAAATAAATATGGACTTAGTGCATGCACAACAGGCACGTAGAGCTTTGGATTATCTAGTTGGATTTAGTTTGTCGCCACTTCTATGGACAAAATTGTCAGGAAGTAAGTCCGCAGGACGAGTACAATCTGTAGTACTTAAGCTCATATGCGAACGAGAAGATGAAATTAGCAAATTTATATCACAAGAATACTGGAACATAGAGGCAAAAATACAAAATAGCAAAGACGAAACGTTCTTTGCTATGCTAAACTACTATGATAACAAGAAGCTAGAAAAGTTTGATATTAAGAATCAAGAAGAAGCAAAGAATTTAGCAAGAGAAATTGGGTTAAAACAATACTATATAAGCACAATAGAGCGTAAGCAAATTAAAAGAAATCCGATGTCTCCATTTGTTACTTCAAGCCTTCAGCAAGATGCAGTAAATAAGCTGCATTTTAATGTGAAAAATGTTATGCGCATAGCACAAAACTTATATGAAGGCATCAATATCTGTGGTGAGAACATAGGACTAATAACTTACATGCGTACGGATGGGTCCCACATTGCAGACGAGGCTATAAGCTCAATCAGAGATTTGATTAAATCATTATATGGTAACAAATATTTATCAAAGTCTCCTCGTCAATATATAAAAAAGGTAAAAAATGCTCAGGAAGCACACGAAGCAATTCGCCCAACTGATATAAATAGAACACCAGATAGCATTAAAAGCTATTTAACACTAGAACAATTCAAATTATATGATTTAATTTGGAAAAGAACCATTGCAAGCCAGATGGAATCAGTGATCTTTGATCAGGTAGTAGTTAAGATTAGCTCTACTGACCAGAAGGTAATTCTACGAGCAAGTGGGTCAAGCATATTTTTTGACGGTTTCTACAAAGTTTATAAAGATAACGTAGATAGTGAAGGTGAAGTCCTTCTACCTACCATGAAAGAAGGTGAGGTATGCAAGCTAATTTCTATCAATTCAAAACAACACTTTACCCAGCCGCCATTACGTTATAGCGAGGCAAGTATCATTAAAAAAATGGAGGAAATCGGCATAGGACGCCCATCAACCTATGCAATAATTATTTCAGTATTGCAGAATCGTGAGTATGTTACACTAGACAATAAAAGATTCATTCCAAGCAGCCGTGGTAAGATCGTTACCATATTTTTAGAAACCTTCTTCCAACATTGTATAGAATATGATTTTACAGCACAAATGGAAGAGAAGCTTGATTTAATCTCGAATGGACGTACAGATTGGAAAAAAGAACTAAGCTACTTCTGGGTACCGTTTTTTAATCTTGTAAACTCTGTCAAGCAAATGACACATGAAGAAATTTTCAATGGCATCCACGACCTAGTAGTTGATTGGTTTTGTTCGGAGAAAGGAAAAAAAGAAATAGGTAGGAAATGTTCTGGTTGCTCTAATGGTACATTGAAACTGAATTTTGGAAAAGCTGGGGTATTCCTTGGATGTTCTAACTATCCTATATGCAATTATACAAAAGAAATTACTAGCAACAATTACAATTTAGAATACCCAAAAAGTTTAGGCATAGATAATATAACAGGGCAAGAAGTAGTGATTAAAAAAGGTCCTTTCGGGCTTTATTTAGAATTTAATAGTGAATCAGAAAAGAAAAAAACGGGATTCATACCAAAAGATATGAATATTAATGATATTGATCTGATTACTGCGACACAGTTACTTTCCTTGCCAAAAATAATTGGAGAACATCCAAAAACTGGAAAGGAAATAAAAATGGGTCTTGGACGATTCGGGTACTATATTTTTTATGATGGTAAATACTTCTCTCTTAAGAAGAGCTCCAAAGAAGTATTGGAAACACAGTTAAATGAAGCTGTGCAAATCATTGCAAACGGCTCACGAAAAGAGCTAAAATCTCTTGGATTTAATGACAAAGGAAAAGAAGTTTTCATTCGCAATGGCAAGTATGGATTTTACATAAAGAGTGGTAAAATAAAAGTCGCTTTGGGCAAAAACGCAGATATTGAAGGTATAGACCTGAAGAAGGCCCTAGACCTAATTAAGAACAAAAAGTAAATATTTAAAGAATGTATGCGCTTATAGCTTTTTCATAAAAAACACATTAAGATATCAAAATCTATAATTAGAAAAATAACCGTAAATTATTAACTGTACATAGAGATAAAATTACTTTAAATAGTATCAGAGGTTTTTATTTACATAAAATTTAAAAAAAGTATTCATAATAATAGAAATGGATTAATAGACTATGAACGTTAAGTAGGTAACATATTAAAAAAAGCGATTGAAAGAAACAATAATTGTATTAAGAAAAGAAGAGTACTATTCCTTAATAGGAATACTAATATCAGAGCCTACTAAAAATAGTGTATGGCGATTAATTTAACTCAAAAGAATATCTATGAATATCATGTAATGTCACAACAAACACAAGAAAAGATAAATAATGCAACATATCCTGTAATTAGAAAATCAACAAAAAAGTTTTATCTGGCTAGAGAAGTACCTAATAATACAAGATAAATTTAGGGATGTTCAATAAACATGGTAGATTGCTAGATAATGGCATCAACATTAATAGCAAAGGTAGCCAGAGTTCTCACACAGTGAGTAAGGTGCTGTTTCCTTGATAAAAAAAAGAACATAGTAAAATTTCTTTTTAAAGTAGTAGCCGAAATTTACATATAACAGCAAAATCTCTTTCTTTTGCTAAGAAAATAGAAATAAATAACCAGTTATAATTTAAAAACTTGCCAGCTCACTTTTCTAAGGCTACTCTACAACAGTTTTTTTAGTACTCTTTTCACTGTTTACGTAAGACGACGCAGCGTGAACTTAGTATATTCTAATATATTTGAAATGTCGTAGATAAAAAACATCCTACTTTTTACTAGTACACTTAACCCTAATTTAAAATTCATCAAAAGATGATACAGGAAATAAAAAATATCCCCCTAACACAAAAACTTTTTTCTAATTCCAAAGCTTTCACAATCAGAGCAAATTACCTGACTACGTGAAACTGACTTTAGCCCGTTTGTTGAAACTTGATTTAGGCAGAATATACATTTTATTTTGTCACTTGGGACAAGCGAGTTATTAACAGCAATCCTATTATCAAAAACAAAACATTCACCTTTCCAATTACCATTTTTATTATAGGTCTTTTCAAGGTAAGAAAGAATACCACCTCTAAGATGATAAATATCATTAAATCCAAGTCCCCTCATATATGCTGTAGATTTTTCACATCTAATTCCACCTGTACAATACATAGCTATTTTTAGATCTTTATCCTTAGGAAAAGACTTCACCCACTGAGGAAATTCACGAAAATATTGAATATTTGGATTGATTGCATCTTTAAACTTACCTAATTTCACTTCATATCTATTTCGGACATCTATCACTAAAACATCAGGTTGAGAGATAAAATCATCCCAACATTCTGGATCAACATACTTACCTTTAAGTGAAATATCAAGATTACTTACACCAAGGTTTACAATTTCCCTTTTTAATCTCACTTTCATTTTACTAAATGGTTGAAATTCCGCTGCACTTTCTTTCCACACAAGATCTTTTAGCCTATGATCAGAATGTAGAAAATCAAATATTCTATCAATTGCATTTCTTTCACCAGAGATAGTTGCATTGATACCCTCTTCTGCAAGGAGTATGGTACCCTTTAATTTAACATCATTACATTCAGCTTTTATTATATCTTTCATATCGTAGTAATTAGAGAGCTCTACAAAGTGATAGAAAGTTGCAACAACGAAGCTCATAACTATTAAATCCATCAACTTAAAGCATAATATATAAAATTATAAAAGTATTCAACAGATCTTCTCTGGATATCTTTAGCTTTTACATATAACATTTTAATATTAAGCGTGGATCGAATTTAATGCCTTTAAGAATATTTAAAAACATATTCTTATTTCTAGTAAGCATATTATTCATTTGTCCTATATTATCATTAGTATCAATTCTACTTACAGAATCAGCAAATTCAGGATGGGTTATAAGTACACTTTTCCCCGAATATATACTAAATACATTAATTTTAATGATAGGGATTGGAAGTTTATCTTTTATATTTGGAGTAGTACCGGCCTGGCTAACCATGTTTTTTTCATTTCCCGGGAGTAGAGTTTTTGAAGTTGCCCTGTTTTTTCCAACATCAATTCCTGGATATATAGTATCTTTTGTCTATGCCAATGTACTAGAGTTTTCAGGTCCAATACAAAGTTTGCTAAGGGAAATTTTTCACTGGAACAAAGGTGATTATTGGTTTCCTGAGATCAAATCTTTAGGTGGTGGAATACTGGTGATGGGATTTAGTTTGTATCCATATGTTTACATACTAGTCCGCTCAAGTCTAAAAAATGTTAGCAACTCAGTTACTATTGCATCAACACTTGGAGTTTCCTCATTACGGAGCCTATTTTCTGTTATAATACCCTCTATAAGCCCATCAATTATAGCTGGACTATCCTTAGTGCTTATGGAAGTAATCACAGACTTTGGTACACCACAGCTTCTTGCAATTGATACTTTCAGCACAGGAATATATCGCACTTGGTTTTTACTACATGATAAATACTCAGCAACTATTTTAGCAATTGCAGAATTAACCTTCATTATAGAACTAACAATAATTGAAAAAATCCTAAAAAAAAAGAGAGTATCCTATTCTGCAATCAACACTAATGCAGATTATCACAATAAGCGAAACATAAGTGGTACCTTACCATTGATCTTTGCTTATATCATATGTATATTGCCAATATTAATAGGCTTCATCTTTCCAATTATTCCACTCATGTATTGGAGTACAGAAAAAGGTTTTTTCATACACGAGTCAAGGTTCTATAACATAATAGCAAATAGCTTTAGTTTATCATTTATTACTGCACTAATCTCAATTAGCATCGCAATAATAATTGGATATACAGCACGTAAAAATAAAATAATTAATAGTATTGCACGTCTCATTTCTTTAGGCTACGCAATTCCAAACACAATTATTGCAATTAGTATAATAATATTCCTGAGCAAAATATCTTCTCTTGCTACTCAATATATTGAAGAAATCAGTTTAGTAGGAACCATTGGCGCTTTAATTTACTCATATTTATTCCGTTTTTTTGCTATATCTTTTAGAGCAATAGAATCAGGACTTAAAAAAATGCCAAACGAAATTGAGTGGACTGCACACGCTATGGGTCATGGACCTATCTCTACATGTTTGAGTATCCATATTCCTCTCATTAAAAAGAGCATAATATCAGGATTTTTACTCGTATTCATGGACACTATTAAAGAGCTCACAGCAACACTTATTATAAGACCATTTAATTTTGAGACCATATCAACTAGAATATTTGAGCTCATAAGTGATGAGCGTTACAAAGAAGCTGCCCCATTTTCCTTGATGATAGTTATAATCTGTTTAACCTCTACAATGATTTTATTCAAGCTTGACGATGAAAACAAAAAATAAACCCTCCTATAAAAATTGATGGCTTAATGTGGCCTAGCATTTGTATATGGGCTATCCAAAGAAAAAGGTGGTATCATAACCTCAAAAGTTTTCGCGCTTCCTTCATTTAGAAACTCATACTTACCTTGCATTATTCCAGATGGTGCATTCAAGTACGTTCCGCTTGTGTACTTAAATACTTCTCCAGGTCTTATCACAGGTTGCTCCCCAATAACACCAACACCTGCAACTTCATTTACCTTTCCTTTATAATCTATTATTCGCCAATGGCGGCTCAGTAATTGAACAGCTGATGAGCCTTTATTTTTTATCCTAACATTATACACCCAGACATAGCAATTCTCATAAGGGATAGATTGTTCCTCAATATAAACTGGCAGAACTGTCACTTCAACAGAGTTAGTAGTAAGTGTATATTCTAGAGTCATTATCACAATAAGGAAAACAACACTTTATATTTGTACATTATTCTCATGGACTTTTCAAGTACATTGTCATATTCTAATTCAGCTGCAATAATACGAACAGACACTTGGTAAAAGGATGATAGGAATAATAGGCAGTGGACAGTTAGGCAAAATGATTGCTATCGCTGCAACAAAGCTTGGACAAAAAACACATATCTTTGCCAACGCTAAGGATGATCCAGCTTGCTCTGTTGCTAATAATTTAACAATAGCAGGTTTGTCTGACAAAAAGGCACTTGAATCTTTTGCACGGAACATAGACTTAGCCACTATTGAATCTGAAAATATTCCATGTGATGCAGTTGATGTTATATCACAACATGTGAACTTCTATCCTAGTAAAAAAGCACTATATATTTCACAAAACAGACTTAGGGAGAAAGATTTTATTAGAGGTCTAGGTATAAAAACTGCTGGTTATAAAAGCATACAAAATTATGATGAGCTGTTAGAAAGTAGTAGAACTCTTAACTATCCAACAAGACTGAAAACAACAGAAATGGGTTACGACGGAAAAGGACAATATGTGATCAGGAACGATTCTGAAGCAAGACAACTCGCTTCTTTTAATTGGAATACACAGTACATTCTCGAAGCAAGTATTGACTTAATGAAAGAGGTTTCAATAGTTGTTGCAAGAGATAGAAACGGTAAAGTAGCTTTTTTCCCTATAGCAGAAAACCATCATGTTAATGGAATACTTGACACTTCAGTTGTGCCAGCTAAAATAGACAACGAGTTAACTCAAGAGATACACCAAGTTACAAGGAAAGTAGCAGGTGCGCTTAACATAATAGGAATTCTAGCCATTGAATTTTTCATTACTAAAAACAATGAGCTGCTAATTAACGAACTCGCTCCAAGGCCTCACAACTCTTGCCACTGGAGTTTAGATGCATGTAACATTAGTCAGTTTGAGCAGCTAATCAGAGTAATATGCGGATTACCTATGCAAGAAATAGTATTACGCTTTCCTTGCATGACAAAAAACATAATAGGTCATAATATATATGATTTTAATAGGTATTTAACTGACAAAAAAGCTAGCCTAACAATATATGGGAAAAAAGAGGTTAGAGATAAGCGCAAAATGGGACATGTTAATATAGATTTAAGTTATTAATCTACAAGTACCCCCTTACAAGTATCCCCTAGTTAAAATCTCTAGAATCTGCACTATATTTAGTGCTGCACCTTTACGCAAGTTATCAGCTACTATCCACATATTTAACCCATACTTGACTGTATTGTCTTGCCTAATACGTGATATATATACTGCATCTTCCTGTACAACGTCGATTTGAGTTATATATTTGCCATCTTCACGCCTATCATACACTAAAATTCCATTACCCTCAGCCTTACTCAGTATTTCACGAGCTTGCTCCTCAGTAATGTACCTACAAAACTCAACATTTACTGCTATAGCATGACCAATAAAAACAGGCACCCTAACACAAGTTGCAGTTACTTTTATATCCTCTCCTAAAATTTTTTTTGTCTCCTCCTGCATTTTCCACTCCTCTTTCGTAGAGCCATTTTTCATAAACTCTCCTATATGAGGAATACAATTAAATGCTATTTGCTTAGGGAATATCTCAGGTTTTTTAGTTTCATTCATGAAGACTTTCTTTGTCTGGTTGTAAAGTTCATCCATTGCTGCCTTGCCTGCACCAGAAGTTGATTGATAAGTTGAAGCAATAATCCTCTTTATTTTCGCTTTTTGGTGTAACAGATGCAGTACTAGTAGCATCTGTATTACAGTACAATTTGGATTGCATATTATGTTGTGATTCCTATATTCTATGATTTTTTCCTTATTAACCTCTGGAATAATTAGTGGCACGCCCCCTTCCATTCTAAAATGTGAGCTATTGTCTATTACGATACACCCTGCCTTTGTTGCAACTGGTACGTACCTTTTAGAAACATAACATCCAGCGCAAAAAATAGCTATATTAACCCCAACAAAGTCATAGCCCTCAAGACACAAAACAATTAATTCTTTATCATAAAAACTTACCTTTTTTCCTTCTGATTTTTTAGATGCAAACGCAACAACAAAATCTATCGAAATTTTTTTTTCGCCATGAAATTCAGCTAGTATCTTTAGTACTTCACGCCCTACTCTTCCGGTTGCTCCAATAACAGCAATCTTATGTCCCATGCAGATAAATTTCTAACTTTGAATGCATATTATATTCCCACTGATAAAATTTACAATTATTTTAATATTTTTACCTTGAAATTAATTGTAATTCAGTTATTATTACATAATATTGACAATATTGCATAACAAAGCAAGAGATGAATAAAGAAAATAATGAAATTGTAAAGCCCACATCATCTACCCCTCAAGAAACTGAGAAAATCAATGAACCAAGAGTTCAAAATGTTCTTTCACAAAAAAAATATAAGATAAATTTTGATGATAGAAAGTATGCTGTAAAAATTATTAAAACACAATTTACAAAAATAGAACAGCAGCCTTTAAAACCAAAAGGCTTTTTAAAATCAATACCAGTAATAGGAAAGCTCTTAGCAAAAATTTTCACATCTGAAGGGGAGACATACAAACTAAGATTGCAAACAGACCACTTCAGTAAAGCAAAAAACGAGACTTGCATAAACAATAAATACACAGAAGGAGTAGGTAGTAAGCTTAAGAAAAGCAATGTTGAACAAGTAGATAAAGAAGAGAAAAACATAAATATCGACCATTTAAAGTTTTAGCTATCGAATTATGAAGAAACTTTACGATACCAAAACAAGTAAAGAGGTGTACCGCTTACAGTAAATAAGCTTGAGATTAGCAAGGTATTAATAGGAGTTTCACATATTATCCAGCAGCAAAAGGTTGTTGCTATAACACCAACTAAAAGCTTGCAATAATTCCTTTCTTCTATAATAACCTTTAAAAAAGCAAGGCTGCACGTAAGGTAAATAAGTAAAAAGGAAATTACAGAAAAATCAATAATTGATGTAATTTGCTTAGCAAAATTATTACTTGAAGTGAGAATTAACAAAATTGCAGTTCCAATTGAGCTTGTTACTATTCCCAAAAAAGGAGAACCATGCTTATTTCTTTTCGCAAAGAATTGTGGCATAAGTTTATCTTCCGCAAGACCAAAAGCAACTTGTCCACTAGATAAAACCCATGAGTTTAAACTGCCAACACAGAAGATAAATGCAATTATAGAAATAATCAAATGCCAACTACCAGAAAACATAACCCTTATCGCATCAACATATGGTGCTTTTGAATTCGCCAAATCGTTGCCATTAATTAGTCCCATAATTGTAAAACTATTAATAAAATATATAATAGCAACACAGATTGTACCAAGTACTACAGCTTTTGGTATAGTTTTAGCTGGATCATTTATTGACCCTGCAGGTGCTGTTGCCAATTCAACTCCAACAAAACACCATACAGTCAGGAGTGTAGAACGTGCAAGAATTTGTGATATTGTAAGATTTGAGATTTTTTCACTTATAATAAAGTTGTTTCTATCAAAAAAACACAATGCCACCATAGGTATTGCAAGTAACACAGAAACTTTTATAACTGTGAGTAGGAGCTCAACACGTCCAGCAGCAGCTATTTCTCTTAAATTTATTAACGTAATAACTGTAAGCAATAGTAACCCTAAAAGTAACCGCACACTTTGAACGTCTTCATAAAAAAATGGCGTAAGATAACCAACACCTACAATTACTAGAGCTGTTGTACTAACCCAGGAAATTACCCAATAAGTCCAACCAACAAAAAAGGCCACTGTAGAACCAAAAGCATATTTTGTATAAATATGAGGGCCTCCGGTTTCTGGAAACTTTGCACATAGTGTAGCGAACACTAAAGAAAGAGACACAGCACCAGTCCCTGATATTATCCAACTTATTAGGCTATAAATACCATATGGTGCAATGCTAACTGGAAGCATAAAAATCCCAGAGCCAATCTGGCTACTGATAACTAAAGCAAAAACTGTTAAGAAACCTATTTTATTTGACACAATACCCCTGATCTATTAACATAGGCTAGCAGTATAACTTAACCACAAGAACCTTAACAAAGAAAAAATTATGTTTTTAAGTTAAGCTTTTAGAAAGGTCACCTTATAGATTTGCGGTACCAAAGCAGATAAATAGGTGTTACGCTCAGGGGAAAGAGACTTGACATCAATAATGTCCTGATAGGAATCTCATATATTATCCAGCAACAAAAAAGTATAGCCACGCCTCCAATCAGTAACTTGCAATATATCTTTTCTTGCATAGCAATCTTAAGAAAGGCAAAACTAGATACTAAGTAGATAAATAAGAATGAAACCACAGAGACATCAATTATTAAAGTTACTTGCTCAACAAAATTTTTGTTTGACGTTAGAACAAGCAAAACTATTACTCCTAAAGTACTTAGCATTATTCCATAAAAAGGAGCATCGTACTTATTTCTTCTAGTAAAAAGCCTTGGCATTAACTTGTCCTCTGCAAGACCTAAAGCAATTTGTCCATCAGCCAAGAACCAAGTATTTAAGTTACTTACAGAAACAATAAAAGCAACAACAGAAACGATTACATGCCAATTACCTTGAAACATAATTTTCACTGCATCAGCATATGGTGCCCTTGAATCAGCTAGGTCATTACCGCTTATTAATCCCATAATTGCAAAATTGTTAATAAAATATATAACAGCAACACAGATTGTACCAAGTACTATGGCTCTTGGTATTGTCTTACCTGGATTATTAACAGATCCTGCAGATGCTGTTACTGATTCAAGTCCAACGAAACACCATAGAGCAAGAAGTGTAGAGTGAGCAAGAATCTGCGATGTTGTAAAGCTTGACAGTTCCTCACTTATAATAAAGTTATTTCTATCAAAAAAAAACAAAGCCGCCATAGGTATTGTAAGTAGTGCAATTATTTTAATAATAGTTAATAGAAGTTCAACACGTCCAGCAGTAGTCACCCCTCTTAAATTTATTAGCATAATAGCTAAAATCAATACCACTTCTAAAAGCAAACGTATATTTTGCATATCACTATAAAAAAGAGGAGCTAGATAACCAATACTTGCAATTGTTACAGCTGTTGAACTAACCCACGAGCTTATCCAATAAGTCCAACCAATAAAGAAAGCCACTGTAGAGCCAAAGGCATATTTTACGTAAACGTGAGGACCTCCAGTTTTTGGAAACTTTGCACAGAGAAAAGCAAAAACTAAAGCAAAAAATATAGCACCAAGCCCCGATATCATCCAGCTCATAGGACTATATATGCCATATGGAGCAAGACTAATTGGAAGCATGAAAATTCCAGAGCCAATTTGACTACTAATAACTAAGGCAAAAACAGTCAAAAACCCTATTTTATCTGACACAACGTTTTCTGGTTTTAGCAAACAGATTAATAATTATTCTTGCCGCTCATGCAAGGTATTCTGTTCCTCAGTAGCTAATTTGTGTTATAGCGGCAAATTTTACTCACTAACAGTAGAGATATTTAGAAAACTTAAAACCTATCTACAGTCTTTTCCATAAAAGAATTAACCTCAACAAAAAAATATATTTACAAGTAGTGTGAAGATGCATACTTAATTTCATCTTGCATGCAGTACACTTTTCTAAGTCTTTTTTATAAATGAAATTTCATGCCTAGATTTCAGACACCTAACTTTTTCTCTTCAGCCAAGAGCTCTGACTGTCAATAATTCTTACATTTATCTTAGTAATCAGAGTTTAGTTAAATAAGATATACTTCATACTAAATCTAATATTTTAAACCTAACATTTTCAGTAATACCACCTGGCATAACTGAAACCTTCACACCCTTGTTTATTCTCAAGTAGTTTATTAATTCATCAACTAATATATTAGGAGCAGAACCACCTGCAGTAATCCCTAACTTTTCTATGCCCTGTAACCAACTCCTATTCACATAGTTATAGTTATCAATTAAATAAGCCCTTCTTCCTCTTGCAGTACACAGATCTAATAAGCGGTTTGAGTTCGCACTATTTTTGCTTCCTACAATTAATACTATGTCTACAAACTCAGCTAGTTTTTTTGATAGCACTCTGCCTATTTTGTGTTGCATAGCATATATCTTTTAAATTAGGACCTATAATGTTTGGAAATCTAAGCTTTAGGGCAGTAATAATTTTGCCAGTATCATCAACGCTTAGAGTGGTTTGTGTGATATAAGATAAATTATCTGGATCTTTAACTTTTAAATCGTATACATCTTCTACAGTTTGTACTAAAGCAATAGGATTATCTACTCTTCCTCTAATTCCCTTAACCTCTGGATGAGTTTCATTCCCAATTAGAATTAATTCTTTACCATTATCCTCATATCCTTTTGCTTCTTTATGCACTTTGCTAACTAGAGGACATGTTGCATCAACCACTTGGATACCCTTCCTTTTTACTTCCTCTTCTATATTTTTTGACACTCCATCTGCACTAAAAACTAATATCCCACCATTATCTTTAATATCCTTAATACTGCTTACAAAAATCATTCCTTGTCTTTTAAAATCCTCTACCACATATGTTATTGTGAACAATCTCATGTAGTACATAAACTCGACGATTACCTTTGTATTTTTCTAAAGCAATAGCCCCAACATAGCCATTGCTCTTTTGACTCCCGCACAAAGCCCGCGTGGTTCAGTTAAAATAATTTCCATTTTTTCCAAATTAGATTGGTATACAAGCATTACTCAAAAATAATGCTCAGCCCATTATGTCTTATAGTACTATTATTTTATATAATAGTCATTTTCATATATTTTCTTTAATACTTAATCAGCTGGGTGTCACAGGAAGCTTAAAAAAGCATACTAAAAATACAGACAGCCTAACATTTCGATAAAAATGGAGCAGTAAATATACTAATAATATTCATTGCATATAAGTTCAATAAAAGTAAGAAATCCAGAGAGTATAACAGTACAACTGTATTCTATCTTAGATGGATATATAAAGGTTTATATAAAATGCTTACTTCAAAGAATTATCTGAATAAAAGAAAACTTAACCTTAAAGAAGCTATTGACAATAAAAAACACAGGTGTGTAAGGAATAGTTTTATGTGAAAACATAATTCTCATAGCAATTTGTTTTCACACGTGCTCAGCTGTACTTATATAGATGGAGGAAGCATTACCAGAATTGAAGTGTATATAAATAAAGCTAGATCACAACGCTATGTTACTCTGATACCACTAGGCAATCATGTTTAGCCATCTTTAGATCTACAAGTACAAAGTATAAGCACATGAGAAATTAGCTAAAACTATAAACAGGCATCAAGCTCCCAGTAGAGTAAGAATTGTTTTAAATGGGAAAACATAAGATTATTTCGATAGTTAGAGTCCATGTAGTTTTAACCCTAATCTACAGAATAAAGCAAAAGATGCATAAAAGTTTAACCACACTAGTCTATAAGGTACACGTCATGTAGACTATATACTAAAACTCTTTATAACAGAGCTGCAGCATTTGATGCATACGTTATAAAAATTAGTGATTTCACAATATATCAAAGTCAATACCTATTAGAGAATATATAATCCACGATCTTTATAAGCTTACCCCCCACCAACATTAGTGCAGCAAAAAATCGCTGTCAAATTAGGTATTAACAAATAAATAGAACACCTTAAAGATGCGAAGTTATTTTCACTTTTAAAAATAGAAATGCCAGAAAATTTATACCAACACCCTAACCAAATAGAGTGAAAGCATTTTAATAACATTATCTTATAGTTAGAATAGCTGTAACTCTCATACACATTATATAAACTGCAGCAAAATTAGGCAACAGTAGAACATTCCACAACATAACTTCAATATTTAATAAAGAAAGCATTAGAGAACAGATTATTACAAGAAGCCCTCTAGGGGAGATAAAAAAACTACTATACACAGCAGTAAGCTGAATCAAATATGATAAAAACATGAATATAGCACCGTTTATAGGAAAACTATACGCTTAACTAGATATATATTACCGATAACCTCAGAGTATCATTATATCGAAGAGTGATTGCTGCACTCAGCTAAAAATGGTTATAAATAAAATATCACTTATACTAAGTGCTATACTTGAGGTGTAAATTGTATTTTCTTTATCAAAAACTTAAGTCTATAATTTTGTTTATCTTTATTGATACAAAGAAACCCATCTTCTGTTACTTTACAGTTCTCAGCGGCAATATCTAAATTGATTTTTTCACCACTTTCATTCATACTAAAACGAACCCTTGGCTCAGAAAAATCAACCACATCAACCCCAACTTTCTTTATTACCTTCCCATCTAGAGAAATCAAATCAAACTCCCAAATATTATTTAGATCAATGTTCCCTATATAATAATTACACTTACCATCTGCGCAGTATGAACTTTCAACTACATAACCTTCACTAGGAAAGTCAATGAAAAAACCCCACAAATCATCTGACATATATAGAGTACCTTTACACCTACTATCAAAAAGCTAAGTATACTTAAAAGTATACTTAGCTATAATATACCTCAAAACGTAAAGTCCAACAATTAGTTATGCAAGACAATTACTTAATTCCTCTTGTTAACTTTTTTACCATACTATCAATCATATGCTTTATTCCTTGATATACAGAATACACTCCTTCATCGCTACGTATGTAAGCAGAACAGGAAAACACATTATACTTTTCATCTTCTATTGATAACTCTGTATCACACTTTATATGCTCACCACCTAACTTTTCTATCAACTTTTCTCTATCATCTCCTATTGTCACCTTAATTCTATCCTTTCCTTTACCAATTTTACCACTTAGAATAAAAGCAACTATTGCTGGAGATATACATATTGCCCCTATTGGTTTTTTTGCAATAAAAAATTCAGAGACTAACCTTTCAAACTCAGGTAGTACTGTTACTATATCTTTGTTCTCAGCTAAGTCAGATAAATTCTTAGCAACCCCATATCCACCTGGTATAACTAACATATCAAAGTCTTTAACTTTTGCTTCTTTAAGGTCACATATCTCACCTCTCGCGATTCTTGCTGCTTCTATAAGTACATTCCTTTTTTCTTTCACTGCTTCCTTTGCTCTATGGTTCATGACCTGTGCAACATCGATATCAGGAGCAAAACATTTAACTTCAACTTCTTGCTGATCAAGAACCAGCAAACTTAAGACTCCTTCTCTTACCTCAGTGCCGTCAAGGTGACCACACCCTGATAAAACTACAGCAGCTTTTAATTTTTTCTCACCCATAGAATACCTTATTTTCATATAATCTAGGTATTGTAATACAAATTCTATATTTGGGAAGAATTAATTACTTATATTAACTATATTATAATTAATAATCAATTATGAATAAAATGCAGCACCTAGCTCAAGATTTAGCCTTAACTAAAGCGGAAGAATATACTTAATTCATTAAGTAATAATAAGAGCAGGAGGTAGTTGTTAAAAAACAATATTAAAAAATTAATAGAAGTAAAAAATTCAAAAGATTAGCTAAATAAGTCAGTAAAGATCGGGTAACAATGAAAAAAAACTGTAATTTTAAACAATCGATCGTTAATCCAAAGAAAATTATAATGGAACACAGTATTTAGTAACCGGTTTAATCATAGTAGCTATAGAACTTTATAGGAGAGCCACATATAAACACAGAGATGAAATAAAAAAAAGAGACAATTGGTACAGGAAGAAAATTAATGTTTTTAAAAAATTGATAAAATTCTTAAAACTTGAATCTTAAAAAGAAAGAATAACTTTGATAAATTAAATCAGGAATTATCTAAATTTACTAGAGATAATTATGTATTAGGAAAAGAGAAAAACCAAAAGCCATCAGAAGCATGTTTCACAATGAAAAGCAACGGTAATTATAAAGGGGGGGAGTAACAAAGAATGAAATTACCCAAAGCTTTTCCAAAAAAAGAATATGGAAAGGCTTATAGAAAAGTGCATTATACTAATGGAAAAGATATAGAAACACTTAAGGAAGCCCGTGGACAAATTTCAACTGCAATTCGGTCATTAGTAAAAATGAGAAAAAAGCAGAAAAAAAGGCCAACAAAAAAGTGAAGTGCATTCCAGATTCTCAAGTAGGCGATCCAAGTTTTCAAGAAATTAATAGGTAAGGAAAGGTAATCAGCCTCAAATAATTTGCCATAGCATAGTACTAATACAATTTTTCTCTAAAAGAAGCCGCTTTACTTCCTACTTAACATATCCATTAAATCAGATTCTTTAAGTCTGCTGTGACCAACTTTACCAAATTTATTAACCATTGCGTTCATTTGATCATACTGTTTAATTAAAAGATTAATATCTGATACTCTCGTTCCAGAACCTTTAGCAATTCTAAGCCTTCTCCTACCATTTAAAATATCCGGATCTAGCTTTTCTTTTTTAGTCATTGAATTTATGATAGCTATATATTTTTTTACTTTATCATCATCTGGCACTCCACTACTTAGCTTTTTTGCGAACGAGCTTGGGATGAATCTTATTATATTGCTGATACTATCCATTTTTTTTAGGGTTTTTAGCATCCTTACCAGGTCATTTAAATCAAATTTACCTTTTCTTATTTTCTCTTGCAATTTATCAATTTCTTCCTGACCAACTATCTCAGCAGCTCTTTCAACTAATGAGATAACGTCACCCATGCCGAGTATTCTTTTTGCTATTCTATCAGGATAAAAGTCGTCAAGGTCGCTTAATCTTTCACCACAAGCAATGAACTTAATTGGACAATTAGTTGTCATTTTCATAGAAAGGGCAGCACCGCCACGTGCATCACCGTCAACACGGGTAAGAACAATACCAGTTACACCTATTATTTCATTAAATGATTTGACAATGTCTACTGCACTTTGGCCAATCATTGCATCAGCTACTAAAATAATTTCTGCAGGTGAAGTCATTTTCTTTATAGCTTTCAACTCATTCATCATATCATTGTTGATGTGAAGCCTACCTGCAGTGTCTAGTATTAACACATCATAATTGCCACTTTTTGCTACTGACAATGCTCTTTTTGTAATTGTAATAGGCTCCTCACCTGTAACTATAGGTAAAGTTTGTATACCTATTTGTTTTCCTAGTACTTCGAGCTGTTTTTGAGCAGCAGGCCTATAAATATCCAATGAGGTAAGCATTATTTTTTTCTTCTGTCTCTTTAGCTTTAAAGCAAGCTTTCCTGAGGTAGTTGTTTTACCCACACCCTGTAAACCTATCATCATAATCACAGTAGGAAGCTTAACTGTTAGATTTAACTCACTTTTTTTTGATCCAAGAATCGTAACCAAGTTATCCTGCACAATTTTAATTATCATTTGTACTGGAGAAATACTTTTTATAACTTTCTCCCCTACTACCTTATCTTTAACGTCATTGATAAATTTTTTTATAACTTCTAGGGAAACGTCAGCTTCAATTAGGGCTATGCGTATTTCACGCATAGCAAGATTGAAATCATCCTCAGAAATGATCGATTTTCCTTTAAGTCTATTAAATACAGAATTTAAACTTTCAGTTAATGATTTAAACATAACAACACTAGTAGAATACTCATTAAAAAAAGAGAAGAAGCTGAAACAAAACTCACTGAGTTATAACTTAGCACTTCCTTGAGTTTAACAGCACTATTAAAGCATAAACCAATAAGTGAATCAGTCAAGTTTTGCAGTGTACCAGCAGATATTTTTCTCACTCTAAAAACTAATTTATTAAGTAATAAAGCAATATAGGGTATGAGAGCTCTAAAAGTCCAATCGATATCCATTTTAAAACTTATTCTTGGCAAAAAGAACTTGCGTAAAGGAATAAACAACAAAGTAGTACATAGTAGTAAATTAAATTGTGACCAGATATTTTCAGCATTGTACACAAAATTAAAGATTAAAGATTGATTGTAAATAGGTAAATAAGGGTTACCAATTATTACACATATAGATGCCAAAAAAATCATTACTATTTTACTATCCTTTTCCTTAGAAAGAGTCAACTTACTTTTAGTAATAAATACATAATAGAGAAACTTAAGTCCCACACTTAAATAAATTAATAAGTTAAGAACTTTATATAAGTTCTTATATAATCTTAAATTAACACCATTCATTTCAATTTCAGCTACAATGCATAACTTACTGATAAACCCAGCAGTTCCAGGAAATCCAGCCATTGTAAGTACTGCAATTAAAGCACATATACCTTCAGCTGATACGAGTTTACTCAATCCACTAAAACTAATCATTTTTGTTTGTGAAATAATCGCATTAGCAATTACAAACAGTAATGATTGGTAACTAAGAGAGAAAATTATATGTAGTATTAAAACTGGTACTGCTTTTTCCGAAGAGCTAAGCAAGCTTCCTGCAATGATAAGTAAACCCATCTGCCCTATGATGTTATAGCATAAAAATCTGCGAATATTTTGCTCAAGAGAAGCAAATATTATGCTATAAATTACAGTTATAGAGCCAAAAAAAGCTAAAGTTTTAGTATATACGGTATAACTGTGTAAAAGTATAGCTAAAAAAGAAACTTTAGTGGCAAATAAAGAAAGATATGTAGTGCCATGTAACGATGCAGCAGGGTATGCATCAACAACCCAAAACGAGAAAGGAAAACAAGCACAATTTATTAGTAAACCTACGATTACTAAATTAGAGTTTTGAGTTGCCAACCCTGCTGTTAATATAACCCCAGCAAAAAAGTGTATACAAGCATATCTTACTGCAGGCCCATTGTCTTTGCTGCCAGCGATCATAAAAGATGCACTAACAGCCATCAATTCATAGAATATTATAACCAATATTATCTGCTTAGATAATATTGCACACAATGAACTAACGGTATAAGCAAGAGAAGACAACATCTCCGAAAATCTCAGGTTTCTTGCTGGTAGAACAATTAGAAATGCAGTCAACAAAAAAGATATTAATATAACGCGAAAAGACAAATCAAAATTTAGAACTGGATACAACCAGTTTAATGTCATACCCAAGCTTTCAGGTAACATTAGTACTATGATCACTAACACAGCTAGCAGAAGCAATAGTGAAAATTTATAAAACTGCATGATAACTTAAGCTAAGATAGCTCATTCTATCTAAATGAATAGATAAAAATCAATCTTTATGCAATTACCTTTTAACTACTAGTTAAACTAATCACCATATAATTCATCAGTGTACAAAAAAATCGGTCAGATTAGCTCTAATCTGACCGATAGCTCTAATAGTGAGGTAAGCTTCACTATAACATGTTCATTCTATAGTACTACATCCGTACACAATTTATTTTAAATTTATACACAAGCATTAGTAAATTATTTACTTCTTAAAAACAAAGTTTAGCATTGCTTTTTTTATAGCAGTACAAAGTTAACTGTTCTCTCAGCTTTACGCTATCATATTAAAATGGTTATTGTAATACAAAGTTACTAATAATATATATATAGAATAATAGGTAAAGTACTGAGAAAATAGCAGTATAACAATTGTAATCTCACACTAGCTAGAGTGAAGAAAACTCTAAAAAGGGAGTTGAGTAACAGAAATTAAACTATAAGATCTTCTGAAAACTGTACAGTATATGTTAACATTCCTTTGTGTTACATTCTAAGGAATTGCACAGAATGTTGTTACGTTTCCTTATATTTTACCTTCAGCCATAATAACTATGGTAACAAAATTACATTTATCTAGCATACTTAAATACCCTATCGTGTAAATACTTTTTACCATAGTATTCCCTAAAACACTGTTTACACAGTCTGCACTATCAACACCAAAAAGCTTTTTACATATTCCTAGATCTTTAACTGCACAGTGTTACATAAGCTTAAATTTATCACCGCCATCTTCACAAAAAGAAAATTTCCTTTTTTATTCACTACTACAGTTATAAGTCTATTACTTCTTTATCTTTTACTCAAAACTTACTACTACCTTTGCTTATGAAATATTATTCCTTTGAAAGGATAAGTAGTAAACAATATATTATAAAACTACCTAATAAAAAGAGTCACTATAATATTAATTATATTAATATTATACATTATAGAATAACTAATGTAAAATAGATCTAATAAACTTCAGTAGGACACCCAGTTGGACCCATAAGAACTATCTGCTCACCTTCTTTAAGGAATTTACATAAATTAGTAGAACCACCGGTTTCAAGCACAATCGTAGAAATAATTCCTTTTTTTCTATCTACTTCGGCGCCAGTTACAGCTATACTTTCCATAGCAAGGTCAGCCTTTTTACTATTGGTCTCAAAGTTTTGTAACTTAAAGAATTGTCCAGGCTGAAAATTTTTTGCAGCAAGAGGTGCTTTAATCATTATCTCTACCACCCTATCAGTTAAATACTGAATTTTTATGACCCTTGCAGTAAATTGCTCTCTAATCTTATTAAAAAACTCTTCACGATATCGGTCTCCAAATCTTTCTTGAATCCCAGTACCAGCTACTTGAATAATACTACGCTCGGTAGGAGTTCCCCCTATATTACAACATCCATGCAATTGTGTACTTAACGCTGAAACCTGCATTGGAGCAACATCAACTCCACTCAAAAGCTGAGAAATGATAGGATAGCCGTTTTTAACACTTGCCATGGCTTTTACAACACTGCCTCTATACGAAGGGTGAAGATCACCAAAGAAACTAATCGTTCTACCACCTTGTTTATACACTAATATTCTATCCTTATCTTGCATCTTAGGAGAAAATATCTGACTTACTTCTTTCCCTAATGAGTTTAGGTGAGTAAAATACCCATTACTTAATTTAAATTTTTTTTCATCCTCTGTTGCAACAATTATATTTGGTTCAGTACCTACTGCTATAAAGACAGAGCGCGCTTTTATATGTTTTACTTCTCCAGATTTCGTATTTTTTAGTTTTATCGACTCAGCATGGTTATATTTATCCGTTACAATTTCAACTGGCTCCAGATTCTCAATAAAGTAAACTCCTTCCAATAATGCATTTCGTACCTCCTCACTATTCAGTCGATAACTTGGTGAATCTTCCAGATGTTTTCTATATATAACTTTCACTCCCCCAAAGCTCTGTATTAACTCCAATATTTTTGCTTCCCTATTCTCTTTTTTTGCTAACTCTTGTTCTTCTCGAATCAGTTGTGCATGTGATATGAACTCATCTGCAATTTCATATTCCTCTTCCGTCCAATCTTTTTCAATGTAGTTTTTTCCATATCTAGCAACTAACGTTTCATAGCGAAGAAGAAATTTTTCTATTTGAACCGGATAATATGATAAAGCTTCAGTGGCAGTATCAATTGCAGTGAGTCCTGCACCTATAACAACTATTGGCATACGAACTTGTAGATTTGCTACGGAACCAAATTTAAGAGCACCAGTAAGCTGTAATGACATCAGAAAATCTGATGCCATACGCACTCCGCGAGCTAACACATTTTTTACTTTGATCATTTTTGGCTTGCCAGAGCCAAGAGCTAGGGCAATGTGATTAAACCCTAAATTGAATGCATCACTAACAGTTACTGTACCACCAAAGCGAATACCTCCATAAAGAGCAAAATTCTTACGTCTTTCCAGCAATAATCTGATAACCTTCAAGTAATTCTTATCCCATCTGGAAGTAATGCCATATTCTGCTACTCCACCGAACCCACTGGCAGAACGCTCACTTAACTTTTCATGTTTAAAATCTTTAATTGGCTGAAAACTGTCCATCAAAGGTTCGATCTTCAATCCATCGATAGCAATAACGTTATGCCCATCATTTAATAAATGATAAGCTAAACTAAATCCTGCAGGGCCAAGACCTACAACTAGAATATTTTTGCCAGTGTCTTCTTTCGGTAGTGGCCGCTGAAAATTTAAGGGATTCCAACGACTAAGTAGAGAATATATTTCAAAGCCGAATGTTAAACTAAGCACATCATCCAAAATTTTTGTTTCAATCATTGGCACGTTCACAGGCTCTTGTTTTTGATATATACAAGAATTTGTACAGTCATTGCATATTCTGTATCCAGTAGCTGCACATAGTGGATTGTCTATCATTATAATTGCAAGACTAGCTATACTGTACCCTCCACTTTTTACCAGATTCATCTCCGATATTTTCTGCTCTAGTGGACAGCCATGAAGTTCAACTTTAAGTGGAGAAATTTTGAAGGTCATATCATCATCCATTAACCCTTTCGAACAGCTATCCTTATCCTGTTTATGACAAAGTATGCAATAGTGAGCGTTATCTAATCCTTCATCCAAACTTACTTTTTCACTTGTTAAATCAAAACCATATCGTCTTTTTATTTCTTTTGAATATATCACCTCAACTTCTTCTACTTTTTTCCTAGAGAATGACACGAGATTTCTGTAGTCAACTCTTCTATGAACACTAAAGAGTATACTCTGTTTACTCTTTACTCTCCATGCTGCATACTGAGCTGCAAGCTCTATTTCTTCTTCATGACTTCCTCTATCCTCTAACCAGTGCATCACCTGCTCAGCAAAGTTTTTTTCTGTTACTGGTAAAGTAAAAAAATGATTTAGTCTACTAGTAACACAATCGATGTCAATATTTGCTATATCAGCATACTTCTTCAATGCATAGCGCTGAACAAATAATCTTTTACATTTATATATTACAGCAAAGTCATCATGTTTTCTTTTTAGCTCTTCTACTTCTCTCTCAATACTAAAAAGCTTTGTGATAAACTCATCAAGCAAATATGAAAGGTCTATAATCAATTGACTACCCGTCACTTGAATAGTTGATACTGGTTGTTCCCTAGATCTTAGGGTCAAGCATTGAGATAACGCCAAAGAAGCAGATATTTTTTTTCTCGCTTCAATCAACGAACAAAATAAATTTTCATTGCATAATTTAATGTAATCCAAAAATACTTCATCTAATTTTATTAATCCATCGCGAGTATATAGATCTGAAAACGAGATGTTAAAATTTAGCTGCATTATCATATCATACAATGCATACACTACTTCTTAAAGACGGAAATTCTATATATTTTTCAACATAGCTAAAATTATTGCTTCAGTAACCTTTTCTTCACCAACATATGCAATACACTCAAATTTACATGCACTTAAACGTACATTTTTAATATTAGCTTGAAGAATCAATGTATCTCCTGGAGTAACTGGCTTTCTGAATTTTGCACTTTCAATAGACATAAAGTAAACAACCTTATTTCCTGTGATGCTTTGACTTTCTTTAGCTAGAACACATACTGCAGATGCCTGAGCTAGAGACTCAACTATTAAGACTCCTGGCATCATTGGGCGACTGGGAAAGTGACCAACAAAAAATGGTTCATTGAAAGTTACGTTCTTGATCGCTTTGATATTTTTACCAGGATTACACTCTACCACCCTATCTACTAAGAGAAATGGATGAGAATGTGGCAGTATTTTTATAATATCACTGATATTAAGCTGCATGTCACCCCCTAAAAGCAAATCTAGTTAATATCTTTTAAAGTACACTCACATACTTCCTTGTTTATACTTCTTAACAAGATATCTGATAAATCAACTTTATCTATAGAGTATAAAATTTGATTTTTCTTTGGAAGAAAAAGTACTAAATCTATGCTATTTTCTTCTGCAGTTTTTCTAGCAACTTCTTTCACCTTATTAAAAATATCCTCTATTGCATCTCTGTAGCTTTCTTCTAAATGTGACATTTTTTTAGCATAATCATCTTTAACACTTACAGCATGCTTATTAAATTGATCCGCTTTTTCTTTCTTTGCTTCCTCCGATAAAAGTTCAAATTCTTCTTTTGAGGATTTAAACTTTTCTAGCTCATTTTCAAACTCTTGCTGAAGTTTAGAGCTTTGCTCTTTTATTTTCTGTTGTATATTTCGCAGAGCAAGAGACTCATTGATAACTTTATCGCTATCAACAATCACAACTTTTGTGTTAAATGCATCTTGAGGTCGCTGTTTTACAGCTTTATAACTCGAAAACACCGAAATAACTAAGGCAATAACTGATATAAGCAACTGTGTATATTTCATTCAAACCCCCGTTTCAATAGAAAACTTGATATTTGATGACGGTGTTATATCATAGGGCTCTTTAACTAAAGGAAAGCCAAAATCTAATCTAAACCTACCACCAAAAGGAGAAGGTGCTGAAAAGCCAAAGCCAGGTGATACTCTCACAAGCTTACTATCATAATAGTCCTTCTCATATCCATATTTCTTACTTTTATCATCTAGACCAAAAAGCGTTGCATAGTCAACAAACAATGACCCTTTAACAATAAAATAATCATATAACTTTAGTAGCGGAAAATCCACTTGCTGTGTTAAGTTGAAATAAGTTTTACCTCCTAAGCTTTCATTTTTATCTTTTGTCCTCGGTCCAATACCAGAAAGGTCAAACCCTCTAATTTCATTACTACCCTTAAAAAAGTGCTGGCTAATATTCAGATTTTTACTAGTATAAGAAAAAATGTGTCCTGCAGCCATCTTAAAGCGTAGTATTGTATCATTATTAATATTACTTAATATAGGATGTACATAAAAAGACAAAAATTCAGACTTGAGGAAATTTACGTTGCCCCCCAGCCCTGAAATATCCTGGCTCAAGCTTAATAAATATCCTTCCCTCGGAGCATAGAGGTTATCCAGCTTACTATATGCTAATGTGTACCCCAGTGATGAAATATGATGCTCACCTTCTCGATCCCACATCATTTTAGAAATATCACTATTTTTTCCGCCCTTATTATCCGTATGTGTATAGCTATACTTATAATAATAACGGAGGAAATTAGTTAAGTTTTCTGTAACTTTATGTGATACTTTTGTAAAAAAGCCCATATTGCAACTATTGAAAGTAGTGTTTAGTCTATCTTGCTTTTCATAAAATATACCTACACCTAGTGTAGTATCGGAGTCATTAAAGTTATTCTCAATTACTTCTAAATCAGTTGAAAATACATATTGGCTTTTCTCAAGGGCAAAAGAAAGCTCTTTCCCGCTACCAAACAAATTACGGTCCTTAAAATCAGCCTTTAAAAATGCTCCGCCAGGAAAAGATACTCCCCCTCCTAAGTATAACAAAGTAGTGTTTTTTTCTCTGACATTTAAGTCAAGATTCACTGCATTATCATTAATTACGTAGCTATCTATTTTTACTTCCTCAAAAAAATCACTACTAATTAATTTTCTATATGACTTCTGAATTTCCAATGTGTTATATGCATCACCTTCTACTATACTAAGCTTACTTCTAATTACTTGATCTAAAGTATGGTCATTACCATCAATTGTAATTTGATTTACATAAATCCTCTTGCCTGGCAGTATTTTATAAGTCACATCTACAATATTATCACGCTGTGTATATTCTGGATTAACCTTTGCAAATATATATCCTCTCTCATTCAAACACTTGTTTATTTTTTCTACTACACTATTAACCTTAACCCTATCAAACACTTTATTATCTTCTCTAGTTATCAGACCCAATATCTCCTCTTTTAGGTTTAAGTCCTGGATTTTAGCTTTAATACTAACTTCATTATTTCCAAATAAGTATTGTTCCCCTTCATCAATCAAAAAAGTTAGAATAACTTGATTATTGTTACCAATTTCAACAATTGGCTGGATGTTATTTTTAATATAGCCATTGGAAGAATAAAAACGATCAAGCAATTCTTCATTAGTCAACAAATACTGCGGTGAATAATGATTTTTACCTTTAAAAAAGGCCCTAAATAATTTATTAAACACATCATCATTTTGCATTTTAACAACTCGCTCTAGCTCACTTTCAGAGAAATTTTTATTGCCTATAAACCTTATATCTCTAATCCTAGATGTCTTACCCTCTTTTATTTTAAAAACTAAACTAACCCTATTACCTTCAAGCTTGCTCAGGTCATATCCAATTCTAGCACCAATTTTACCACTATTTCTATAAGTTGCGGCTAAATTCAATAGATCACTTTGCAGCTTTGTTTCAGCAAAAATGGTGAGAGGTTTTGATTGAATCACGTTATTTAGCAGTTCTTTGCTCTTAAATATCCTATTACCTTTTAATGTTATTTTTTTGATTAGTGGATTTTCCTGAACTTTTATTATTAAGTTTTTTTCATCATCAATATAAGCATTAACACTAGCAAACAGCTTTGTTTTATACAAAACCTTTATAACTGAATCTAAGTTGTCATCGTCTACATAACTACCAGGCTCTAGCTTTATATAAAAGCCTATTACTTGGCTACTGATCCGCTCATTACCAACAAATTTAATATTATTTATTTTAATTTTATTCTCGTTTTCTAAAGCAAAAAGCAGGATAGGAATAGAAATAAAAATTACCATTAGTATGTAAATTAGCCCTTTCATGCTTATCTTAAAAAAGATGTCTTATATCGTTTGAGATTGCAATTGCCATTAGTAAAAATAATATGGTAGCGCCAAAAGTAGCTGCACATTTGTGATACCTAGGGCTTAAATCTTTACGTATAATTACTTCTATAATATAGTTAAACAAATGTCCACCATCCAGTAATGGAATTGGTAGCAAATTAACTGCAGCCAAAGTAGCTGAAAGGACAGCTATAAAATATAAAACCATAATCAACCCTTTTTTAGTTGATTGTACCGAGTACTTTGCAATTTTTATCGGTCCACCTATTTCATTTATACTTCTCTTACCAATGATAATTTGAAAAAGAGTTTTGATTGTTAAATACATAACGTGGTAAGTTTCACTTACCGATAGACTCACAGCTCCAAGAAAAGATGATCGCTTTAACCCTGCTATATTCATTGAAGTAATCCCTATAGTTTTTCTTTTTACTTCATCACCAAAAACATCTTTATCCTCAGTTATTAATGGAGTAAGGACAGTTCTATGCCCCTCGTTGTTCCGACTATATCTGATCTCTACTCTGGCTTCAGGACTTAACATCATCACACGTGAGATATCCTCAAAATGTTTTATTTCATATCCATTAATCTGTGTAATAATATCACCTGGCAACAAACCAGCCTGATCTGCTACACTACCCTCAATTACACTTCCAATCACTGGTGGAGTGCGATAATATCCCGTTACACTAAAAAATACCGTAAAAGCTATAATAGCTAGTACCATATTCGCAAGTGGCCCTGCAGAAACTATTGCTATTTTCTTATATCTTGATTTTGTATGAAGCGAATACAACTTTTCTTCCTCAGTTAGCTTTTGTTGATTAACTTGAACACTTATTGTACTACTGTCCCCTAGCATTTTAACATAACCACCCAATGGGATGGCACTTAGTCTCCACCTAGTCCCAAGATTATCATAGAAACCAAAGATTTCAGGACCAAACCCTATAGAAAAAGACTCAACCCTAACTTTGCACCCTTTAGCAATAATATAGTGCCCATACTCATGTACAAATATTACAACAGAGATAATTAAAGAAAATGACAAAAAATAATATATCCAATCACTAAATTGATGGATAAGACTAGAAATTAACTCCACTTATATCTCACATCTTGAATAAAATATTAAGTATATTAAAAAGTCCTTGCTTGACAAGCGTTTAGTTCAACCTTTAAATTAAAGAAAGTTTAATAATAATGACGCATATCTTCTCATTAAAAAGAAAATTGATGTATAGAAGCTGGCATAGAGGATGCAAAGAAACTGACATACTTTTAGGGCATTTTGCACTAACATACCTTGATAAATTTTCTCTAAATGAGCTAATTGAGTATGAGAAAATAGTTGATCTTGATGACTACGAATTATATTGCTACATAACTCGCAAAGTAGATTTCCCTCCTAATATAAATAGTAAGATAATGAATTCAATTACTTGTTTTATTGAAGCTAACCCTTTATTCATTTAATGATCTTGCTTATCTTATTTAATATTTTAATATTACCTATTCTTTTTTTTATTTTTATGCTTTTCACATTTTTAATTTACTTTATCTAACTTTTTGTTAACTCTAAGACTTCATCTCAAAAATCAAAGCTGTAGCAAGAAATTTAACACACCTAAGCCCTCAGCCAAATTTTTTTTTGAGATTATAGAATTAACTAATTTATCAAAGCTACTAGAAAGATTAAGCAAACGACCCTTCTCTCCATTTTCATAAGACATTTTGTATATCGCGCATAACTATTTTTACTATTCGCATATAATGCGAAAAATTCTCAGCATTAAATTTACCCAATTTTTATCCTATTAATAATAGAAATTCTTACCCATTTATCAAGTCAGACAATTTTTTACTACCACGAAAACAAGCTTTAAAGTACTGATCTTTTGTAAACTTCTGTAGTATTAAATGGTCTGTTTTTTTAATTTCTCCTAATTGAAAAAGAGCCAAATCCTCTAATTTCAATTCTATTATGGCACTTCAATGCACTTGAAAGTACCTCAAAAAAACTATTAACCGTAGCTTCTATAACTACCTTATCAGGAGAGGACATCTCTTTGCCATTTTTGTTATTAGATCAGATTTCGTTGCCATTTACACAAAGCTAAAACTCTAATCACTTAGCGGATAGTATTATATTGTATACTTCAACATCTAATACTTCCACTTCTATTTTCTCTGATATAGAAAACTTTTTATTTTCTGGTAAATGCTTTTGATCTATTAAAAGAGCTAAACCATTTTCAACTTCAACAACTAATCCGCTATCTTCCCTCTTGCTTACAATAGCCTGCATTTTATTACCTACCTTCACTTTCTTTATTAGTTCTATAAGAGGATCATACTCTATTTGCTTTATACCAAGATAAATTCTTGCTCGATCTACATTAGCCCTTATTACTTTTGCTTCTATTATATCACCAACATTATACTTTTTTATTTGATCTAACCCATTCTTAGACCAACTTATATCTTGTGCATAAACTGTCCCTTCTATATTCCCATCTATTTCATAATCATCAAAGGTAACAGATATATACAAGCCAGTATTGTTTTTAATCTTACCAGAAACAATAGAACCAGGAGGATATTTATCAATAAATACTTGCCAAGGGTTATTTACACACCTTTTCATGCTCAAACTCATTCTATTCTTGATCGTATCAATACTGAGAATCTTGACGGACACTTCCTGTCCTCTGGTTACTAAATTACTAACTGGTAAATTATTCTTAATCCAAGTTATCTCTGATGAGTGCACTAAACCTTCAATTCCAGGCTTAAGTTCAACAAATACCCCATAATCTTCTATGCTTGTTACGTGACCTTTATAGACACCATCAATTGGGTATTTTAACTCTATATCATGCCAAGGGTTATCCTCCAGTTGTTTTATACCTAGAGAAACTTTTGCATTTTCTTTATCTATTTTTATAACTTTGACTTTTATACTCTGACCACAAGTAAAAACTGCAGATGGATGGCTCACTCTACTCCAAGAGATATCTGTAATATGCAATAATCCATCTACAACCCCTACTACATCTGATTCATGAATACCAACAAATACACCATAATGAGTAATACTTTTTATTTTTCCTTCTATTATATCACCTTCATTTAGAGATTCTAAAAATTTAATTTTTTCACCAGCATGCAATTTCTCTAATACCAGCTTCCTTGATACTACAATATTACCCTGTTTCCTATCTACTTTAAGTACAATGAACTTTTGCTCAGCATCAATAAGATGCTTAACATCTTTTATTTGTTTCAAATCCACATGGCTCAGCGGTAAAAAAGCACTTATTCCATCACCAAGATCAACAATAAAGCCACACTTAATTGAACGTTTAATAATTCCACTCACCTCAGTTTGCGTAGCCGCATCCTCTTCTAATTTATGCCACTTCTCATCTCTAATCGCTTTTTCACGGCTGAGAGCTACATTACCATGATAGTCTTCAATTCTTTCCACATACACCCTAATTTTAGAACCAACAGCAATCTCATCATTACAACCGAGTTCTTTGATTGGAATCCTACCGTCAGACTTTAAGCCGACATCGACTACTATGTCGTTAGGATTTATTCGTGTAATTATACCTTCTACTATATCTCCTTCTTTAATTTTCTTGATGAAAGAATCTTCAAATAAAATGTTACCTTGATCTTCAAACTGATCTTGATATACCTCTTCTATGAACCTGTTTGACGATAGTCTTTTAATACTAATCGGCAAATTTATAGCTAGATCACTACTACTCATATTTTCTAACTTAAGTTTTATTAAATATAATATATAATATTAACAACCAGTTACAAGTAGTTTTTTTATTAATTCATCAATATACTTCAAAGAATTACCTAAGCTGCATAATAAAATATAGCTATCAAAATAAACCATTATAGTGCTTACAATATAAAATAATACTAATGGAGGCAAGCGGGATTGAACCGCTGACCTTCTGCGTGCAAAACAGATGCTCTACCAGCTGAGCTATGCCCCCACAGTTGCTTATGAGCAATAAACTAACTTAGGCTAAGATATAAGAAGTGCTAAGCCATTGTCAAGAAGCTATATTATAGTATATACATTCCATATGTATAAAAATTTTAGTTTGATCAAAATAGACAAAAGATGTATTGATGTTTGGTATAAATTAAAAAATGAAGTGATCCCGTAGCTCAGCCGGTAGAGCAACTGACTTTTAATCAGTAGGTCGCGCGTTCGACCCGCGCCGGGATCATCAAATATGTTTTATAAGCTTCTTTTATAATGTTCTTAGTATAATAGCATATTTAAATTGCCTACAAATATAGCTTTCCACTTCTAACTGTTTACTTTGAAATTCTCACTTTCTTCCTATAATTTATAATTTTTACCAATTTTCCAAAAAAGTAAGCACCTATTTATAATTTTAAGAAAAGCAAATAAATTCTTGTAACCCTAAAAGGACTAACTTCTTAACATAATTGATTTACTAAATTAGCAATATAACTATACGTTATTTTTCCTATGGAATTAATATTTCTTTAGTCATAGTACAGCGAAGATAATAGTTAAGACAAAAATCATATAATATAAACAGTTACTAGAAATGTAATATATAACAAGTACTAAAATAGAATGTCAAAGCTGAGAAATTAGACAAGAATAGACTTAATATAAATTACAAACTCAATAATCAATTTAGTTACTAAATATATCTGTCAAGGATAAGTTACAAGAATAATAAAGTTTTTAATAAAAAAGGAGCTAATATTAACGATTAAAGAAAGTGATTACTTAGAAACTTTGCTGTAGCTCCCCCATATACTAATCACCAATATCTCCATCAACCTTAGCTCTCGAAGTTAACTGCACTAGAACACATCAAATACTTAACAATATGCAAAGCTTGTTCACTAATATCTGGCTTGAAACCACTAAACCATCAGTGTTCACCTCAAGCTTACAAGTATACATGATATCCAACGCATGCTCTGCATCAATAACAATAAACGCACATAATTCTCCCTTTCTTCTGCAATCACATGCAAAGCAAGAATAGTTTTACAGAACTCTCAGAACTGAATACCTCAATTATCATCCCTTTAGCAACCCTTCAATGCTAAGAGCTAAATTAACGCAATCGACCTTGTGAACATCGTGTCTATTCCTCTACAAGATTTTGCCTAAATTTCATTATTGAATCACTACCAAACGCTTTTTCAATTTAACTTATTACACATTGTCTAATGCTCTTCGTTTATTATTATCTCTTTCCTCTGAGCTGCTTGCCATGAATCATTTATTAATTATATAACCTTCATATTAATCGAATATTAATAACTTGCCAAGGGTTTTCTAACAACAAGAAACATTATCATAAAAAATTAGCTACCAAAAATTACATTAAAATAGAAATCAAACAGGCATTTATAATGCGATATAAAATAATAACAGAATACAATGGCAGTAGCTTCTCTGGTTGGCAGAAACAGCAGCACTCTGCTAACTCAATCCAGGAAACTATAGAAAACGCAATATTTAACTTCAGTGGCGAGAAAACTACTTTATACTGCGGCGGAAGAACTGATGCAGGAGTTCATGCTTTAGGGCAAGTTGCTCATTTTGATATGGAAAGAGAATTTGAATCCCATAAAATAAGGAATGCAATAAATTATTACCTAAAATCGATTCCTGTAGTTATCCTTGATGTAGAAATTGTAGATAATGCATTTCACTCGCGATTTTCAGCAAAAAAAAGACATTATGAGTACAGAATAATTAATCGCTATGCCCCTACAGCTTTAGAAGCTGGTTATGTGTGGCAAGTGTTTAACCCACTCGATGTAGATATCATGCGTAAGGCCGCCAAACACTTACTCGGAAAGCATAATCTTTCAAGCTTCCGTTCAAAAAACTGTCAAGCTAAAAACCCGATAAGAACAATCGATGATATTGAGATAACCCAAAATGGAAACCATATATACATTAAAATATCCGCTATTTCTTTCTTACATAATCAAGTGAGGATTATTGTCGGTACTTTAGTTAAATTCGGGAAAAATAGAACTAATCCACAAGAAATGTTAAATATATTAAATCAACATAAAAGAAAGGCTGCTGGAGTTACTGCACCGCCTTGTGGTTTATACTTGGTAAAAATAGATTACTAGCAGCTTAAATTCTTATTGGCATTACTACATATAATGCATTTGGATCATTTTCATCAGTGATAATTGCAGCACTGTTACTATCAACCAAGGTAAATTTACATTTATCTTTTATACAAGATAAAGCATCAAGCAAATACCGCGAATTAAATCCTATTTCTATAGGGGCTCCATTATAATTTACCTCTATAGATTCAGTTGCATCACTACATTCTTGAGAGTTTGAGTGTAGAGTTAATAGTTTTTTTTTTAATAAGAATCTAATAAATTTTATTTTATCAGACACGACAACGGAAACTCGATCTATGACACTAGCCAATTTACTACTTTCAACAATCATTTGTTTATCTTGAGATATTGGGATAACAGCTTTATAATCTGGAAAAGTTCCATCTATCAATTTCGATATTAGAATATAACTACCACACGTGAATTTGATTTTTCTGTCTGAAAGCTTTATGTTAACTTCAATATAATCATCTAATATTTTTAGCAGCTCCACAACAGTCTTACGTGGAATGATTACACTAAACTCACTACTAACGTTTTCAGGCCTTGGTTTTCTTATACACGATAATCGATGGCCATCAGTTGCAACACAGGACAGAAATTGCTTATCTGTATGCAGATATATTCCATTCAAATTATATCTTGTATCATCTAATGACACTGCAAACTTTGTTTTAGTTAATAGATTTACCAAATCCTCACTTAGTAGAGTAAAATCATGCTCATAATTGCCTTCTTCAAGAATAGGAAAATTATTTGAAATTATATTCGGTAAAAAAAAATTCGCATTTCCACAAGATATTAATAACTTCCCCTGACTATTCATTTCAAAATGAACATCTAAATCAGATGGTAGCTTTTTTACTATACTGTGTAAAGTATGTGCTGAAATTTTTACTTCCCCTTTCACTAACACATCCGCAGCAAGTGAGGCAAATATTGAAATATCAAGATCAGTGGCCTTCAACTTTATGCTGCTATGTTGTGCTTCGATATTTACACATGCTAAAACATCTATCGTATTGCGTCTTTCAACCACTCCACTTATTCTAGATAGCGTATTCAGAAGGTTTGCGCGGCCTACGCTAAAACAGATTTGCCCACACATAGAATTTTGTTCTTTGATTTTTATATATACCTATAATCTCTGCCATATTAGCACTTTAAAATATATTCTAAATGATATTCACATTCCACTTAAAGTAAAGTACTATCTGTCAAGGCTTACGGTAAGCTAGTAAACAAGAATTCTGTTGCCTACTAGTAAAACTCAAAGATGAAAGCAACTAAAACAAAATCTTGAATTTAGAAAGGGGATTGATTTAAAATCCATAAATATCTATCCTTATATGTAATTTCCATGTAATAGACGTGTATGCACCCAATTATATACTTACTTAATTTGCTACTCGATCTTTACAGCGTCACTCTAATATGTTGGGTCATCCTGGACTGGTTGATTAAGCTTAATGTAGTCAACATGTACAATGAAACCATAAGCAGTACAATGCAAACTCTAAGCCAACTCATTCACCCACCACTAAAGGTCATTAGAAGATACATACGGCCGTTCAATGGATTAGATTTATCTATAATGATATTGCTAATAACAATTCACTTTGTAAAATACACAATGAATTACTACTTTTAAGTAGATGATAAAAAAATGCCTGAAGTCAGTAGTATACCTATTGCTCCTAATGTACACATATATATCAGTTCTCAGCTACAACTATAAAGATTCATCCTTAAACACAGTTACAGATGAAAAAGTTACAAACTTAGGTGGAGTAGTGGGCTCATATTCAGCTGATATATTAGTTCAATTACTTGGATTAGCTAGTATTACAGTAATTACAACTGTAGTTTACTTTTTAACCTTCAAACCATCAAAAAGGCTACTAAAAATTCTTTACTTAACATTAATCAACCTAGGAATATGTGCTACATTAGCGCGACTCTCACTTAGTATCACTGCAAAATACATGCACAGTGGAATAGTGGGAAACGCTCTAATTAGCCATTGCCCATTTTACATATTTACAGTAGCAACGTCAATAGGCTTAATAGGATTAATTGGCTGGAAAAGAATGATTTACTTCCTGTTCTTCTTATATAAAAAAGTAGCCTATCCCCCTGCAAAGGTTTTATTTTTAAAGTTATATAAAATTACTAAATACTTAATTACACTATTAATAATAGAAGAAAAATACAGAACTCAAATTATCACTAAACAACAGCTAAAAAGAAGACAGAAAAAAGCCACCAAAAAGACCTTTATACCTTTCAGTGAATTTAAATTTCCAAGTATTCATTTACTTTCTAAAGCAGAGAAATCTTTACAGAGAAATCAGCTGAATAAAATAGAAAGTAACAAGAATTTATCTCTATTGAAACAGGTCCTTAATGACTTTGGCGTGCAAGGAAAAATTATCAACGTATGTTATGGACCAGTTATAACTTTATACAAACTTGAACCACAAGCTGGTACAAAATCTGCAAGAGTGGTTGGTCTTGCAGATGATATTGCACGTTCAATGAGTGCACTCTCTGCACGAATTTCAATAGTTCGTGGGCAAAATGCTATAGGAATAGAATTACCAAATAAGGAGCGAGAAATTGTGGTGCTACGTGACCTACTCGAATCGCCAGAGTACCAAAATGCAAACTTAAACCTTCCAATTGCACTCGGCAAAGAGATAAGCGGAAAACCAATTATTGTCGATTTAGCTAAAATGCCACACTTACTTGTTGCTGGAACCACAGGGTCAGGCAAATCAGTTACAATTAATACTATGATCCTTTCACTCATTTATCGATTAAGTCCTAATAAATGTAAGATGATAATGATTGATCCCAAAATGCTTGAACTTTCAATATATGATAAAATACCGCATCTAATAACACCAGTAGTAACAGAGCCAAAAAAAGCTGTGATTGCCCTTAAGTGGATAATAAAAGAAATGGAAAATCGCTATCGCATGATGTCATATCTAAGCGTACGTAATATAATAAACTATAACCAAAAAATTACAGAAGCGATAAATAGTGGAACAGAATTAGAGCATGTGGTGCAAATTGGCTTCAACTCAACGACAGGTAAGCCTCTGTTTGAAAAAATACCGATTAAAATGGAAACATTTCCGTACATTATAGTAATTGTAGATGAAATGGCAGACTTGATGCTTGTTGCTGGCAAGGATATAGAACACTCTATTCAACGTTTAGCTCAGATGGCTCGTGCTTCAGGAATACATATCATAATGGCAACACAACGTCCATCTGTAGATGTAATAACAGGTGTGATAAAAGCAAACTTTCCAACGAGAATCAGTTTCGCTGTCACTTCTAAAATAGATAGCCGTACAATACTTGGTGAACAAGGGGCTGAACAACTCCTCGGCATGGGCGATATGCTCTACATGGCCTCTGGTGGTAAGGTTATTCGAGTTCACGGCCCATTTGTAAGCGATGGTGAAGTACAAAACATAGTAAATCATCTAAAAGCACAAGGCGAGCCAAACTACATAAAGGAAATCATAAAAGATAAAAATTCTTCCACAGAATTGGATTATGACATAGACAATAAAGAGAATAATCTATACAAGCAAGCAGTGGAGATTATTCAGAAAGATCGAAAAGTCTCAACCAGTTACATTCAGAGACAGCTTAGAATAGGCTATAACAGAGCTGCCAATATTATTGAAAGAATGGAAAAAGAAGGTGTTGTTAGTGCTCCGAATTACTCAGGAAAAAGAGAAATATTAGTAGAATGATTTTAAAACCATCTACACCATAATACCTACAAGCAGGTAACACAATAATACCAAATTTAAATAAGATAAATGGGTTTACCTACAAAAATATTTTTCAGTTCGTTCATTTTCGGACTTATTCTTTACCCTTACTTTATAAAATTTCTAAAGAAAATCAACAAAGGTGGACAACCTATTAGGTTATGCGGTCCAGAAAGTCATTTAATCACAAAGAGAAACACTCCTACTATAGGTGGAACAATAATATTGATTTCTGCTTCATTACCAGTTCTACTCTGGACTCAGCTAACGCCAGAGACCCTATTGCTGGTATTTATAATTCTATTTTTTGCTCTGATTGGATTTATTGACGATTATTTAAAACTAAAAACACACGCCTATCAAGGTTTAAGAGCGAAAACTAGAATATTCATCCAACTTATAGTCGTCCTTGTTGTTCTATTTATATTTAGGCTACATTTTACTGAAGGTTCTACAAAAACGTTTTTATTTAGGGAAATAACAATCGATCTCGGCTATCTATATGTCCCATTCGCTGCATTTGTAATCGTTGGCTCTGCTAACGCTGTAAATCTCACAGACGGTCTTGATGGACTTGCTGCAACTCAATCTATCACTTCTTTTGTTTCTCTAGGATTAATTGCATACTTGACTCAAGCAGGAGTGAGCATTATTTTATTCTGTATTGCATTTATAGGAGCAATTTTAAGTTTCCTATGGTTCAATACCCATCCAGCAAAAATATTCATGGGTGACATCGGTAGCTTATCAACCGGTGCAGCTTTAGGATTAATTAGTGTTTTAGTCAAAAGAGAAATACTTTTCGCTGTTATCGGAGTAATCTTTATCATTGAAACTTTGTCTGTTATAATCCAGACATCATATTTTAAGTATACAAAGTCTAAGTATGGAAAGGGAAAAAAGATTTTTCTTATGGCACCAATACATCACCATTTCGAAATGAAGGGGTGGTTAGAAAATGAAATAGTTGTGAAATTTTGGATAATCGCTATTATTTGTTCAACCTTTACTATAGCTTTCTTGTTATAGAAACTTATGACATACCCGGACTTTACATTAGAAAATGAGTTACCAGGAGTAGTAGCAGGAGTGGACGAAGTTGGGAGAGGGCCGTTAGCTGGTCCAGTAATATCTGCAGCAGTAGTATTTACTGGGAAAAATACAATCATTAAAGGAATCAACGACTCAAAAAAATTGACTGCTAAAAGTAGGCAAGTTTTATATGAAAAAATAATATCTGTTGCAAAATTTGGCATAGGAATAGCAAGTGTAAAGGAAATAAATTCATACAATATTTTGCAAGCAACAAAACTTTCAATGCAGCGTGCGTTGATAGACTTAGGGTTAGAATTAGATTATGTGCTAGTTGACGGTAATCAAGCACCTAAAATAAAATGGCAAGTAAGGTCCATAGTACATGGTGATAGTTTGAGTATATCGATTGCAGCAGCCTCGATCATTGCAAAAGTTACAAGAGATCAGCTGATGCAAAAATTGCATAATCAACATCCAAAATACAATTGGTACAAAAATAAAGGATATGGAACAAAAGAGCACATAGAAGCCATAGATCTCTACGGTATTACAAAACATCATAGAAAAAGCTTTACGCACATTCTAAAACCACGATAAACTAACATGTATTCACCTGTATTTATAACCATCAACAATAAATTTAAACGGCATCATACCATCTAAAGCTGCTTTTATATTAGATAAAGTAAAGCTGATGTCAACAGTCTGTTTTTTCACTTTTTTATTTTGCTCAATTATAAAAAACACAGTAGCGTTTCCTGGAAAGGCTACTAAATCCTCAACTGATCGGTCAATAAATAATTTTGTCACATTTATATTAGTAATTTTTCTTTTAACAAAAGGTAAATCTCCAGCTTCATTATTCACTTTTTCTTGAAAACTTTGATAGATTCTATGTGTGGAATTGTTTTTCACAAAAATTTTTTGGCACTCTGACTCAACAATTTTATTCGATTCATATACCTTAATATACTTATTTATTAAGTATCTAGCTGTGGAAATGTATTCATCTTTTTTTTCATTTGAATTGAGCTTACGCATTACAGAAAACTCATCTTCTGTATGATTCGCATATCTAATAAAGTTTAAGTCTTTTTTAACAGGAAACAAAAGATATATATTCAGTAGTAATAGACATAAGCATACCAGAAGAAATGATACTATAACTACCATCCAAGATCTTTCTACTACACAAAACAGATATCTATGACAATACCATTCGACTGCTTTATTAAAATAACTCTTATTTTTTACTGACTCAAATAGTCTATTCTCCATCACAGAAGACCAAGTATAACTACTATAATAATAAATTTAAAAAAAACTGAAATCATGTCTAAACTTTTCAAAGTAGGATGAATAATTATATTATCTTATTCCAGCAACAAGGTAAAATTTATCGATTCTATAATATCTACCATTTTTGCATCAAAATTTTCAAAGACCACAGGCATTATCAACCTGTACTTTTTATACTAATTACAGTAACATAACTTATCTTAATAATCAAAATAACCAAATCCATCAGCAAGGATCATGCTTTTCTAACTAACCTATCTTCAGTTAATCAAAATAAATTAATCACACAATTTTGTAATCTAGGTTCAATAAGCTCTTCCATAGCAAAAACTTAGATGCATAATTAAGACATTCCTTTTAAGCTAACAATCTTGAGATAATGAAAACTTCAGGGGAGGAGGTCATCATTTTTTACAATATAGTCACATATAACGAACCACCACTGAGCACATAAGATAACGAACTTTCGAAAGATGGGTACAATGATTGCTTTATTAGGCTAAAACCAACCTTACAGATGCTACTTAACAACCATTTTTTCTTTTCTAAAGTTACTCCTTGATCCGTACCTATATTTTCAACTAAGTTCAATCCTTTCTACATATATCGACATAATTTTTTATTAAAACTTTATTAAGTGCTATATAAAAATTCATCTTCAGTCAAGCTATGGATTTCAAACACTAAATTAACAGAACTTTATCATAAGTTTAAGTTGAAAATACTACATTTTATAAAACTGGTATTATGATATTAACTGCATTAGCTAAAACATGCTTTCTATCTAAGTGTAGCTGCCTAGCAGCAATAAAAAGTTCATCCACTTTTTTCCACTGACTTAGCAGAACCTCAACATTACTTATTCCTCTTTTTATGCTTTCTAAAATGAAAGTTTGAATCATATATGACGCTAATTCTAGCTCAATTTTGCTATTAATCACTTTATGAATCACTTCAGGATTATCTAAATCATAAAGGAATTTATAAAAGCATCTATATATTTTATAAGTATCACTACTTATTATACTTATAATTATCCCCGGCGCCCCAGGAAATAAAGTAATAACTTCATTAAATGTTTGATCATCAAATTTACACTGAGATGAAACAATTTCCCTTGTTTCATTGTAGGTCAATGGCAGTAAATTTAGCTGAAGACATCTACACTTAATAGTAGTCTGTATATTGTATGGCTTATGACTAATTATAAATATTTTAGAATTTTTTGGCGGCTCCTCTAGTATTTTTAATATTGCGTTTCTAGCACTACTTGTCATTGCTTCTAAACTATCTATTATAGCAACTTTATATTCCGATTGAATAGGGCTTAAGTGCAGAAAATCTTTCATCTCTCTCACTCCTTCTACTCCTATTGTATCACCCTCAACAATGTACAAATCCAACGCTACTTCACTACAGTTTCTCACAAGAAACCAGTTAGAAAAAGACTTTGCAAGTGTTGCTTTTCCTATGCCTTTCTTACCACAGATTAGCCAAGATTGAATAGACAAGTTATTCATTAATTTCTTCTTAGCTTGATCATGCCCTATTACCTTTTTCATTCCCCTCCCATAAATTTCTGTTCAAAAGCATATCTTATTCACCATTTGAAGTGAAACTACACCCTCCCTTATAACCTTAATCTTATCCTGAGTTAAGTCTACAATAGTAGACTCCACACCGGAAACTAATTTATCATCTTCAGCTACTACTGATAAATGTTGTTTGATAGGTTTAGGTATATCGCTAGCTCTACACACACCTCGTTCCCCTGAAATATTTACACTAGTCGCAATTATTGGGGACTTCAGTTCATTTAATATTGAAATTGCAATAGGATGATCAGGAATTCTTATGCCTACAGTACCTCTAAAGAATTCATTTGGCAATATATTATTACTGTTGAGCTGTAAAATATAGGTAACTGGCCCAGGAGAAAAGTAATTTATTAAACTAATATACTTTTCCTCTAGCTTTGCTATTTTTGCCAAGCTATAAATATCATTAACAAATATAGATAGTGGTTTATTTCGAGAACGCTTCTTTACTTGGTATATTCTCTCTATAGCTCTGCCATCTAGTGCACTACAAGCAAGAGCATAAATCGTTTCTGTTGGAAAACAGACCAATAAGTTATCACGTATGGCACTTATTATTCTAGGTATCATATAGTTAAAACTTATATTCACAATAATTATTTTACATGAAGCGAATAATTCTACATAACCTTTACAATATCACTTTTCTCTACTAAACTTGACATGAAATAGTATATAGTTAATACTTAAGTAAGTTTGCTTAAATTTATCGTTAACAACTAAGGTTAAATATGTTCACTTCTAAAGCTATTGCAGCAGATACAACCAGTAATGCATCAAGTATTGGTTCATCTTTTGCTAACCTTACCCCACTAGTTTTAATAGTTGTAGTATTTTATTTCTTTATTATCCGCCCACACTATAAAAAATTAAAGGAACTCAGAAAGATGATAGACCAAGTAAAGCGCGGTGACATCGTTGTTACTTCTGGTGGAATAATAGGCGAAGTCAACAAGCTTGATGAAGCAAATGCACAGTTTGTAATAGAAATAGCACCAAAGGTTGAAATAAAAGTTTTAAAATCTGCTATATCTGAAGTTCTAAACAAAGAAGTTCAAAAAACAGTGGTCAAGCCAACCGAGAAAGGCAAAATCGAAAAGGAGGATAAAAAAAATAAAAGTCAGTTAGATAAAAGTAAAAAGTGGTAAAACAATAATAAAAGTAAAAATGCTCTATAACTCTAAAACTTGATTGTGTGTGGGATATTTGGTGTAGTAAGTAATGGTGGTTCGGTAGTACCAACTTTGCTTACTGGATTACGAAGATTGGAATATAGAGGGTACGATTCCTCAGGTATAGCAATTATAAATAACAAAGGTAAGATAGAAGTTAAAAAATCAGAAGGAAGAGTTGAGAGATTATGTGATGTTGTTAACAATAGCAAAATATCTAGCAGTACAGTTGGCATAGCGCATACTCGCTGGGCTACACACGGGGTTCCAAGCCTCAAAAATGCTCATCCTATCTATATAAATAATGTTGTTGTTGCCCATAACGGCATAATCGAGAATTATAATTTGCTAAAAAAGAGCTTAGAAAAAAGGGGAATAAAGTTTCACACTGATACTGATACGGAAATTATACCAAATATGTTAACTATGTACCTTAATGAAGGGCTTTCGCCTATTGATTCTCTATCTAAGTGCCTAAGCAATTTGCATGGCCCGTTCGCTTTAGTCTTATTATTTGCAGAATGCCCAGATGCTTTGTTTGTTGCAAAAAGGAATCTACCTTTGATGATAGGATACAATCATAATACTTTACTTGCTACGTCTGATTTCAATACTTTAGGTACACTAGTAAAAAAAATATCTCACTTAGAAGATGGTGACATTGCAGTGATAAAATCAAGTGGAGCTGTTATATATAATAACGGCGTACGGGTTGAACGCAACATAGAAAGTAACAGTCCTAACAATTTTTCCATTAGCAAAAATGGTTACCATAGCTTCATGTTAAAAGAGATTTTTGAACAACCTTGTACATTAAATAAAACAATAAATCAATTTTATAAAAAGTATACAGAGGTGATATCTACTAATAAAAAACTACTTTCTAAGATTAACCATATTACTATAGTCGGATGTGGGTCATCTTATTTTGCTGGACTAATAGCAAAATATTGGCTGGAAAGTATTGCCCAAATTCGAGTATATTTGGAAATTTCATCAGAGTTCAGGTACAGCAATATAAGATTAGAAGAAGGAAGCTTTGGATTATTTATATCTCAATCTGGTGAAACTGCAGATACCGTAGAAGCTCTACGCTACGGAAAATCACAGAAGCAAATAATCATTAGCATAACTAATACATTGAACAGCAGCATTGAAAAAATTTCGGACATTGTATTACATACTCTTGCTGGACCAGAAATTGGTGTTGCCTCAACAAAAACCTTTTCTGCACAACTTGCAATTTTAGCATGCTTTGCTTTAGAGCTTGCAAAAATAAAAGGTACATTGAGCAAAAAAAGAATAAAGCAGTTAAGCGATGCTATTAATTCCATCCCCGAATATGTTGAATATGTTTTAAATGCGGTAAAGGTACAATCCATATCAGGCAATATACTAGAGCACAGCAACATTATTCTAATTGGCAGGGGAAGCTCATACGGAGTTGCAATGGAAGGTGCATTAAAAATAAAAGAGCTTTCATACATTAATACCACTGGTATCGCGGCAGGAGAGATGAAACACGGTTCGATTGCTTTAATAGACTCATCCGTGCTCGTTATAGCAATCATTCCATACGACAATTTATTTTTTAAAACATTATCTAACATACAAGAAATCACTGCAAGAAAAGGCAAAGTGATTGCCTTCAGTGACAAGCAAGGAGCGTCATTCTTAAGAGAAGCTTGTACAGATATAGTACAACTCCCAGGTACTGATAGTTTTATCGCTCCAGTAACCTACAGCATAGCCATGCAATTTCTTGCTTACTCTACTGCAGTAAAAAAAGGATTAGATGCTGATTATCCAAGAAATTTAGCAAAGTCTATTACTGTCGAATAATCTATTCAGCGTTAGTTATAACAACACTTTTATATCCACCAAAAATATTTTACAACAAAGCAAATTTCCCTGAAAATACTTTCAAATAGGTTACAAGACTTCAATAAGTAGAGGATTAATACTGTTTAGATCAGTTAGTGAACTACATTAATTCTAGAGAGTTAATTATTCATAGGAAATTCGCACTGCTATGTACTTGACACTAAACTTCAGTTTTCTCTACAATCTGCTTCGTGAAAGAACAAAAATGCTTATTTGTTACTATAGCAGGGTTACCAAATGCTGGAAAGTCTACATTAATTAACAGCATTGTAGGGAAAAAGATCGCAATTGTTACTCCAAAAGCACAAACAACCAGAACACAAACAAAGGGTATTACAATACGTAATAAAACGCAAATTATCTTTACTGACTCTCCTGGAATCTTTTCAGCAGGAACAAAACTTGAAAAAGCTATAGTTAGATCTGCATGGTCAGCAATCAAGGGTGACGATATTACTCTGTTGCTCGTTGATATAAGCAATTATCTTAAAAGCATAGAAAGAATCAAAATCATATTTGCACGGTTGCAGCATACAAAAATAAGATGCATTTTGGTTATTAACAAAGTTGATCTAGTAAACAAGCCCAAGGTAAAGATGGCCTACAGATATTTGAGTTTGCTCTATAGATTTGAAAAGATTTTCATAATATCAGCACTAAAAAGCAATGGACTCCCTGATTTGATAAATTACTTATCTGAAGTTGCTCCAGTGAGTCCTTGGTTTTATAGAGAAGATCAAATAACTGATTCTTCTACAAGTTTTTTATCAGCAGAAACCACAAGAGAAAAATTATCCCTAAACTTACGTGAGGAACTACCATATTCTACAGCTGTTATAACTGAACAATTTCAGGAAAAAAAAGACAAAAGTCTAGTCATAAAACAGGTCATATTCGTGCTAAAAGATAGCCATAAGAAAATAGTGTTAGGGAAGAATGGCAGTTGTATTAAAAAAATCAGCATTGAAGCACGTTCTGAACTAGAGAAATTGTTTGAGCGTAAAGTCCACCTATTTTTGTTTGTGAAAGTACGATCCTGGACTGATTGCCCTGAGGAGTATATAAATGATGCTTAATTCCTTAATGGTGTTTGATGTTGAAACTATACCAGACATAAATTCCTGCAAGAATCTACTTAATATCAGTGATAACAGCAGCATGGAAGAGAAAAGAGATGCATTGACAAAGTACCATCTCAAAATAACAAACGGACAAAACCCTTTTCTTCGCCAGCCTCTTCATTATATCATAGTTATCAGTTTTTTATCCTGCAGCATAAGCTACAGGAATGGCCACGAGATATTCACGCTACAAGAAATTAGGTCTGGAGGCACAATAAATTCCAGTGAAAAGGAATTAGTAAAGGGATTTTTCAATTACATGTCAGAGAAAAGACCGAGATTAGTTTCATTTAACGGGCGTACTTTTGATATGCCAGTGTTAAAATATCGTGCTATGGTCCATGGCATTCAAGCAGAATATTTTTATAAAGCCGGCAATAAGTGGAACAGCTACAATCAAAAGTATAGTAGTGATTGGCACTGTGATTTACTTGAATCCCTCTCTGACTTTGGAGCTTCCGCAAGAGTAAAAATGAATGAAGTTTGTGCAGCACTTAATCTCCCTGGTAAAACTGGAGTTGATGGGTCACAAGTTATAGATTTATATGACAGTGGCAAGATACAAGAAATTCGAAATTATTGTGAAACAGATGTAGTTAATACTTATTTAATTTATCTAAGGTTTATGCACCATCAAGGAAGAATCACCACCGAAGGTTATAACAGAAATATAAAAGAGCTACTCTTAGAATGTGAGAAAAAGACACACCTAGAAAAATTCAAAGAAGAATGGGGAACGACCTGCGATGGAAAGTTTTATATTGAATTCTAAAGGTAATCAGTGAATTTAAGTCATATGCCATTTTGCTTAGCTTTACTCTATGTATAAAAATCATAACTACACAAACACTGCGATTTGAGTCTATCAAGGTGGGTATAGTCCAAAGCACTAACACTTGTTTTTTCACAGCTGGTTTAATAAAAATAGCACACACTGTAAGTGTGCTGTTTCAGCGCATGATGCTAGAACTTTATGTCACTTCATTGTATATGTCTCCAAGTAATTCCTCTATCTAGGCACTAAGACCCAAAAACTCAATTTCAACTAAGCGGCTGCATAATAAATTAGATTTAAGCATTACGTGCCGTAATAACAACATCTATTGTAAAAGCAAATGTTCATTCATAATTGTAATTAATTATAAACACTCGAGAAATTTACTAAGTAGAAAAAAAGGCAAAAGAAATCCTAACTAACATCTATTTGAGTATTGACGTCCTTTAAAAACTTAAACGCTGCAATTAACAACTTCCAAGTTAAAGCAGACCTTACAAATAAGGTAAGGGAAACCTCAGCAGATAGCTGCCCACTTGCAAACTGACGTTTTGTATTATCTTAAATAATTTATAAATACATTTAAACCTGCATAAGCAAAAAAAACAGGCTTGATAAAGATATATGGTGCACATAGTGCAAAAAAATTATACATAAGATACCAACTATATAATAATCTCTTCACTAATTCTGCACAGATTAAAAATAATTTGAATACCTTCATTATCAGTGGGGGGGAATTTGTCAATTAGCTTTTGTACTTAATCCGTATTTCTATTATCTTATAATTTCTGTATAATTTCAAGTTCAGTTAGCAGGTTATGAAGATAATAATAGGCAGCGCTAGTAAAGAATTAGGAAAATTAATAGTTAATAAGCTAAATATCCAACCATCCCTTGCTCAGGTATCAAGGTTTGCTGATGATGAAATGAGTATATATGTAGAAGATGATATCTATAATCAAGAAGTATACATAATACAGTCAATTTCTTTCCCTGCAAATGACAACCTTATGGAGCTTCTGCTCACAATTGATACAGCAAAGAGATTAGGGGCTAAAAGAATAATAACAATTATCCCTTATTATGGATACAGCAGGCAAGATAGGGTTACGAAAAATAATAATACGCAATCTGCTTTAGGTGCCAAATTAGTCGCAAATCTTATCCAGGTTGCAGGTGCAAGTAGTGTTGCAGTTATCGATTTACATTCAAATCAAATCGAAGGTTTTTTTGATATACCAGTAACTAATTTAAGCTGCTTTGAAGTATTTGCTAAATCTATACACACAGAAAATTTAGCAATAGTTGCACCTGACGTTGGAGCAATCGGTAGAGCACGTGCTTTTGCAAAGACTTTAGAGAAAGAGCACAAGATAAAATTAAGCGATAAGATTATTATAGTAGATAAATATAGAGAAAAAGCAGGCACATCTCAGATAATGAATATAGTAGGGAAAGTGACAAGTAAGAATTGCATTATCATTGACGACATAGTTGATTCTGGTGGAACATTATGTAATGCAGCTTCTGTTTTAAAAAGTCAAGGAGCAAGGTCTGTAATTTCATGCGTAACACATAGTGTGCTTTCAGGAAACGCAGTTGAAAAAATCTCTTTCTCTTCTCTAGACAAACTAGTAACTACAGATACCATACTTCACAAACTCGAAAAAATCAGCAAAATAGAAATCATTTCAATCGCAAATATTTTAACTCGTTTTATCCAAGGAGATAAAGATGCCAATTAAGTCAACAAAAGACGTAATCACTTCACTAATAGAATTTGTAAATAAGAGAAAAGTAACAATTACCAAAGAAGAAACGCTTAAAATTGCACAACTTGTAAGAATTAAATTATCAAACGATGAAGCTGAGCACTACTCCAAGGAATTAACAATGTTAGATTGGATACATGATACTTTATTGCAAGTTAACACTGAAGGTGTTTCTCCTGTACGTTACGGTGCTATAGATAAGGATATTCACATACATGATGACGTTGTTAATTCTCAAAGTACTAAAGAAGAAATACTATCCAATACAAAGTCTGAACATGGATATTTTGTAGTGCCAAAGGTTATAAACGATTAAAATAAGGCTATCTATCAAGCCTTTTCAGGAAAAATATTCAAAAAATCAATACAGCTTTGAACATAAGCTTATCTACATCTAGAAGTACAATTCAGTCAACAAAAACATAAAGTTATTTACTATAACCAATGGATTCAATGACTTTACTTGAATATTTGATATAATAATAAAATTATAAAGTCTATTGAAGTCTAGTATGAACGAAGTAGTAACGTTTGGTTGTCGTCTAAATTTTTATGAAAGTGAATTAATCAAAGAAGCATTAAGAAAAGCAAAGAGAGAAAATGTTGTTGTAGTACATAGCTGTGCAGTAACAAATGAAGCGGAACGTCAAGTGAAACAAAAAATACGCAAGATCCATAAAAATAATCCAACTAAAGAAATTATTGTAGTTGGCTGCGCCGTTCAATTAGACCCTGAATCGTATAGCAACATCCCTGGTGTAAGCAAAGTATTAAACAATCAAGATAAGCTAAAAGCTACAAATTACTTGCTAAGTAATGATAAGATATTAGTTAATGGTAACCAAGCAAGTGCTCTTCTAATTAAGAAATTTAAAGACAAGTCAAGAGCATTTATTAAAATTCAAAATGGCTGCAATCATAACTGTACATTTTGTTCAATCACTCAAGCAAGAGGAAATAACCGATCCGTGCCAATAAGCAGTATTATTAAGCAAATTAAGATTTTCGTAGCAAATGGTTACCAGGAAGTAGTGCTTACAGGAGTTGATATTACTGATTTTGGCACAGACCTATTTGGTAAACCTTCACTTGGTTTAATGATCAGAAGAGTTTTAAGAAATATCCCAGAATTAAAGAGGCTTAGGCTTTCTTCTATTGATATTGCTGAAGTTGACGATGAATTAATGGACTTAATAGTCAATGAACCAAAATTTACACCACATTTGCACTTAAGTCTACAATCTGGTAATAATTTAATCTTAAAAAGAATGAAACGTCGTCATAGCAGAGAACAAGTTATAGAATTTTGCCATAAGGTAAAAAGCTTAAGGTCTGATATTGCATTTGGTGCTGATATTATTGCTGGATTTCCAACAGAAACCGATAAAATGTTTCAGGACACAGTGAATCTCTTAAAGGAAGTTAACATAGTTTACTTACATGCTTTTCCATACTCAAAGCGAAAGAATACACCTGCAGCACGAATGCCACAAGTACCTGAAAATGTACGTAAAGAACGAATAAAGAACTTGATAAAAATGAATAAAGAAATGATGAGTAGCTTTTATCAATCTTTGATAGGTACTAATCAAAGTGTTCTAGTTGAACAAAACAATATTGGCAGAGCAGAAAATTTTGCACTAGTAAAGCTTTCATCAAAGGTTCAGACCAAAAGCATTGTGAAAGCTAATATTATAGGAATGGAAAGAGATTATTTAATTGGAAGTGTTTTTTCTTAATTCTTTAATAGAAAAGAGATGTATAGTAATGTTATGAGTTGTAAGTTTATTCATGATTAGAAAATCTGTTGTTTTTAATGTATTACTAATTTTACATATCAGTTTTCTTTCTGCTCAAGCTAATGAAAGCTATTCAGAAAATGAACATCTCATAGAAAATTTAATACCCATAGAAAAATCTATATGCCATGAACCTAAAAAATATAATGAAAAAGATACTCCATTAGTTAAAGACAGAAAACTTGATTTTTATGTCAGCGCTAATAGCGGTAAGATATACTCTGATAATTCAAAGCCATTTGTAAACGGAATAAAAGCAATTGGAGAGAGAGTTTTCACTTTAGTCAAAAGTCGTTATGACGCTATAATAAAAAATATAGTTACAGACAAAATTGAAAGCGTAAAAAAATTTAATGGTGAAATTAACTTTCAGTGGTTTCACAGCATATCTTTAGGTTATTATGCTGGAAAAAACGGCCGAGTTGATTTTGAAGTTGCATACTCTAAAGTTGATATTAAAAATGGTAATCCTTCTCCAGTATTTGATAGATCAGCTAGTATATTTGCATTTTTGTCAAATGTTTATTATAACCCTAGTATTCAAGGTATACAAACTGCCCCATATATTGGTCTTGGTATAGGGCCAGCAGTTTTCAGGTTAAGAAAGATTAATCGACCACCACAAAATCCAATGCCACTGAATGTTCCTTGGTTTGCTTATCAAGTGAAACTTGGTATCAATTACTCAATAATTCCAGAAATTAAATCTTTCCTTGGTTACCGCTACTTTAGTATTCCAATACCTATTGTAGATGGCATATCAACTCATAGCATTGAGGCTGGTTTGATATTCAATTTCTAGTAACCGTCTAATATATACACATTTTTTATCTTTATCTTTTTTAATCTAATAAATTAAACAGCAGCACAATATTTGCTTTTAAAAAGATAACATTTTCAATGCAATATAGCCTTAAAAGCTCATTTATCTTCTCTACGCTCTACAAGTCCACTGCTTTTAATTTTAACGTAGAGTTCGTTCATCCCTCTAACTTCAAACAATTAGAATATTGCTACTCAATAAAGCATATAGTATAGAACCACTCTAATAGATCCTTATAAAAATATTATAAATGAGTACAACTTTGTTTCCATCTGACAGAACTATAAAAAAAAAGCTTTACTAAGCTTTTAGTCCAATGTTAACTCGACTATTGATTCTATTTTCAGTATTTAGAAAATACCACTCTTGAGAAACTATGTAAATCTCTTTTGCTCTAAGTTCCATAGCTAGCACCAACACATTAAACTATATCTTCAATATCTTATCATCAGCACACTCATCGTATTCAATCTCAACTGTGGAATGTGCAATTTCAAACTCACTTAATAGTATTTTTTTTATTTCATACAAAATATCAGTGTGTTGTGCATCTTGCCTTACTTTAGCATGCATGGTAATTATAAAATAATTGTCAGACAGCGACCATGCATGTATGTGATGTACATCAATAACTTCAGGTAGCTTAGATACAATCTCACTCTTTATCCCTTCAGCAGACACCCCTTCAGGTGTGCCTTCAAGGAGAACATGACAAGAACTTTTAAGAATTTTATAGCCACTGTTGAGAATTACTATGCTGACAAACACCGACAAAATAGGATCTACTACCTGCCATCCAGTTAGCATAATAACCATAGATGCAAATATAGCAGCTATAGAACCTAAAATATCTCCTATAACATGCAACACGGCACTTTTTATATTTATATTACTTTCACATTTACTATGCAATATAAAGAAAACTATAATATTAGCAATCAGCCCAAGCGTAGCAACAATTAACATTATTCCCCACTCAATATTAACTGGAAAAATAAATCTCTTTATTGACTCAATAATAATGATCACTGAAATGAAAAATAAAGTTAAACCATTGACAAATGCCGCAATTATTTGCAACCTGTGATATCCATATGATCTCTGCAGATCAGATTTCTTAGTTGAAAATTTGTGTGCTATCCAACTCAAAACTAGAGCAAAAAGGTCAATAAGCATATGCCCTGCATCTGATAATAGAGCAAGTGAATGTGAAATTATTCCACCTATTACCTCCATAAACATCGTTATTGCGACTATTATTATGGAATGAATTAAACGCCTGGACTCTGCTATTGAATGTTTACCGTTGTGCACTGCTATCATATAAAACCATTTTCATGGGCAAAAGTGGGCAACACTGGACTCGAACCAGTGACCTTTTGCACGTCAAGCAAATGCTCTACCAACTGAGCTAGTTACCCATTGTAACTTTAATATAATGCTTCAGCAGAATGAAAGTCAATTTGCTTTTAAAGCATTGTCCTATCACTCCACCTGACATGATCCAGAAATCTAACTGTATAGAATTTTAGCTATACTCTATGATTTTACATACTGAGTTAATTACTCATATCCTTTTGCTAAAATGGAAATTTACTATTTTTTAAGAAAATTACACCAAGGTTAAAACATATATCCAAAAATTAAGCATGAAATAAAGAGCAAAATGTCTAACTATGCACCAAAACAAAATAATAGAACTAGAGTTATAAGAGATAAATTACAAACAACAGGTAAAGCCAGAACAAACAACTATCAACCTGTTAAAAATACAAAGATCATAAACAACCATGCTTTTACAAACCAATCTGTAAAAACAAGCTCACGGTGCTTTTTTTAGCAAAGCAGTTTTGAATTAACTATACAAGAAACATCTCCAAGAAGATAACTCTTTAAAAAACCTTCACTATTAAGTAATAATAAACAAATTTTGCAGAGAAAAGGGTATTTTTGCTTACAATAAATAAGTTATCTATTCTTGTGCCAAAGACGACATAAAATGTTATATAAATTACGAAACAAACTCAGTAAGGACCATAATCATAAATATATGCCAATAAGTCAATATTATAGCTTCATATATAGGAAACTTATTATGTCGCATACTCTCAGAGCTTGAAAAAGGTCAAACTAAAAACAGATAAGAAAAATTCTGAACAAATATTAATAGAAAAGAAATTAGAAAATTATTAGGAGAAGCTCCCCAAAGAAGGATGAAAGAGTGGCTTAATGATCCAGCAAAAATAAAAAATATCCAAATGTGGAATACAATGTATTATACGAAAAAATTTCCGAAAAACTTGTATATACTAGTATAAGTATTGGCCAAATTAAAAGAATCTATAATAAATATGGAATAATATCTCCAACAGAAAGTAAATTCAGAGAGATGAGAAAAGCTCAGAAAAAATAAGATCTAACAAGTATCACAAACAAAAACAGAGTCAACAACATTTCAGGGTAGAACAAATCTAAAAGTTACCGAAGATACGAAGATAATACTGACAGCAAGTTTAATCAGAACATTGACTTATTCCAGAACAAAAGTTTTTAAAGATCTTACTAATCAGAATAACGACGACATTATCAATAACGAAGGTCTTCTCAAAGTGCTGGAAGATATTGTAAAAGCTTTCAACAAAATCTTTAGAATAAAAAAGACAATAATCACATTTTTAGCACACGGAAACGTGCTAACTTTTTAGACTGCTCTTATTTGAGGATAAGAAAAGCTACCAAAAGTATTTAAGTAGCAGTCATATATACATACTCTTATGCTGAAAACGCTAGAAACAGTAGTGATTTACTTATAATTATAGTCATCAAGTATAAATTTGTCCATGCATTAATATTCTATTTAACCTCTAAGTTAGACCTTGGCAAAGTTTTGATGAAAAGTTTAGCAGAATATGTTGCACAATTAACAGAAGAGGAAAAACTTGTTGATTTTGCAAAATTAGCCAGTGATGAATACAAGAGCATTATTCTAGAATAAACAATCAAAAAAGCTATTGATCCTTCCCAAGGAGGGCAGTAGTCACTGCATATATTAAGAAACTTATCCAAATTTTATTGATAATTTTCTTTACACGGCAACAGGAGATAGGAAAACTCTAATGTTTTTTATTCCAAAAATAATGATGCAAAAGGCCTACCAAAGCAAAGTAAAAAATCCAAAGAAGAGAAGGGTTTTCTATAATCAAGTAAAACTGCTCAAGCGCTGAAGATAAGACTGAAATTTGTGGTCTACTAATTTATTTTATGACTCAAAACCACCTAAAAAATCGGCAATATTTAAATAAAATAAAGAGTAAAAACAAATAGCATTGAAAGAAACAATCCTAAAAATAGAAAAGAGCTCTGATTAAGTTCAAGAAGAAAGCATAAGGCAAATGTTATTATAGATTATAACAGCACAAGAAACTCGTATAATAAAGCTGAGGGAGCTGAGAAGCAATCTATATGAAAATTTTGACATAAGCTGCATCATCAATTATAAGATTGCTACTTTGATAGAAAGGTAAAACTTTACTTTGAAAATGGAAAATTTGCAATTTACGATGGGATGTAAGGAAGCTTATAGTGTGTTTACATGAAGATCAAGCATTTATCAAAATAATAAAGGATAGTGACAATTATAGCTTGTCTATAAAAAATGATAAAGTAACAAGCAGTATTAGCAAAATAGGTAATCCAAATCGCGAATTGTTATCAGACTCTAGCCATCTTGACTCAGAAGAAAATAATATTATGTTATCAAGTTAATATCAAGAATTGAACTCCCACCTAGAAAATAGCTTAATGAAAATATTTGATTGTACAGTTGGTCTAATCTATTATGAACACACAATTTAATTTAAACAAACACATAAAGAGTTGCTACATCCAAGCAACAACTCCTCATGTGTGGAAGTTGTTATACTAAACCAAGTATAAGCTTTATAGAATTACATATTTTTTTAGTATTAGCAAGGACTATAATAATGCAACACTGCCTTACGTATTGCTAACCCAAACTCTATTTGTTTTAAAATAACACAATCTGCTATATCATCACTAATTTCAACACCTCTATTTATTGGCCCAGGATGCATAACAATCACATCCGGTTTTGCATACAATAACTTCTGTGAATCAAGCCCATACAAATGAAAGTATTCTCTCTCTGAAGAAATAAAATAACCATTATTCATACGCTCCCTCTGCAACCTCAAAAGCATAATTACATCAGCGTCTTTTATACCTTCAATCAATGAATAATGAACTGAATCTACTTCAGTAAAATATCTATAAATCAAAGTTGGTGGTGCAATCAAACATATTTTCACTCCAAACATTCTCAGTAATCTTATGTTTGATCTTGCAACTCTACTGTGTAAAACATCCCCACATATTACAATTTTGAGATTTTTCATTTGATCTTTATAACTGCTGATGACAAAAAAGTCAGTAAGGGCTTGAGTTGGATGCTCATTACTCCCATTGCCTGCATTAATCAGTGAACAATTAACACACTGAGCTAGCACATTAATAATACCACTACTTTTTTGCCTGATTATTATATAATCAGGATTCATTGCATTCAATGTTTTCACCATATCTTTTAAATCTTCTCCCTTATTAATAGAAGAAGCCTTTATCGGCAAAGTTATAACATTTGCTCCAAGACTTTTTGCTGCTATTTCAAAGGATACAAGTGTACGTGTTGAATCTTCAAAAAATAAATTTATTACTGTTTTATTTTTTAAAACATGACACCCTGCAGCTTTATTTCCTAGGTATTGACTAGCCAACTTAATTATATTTCCTACATCATTAATTGCAAGATCTTGTACGCTCAGCAAGTTCTTTCTGTGACCTACCACTATAGAGCTCCTCCTTAAGACATAACTGCAATTGAATCTATTTTACTCTCTTATTATCCTATTTTCAATAAATCCATCCATAAAAATGGTAGTTTAATTCATAATTATCACACTAAAACAAGAACTGGCATCAACTGATAATTAGCATTTTAATTTTACTATGGTTATCTATATCAATAACAAAAGTGAGGCTGAAAAATGGCTACTTGAAATAAAAAAAGACAGTAAAGTCAGCTTGATGGGTAAAATCTAAGATCAAGTGCTGTGGAGAACGGAGCCCATGGTTATTGCTTACCTGATTGTCAGAAAGGCTCTCATCTTAAGCTGATTTTTTTACAAGAGAATCAACATTACTATAATTGGCTCTTCTAACTAGGGAAAACTGATTAGTGGCATACCGCTATAGTCATTATGGCTATCAGTGGCATACTAGAGATAGTAAGCCTATCCAAAAAGTAGAAGTGTACTAGATAAAGGTTATGATAAACTAAAGTTGGGCAAAAGGTAAATACTAGATATAGGGGAAATTGATAGTAGACAAGATAAAAACTTTTAAGAAAGAAGTGGAAATAGAAAAACCAATTAGCAAAATAAGAAACCCAACCAAAGAAGCTACAGGAAAAAACATCATGAAACATTAAAATCAAATAATAAATTTTTCCCTGCAATTAAAAGACTTATATAAGGAAGCTTAGTGAATAAAGAACACAATTAAAAAAAGAAATCAACAACACAAGGTTTTTTTACCAAGAGTCACTAAATGCCAGGCATTACTTCCATTTACACTCATCAGCTATCATAACAGCTTCGAGCAGATGTTTCTCAAGCTTGCTGAGAGGTAGGTTGCTTTGTAAATAAGCTCCCCAAGACTGCAATATATCAGAAGTTTCAACACCCTCAACAATAGGATATTCCTGATTTTTTTTTGCATATAATTCCTGAGCTTGCTTGCTTACTAAAAATTCCAGTAAAGTTATGGCATTTTCTCTGTTTTTTGCGTTTTTTGTTACTGCTGCACCACTAATATTCACCATCACACCATTATCATTTTGATTAGGAAAGAAAACCCCTAATTTATCTATGATATTCTTTTTATGTGCATCTTCAGATGAAAAGATTCTTGCAAAGTAATAGCTATTCACTATTGCAACACCTCCTTCACCAGCAGCTACAGCATAAATCTGATCAGTATCACCACCACTTGGCTTCCTTGCCATATTATTCACAATGCCACTAACCCATTCTTTTGTTTTTTCAAAACCATCATTAGCAATCATAAAAGCAATTAATGATCTGTTATATGGACTTGTAGAAGAGCGTACTAATATTTTCCCTTTCCATTTTTCGTTTGCTAAATCTTCGTAAGTACTTAATTCTTTAGGATCTACTAATGCTTTATTGTAAACTAATATTCTAGTTCTTTTCGTGAGACCAAACCAATAATTTTCACTATCTCTAAATTTTGCTGGTATAGCACTTTTTAAGACCTCTGAATCCACTTGGGATAGAAGCCCTTCTTTTTTTGTTAAAATCAAATTCACCGCATCTGCAGTTAAAAGTAAGTCAGCTTCACCACCATTTTCCATGCGTGAAAGTAGTTGAGAATAATCAGCTATAACATAGCGCACCTTAATACCTGTGTTTCTTGTGAATTCATCAAACAAAGTACGTACTAATTCTTCCTTACGTGATGAATAAACATTTACTACTTGTAAGTTGCCAGTACCATTATTTTTATATAGAAAAGCAATAACTATTAATACAACTACTACTAAGAATGCCAACATTAAAGCTTTTTTCATATTAAATGCAATAACTCCCCCTCCTCAACTAAAAGTAGCTAAATAGCAAAATCTTAGCAAGCGAAAGTTTGTTCAGCAATAATATTGATATCCCTTAATTAGAACATCAATATTATTTAGGGAATTATTTTATCCACTAATGCTATAAACAGTAACTAGACAATTATGAGATTGAACTACAACCTGTTCGAGAGTGAAGCTGCTGTGCTTAGCAGCTTCACTCTCGATTTCTCCAAGAACTTTTACTCCTTCATGCTTGACTTCTTAACAAATCTCTCCCTAACCTTTCTAGGGGTCAATCTTTCCTCAAGAATACACAAAGTTAGTGCAATTTTACTTTGTTACAGTAACATACACCAAAGTATATAATTAATAGTACAAGTACACCTGAGCTATAAACAATGATAGCTCTATACTATGGTTCGAGGAGCTTAAATAAAATTCCTGCATATTATTGACCACATCTATTATAAGTAAACCTAAAGCCTAAAGAAAGTGCTATATTCATAGCAACCACACCAGTCAATAATACAGTAAATAGTGGCCTATCATTGACTACTGACTTCCACCTTAGAAGCTTTGCCAATTACTCTTTTGTCAATGTTAATAAAATCGTTTTCAGTTTTCCCAAATATTAAGCACAAAATTTTAATGAGCACCATTACTATATTCTAGTCTCATAGATTTCATAGCTTTATCTTCTAATTGATATTTTAATACCCCAGCTAAAAAATCTCTATTTGCACTTTCTACCTGTAGTTAACACTCCTTAGTATTTCTAAGTTATTTTATTACACAAAATATTGGAATAACTATAAGTAATAAGACAAACACAATGACTAGTATAGTCACATACTCTTGGCTATTTACAAAAAACGCGATAAACCTTGTTTTATCTTGCATACATACTAAAGCTATAGATATGCTAAGTATGATAGGCTTATACTAAAAATTATAAAACCCTTCTACCATACAGTATATTTTACTCTTAGCAAGATTCTGTTTATTTTTTCACCCAAGTTGACTAAAGGAGTGTTAAGTCTGCTTTACTGTTTTCAACGTCAGAGTCATCTTACGGTGTAAAAGAAGTTGAAAATCCTGGATTATCAAACTCGTCACTGAGTACCTTTTCTAATGCTTTATTACTATCACAAGATGTGACCCTACATATCTTCTTCAGTAGTTGACCTTTTTAAGCTATAATCACCTGCTCCATTACCAGACAATCTTAACACTTTCTGCCTTTTATTCTCAAGGCTTGATTCATTAAACGGATTTACAAATTGTGAAATTTCACTTTCATCATTTCTTTAGGAAACGCTTGCACTAGGTGCTGGTATAATTTCTTGTATTATCTCGCCACTTTTACTTGCTTGCTTATAGAAAGTTGATATTAATGTTTAACCTTCCCCATACTACTCTCCAAAATTAATCACACTGTTATGCTGACTACACTGTAATTACTAAGACGTAGTAAATACTAATCTAAGGATGAGTATAAAAAATTAGTATAAGAATTGTCTATTAAAGATCCTTTCATCTAATGAATAATCTCTATCAAAAAGCAGAGTGATTGTATTTTCATGATCCTTCTGCATTTTTATCTGTGATATATTATGAAACTCCTTATAATCTGATACTACAACTGCTGGACGATTTTCTACATCATTAACGTCAACTTGCACTATTGTATCATTCGAAATTAATGCACCGTTCCAATGTCTTGGGTAGTAACTATTGATAGAGGTCAGTGCAAGCAAGTTTGAGTTTAGCGGTAAAATTGGACCGCCAGCAGAGAAATTATACGCAGTGCTGCCTGTTGGAGTAGACAATATTATTCCATCACCTCTAAATTTTTCTATCTTTAGCTTGTTATTTATAGCAATATTCATTTCTACTATTTTATTCACTTTTCTAAAGACGTATACTTCATTCACTGCTATATAATGGTACCTCTTGCCGCTTATATCTATAGCTTCCATTTTCAATAAAGTTAATTGAACTGAAGTTGCATACTCTATGTGATCAATTAAATCTTCACTACAACTAAAACATTTATTCATCAAAAACCCAACATTACCAGTATTTGTCCCATACACATGCATACTCTTATTTTCTATGACATAATTATGCAAAGTGTGTAGCATAAAACCATCACCACCAACAACTATCAGTAAATCAGCCTCAAACTTACTCTCTTCTGTTATATTGACAAAATTAAGCTTCTGTAATAGCTTAGATACTTCCTGGGATTTAGGTGATAGAGAAGCAACATAACCTATATTTTTGTATCTATACATGTTTCAGTCAGTTCTCTAAAATAAAGAAGAAAATTAAAAAATATCTCCATATCTATTGTTAAACTTAGCTAACTTGCTAGTTTTGTTTGCTGATCTACCTGTCAAGCTTCCAGTCCATGCAGGGTGAGTTAGAGGATCCCTATCAAGCCTTATCTTATCACCTTCCTTTCCATAAGTGGAACGAGTTTCAAATTCTTGACCGTCTGTTATAACTATAGTAACTTTATGATAATCAATTTCTATCATTGCTGCCTATAAGTTTTTCGTTTGTTAATATTGTAGCGAATTTAATTCACTAAGTCAATTATTATTCTAAAATATTGACAAAAAATAGATAATATAGTCTTCTTGATGAAGAATAAACAATAATTATTATGATTTTTGCTTTCCCTGGTCAAGGTTCTCAGTTTATAGGAATGGGAAAGAGTTTATATAGTGAATTTCCTGTTGCAAGACAGGTATTTAACGAAGTAGATAATATACTAAATAGAAAATTATCCAGTTTAATTTTCGATGGTCCTATTGAAGAATTAACCATCACAGAAAATGCCCAACCAGCTATAATGACAGTGTCAATTGCAACATTACGTGCTATAGAACACGTACTTGGTAGGTCTCTTTTCTCTAATCACAATGCTAAATACATTTGTGGGCATTCAGTTGGCGAGTATACAGCATTATGTGCTGCAGGTGCATTGACTTTTGAGTCTGCAATTAAACTGCTAAAAGTCCGTAGCAAAGCAATGCACGATGCTTCATTGAAATGCCAAGGAGGAATGGTTGCGTTATTAGGTGCAGAAATAAGCGAAGTAGAAAATATACTGAAATTGCCCCAAATTGACGGAATTTGTGAAATTGCAAATGATAACGGTGGTGGACAGGTAGTAGTGAGTGGTACTGTAGAGGCTCTTGAAATATTACCCAATTTACTCAAAAATACAAACGTAAAGAAATTAATCAAATTACAAGTTAGTGGACCTTTTCATTCATCTCTTATGAAACCTGCTAATGAAAAACTTCTAAAATCTTTGGAGAATATCAAAATAACTCAGCCTTTAATTCCCTTTGTATCAAATGTTACAGCTAAAGAAGAAAGCAATCCCAAAGCTATAAAAGCTTTACTTGCTAAGCAAGTCATAAGTAAAGTTAGATGGAAAGAGATGATTCTATATATGTCAAGCCACGGAATTAACAAATTTGTTGAAATTGGACCTAATAGGGTTTTATCTAATTTAGTGAAAAGAATTGATCAATCTATCAGTACAAAAAATATAGACAGTATTAGTGATATTGGTAGCTTTTTTGACAAATCATTAATATTAACAGAAAAAAACTTAAAAGCTAGTTTAAGTTAAACGTTACCCCAGCTGAGATTATAAAGAATAATACAAAAAATCACTCAATCAATGAATTACCTGTCATTTTATCTGTTTTTTTAATTCCAAGTAGCTGTAAAATAGTAGGAGCAACATCAGACAATCGTCCATCTCTCAGCTTTAGATTGCTACAAAAATCAGAGCATACAATAAATGGAACTCTATTTAAGGTGTGCGCAGTGTGAGGCGTATTATTTTCCTCATCAAATACACACTCAATATTACCGTGATCTGACGTAATAATAAGTACAGTATTACCACCTACTTTCTTAATAGCATTAAGCACTCTTGCAAGGCAATTATCTACAGCCAGCACAGCCTTCTCTGCTGCTTTCATGTTACCTGTATGCCCTATCATATCAGGGTTAGCATAATTTACAACTATTAGTGCAAATTCTTGGGAATGAATTTTCTCTACAAGTTTTTCTGTAAGCTCAAAAGCTGCCATTTCTGGTTGCAAATCATAAGTTTTAACTTTTGGTGAAGGAATCAAAATTCTTTCTTCACCAAAAAAAGGCTTTTCTTTCCTACAATTAAAGAAGAAAGTTACATGGGCGTATTTCTCAGTTTCAGCAATACGTAATTGCCGTAACTTATTGTCTTCTATCACTTGTCCTAAAGTGTCAGCAAAAGATGTAGCAGGAAAAAGACAAGGAATCTGAAGACTTTCTTTATATTTCATCATACTTAAAATAGAAGAAAACTTTACTACTTTATTATAGTCCGTCTTACCAAGTAAAATACTTGCCAACTGTATCATACGATCAGCACGAAAGTTAGCCAGTAACACCCCATCTTCTGGCTTTATGCCTTGATACTCACCTATTACTGCAGGTCTAACAAATTCATCAGCTATGCTGCTTTGATAGCTATTATCAATCAAAGACATTACATTATTATGACGCGGTGCTTTTGTAAATGCAATAGCCTCATAAGCTTCAACTGTTCTCTCCCACCTATTATCACGGTCCATAGCATAATAACGCCCAGAGACAGTAGCAATTTCTATGTCACCGCCCCTTACACTTTCTTTAAACTCTTGAATGCATTTTTTTCCTGAATTTGGCAACGTATCCCTACCATCCAGAAATGCATGTACCACCACTTTGATTCCATGTTGCGATATTTTATTTGCTAAAATTGTAATGTGTTTTTGATGTGAATGGACACCTCCATCTGACACCAGTCCCATTATATGACACACGCCGTTCTTATCTTTTAAGCTATTAATAAAATTTTGTAGATTCACATTGCTTTCTATTGTTCCAATTCCTTGATTAATACGCTGCAGGCTTTGTACTTCCACTCTGCCACCACCAATATTCATATGACCAACTTCTGAGTTACCCATTTGACCACTTGGTAACCCAACGTCAACTCCACAGGCAGATAAACTGCATTTTGGATAATTGGAGCTAATATATTGCCAACAGAGTGGATTAGCATTGCTAATAGCATTGTGCTTACTATTTTCTATTCCATTCCCCCAGCCATCTAATATACATAAAACAACTGATTTAAAGTTCGTCAAAATCACCATATTATAATAGAATCACACAATATAATGTTTTCTAAAAATACCAAAAATACCCCCCCATAACAATCTCTGCATTTATGACACTACACCCCTTATATACCATATATAACAAACCTTTAGCAAGTACATCTAGCACACGCAAACTTTCAGAAAGGAAAAACCACTTGATAAACTTTTGCTACTCTTATCATTTAATCTATGTAGATTAAATGATAAGAGTAGCACGCAATTCGCTTCTTACATTTAATTTTTCATCACATGTGCCTTATCCTTTACAACATTTTTAGGTTATTTTTACTCATATAAGCTAGAAAGTATACCTACAGAGGACCCAAAACAGTAAGAGCAACACTAATTTATAGAATTAGGTAGTTGCATAGCTAGGCTATTATGAAGCTTCTTCACGCTCTTTCTTCTATCTAGCAAATCTTTTAAGTACTTATACTAAAAGTTAGTTTTACCTCCCCTAATTTAAGATACTGGCAATCAACGTTCATAGAAAAGCATATTAGGTCTCTTATCCCATAAACTTGATGAGTGTATACATATGAATAGTACAACGCCACAGAATATCCAGCAGCCATATTCCTCGATAAACAAAATCCACTGTATCATACCTTCATTGAAAATAATTCATACATAAATGCATTAACAGGACCAAATTACTTAGCTATCAGAACTACAAAGAAAATATGAACTGCTATGGTTAGCAAATTAGTATGCTCTTAATATCAAAAAACAGATAACTCACCACATTATAAAAACATAAACAGAAATTTCATAACTTTTCTCTTCCTATCTTACCAAAAAATATTGTAAATAATATAGTCAATTTTCGGCATAATTTTGATATAGTATTTCTACTATGCGACTAAAAAAGCACACGATCATACTAAATAAAGTATTATAAGCTAAACTTGAAAGGATGATCCTTAACAAGGTCTTACTAAATCTTAGTATTTCCACATCATTGACTATATCAAGTGTTTCTATATTATATACTTCACCATGTTTAACTGAAAAAGATATTTTTCTATACAAGATCTTTCAATAAAGTGTCATGACACATATTCCAGTTTTACTAAAAGAAATGCTATTGCACCTTTCACCACAAAATGGTGGTGTATATGTAGATGCTACATTTGGAGCTGGAGGATATAGCAAAGCAATATTGGAGTCAGCTGATTGCAAAGTATACGCAATTGATAGAGATGAAACGGTTATTAAATTCTATAATAATTTAAATGCTAAGTATTCCGGTAAAATAAAATTATTTATTGAAAAGTTTAGCAACATTCAAACTATACTAAATAGCAGTAACCTTGAGCGTTGTGCAGAACCCTCTATAATCTTAAAATCACCTTACAATGCTTCAGCCAGGATTGAGAAAAAAAATGTATGGTCAAGCAACAGGATAATACAAAGTAATGTTGTAGACGGAATTGTGTTTGATATAGGAGTATCGTCTATGCAGCTTAATAAAGGAAGCAGAGGATTTTCATTTTTGCATAATGGTCCGCTCGACATGCGTATGGACAGCTCTTCCTACATCAATGCTTCAACATTTGTTAACACTTTACACGAAGAAGAAATCGCAAATACTATATATAACTATGGAGGCGAGCGTTGCTCTCGCAAGATTGCGAGAGCAATAGTAAATGCACGTAAAAAAAAACTATCAACACTACATTTGAGCTTGCAGATATTATACGTTCTGTGGTATTTCGCGGAAAAAGTAAGATTGATCCTGCAACTAAGACATTCCAAGCAATCAGAATATGGGTAAACAACGAGCTCGAAGAACTTGAAAAGGGCATTAAAGCCGCATCTAAAATCTTAAGTAAGAATGGCAAGCTAATTGTCATTACCTTTCACTCTCTGGAAGATCGTATAGTTAAAACCCTTTTTAAAGATTTGTGTGAGCTAAGATTTACTCACCACAAAACATTTTCTCTTCTGAATAAAAAAGTAATCAAAGCAAGTGCAGAAGAAATAAGTGCAAATCCACGTGCGCGCTCAGCAAAATTAAGAGCCATACAAAAGTTATTATGAAAACTTTCTATCATCTCAATATGAAGTTATCCAAACAACTCCTTAATATTAATACTAAGCCATATCAAGATAATCCTTTTAAACAGCAAGATGCAGAGGTATATAACCACATTATTACAGATATTCTCATATTGACCTCAACTTCTAATAATATTTCCACAATTTTCATGTAGACTTTTTCTTAAATTGCTAGTAGCAAAAGAGTTCTACCATATTTAGCAACAGTATTAACACTCACCTTAAATCTGAACAAGAGCTTAACTACTCTAGTGACACCATTATAGTATAGCTTTATATAACCGGGCAATAATTACCCACTAAACTCATGAACATTCGCTTATGTTCCCTTTGAAACAAGAAAACGCTGCCATTTTTTATATTAAGCTCAATAGAATACACTTATACACCAAAACCACAGTTGTTTTCTTATAGACAAACTTCTTTAAGCTAGTCTTTACTTACTGTTCTTTTATAATAAATCTTGCTGTTTGTGCTTTATTATTATAGCTTGCTAGGAAAAAGGCTAAGTATTATTTTCTCATCTCTCTGCCTCTATATTTATATCCTTTTTCTTTATCATTTCTTTCATTAATTTCTGCGCTTTTTGAGATTAAGAAATTTATTAATTCTATGTTATCTTACAACATAGCAACAAGACACAGTGAAGTAAAACCCGTCTTTATTTTTGGAATTAATTACTAGCAGTTTTCTTGTGCTCATTATAATAGCATAATGCAGCGGGTTATTTCTATTCTCACATTTATACTTGGATACTAAAATCAGCCTTACACTCTAGCATGATTTCACTCTAACTACATTACCTTCTTTCTTTTATAAAAATTTATGAAAAAGAATAACTTCACTTGTACCTTTCAAGTTACATTAAATCCACTTTTAACCAATTAATCTATATCTTCCTTACGCGCTTATACCATTTGAATTAAATCACTTTTGCATCAATAATATCCTACCTGATTAAGATTAAGTTAATTAGTGAAAAATATATTATAGCTAAAGTATCACACATAGCCGTACAAGTATTCTTCACAAAAAATGTGTACCTAAGCCACAGCTGTATGAACATTGTTATAAAAGTCCAAGAAAATACCGTGAAAATAGCTGACATTTATATTTTATTCCAATATCAAATAACTCGAAGTTAAAAAAACAGAGTAAGAATTACTTCAAACTTAACAATCCTCTAAACCAATTATGTCCGAAAGCAATCACTACCCATAACATAATCCTTGTACCACTAACATAAATAAGAACTAAGCAGCATAAAAAGCCTCCAAGCGTTTAGTTCATCACCTTCTCTTTTGCACCTTGTTATCATTAATACAGCCAATTTTATTTTATGAAAAATTTGTTTCACAGGTATATTAAGGTATCAGTCTTAATTTTACCATATAATCAATTTGGTACCCTAGTATCTGCTTTTCTCTGAAAAAACAGATTTTTGCCTATTATCTCATCAATTCTTAAGATATTAGGTATATTTTTCATTATTAAACGGTTAAACTTTCAAACCGAAGATCGATCTACATATCCCTCTGGTAGGATACAAACAATCATATAAAGCATGTGCCACAATTAATTTTTCCTAGATTTTTCCCAAATGATTTCAGACAAAGTCTGAAATATTACCTTTAAGTTTTTACCATCAAATAAAGAATTCTACTATTTGCTCATGAAAAGCTATTTTTTGCATGAATAAACCCAAGAATACTTGATCAAATCCTTCAACTAAAAAGCCAGCCTTTTATGAGACAAAGTTTTTTGATACTTTTCTCATAACTGTATTTAAAATTTACATCTTCTAAATACTTTAGAACTCTATGATTACCGCAAGCACCTCAAATTTTCCGGTACGCTGAAATATTTTTTTTAGCCAAAATTTACTAAACTTAGAAAGCAACAAAATTCCTTAAGTGTTAAAGATAATTGTACTCTTTCCTACAAAATCAACACTACTAAGCATATTCTTTTCAATTTAAAATGACACAGATCCATAAACAACGAAAATTAACTCATTATCATTTTTCAGCTATGTATTTTGAAAATACTTCATTTTGCTAGAAAAGTTAGATCTTTTTTTTTAAACTCACCACAAAAATTTTACCTAAATAGTAACAATATTTACTCAGCAATAAACGTCTATTAACTATTCATAGCAAATCACTTCAGTCGTCATATCTAGCAACTTGCTTAGAAAATTTACTAAGCTAATAAGATATTATAGCATGTTCTTCTGGCTTTAGTGGCAAATCTACAAGTAATATTATTTAAAAACCCTACTAAGCTCTTGAATAAAAAGACCTTTTTCTATACAACCTATTCTTTTAGCTACCATAAAAGATATAACATTCTTTTCTATAGGCTCCAATAGTTATTTTAATTTACTTCTACCAACAAATGATAGATATAAATATGAAATATAGTATAAGCTTTTTGTTTTGATAATACTTAATACTAAGGTGTAGTTATTACTATTTTCTACACCATAAACTCAGCTCTTACTACCATTTAATAACTTACTTTCACACAATACTTACCATCCTTAAAAAGGAATCTAACATTTTTCATTCCTTGATTACGAAGCTTCGATGCAGCTAATTTAGCAGCTTGAATACTTTCAAAAAATGCTATATATCCCTTACTTTCCATATTGTCTTGTTTTGGATGACGTTTTTGCATCTCTTTTTCATATTGCTTTCTATAATGAGGAGTCTTTTGTATTAATCGTTCCGACATTTTCCTTAAATATTGAACCTTTACTTTTGTCAGCCCAGATTTATGAAATCCTAAAATTTTTGCTGCTTTTTCCGATAGATCTATTAACCTACCCTCAACAAATGGCCCCCTATCGTTAACCCTTACAACAAGTTTTCTTCCATTTCTTAAGTTAGTAACAAGAACAAAGCATGGTAAAGGCAGAGTTCTATGCGCTGCAGAAATTAAGTGACGGTTAAACACTTCACCATTTGCTGTAATTGTACCATGACCTTCTATTCCATACCATGAAGCTATTCCTACCTCTTCATAATGGTTACAGTACTTCGGATAATAAGTTACACCATTTATTGTATAGCTATTACCAATTTTATAGTGACCTGCAGTATCATTGCACCTACTGTAGAAACCACAACTACTTACTAAAACAAATATTAGGGACAGCAAGATTAAGTTTTTCATCATCACATTCAATAAAAAGGCTTAATACCATAAGCATTTTAAACTAAACTATAATAGATTTAGTAATAAGTAAACTTTTACGTTAAATATGAATGGTACTCAAAAAGAAACAATACATATAATTGGCATAGGTGGAATTGGAATGAGCGCAATTGCTGAAATCCTCCATAACTCCAACTATAAAGTCCAAGGCAGTGATATACAATCAAACACAAATGTAGATAAGCTACAAAAGTTAGGAATAGAGATCTATATTGGTCACAATCCCAATAATATCAGGCAAGCCCAAGTGGTTGTATATTCCTCTGCAATAAAACCTGATAACATTGAATTAGTTACAGCAAGAGATACTAACAGAATCATTTTACACAGGTCAGATATACTTGCTAAAATCATGAAAGACAAATATGTGATAGCAGTTTCAGGATCAAGTGGAAAGACAACAACAACTGCTATGATTGCTTCCATTTTAGACTATTCTAATGGTCCCCTTTCTGTCATCCAAGTAACTGACACTAAGACCAAGAAAAAAGATCTAGATCTTGGCGTCACACCACAGAATAACAATACCACTGGAATCGATGCAACTGTAATTATAGGAGGGATATTAAACTCCTATCAGAGTAACTTAAAGCTCGGAAGGAATGACATGTTTTTGATTGAGGCTGATGAGTCTGATGGAACTATGATAAAAATCCCTGCGAATATTGCTATCATAACTAGTATTAATAATGATCACATAGACTACTATGGAACATTCAAAAACCTTAAGAAGGCATTTTCCCAATTTGTAAATAAAGCAGATTTTGCAATTTTACCCCATTCTGTAAGCATTAATTATAATACAAGTAACTCTATAACTTTTGGTCTCAAAGGTGGTGATATTAAAGCTAGCAATATCAAGCAATATGCCAACAGTATTAAGTTTGATGTATTGGTTGATAATAACCCAAGAATAAAAAATATAGTACTATCAAATACAATAGGAATGCATAAAATTAGCAACGCCCTAGCTGCAATATCTACTTCAATAAAACTAGGGATCAGTGATAAAGAGATTAAAAAAGGTCTCTTAAAGTTTAAAGGAGTAGCAAGAAGATTTTCTTTAATTGCTAATGTTAAAGGCATTAAATTAATTGAGGATTATGCTCATCACCCCAATGAAATACAGGCAACTTTAATAGCAGCGCGCTCAATTGCTAAAGAAAAAGTGATAGGAATTATTGAACTATTCCGTTTCATTCGCATTTATAATTTTTTTGATGAATTTATACGAATTCTTATGATGTTTGACTATATTCTCCTTACCCCTATCCATCCTCTAGAAGATAAACCAATTCCCGGGTGCAGGATTGATGACATACAAAAAGCTCTACTTAGTAATGGATTTAATAATGTAAAAACTGTAAATGATGCTTTATTTATCTCACATTCCATTAATAATTTGACAAATTCAGGTGATGTAGTACTATTCATTGGTGCTAGCAGCAATATAGCTAAACTGGCAAGAGAAACTGCAACACTCATATCAGAAGCAGAGGTTTAACATAATGAAAAAGATAATAAACAACGTTTTTGCAAGAGAAATTTTAGATAGCAGAGGTTATCCAACCATTGAAGTAGAAATTGAACTCTGTGATGGAGCAATAGGTAGAGCATCTGTACCTTCTGGGGCTTCAATTGGCAAATTAGAAGCCCTAGAGCTGAGAGATCAAGATAAAAAAAGATATTGTGGCAAGGGAGTATTGAAAGCCGTTCAAGCTGTAAACGGAGTGATAGCAAATAAAATCATTGGCATGGATGCAACAAACCAAAGTATAATCGATCAAACTTTAATTAAGCTTGATGAAACGAAAAACAAATCTAAACTTGGAGCAAACACAACCTTAGGAGTGTCTCTTGCAGTTGTAAAAGCAGCAGCAAATAGCTTTAAAATGCCACTATATAGATATCTAGGAGGTGAACAGGCAAATATTATACCAGGTCCACTTATCAACGTAATTAATGGAGGAGCACATGCAGACAATAAACTTGACTTTCAAGAGTTCATGATTTTTCCTATTGGCGCTGAGGCTATTAGTGAAGCGATTAGAATGTCCGCAGAAGTGTTTCATAATTTACGTAATATTCTTAAGAAAAAAGGTTACAGCACAAATGTAGGAGACGAAGGTGGTTTTGCACCAAACATTGAAAGCACAGAGGAAGTACTTGATTTAATCATATATGCTATAGAATCTTCTGGTTATTCAATGTACAATCACTTTGCATTAGGTCTTGATGTTGCTTCATCTACCTTTTATGAAAATAAAATTTACAAACTTAGAAATGGAGAGCTCACTTCAGAGGAATTAGCTGAGTACTATTTTAACCTCGTGAAAAAATATCCTATAATCTCTATAGAGGATGCAATGAGCGAAGATGATTATGAAGGTTGGAAACTGCTCACTACAAAGCTAGGAAATAAAATTCAACTAGTCGGGGATGATCTATTTGCTACAAATTGTCAGCTAATACGTAAAGGAATAGAGGAAAAAATAGCAAATGCTGTATTGATTAAACCAAATCAGATAGGAACATTAACAGAAACTTTAGCCGCTATTGAAACAGCAGAATTAAATGGTTATAAAGCTATCATTTCTCATCGCTCAGGTGAGACAGAAGATACAACAATATCTCATATAGCAGTTGCATCAAACTGCGGACAAATAAAAACTGGCTCGCTATCGCGTTCTGATAGGCTTGCAAAGTATAACGAACTCATGAGGATAGAAAGTATGTTGGGAGAAAACGCTAAATATTATCATGGGTTAGCATGGGTTTCATAGATGAAATTAAATTATATTTAAAAGCAGGTAACGGAGGCAATGGTTGCGCAAGCTTTCGTCGAGAAAAATTTATTGAATTTGGCGGCCCAAATGGCGGTAACGGAGGAAAGGGAGGAGACATAGTTCTTATCAGCGACGCAAATCTCAATACTCTACTTAACTTCCGTCATATAAGACACATTAAAGCAAGCGATGGGGAAAGCGGTGCAAGCAGAGGCATGTCTGGCGCAGCGGGAAAGGATATCATACTTAAAGTTCCAGTCGGTACACAAATAATTGATGAAGAAAGTAAGGAAATAATAGTAGATTTCAATAAACCTAATATGAAACTTCAAGTAGTACAAGGTGGAAAAGGCGGACTTGGAAATATTAATTTTAAATCCTCTATTAATAAGGCACCAAGGCGTTTTACCTACGGTAAACTTGGTGAGAAAAGAAACATAATACTAAAACTAAAAGTTTTATCAGATGTTGGTATTATCGGCATGCCAAATGCAGGTAAATCAAAATTTTTGACTCGTTGTTCAAATGCAAATACAAGAGTAGGAAATTATCCTTTCACCACCATTAAGCCACATCTAGGTATAGTAAAGGTAGATAACAATAAAATTGTAGTAGCAGATATTCCTGGAATAATTGTTAATGCTCATCTTGGAGCTGGACTCGGTCACAAGTTTCTAAAGCATATAGAAAGGTGTAAAATTTTACTGCATTTAATCGATATAACTCACGATGATGTCATTTTGGCTTATAATTGTACACGCAATGAGTTAAAGCTTTACAGTAGTGACCTTATCAAGAAAGAGGAGATTGTAGTATTAAACAAACGTGACTTATTGCAAGAAGCAGAAATCCTTAAAAAGAGGAGTCACTTAGCCAACTATCTTAATAAAAAAATACTATGCTTATCAATTAATGATGATTTACAGCCTATTCTAAGATTATTGAATGAGAAATTAAAAAAGAGCAACTCTAAAGAAATTAATGTATATGACCCTTTTAAAACATAAATTTACACGTTTGATAGCTATATAAACATGTAATAATTAATGCTTTTAACAGCTTGAGTAGTACTTTATCAAAGACATAGAATTTTAGGAATAAGGTTCATTGCACAAAAAAGATTCAGAAGAAAATTAACGTGTATGCTAAAGAAATCAAACAAATATATATACTCGTACACTTTGAAAAAGATATGCATCACTTTAACTAAAATTTAGATAAAAAGTCTGCAGATAGAGATAAATCTTAAGCTCTCTAAATACTTTTACTATAACCAATAAAATAACACTAAAACAGATAGCTAAAGCAATCTCTTCTACTAGGAAATCTTAACCTTGTTTCAATTATTAATCAGTTTAAAATTAAATATCTTGACATTCGCTCAATGCTACTATACAATAAATGTGTGTGTTTTGCGCACTATGGCAATAAAATTACCCTGTAATAGGTGTATTGGACCCGAGGGCAGTACTCGGCGCCTCCACCATACTTTTACTACATGGGGGCGAACAAGGATTGACATGCATAGTAAAGATGGTAGCTTTGCTCGGTTAGATACCACCGTTAAGAGTTTATAATTTAGATGCAAATAATAATTTTGCTGCTGACAGTAATGTCATGGCATTAGCTGCTTAATCTAAGCACTAAATCTCATTACTACAAGCACGGTTCAGGGAACGCCGGGTAACAGAAGGTTCCCACGATAATTTGTATGTATAAAAGTTATACAGATAAAACGGATTACAAGAAAATCACTCAATTTCACAAAGTTTCAAGTTATCAAAAAGGCTTTAGGTACTATATTACATTATAAGTAATGATTTTATTCTTCATTTAGAAATGCTATTTTTTATGCATCTCAACAGAGTAATCGTTGCTATATTATCTGAAAAAGTCATATCCTAATCAAGGGCTCATTAATGTTACAGCACCAGTTTCATTGTTTGATGTTTTTGAAAGGATAAACTTAGCACCAAGTTAGGTTTTTACGAAAAATAAGAGCAAATCCTATATCACTTTTCGTTATCAACAAATTCCATGATAAAGCTTCAAGAGATATTTTTTTATATTTAACAAAATAAGTATCAATTCTGAAAAAGAATACAGTAGTGAAAAATATACTAAAAAATCATTAAATAGTAACATTATACGCATAAACCAGGCCAGCACTTGAAGTTGCTCAGTACCTATAGGCTATTAAGGTTCCTTTGCTTAGTGACTATTCTTAATTATTTCTGAAACAATCGTACATAAATCTTATCTAGGTGTAGAAAATAGAGTTTTATTAGCAGTTTCCTAACTATTTTCGACTTTAATATGCTATTGCATAAGCAGCGTTACCGCTAATTAATTAGCAGGTCATAATTTTTTCAATAAACTTTGATTTCGATGTTACTAGTTAAGAGAATAAAGTAACTTCAGTAATGAATAGATCTTACCGATCAGTAGGTTAATAGAAAATAAATGGTACTGATATAGCTTTCCTAGCAAATTTATACTACCTTCATTTCAACTTGGCTCTATTGTAAGCTGCAAAGCAGAATGTTTACGCATTTTTCCCTCTTCTCAAAATGTTAGAACCTATATACGCCTCTTTTTATTGCAGAAAAATTAAATTTGTCAAAAAATCAAAACTGTGATAGAACTAGTATCACCAAGAAAGATATTATTCAAATAGTTGATGCACAGCATACAGGTATTATAATTTTATGGTAGCTTTTACTATTAAGATATTATTTCAGTACCTGATACCAAAATCTAGTTTCTCATTCAATTTCATTGAAAACGTTTGTTTTAATATAAAACAACTAACTTCTATGCTTATCAAGCTAGTGCACTTGCTTTCATCTAAATTTCTAGATTTCAGTGCTGTAACACTATTAATGACAATAACAAACCCTAAAGAACAAAAAAATTAACTATGGTAGAGTGGCTAATATCTAACCAGCTTATTGATTATAAATATGCTGTAAAATTCATGGAAGCAAAAGTTCAAGAAATTTATAATAATTTATCAGACGAGTTAGTATGGCTACTTCAACATCCTTCACTATACACAGCAGGAATTAGTGCAACAGATGATGAAATCGTTGAAGAATTATTTCCTATACATAAAACAAGCAGGGGTGGTAAGTATACATATCATGGACCAGGACAGCGCATTATATATTTAATGCTAAATCTTAAAAAAAGAAATAAATGCGATATAAAATTATATATAAGAGATATAAGTAATTGGATCATAAATGTTTTAATGTACTTTAATATATTTGGAAAATTCAAAGAAGACAGAATAGGAGTTTGGGTAACTAATACCGGAGTAGAAGAAAAAATAGCAGCTTTTGGCATTCGTTTAAGAAAATGGGTAACCTATCATGGAATAGCACTCAACGTCTCTCTAGATCTTTCTCACTATAAGGGAATCATTCCTTGTGGATTAAAAGATTATGGTGTCACATCGATGAAAGAACTAGGAGTTGAAGCTCCACTGTCTGAACTAGACGATATATTAAAAAAAGAATTTTATAAAATATTTTAACGCACTCCATCATTATCTACTTTACATTTCACTCATACGTATCACCCTCCTATACAATCACAATTAATACCATTGCTACCTTTTACAAAAGAAAAGCAGTAAAGCATTATAAAGAATGCCTTGAGTCTTAATTTCCATATTTCAGGAAAATACGCAGCAATAATAATCCTTCTTATTCTAACTCTGATAAATTTAGAGCAAATGGATTTCGCTAACTAATGTGGTAGCCAAAATGATTTAACTTATTATAAAAAGAATAACAGGATCCACTCAGCTAATTTTTTATTTAAAAAGATTACCTAACAATAAAAAAGAAAGAATTGTTAAAAACAAAAAAAGTTCTAAGTAAGATAACTCTATCTCGCACGTTTATCCATAAAGCTAAATATAATCAGCAAATTCTCTAGGGCACTACACGTTAGAAACAATAGTAATATTTCTCTACTCCAAAAAATCAACTAAAAAATCGATAGAGTTAAATCTTGAATAAACTGGACTCACAAGATATTATTATAATTTTAAATAGTTAACAACAGCATCAAATTAAAAAGTGGTAGATTGGAAACCTAAAATCTTTGATGATAATATAACTGTTAAAAAGAAGATATACGAAAAGCTTACCCTATATGAAACGGAGTATTTAGGTACTAAAAACAAGCTTACACTTCTGATTAAATACAATCAATAATTTTTAGTAATCTCACCAACTTCAACAACACCAATCTTATTAAAGATTACAAAAAGAAAGATCCACAAAAAATATCTAATTTCTATATATCTACAATAAAAGGAAGCAGATCATGTTCATACAAATGAATCTTTACTCTTTAATAATTACACTATCATTAGCATCCAAATGAGAAAAAAGATTTATTTTTCATGATATATAGAACATAAACCTTATAGGTTAATTCACAACTAAACATCTACAAATCAGCTTAACAAAAATACTTCAATGCGTTTTCAAATATGAGCATCCCATCACCATACTTTGGCACAGTAGACTTTAGACGCTTGCACTTTTCTTTTTCAAGTGGCCAGTTATCCTGCTGAGTAAAAAATATACCTCTTTCTGGATGAGGCATTAAAGCTAACACCTTACCATTTTTATCTGATAAAGCTGCTAAGTCATATATAGACCCACTTGGATTATAAGGAAACCGTAAATTAGCATAGCTACCATTCTCATCAATATAACGTAGTGCAATGGAGTTGCTTTCAATCAACTGATCTAAAACATCTCTGCTCATAAAAAACTTACCTTCTCCATGAGCAATAGGAAGATATAACTCATCTAGGCCATATAGCCAAATAGAATTGCTATGTGGATTAACTTTAACTCTAATCCAACGACACTGATAATTACCTACATCATTACGTATCAAAGCTAAGTTAGAAAATTCTGGAATCAACTTTACTAATATTTGACAACCGTTACATATTCCCATAACAAGCTTATCCTGAGATAAAAAATCTTGAAATTCATTTAATAAGTTGTTCTTAATGCGTAGAGCAAAAGCATTACCAGCACCAATGTTGTCACCATAAGAAAAGCCACCTGGAATTACAAGTATATCACTCGATTTCAATTCATATGGACTACATATAACCTCATTAATATGAACAATTTTTACTTCTACATTATTGATACCAAGCTTTCTACTACACTCTATAAACGCGAATGCAGTTTCTTTTTCACAATTCAAACCATACCCAAATAAAATAATAATTTTCATGAATCAAAAGTTAAAAACTCAAATTTCCTTTTCACAAAATTTGCTACTAAATTCAGAGCAAATAACATTATCAATAAAGCTATGATTGCAATAGCAGCAAGTTCAATGAATGCGATTTCAGGACTACTCGACCATATATATATTTGTACAGGCAAAACAGTTGCTGGGTCAGAAAAGAATACAGGTGTATCAGCGATAAATGCTACCGTACCTACCATAAGCAAAGGAGAAGACTCGCCTAAAACTCTTGCAACTGCAAGCATAGTACCATGTATTATCTTTGGTAAAGCAATCGGCAAAGAGTGATCTAATATTACCTTAATATGAGGAGCACCAAGAGCAAAAGCTGCATCCTTTATCGTAATAGGAACATTTGCAAAGGCATTTTTTGTTGCGATTATAATGTTAGGCAACATCATAAATGAAAGAGTCATTCCACTAACAAGTGGAGAAGAACGAGGCAGTTCAAACATACCAAGATAGAGAGTTAAGCCCACTACACCAAATATTATTGAAGGCACTGCAGTCAGATTATTTATACTAACTTCTATAATATTAGTTATCATACTATTCTTTGACATAAACTCATGAAGATAGATGCCTGACATGACCCCTACTGGCAACGCTAAAGCTAAGCATACCGTAATCATCATCAAAGAGCCAACAAACGCTCCTAAAATCCCTGCGCTTTCAGGTTCACGAGAATCAGATTTGAGAAATAAAGACTTATTAAAGAATTTTTTTACCCTTTTTCCCTCTTTTAGCCAGTTAAGCAACTTAGCATAACGATCATTAAAATACTTATTCTTATTTATTGAATTAATTATACTTGATGCGGTAAACCAGATTTCATACCCACCACCGTACTTCACTTTCCTATAAAAAAAGTTCTCTAATTCCTTATAAGAATTACGACTCAAAATTTCGTCACTATCTTTAAAATCAGTTCCTTTAAATACTTTACGCAGGGAATCATTGAGCAATTCAATGGACTTATATCTCAAATCACTAGGGCTACCTGTTAAAAAAAAATCAGAGCTTATTTCTATAGGCAACAAAATTTTTGTTACCGTTAAGGCGCTATAAGAGTTAATTAATATACTCAACAATATACATATAGGACAACCAAGTGAAATAACTAATGTTATAAAAGAACAAAAATACAATGTCCTATTTCTCTTATTTTTTCTTTTTATACGAGCGTGTACGCGCCTGGACTGAAGCAGCTTAAGAAATTTTGTCTTTATGCTCATTTTACAATTAGTCTAAACAAGACCTTTCATTATATTTAACATCAACACTTTCTTTATTATCTTAGTGCCCGCATCATTATACAGTGTTAACACTGAAACTTCTATTACATTCACTTAGACCCATCGCTTTTGTAAGTAGTACGCTCTTTTATTCTCGCAGCCTTTCCAAATAGTTTACATAAGTAATACAGCTTTGCCCTACGAACTTTCCCTTTCCTTGTTACTTGTACTGAAATCAGTGCAGGAGAATAAACAAAAAATTGAGATACTATGCTCTCTCCATAACTCACTTTCCTAACTGCAAAAGAAGAATGTAATCCACGGTTTCTCTTCGATACACATACACCTTCAAATACTTGAATACGCTCACTTGCACCATCAACCATTCTAAAAGTAACCTTTAAATCATCACCAGGACGAAACTCTGGCACTTCTTTGATTAATACTTCCATTTGCTTTTTATTGAATTTTTCAAGTAAATTTACCATTTATCTCTCCATCTAATAGTTCAGGTCTACGTCTTTTTGTTATAACCTGAGACTGTTTCTGCCTCCAATCATTTATTCTTTCATGATTACCAGACAACAGAACTCCAGGCACCTTACGGTTTTTCCATTGCCTAGGTCTAGTATATTGAGGGTACTCAAGTATACCACCAGTATAACTAAAACTTTCCTCAGTAAGACTATCAGAATTGCTTACTACACCAGGAAGAAGCCTGACACATGCATCAAGGACCACCATTGCAGCCGGCTCACCCCCTGAAAGAATATAATCTCCAATACTTAACTCATAAGGAGTATACTCATCTATTACTCTTTGGTCAATACCCTCAAATCGACCGCACAATATCGTTATGTGAGGAAACCTTATCAATTCTCTTGCAATACTCTGATTAAACTTCGTACCAGATGGAGTCATATAAATAAATCTAGTATTCCTATGAGAAAAAAGGACACTATCGACTGCACTACCAATCACATCGGAACGCATAATCATCCCTGCCCCGCCTCCGTATGGAACATCATCTACCATTAAATGTTTACCTTTAGCAAAAAAACGTATATTTACCACTTCAAGGTTCCATATATTTTTTTTCAATGCTTTTCCAGCAAGAGAATAATTTAGGGATCCAGGGAACATTTCTGGAAATATGGTTAATATTGTAACATTAAGCATTTTTATAAATTTGTAGTAAATTTAAGCAGAAACTAATATAATGTCTATAATATACAGTTAAACAATATATGATACCAGGTAAAATAATATACGAAGGTAAAGCCAAGTGTATTATTGAAGCTGAAGACTCATTAACCGTTGTACAGCACTTTAAGGATGATGTTACAGCATTTAACAAAGAAAAACATAAAGTCATTAAAGGCAAAGGAATAATCAATAATTTTATCAGTGCTTTCATTATGAAAAAACTTGAAAAAGTGGGAATTGATACACACTTTATAAAAACTCTAAACGAAAGAGAGCAGCTAGTTAAAAAACTAAAAATTGTACCTCTCGAGATAGTAGTGAGAAATATCACAGCAGGTAGTTTTTGTAAGCGTTTTAACATAAGGGAAGGCAAGAGGCTTACGTCTCCTATAATCGAGTTTTTTTATAAGGATGACAATCTAGATGATCCAATGGTAAATGAAAACCATATAACATATTTTGGCTGGTTATCTAGTAAAGAAATAGAAGAAATTAAGATTATAACCTTAAAGATCAACACACTTCTAATAGACTTATTTTCAAATGCAGGAATAGACTTAGTTGATATTAAACTTGAATTTGGTAGATTAGTGAGTGACAATACAAAAATCGTTTTAGCTGATGAGATCAGCCCCGATAATTCTAGGTTATGGGATAAAAACACACATAAAAAATTAGATAAAGATGTTTTTCGTTTAAGCTTAGGAGACTTAAAAGAAACATATTTAGAAGTTGCAAAAAGATTATCATTAAAGTTAGATTAATTAAATACCACCATATCAAGTGAAGGGTTATATACTTTACTAAGTTTTCCAATAATTTTAATCTTTTCCTCACGTTTTTGAAAATAATCTTTTACATTTTGCATATTTTCGGGATCTATAATCAATATCATACCAATACCACAATTAAATGTCCTTAACATCTCTTTTTTTTCTATTTTGCCTTCTTCTGTCAACCACAAAAATATATCTGGCCATTTCCAAGAATTAATATCTATATCTGCAAACAAATTTTTTGGAAGAATCCGTGGGATATTATCTACCAAACTACCACCTGTAATGTGTGCAATACCTTTTATTTGTGACATAATAGGCAATAAAGAATCAACATATATCTTTGTTGGCTTAAGTAACACTTCTTTCCAAAGACAACTATTCCATGGAGACAAATCATTATAGCTTATACCTAAACTTTTAAAAACACAACGTATCAAAGAAAATCCATTTGAGTGAATTCCACTTGACTCTAAGCCGACTATATAATCACCAGCTTTCATTGTATCATAGCTCGGAAGAATTTTACTTTTATCAATTACTCCAACTACAAACCCTGCAAGGTCGTAATGACCATTATCATACATTCCAGGCATTTCTGCAGTTTCTCCACCAACTAATGCTATCTTAGCTTGCTTACATCCCTCTACAATACCACGAACTACGGGAAGCAAAACATCTCTATTCAAAATACCAGTTGTAAAATAATCAAGAAAAAATAAAGGTGTTGCTCCTTGTGTAAGCAGATCATTTACACACATTGCAACTAAATCTATACCTATAGTATCATGTTTATTCACTTCTTGAGCTATTAACAGCTTTGTACCTACTCCGTCAGTTGAAGAAACTAATACAGGATGGGTATATTTTTTGGTTAATTCAGTAAAATCAAACAGTGCGGAAAATGAACCTACTTCGCTAATTACTTCTTTTTTTTTAGTTTCCTCAACAATAAGTTTGATTTCTTTCATTAACTTATTATACAATTTAAGATCTACTCCTGATTTAGAATAGGTACTCATAACTCCTTTGTAAACTCCACAGTTATTAACACTATATTAATAAGCTACCACAAAAAGTACAGCAAAATTTCCTCTTAATTGACTATTACATACTTACCAATATAGGGTAATTTAAATTATTCACAATTACCTAATGAATGAAAACGTCAAAAACATGCTATTAGTAACAGAGTTACTATCAGGACAACTACTTCATGATTTTGCTAATTCTATGAATGGAATAATGTTTGGCCTAGAAGAATTCGAAGAATGCAATAAAAACGATGATATCGCACGCAAAGAAGCATTGTCATTACTTAAGGAGAGCTCTGATGATTTAATAAATAAACATAAAGTTATGAAACAGGCATATTCTTCTTCAGCAGACAATTATAATTTTGGCCAGACCAAATCTAACATTGAAAATTATTTATTAAAAAAAAAGTAAAATTTATGTGGGAGATAGACGAATATCCTATAAGAGGCAAGGAAGATTTAATTGAAAAAATAAATAAGATAATTTCTAACATGGTACTAACTATAGCCAGTGTAGTAGCAGAAGTTGAATTAGTTTCTATTTTACTAACTCAAACAGAAGGTAAAATATTATTGACTATAAAAATTCTAAATAAGCATAAACCAATGAGCAAATCTTTAGTGAACAAATTAACAAGAAAAGACAATATTAACCTAAATTCAAAGGATGTTAATGTTTATATGACATCCTTACTACTAGAATATTATAATACCGAAATACACTGCTCTTATAAAAATAATTTACTAGAAATAAGTTTAGTTTTAACCCAGGAATAACCCTGCACTTTATAAAAGTATCTGTAAGCTTTAAGTATTAGTACAAGGATTAGAGCACTTAGTACCTCCGAAAAGGCATACTCACCCCCTAAAACAGTACCAGCATTGTATACGCTAACCTATAAATTTTCTTCCTAAAAATATGACACTTTCTCACGAAAATTATCAATCTATTTTCTTATGATCACTAAGGTCTAGTATTATTCTATTAATGTACCGCTCACTCGCATCCTTAACAATAAACTTTACACCGTTTTTATACATGACAACCTCGCCCTTAGAAGGTACCTTACCAGCAATTGAAAGAATCAAGCCACCAAGTGTAACATAATCCTCTTCAGGATCACGTAATTCTATCTTTAGATTCTCCTCTATATCTTTTATAAGAATTCTTGCTGACACCTCAAACTTGTTTTGAGGTAACTTGATGATTGTACATTCAAAAGGCTCATTTCCACTATTAACATTTGGTACCAACTTCTCCATAAGGTCAGCCATTGAAATTAAGCCATCGGTTCCACCGTATTCATCTAACACAACAGCTAAATGTGGCCTAGCAGACTTCATTTTAATAAAAAGGTTAGTGGTTTTCATTGAAGGTGGAACAAATATCACATTCTGTACGAAGTTTTTCAAGTCAAAGGTTTCACTCTTATCAAAAAGAACATCCTTCGCATAAAAGAACCCAATTATATTATCAAAGTTGTTTTTGTAAACTAGTATCTTAGTATGATAAGTACTTCTTATCTTTTTTATCACTTCATGTTTGTTTGACTCAATGTCTAATGCACATATTTCTGTACGTGGAGTCATTATATCGGTTATATTGCAGTCGTGAAACTTCAGTAAATCATTAAATATAGTAAGACCTGGCAGATCTTTCATCAGCACTTCAGTTGCACACTTTCTTAATACATAAAACCTTTCAAAAAGAAATAGAAAGACTCTACATGCA